>CAZIZG010000004.1:0-93884 GCA_964543815.1 uncultured Bdellovibrionales bacterium | reverse complement strand
GAATTGGTATACGCGCTAGCTTGAGGTGCTAGTTCCCGCAAGGGATTGGAGGTTCGAGTCCTCTCTTGGGCACAGAGTGAATGAAAAGAGCGATGGGCTCAAGAAGAAAGTGAACTGCTTCACTTTCGTGAGGCCGAGAAAGCCGGAGCGTTACCGTTAGGCAGCGAGGCGGGGTCGAGAACTTGCGAGAGCAAGATTCGTGACCGAGTCCTCTCTTGGGCACAGAGTGAATGAAAATGAGTGACGAACTTTCTTGGATATGCGTGCTTAGCTCAGTTGGTTAGAGCATCTCGTTTACACCGAGAGGGTCGGGGGTTCGAGTCCCTCAGCACGCACCGCGGGATGAGCAAGCCAACTGCTTGGCTTACGAAGGGATGAGAACGTCGCAACGATGTTTTTTCAGAAGAAAAAACCGTGAGACGGTGCCCAGACCGAAAGACGCGACGGCGTCTTGAGAGTCGAGGGAGGGTCCCTCAGCACGCACCGTGTGATAAGTAAGCCAAAAAGTCGAGTTATCCCCGGGATATACAGTGGCTCTTCAGATGAGCCGAGGTAGCTCAGTGGTAGAGCAGAGGACTGAAAATCCTTGTGTCGGCAGTTCAATCCTGCCCCTCGGCACCAAAAGAAAGAATATCGATTGAAAAGGTCAAAAGAGGTTGATATCATGTGGATAAGGTGGAAAAAAGCGGATTTTCCTCTGGGACTGTAGCTCAGTGGTAGAGCGCGCGGCTCATAACCGCTTGGTCGATGGTTCGATCCCATCCAGTCCCACACAAGAAAGAAAAAAGTGCCATCGACATGAAAGCGGGCTTGTCTCGCCGAAGTGTAACGTAGGCGGGTATCGTATAGCGGCTATTACACGACCTTGCCAAGGTTGAGATAGGGGTTCGACTCCCCTTACCCGCTCAATCAAAAAATGAGGCTCACCAGAGCCTTGTTTTTTATTACTCCAAAACGGAGTCGAACCATGGGTAGACAAAATGATTGAAAAATAGTATTCTGCTTAGTCCAATTCGGACAAATGGCAACTTAACAAGGAGAGACGCCATGCCATTGGTTGTCGCACGCTACAAGCCCGATCGAGTGCCTGACTATGTCATGGTGGCTCTGACCGGGGCTCTTCCCGAAATCGTCGTCCTGGCGCTGCATGTCGAGGAAGATTCCGAAGCCCACCTCAGTGTCGAGCACATCATGGTCGACACGCAGGAAATCGGCCGCTTCGCAGTGAATGCGAATTGCCTCGACATCACAATCGAGGCCAACGAATACCCTGGTCGAGCCGCCAACCTCGACGAGCGACGTATGGGCATCGTTGCCGCCATTCGTGGGGTGCTGGCCGACTACGATCTGAACATCACTTGTGGTGTCTGGGTACGGCTCTTCCGTGGTTCGTACGAAGAACTCTGACCAACCCAACATTAGGAGAACTCCATGTCCCGTAGCGACATCATCTGCGCCATTGCGATCATGTGTTTCACCAGCCTCTGCTTCGGAGGACTGGCGGCCGGAGCAACCTGGTCCGTTGTCACGGCCCCGCAAGGAAGTCCGTGGCTCAGCAACAGCCTCGCCGCCTCGTTCTCGATCTTCGCCGCGGCTGTCTTTCTCTGGCTCAGCATCGGTCTTTGGAAGAATCCCGACCACGACGCTGTCCTGGGACGCTACTAGATTCACCACTCAAACCGAATCGAAAGGAGTCTCACATGAAACTTAGCAATAGTGCGGTCGTCGGCATTGGTCTCGTCATGGTGCTTGCTGCATTTCTGATCCTCGGGATCGTCGGCGACATCAATTGGGCGCTCTTGAAAGAGGGGCGTCGAGCAGAGATGCTGACGTGGCCCATTCTCCTCGCACTCGGCCTTGCGTGGACTGGCTTCTGCCTCTGCATGCATTTCGGACTGAACGAGTTCAACCAGCCTCCCACCCAGTGAGTCAATGCAACGACTCAATCAATCCAAGCCGCCGAAAGCTTCGCATAGCTCTCGGCGGTCTTCATTTTTATACGAAAAAGTTCTAACCGCATCTACCAGCCAGCTCAGTGAAAGAAAAAAGGATTGGCTTTGTGCTAATCCTTTTTTCTTTTGTTTGGGATAAGTGGGAGTCGAACGGGAAAGGGGTCGGGAAAACATCTGTTTTCCCGTTTGGGGTGACCGAGTCTTCGAGGGCTAGAGGGCGGAAGCCCTATAGAACGCAGCGAAGCGAGTAGTGAGATTCTCCCCTTACCCGCTCAAAAAACTAAAAATAACTCCATATCGGTTTGATTTTTTCTGATTTTTCGTGATAATTTTTTTGAAAAAAGACCTATCTAAAGCCAACCTTTGTGTTTACTAAAGTCTTTTGAGACCTTATCCAAGCCAAAAACTTCCTATCAAACGGTTTCCTGGACATCGCTAGAACCACTTATTTTATCCCGAGAGACACAGAGGACCAAAAGGCATAAAAAGCGTATGGAAAAGTTGCAGAAGATGATGTTGGGCATGAAATATTGCCAAAACCCAACAATATGACCAATATGAGTTTAGGTGTTCTTAATTTTAAGCTTAAAAATTATGGAAAACTTGAACAAGTATATTGAGGATTATTTAGATTATTACTGTAAAAAAGACAATCCGTCATACGCCATTTTACTTAAGGGTCCTTGGGGTTCTGGAAAGACTTGGTTTATAAAGGATTATCTTAAAAAGATTGAAGAAAAAGGTCAAAAGAAAATTTATGTTAGTTTATATGGAATTAAATCTACTAGTCAGATAGAAGATATTTTCTTTCAAGAATTACACCCCCTGCTTGCTTCCAAAGGAATGGCATTGGCTGGTAAAGCTGCTAAAGGTCTTTTAAAAGCAACTTTTAAAATTGATTTAGATGGTAACAGCAGCTCCACAGATGCTACTATAAATTCTCAAATACCGAATATTGATTTACTAGAATATCTAAAAAATATTAGCGATAGAATTCTTGTATTTGATGACCTTGAGCGCTGTTTAATGAATATCGAAGAAGTTTTGGGATACATTAATTACTTCGTAGAGCATCAAGGTATAAAAGTTATTATTATCGCAAATGAGGAAGAAATTTTAGCGAAAGACGAAAAAATATATAAAGAGATTAAAGAGAAATTAATTGGAAAAACTTTTACTGTTGAATCAGATTTTGATTCCGCCCTTCAAGACATTATTTCTGAGGTATTAAATACAAAGTTAAAAAAGCTTTTAAACAAAAATAAGTTATCTATAAAAGAGATTTACAAACTTTCTGGTTATGAAAATTTAAGACACTTAAAGCAATCAGTATCTGATTTCGAAAGATTTTATAGCTTTATTCCAGCTGATATAGCTAAGAAAGAACCTTTAGTTATTGAGCTTCTAAAACTCTTTCTGGTTTTCTCATTTGAGATTAAGCATGGAAATATCCCCCCTGAAGGAATTAAAGAAATAAAAAGCGAATCTATATTTGAATCTGTCGAAAACCCAGACAAGACAACTAATATTTTTAGAGAGATTAATGAGAGGTATTCCACGATGCGTTTTTATGACATTATTTTAACTGATGAAACTTGGATAGAGTTTTTTGACCAAGGAAAAATAGATAGCGATACACTGAAGGAATCTCTTTTAAATAGCGTTTATTGCCAGAATGAGAATACTCCTAACTGGATTAGACTTTGGCATTTTCGAGATCTAAAAGATGATGAGTTTTCTTCAATCTTAGAAGACGTTGTAGAAAATTATAAAAATAGAAATTTTAAAAAAGTAGGAGAGATTAAGCATGTAGTGGGCTTGTTAATATTTCTTGAAAAAGTGGGTCTGTATCATGGAAAGAAAAAGGATATAATTGATAGCTTTAAAAAATATATAGACTCTCTTAAAGATGGGGGGCTTCTTGTAGCAGAAAAACAAATGGTTTCTTCAATCCACTATGACGATTACAGCGGGTTACCGTTTTGGTCTATTGAAGATTCTGAATTTAAAAAACTCTTGGAATATGTCGAAAGGAAAATTAGTGAGTCAAAAATTGAAAACTTACCAAAAGAAGCAGAGAATCTTTTAAAGTTGATGAAGGAAGATACACATGGTTTTTATATAAAAACTAGTCTTGGTGACTTCTCAGAAGAATCTTATCATAGGATTCCAGTCTTAAAGTATATTGATCCAAATAAATTCATCAAAACTTTTCTTGAACTTGAACCAACTGAACAAAGACATGCGGCTGCTGCTTTAAATGAGAGATACAAATATCACGATATAAATGAAGACCTAATCGATGAACTATCTTGGATTAGAAAACTAATCCCTTTAGTAAAAAAAGAAGCATTAAGTAGAAAAGGGAAACCTAGCGGATACATGCTAGACTCTGTATTGAGAAATTGCTTAGAGAAGATGGGTAAAAGTTTACAAGAAAAAAAGAAGCAATTGGCTCAAAAGGAATAAGTTCAATAAATAAGCTTATTAGTTGTTAATTTATTCTAGAGATTAGTTCTAATGGTAAGTAACAAGTAGCTCCAACTAAGTCAAAAATGCAAAGCCACCCATTTCTTGGGTGGTTTTGTTTTTTCTTGACAATCATCATGCTATTTCCTATGCTCGAGGCATCCTTTAACAACCTGGAGACAGCCCATGTTTGCCTTCACGAACGCTCCCCAGTGGTACTACCCGGTGTTTGTGGTGTGGGTGGGCTTCATTGCCTGCCTCACCTTTTGGCTCCTGCCACGGACGCGCTCTGAACAGTTCTGGATGAGCGTCGGTGGGGCCATCGGTGGTCTCGGTATCGCCTACCTCTATCAGGACTTCTTCACACCCCCGGTTTCGTCCTGGTGGCACGCTGGATTCGGCGGCTTCTACCTCGGGACGCTGGTCGCCCTGTCCCTTGGAGCCTCGAATAGCGTTCTGGTGTCGATGCGAGAGCCAACGGTCACCACGTCTGGGAAGTTTGCCCTGACGCTGGTGGCAACAATCATTAGCTTCATCGCTGCCTGTTTCATGAACTCGGTTCTGGCGACGGCCATTGGTTTTGCCGTAGCCGCCTATGGCGTGGTCATGGGCCGAGAGGATCTGAAGGAGCTTGCTCTCGATGGTGCTCGGAGTGCGCTTCTTCTCTACGGTGGTCTGATGGGTGTGTTCCTCATGGCGTTGCCTGAAGTGGATGCTGCCGGTCGGCTCCTCTCCCCCTACTACCGTGCCAATGGACCCTGGTGGACTGCATTTACGCTTCTCGTCTGGGTACCGGCTTTCGGCGCGTTCTTCAGTGTCGGCCATGCCTTCTATCGGGACAAGGAACTGTTTCGCTGTTCCTGACCGAAGAACTTCTTGACTGCCCCCGCGCCTCTGCCGGGCGGCAGTTTTTTATACTCAGAACCAGAATATGCTATCCTAAGAATGAAAAATTCTTAAGACTACTTTTATGAAGCAGTATCGAATCATTATCACCTTGGCGGTTATTGCTCTCTTTAATGCGGCGTATCTCAGTTACAAAGCGTACTATTTTCACTACATTGATCCGCTAGGCCTCAGTTCTTTCTGTGATTTCTCAGCCTTTAATTCCTGTAGCGAGGTCCTCCGTCATCCCCTCTCGAGTGTTTTTGGTATCCCCTTCCCGTGGGTAGCGCTCCTCGTTTACCCTATCCTTTTGGGATTGGCCTGGTACGGATACAAGCATCAGTCGTTTACTCAGGCTCGGACTATAGCTATCCTCTCGTTTCTTGGAGTGTGCTTCAATGGTTTTATCATTTATCGGGAAATTTTCTTTATTAAAGCCTTCTGTCTTCTGTGCTTCATCTGTACGCTCATTATTATCTCAATTTTTTTCCTTTCGCTCTCGCTTCTTCGTGAGGGGAAGGTAGCTTCTTCAGAGGTACAGGCATCCTAGCTATGTTTGGTCTTACCGAAGAAGAACTCGCCGTTCTTCGTCCACTCTCTACTCCTCAGAAAATCCAGGACTTTCTCGATGATTTTCCGAGTAACCTTTCTCGCTACAGTGATTCCTGCTCTTCTCCACGTATGGCCCTTCGGAAGGGTCGGGCGCATTGCATCGAAGGGGCATTTCTCGCTGCTGCTGCCCTGTGGCTCCACGGGAAACGCCCCATCCTCATGGATTTAAAGGCTATCGACCCAGACTATGATCACGTGGTGACCCTTTTTAAGCAGAATGGTTACTGGGGGGCGATAAGTAAGAGTAATCACCCAGTACTTCGTTATCGTGACCCTATTTACCGTACTCTTCGAGAATTAGCCCTCTCGTACTTTCATGAATATGTCTACGTCAAAACAGGCGAAAAGACACTCAGGAGTTATTCGAGGCCGTTTTCACTCAAGCGCTTTGGGACGGACTGGATGATTTCTGAGGAGCATCTCTGGAATATTGCGGAGGCACTCGATGAGTTTCCTCATTACCCGCTCCTTTCAAAAGATCAAGAAAAATACTTGAGAAAAGCCACAAATGTCGAATGTCAGGCGGGAAGGTTGCAGGAATGGGACCGTTCTGACCCACGAACATAGGGAATCTCAATATTTCCTTTATCTAAGCCAAAATACCAGAAATACACTGGTATTTTTGCTTTATATAAGCCATAATTTTTATCTCTACTCTTGACGATATTTAAAAAATATGCTAATATGTTCAGTTGGCTCAGGAGCCAGCCCGTTCCTCTCTCGAGAGTCACGGCTTATCCTAAGAACACACTATGGGTGCACGAAAAGGCTTTCTTTTCGCGATAGTTATCACAGCAGGGGCTCTTTTTCAGGTGAATACGACTTTGGCTGCCGATATGGGATCAGAAGTCCCTATGATTCCTGGGTATGATTACAAGAATGACCCGTATCTTCTCGAATGGACCTTTTCTTTTGAAGATAAGGCCAAACAGCCAAGTGTAGCGGTTACTGAGATGAGCAAAGAAGAGAAGGTGCTTGCTCGTTGGAAGGAAAAACAGGCTGAGCTCTGGAAATCTTTGCCGACGGAGCCTTTTATCATCAATGCTTCTGCCTATACGGCTGCGGCTGATGAGTGTGGGAAATCAGACGGTATCACTTCTTCTGGTCTGAAAGTTGAGGAAAATCGAACGCTCGCCTGTCCTGCCAATTTCCCCTTTGGTACCAAGATTTCCATTGAGGGTATGGGAGAATACCGTTGTGAGGATCGTGGTGGTGCCATCAAGGGTAACCACATCGATATCTACATGCAGACTAAGGCTCAAGCCTTCGCTTTTGGTCGACGTCACTTGACGGCCAAGGTGATTCAGTAAATACTCTATAGACACGTGAGCGCAAAGGACCCGCAAGGGTCCTTTCCTCTGTTGAGACTCGAAAATGGTTTCGGTGCTCATTGAGGTTTTGTCCTTTTCAGTTGAGGTGCACAATAATGCTACAAACGGTGTATGATGCCCTAATCACGTTTCTGGTTAGTGGTATCGTCGTCTGGCTTCCCTATGTCACTCGTCAGTGGCGCCGACGAGGTCCGAGTAGTTTCTTTACCTGGCCGTGCTTCGGCTACGTCGTACTCGGCGAACTGCTGGTACTTGGGCTGTGCTTCATCGTGAGTACTGCAGTGAGCAGTACGTATTGGAGTAATCGACTCGACTGGTTGGTGATGGTTGTGGGGGCGCTGGTGCTCTGCGCGCTTCACTATCTGGTGCTCTTCGGCGCTCATCACTTTGTCGGGACCGATCGGATCAAGCGCTCGCTTGGTATCGGCTGACCAGAACAGTCAAGGACTTACTAGCAATGACTAGCGAGTCCTTTTTTATTGACGCACCCTCCCCTATTTGCTAGGCTTTGAAGGTGTTACGAAACGTGGTCGCGTGGCCGAGTGGTTAGGCACGGGTCTGCAAAACCCTTTACTCCGGTTCAATTCCGGACGCGACCTCAGAGAATTGCCGCGGTGGCGGAATGGTATACGCAGAGGACTTAAAATCCTCGGATTGCAAAATCGTGTGGGTTCGAGTCCCACCCGCGGCACAAAAAATCCAACCAAGGTGGTTGGATTTATTTTTTCTCAAGTGTGGCAAGAATCTTGGGAATTTTTTTGAAATCCTCGATGAGGGTTTGGCGCATACTGCCGTTATAGAGGGCGGCGGCTGGATGGTAGAGTGAGAAAAATACTTGTTCGCCCATATCTGGAAAGTTACGCCGAAAGGCATGGCCATGAACCTCAGATATTTTTTTTCCGGGAACGAAGTGTTCGAGAGCGTGACGACCCAAGGTCACGATTATTTTCGGCTTAATAATTTTTATTTGTTCATGGAGCCACGGCATACAAGCAGCAATTTCCTCTGGTAAGGGATCTCGATTATTCGGCGGTCGATATTTCACGACGTTGGTAATATAGATATCTTCACGTTTCAGCTTGATGGTAGCAAGCATCAAAGAAAGAAATTTACCAGCTGCTCCGATGAAGGGTACTCCTTGGAGGTCCTCATTTTTTCCCGGTGCCTCGCCGATGAACATGATATCAGCATCTGGATTGCCTTCTCCGGGGACAGCTTGAGTAGCCGTCTCTTTAAGAGAACAGGTACAGGACGCAGCCATCAGAATATTGAGTGCCTCGAGCGTTTGATGTTTGTCCATATTAAGCAATGGCAAATCCACTTTCTGTTTCAATTATTTTTCCTGGTACTTCGAAGCCACTTGCGAGCTTGTGTCCTCCCCCACCAAATTGGTGGGCGATGAGTGAGACATCAATACCATGATGTTCCATCGATCGAAGTGAAGCACGAACAATGCACGCATCGCGTTCAGAGAGAACCATAGCAAACTTGGCATCGGGTACAGTTGAAAGGATGGAGGCCACTTGATAGATATCTTCGGCGCAGGCTTGACACTCCTCGATGTCTTTTTGGGTGACCGCAGTGACGAGCATGCCTGTCTCCTTATTGAATTTAGCTTTCTCAAAAGCTTTCCCCCACAATTTCATAGCCCCAATATTTTTATTGGTGAAAATAGTTTGAGAAATCTTGGTGAGTGGAGCTCCGCGCTTCATGAGTTCAGAGGCAATCTCCATGACCTGAGGTGATACTCCCCCATGCTGAAAACCACCGGTATCAAACAGTATACCCATGAGAAGCATCGTTGCCATGGACTTAGTAATGGGCGCTTCAGCTGATTTGAAATAAAGATAAAGTAACTCGGACGTTGAAGAATAATTGGCATCAATAATGATAACATCCCCTCCAATCTCGATATCAGGGTGATGGTCGATGAGTACTATTACTTGTTTTTCGCTAAACTGCTTGATGAGAGTATCAAGGCCGCGGTCAACGCTATCACACCCGATGATGGCATCGTACTGACTGAGGTCGAGTTGGTCTGGATGAAAAAAAGTTTTTTCTGCTAGACCCTTTAAACTATCAGGAAAAGGATTAAAACAAGCAATATCGACTTTTTTCCCAAGCGAGAGGAGGTATTCTTCGAGAGCGAGATTGGCTCCAACCGTGTCCGGATCAGGACGGCTGTGAGCAAAGAGAAGGATACGTTCTGCTTGTGAGATGACGTAGGAAAGGGTTCGAAATTCCTTCTCAAAATGTTGCATAACTCTGTATAAGTCGGTTTTTTGGCTTAAATAGTGTCAGATACTAGAGTTCTCGGAAATTAAAGAATGAAGTCTATTACTTCAGCTCAAGAAGGAGTTTCTCAACTTTATCCGCTTCCCGCTCTGTTGTATCAATAACAAAGGAGAGTTTGGGCATGGGGCGCATGTAGAGTTTGGCGTAAAGCTTCTTTTGGATTGCAGAGAGCTCCTTTTTGAGGGTTTCTGAGACATAGTTGGTTTCTGATTCTGGAAAGACACTGACAAACATGCGGGCGTAGCGGAGATCTTTAGAAGTATCAACCTTAGGAAGGGTAATGATGATCCCTGGCTTTAAAGAGAGCTCTCGCTCCATGATTTCGCCCAAGAGTTTTCGAAGCTGTTCGTTTACTTTGGTAATGCGGAGTGTTGACATGGATGTGAATAAGAATGTATAAGTCGAAAAAATGGCTTAATGAGTGCCCCCACCAGGAATCGAACCCAGATCTCTCCCTTAGGACGGGATAGCTCTATCCATTGAGCTACAGGGGCAAATTGGTGGAGAAGGAACTCTACCATGCTTTCTCTATTTTATCAATGGTCTTTTTGAAAGTAAAACAAAAATCCCCTTCCGGGGAAATGAAGTGGACCTGAGGAGACTCGAACTCCTGACCTCCTCCATGCCATGGAGGCGCTCTACCAGCTAAGCTACAGGCCCAAAGCTACCCTCTCATCATACGGATTTTCTTGGTTTCGTCAATGGAATCTCCGGCATGTACAACTACTTCCTGATTTCGGTATAATGGAATAACTCACCACCATCGATTGTTATGCCAGCTATGACTCTACTACTGAATGGCCAGGGAATGTTTTCGAGATACGCTTTGTTTATCTTTTTGCTCACAGTACCACTTTCTGTAAGGAAAGTGCTTTTTGTTTTTCCCCCGCAGGGAACGACGGGATTTAATGAGTATACGGACGTTTCCCTGTATTTGTCGGACATTACCGCGGCACTTTTTATCATAACAATTATATTAGAATATAAATTAATAATAAAGTCAATATTTAATCAATCAGCTAAAAAAAATAAAGATAGTATATTATTAGCTGTTCCACGTGGAACAATTTTTAGTTTGCCAAGTATTTTTCCGAAAGTATGTTCCACGTGGAACATATTTCAGATAATGTTTATTCTACCCTTGCCACTAGTTCTATATTCGCTCCTTTCGACTTTCTGGTCGGAAAACCATTGGCTAGCGTTATATAGCTCTTTTCGGCTCATTCTTTGGTATTTTTTGTATTGCTCTCTTGTGATATATTTTGTTCCACGTGGAACATTTAGACCATCTACCAAAGAATTGGAAAATTGTTCCACGTGGAACATTCAGACCATCTACCAAAGAATTGGAAAATTGTTCCACGTGGAACAATTCGGTAGGAATTTTTTGAATTTAAAATCCTTAAATAGAGACTTTGTTCCACGTGGAACATTTATTGTTAAAAAGAGTGTTCAACTCGTTCATTGTTCCACGTGGAACAATGAACGAGTTTTCTTCTTCGGGGTAATCATAAGTGCATCTATTCAGGCTTTCATTGGAGTCGTTCAATTTTTCAGTCAATCATCAATCGGATTTACTTTTCTTCGGGAAAGTATAATATCCGCTCAACAGGCGGGAATAGCTAAAGTTATCCTACTTGATTACCCGCTCGTTCGACCATATGGTTTGTTTCCGCACCCAAATGTTCTCGCTGGATTTTTGGGTTTTTCTCTAGTTGTAACTACTGTCTATGGCTGGATGTATTATAAAGATTTGTTCCACGTGGAACAAAGATCTGAAAAAATATCAATTGTTCCACGTGGAACAATTCATGAAAATATCAAAAATACAATACCTTCCATGAGCGTTGTATGGAGTAAATTGTTCCACGTGGAACAATCGGCATGGTTCTATCGATCTTCTCTCTTTGTTCAATTATTTTGCTTTTTGCTTACTTTTTCAAAATCAGCTTATCTCGGCTTGTTTCTTGCTTTTATTTATTTTGTATACAGATTGTTCCACGTGGAACAAGGTGGTTTTTTTAAAAAATGTTTCTATCTCACTATAAATAGCAAAAATAAAAAATTGTTCCACGTGGAACATGGGCTTTATATTGCAATAGTACTCTTCTTTATTAGTGCCTTATTCTTAAGTCTTGATTGGCGATATTACTTTGTTCAGCCACTAAATGAGCGGGTGTTTATTCAAAAAGAGTTCATATCTATCTTCTTTTCTGTTCCATTACAGGGATTAGGAATAGGGCAATTTGTTTATTTAATGCAAAATTTCTTTTCTGAGATGTTGGCCCCTTGGCAATTTCAACCAATCCATAATCTTTTATTACTAGTAGTGAGCGAATTGGGAATGATCGGATTAATTGCGATTGTTGTGCCAATTGTAGTGTGGAATAAATTGTTTAAAAAAAATGTTCCACGTGGAACATCCCGTGTCTCGATGATGCCAGTTTTGAGTACATTGCTTATGATGTATCTTCTTACCTTGTCGCTATTTGATCACTATTTATGGGATATACAGCAGGGCCAAATACTTCTTTGGATACTCCTGGCATTTTCGTTTTCACTTCAGACCAGGGTTATTTTAAGTATTGACAAAACATAAAAATTATGACTTATTTAAATTTAAATAGACTTAAAAAAATAAAATTGAAGGGTGATTGAAATTTGATATTTAATGATGGAGGTGTTTGTGAATACTGGATATGGTAAAGGATGTCTGAGTGTCTAATATGAAGTATTGGTATTGAGAAAAAAAAATGATATACTAGTTTCAGATGCATCAATGGAATGAGTGTTGCAAAAATTCCAAAATAAAAATGTTTTTATGTTGCGCAATTTCCTGTCTGGAATTTCACAGAAAAACGCACGGGTTTCTTTTTTTCTTCTCTTCAGTCTCCTCTCTTTGAGTGTGACTTTTTTTGTTTTCGCGGATGATACTGAATCAAATAAAAATATTTTTCAAGATTCTGATCAAGATGGATTAAGTAACGATGAAGAGGCTTTGTATAAAACAGATCCATTAAACAAAGATACGGACGGAGATGGATACAGTGATGGTGTTGAGGTGGAAAGTGGTTACAACCCACTTAAGCCTGCGCCCGGTGACAAGCTGGTGCAAGATGATTCGGCTGATACGCATAGCGCGATTGTTGGTGATGCCGATGCTGTTAATTTGACCACGCAGGTTTCATCTCAGATTGCTGATATTGTTAAGAGTAGTAATGAGGGGAATGGTGAAGCCGTCACTCTGGAAACTATCAATGAGTCAGTTCAAAATGTGCTGGACCAAAGCGACCAAGAAATAATCCTTCCCGAAGTGAACGTTGACGAAATAAAAATTAAAGAGGTATCAAAGAAACTTAAAGGGGAAAAACTAAGGGAAAAAGAAAAAGAGGACGCTGTTGAGTATCTAACGGTCATGGCATATATCCTAGCCAATAATTCACCAAAGAAATTCCATACTGAAAATGATTTAACATCAGTCCTTACATCGCTTGGCACGGATTCATTGGCAGCGATTACTTTGGGTAATACGAACTACCTCGAGGATATGGCAAAAAAGGGAGAGAAAACTCTCAAGGAGATTAAAGATATAGAGGTCCCTGAAGGAATGCTTGATGTTCATGTCAAAGCAATCAAGTTGGCGAAATATTCCATGACTCTAAAAGATGAGGTAGCGCAAACAAACGGTCAGGATGATCCACTTGGGAAAATTGCATCCCTGTCTAAGGTTCAGGGATTTCTTGGAGTGATGTCTGATTTTTCTCAGGAGATATACGGTAAGATGAAGGAAATGGATATCAAACAGATTCCTATTGATTTGTAGAGTGTGGTTATGATAAAGACTTCTTCTAAATTTTCATCGATGAGAAAGTGGCTTCTCTTGATTGTTCTTATTGGTCAGTTGGTTTGTGCTGCGCCTTCTGCTAAGGCGGGTGTTTGGGGTGAATCAATTGCGGCCGAGCTTTTGGGACAGGCGCTTGAGATTGTAAAAACACAGTTGGCTGGAGCGTTGCTTGGTACACTGAAAACAGCTGCTATCAGTATTCTCAACAGTCAGGTGGGACAAATGATTGGAGGAAATTCACTCGGCGAGGCATTGTTTATTACTGACTGGAACGATTTTATTTATACCAAACCAGCCGAGCAGGCGCAGTTGTTCATGAATGATTTCTTCACTATTAGCACTCGCGGCAAATATGCTTCGGCTAACTATGTAGGGGTGGGAGATGTTTCGGGAAGTGTTTCTGGAAACTACGCTGCTTATTTGGTAGCTGGTGCTCAACAAGCTATTGGTTCAGATGGTACCGGAGAAGAAAGTGATGTTCCTCTTTCGTACGATCTCGATGCCTACAGCCCAAGTCCAGATATTCTCTTCCAAGAAGGGGATTATCGGGGACTTAATGCCTTTTTTTCCAATCCGGCTAATAATCCATTTGGATACACACTTTCTGCTACAGCCTATTATGCGCGCAAGATGAATCAGTCCATAGAGGCAGCAAAAACAGAAGCTCAATCATCGGGATTTATCGGAAAAAAACAAGATGGTAAGACCATTGCCCCAGCTGCCACCATCGAAGGCATGCTTTCTGATGTTGAAAACATTGGTAACAACCTTATTGCTGCCGCGGAGAATCCTGGAGAATTTCTTTCTGGTGTGGTGAGTGCTGTCGTAAATAAGGCCGTTACCAGTATGATTCAAAAGGGAGTTGGTAAGATTCAGGCTAATATTCAACGTGAAGTAAAGAAGGTTGATAACCAAGTAGTGAAAGCCCTTGATAAAGCAAATAAAAAACTTGGTCCGGCGGCTAAGTTTACGAAAGAGTGGAGTCAAAAGACGGATGTGTATGTGAAACCTTATACTCAAGCGCCACCAGCCGCTAATGATAATTGTAGTGGTGGGTGTTGATAAGAATATAAAAATCCGAGGTGAAAATCTCGGATTTTTATTTTGGAACAAATGGGTGGGTCTGTCCAGATTCGAACTGGAGACCTCTACAATGTCAATGTAGCGCTCTAACCAACTGAGCTACAGACCCATGAATTTACGTGGTAATCCCTGGTACGTTATTGTTTATTTCCCCGGCAAGTGGAGAGACATTACTTTCAGACGGAGTTTTAGGCGGAAGAACAAGACTCCTAAAAAAGGTAATCCACAGAGCTTGTTCATAAACAGCATAACTAGAAAAAAGAAACGAGACCACCAGGGTAGTAATGACTGTATTGCCAGTGAAAGAAAGGGTTTGTAAAAGAGCAGTAATTCCTAGCATAACGAGATTACTGAAAAATGTAAAGACTACCGTGATGAGGAGTAAAAATACACCGTAGAGGAGTGATGGAATTTGAAATCGGATATAGAGTCGGGCAGCTGATTCGAAAGTAGACCAAAATCTGAGGGGAGTAAGGAGGGCGTATGCGAGCGAGTACTCCCTTACAATCGTCATCATGAAGAGAATGAAAAAAATAAAGGCAATTGAAAGCCAGGTGATTTCTTTCGGGACAACACCGAGTAGAGTACTGGCTATGAAAGAAGGGAATATGGCGGGTAATATAATGATTGCTGTGAAAAGAATGATGGCGCTTTCAATCAGAATAGATTTTTTAATTGGAGGGATAACAAATTTTGATGAGGAGTGATCAGCTTGAGCATTTAGGTTGGTAATGAGTAACGATTTGCCAAGAAGAGCAACGGTGATTGAGAGAATGATGAGAGTGATGACTGTTAAGGGATGCGTCTCAAAGACAGTAGAAAATTTCTCGGGCGAGAATGATATGTCGCTTCGACTGAGTGATATCTCAAGAATAATCATTGGAGAAGCGGCGACAAGTCCAAAGAGAAAAAAGCTGGCACGAGCGTAGGACAAGTGCCAGCTTTCAATTAAGAAATCAAAGAGTGACTTCTTCATAGAACTTCTTATCTTTTCAATCTTGTGATGAAGGAGATTGTATCGCTGCTTCGGGTTGGGGAATTTTTCCTGCAACGATATCGGCAAACTCATCCTTTTCTAGAGTTTCTTTCTCAAGAAGCGTTTTAGCAATAGTATCAAGGATGGCGCGTTTTTCAGTAAGGATGGCTGTGGCTCGCTTAAAGGCCTCATCGATGAAGTGCGTTACTTCAGCATCAATGTCTTGAGCAGTCTTTTCAGAGTAGTTTCTTTCTTCATGCATTTCGCGTCCAAGGAAAACCAACTCTTCCTTTTTACCAAAGGTACGCGCTCCGAGACGGCTCATACCATAGCGAGTGACCATATTTCTAGCCATTTGAGTGGCACGCTCCAGATCATTTGATGGTCCGGTAGTGATGTCACCAAAGACGAGTTTTTCGCTCGCATAACCACCGAGGAAAACAGCCAGCTCATCAATGAAGTAGGCATGTGAATGAAGACTCTTGTCTTCATCGGGGACGGACAGAGTGTAGCCACCAGCATGACCACGGGAGATAATAGAGACTTTATGGACTGGATCAGCATGAGGAAGACTGGCACCAACGAGGGCGTGACCACCTTCATGGTAAGCAACAATCTCCTTCTCTTTTTTGTTAATCACACGGCTTCGTCGTTCGGGACCAAGAATAACTTTTTCAATAGACTCTGTGAGCTCAATCATGCCAATGGTTTTTTTATTTCGTCTGGTAGCAAGAATGGCTGCTTCATTGACGAGGTTGGCAAGATCGGCTCCTGAAAATCCTGGGGTGCGTTCGGCTAAAGTGCGCATGTACACAGTCTCTTCAATCGGCTTGTTTTTGATGTGGATTTTGAGAATTTGCTCCCGTTCATTGATATCAGGGAGATCCATCGTTACTCGTCGATCAAAGCGACCCGGTCGAAGAAGGGCCGGATCAAGGACGTCCGGTCGGTTGGTTGAGGCGATAACAATAACAGACGTATCAGTCTCGAAACCATCCATTTCAACGAGAATTTGATTGAGGGTTTGTTCTCGTTCATCATGACCACCACCGAGTCCTGCTCCACGATGACGTCCGACGGCATCAATTTCATCAATAAAGACAATGGCGGGTGCATTTTTCTTGGCCTGTTTAAAGAGGTCGCGGACACGGCTTGCTCCAACCCCAACAAACATTTCGACAAATTCAGAACCACTAATATTGAAGAAAGGCACGCCAGCTTCACCCGCGACCGCTTTGGCCATGAGCGTTTTTCCTGTTCCTGGGGGGCCAAGGAGTAGAACCCCTTTAGGAATTTTGGCACCCATGTTGAGGAATTTCTTGGGGTGCTTCAAAAACTCTACCACCTCCTCGAGTTCTGTTTTGGCCTCAGTGGCGCCAGCGACGTCGGCAAACATGATGCGCTTTTTTTTGTCCTTGGGATCAAGCATTCGGGCGCGGCTCATACCAAAGGAAAGAGCCTGAGAGTTTCCGCGCTGGGCCTGACGCATCATGAACCAAATAAAGGCGGATATGAGGATAAATGGCAATAAAAAAGGAAGTAAAGCGCTTATCCAAAGGCTAAATCCTGAATCTTCAATAACGGAAAAACTTACGGTTTCAAATTTGGATCGATCAATTCCATAGTTATTAAGGGTTTCGGAGAGCGAGCTTTCTGGTTCCTTACTCGCCTTTTCTTTTTTTCCATCCTTTAATTCGATGGCCAACTCGTTATTTTTGACTGTGATGGCCTTTACCTGGTCTTGGTTAATCTGGGTAACCAACTCATTAAGTGATACCTCAGTTGGTTTAGAGGCTGGTGACTGATAGAGGATAATAATGCCTGAAACAAGCAAAAAAAGCAAGATAAGAGTCGAAAGATTCTTAAACATTTTTTCCATAGGAGAGCCAATAAAAAGGGGTTATACTCAAAAATGAAGCAGTGTCACTGTATCACCTTTTCGTTCTATCTTCAACCCTTGGAAGAGTACTCGTTGGGTCTTCATTTTTGGACTTTTGAGGGCCTTCATAATCTCTATAATGATGCCTCGCGAAGGAAATTTTCCGGTTTTTTCTTTAAGGAGATTGCGCCACATATGAGCGAGAAGAGTCTCAGGAAATTTGAGGAGCATCGCGACTGAAGCGCCGGTACCTCGAGAAAGGACCTGTGAGTAACGAGTGGTAATTTCATCAATTAAGGCAGAGTCAGCAGCAAGCAAAGTGGCAGTATGAGCGAGTATGGACTTAATATTTGGTTGGTAATTTTGTGCGAGAAGAGGAATGAGTTCGTGGCGAATTTGATTGCGTAGGAGTGTTTGGTCATTATTACTTTGGTCAGTACGATAAGAAAGGCCACGTTCATTAAGGTACCTGATAATATCTTCCCGACTCTGTTCGAGGAGAGGGCGGACTATGGCTCCTTGCTTGGGTCGCATAGAGGAGAGGCCAGTGGTACCAGAACCACGAAGCAGGCGAAGGAGTAGCGTTTCAGCCTGATCATCCTCGTGGTGAGCTACGGCGATAAGCGTAGCCTTTTGGGTGCGGCGGACTTTTTCAAAAAAATGATAGCGGATATCACGGAGTTTCTCTTCGAGATTACCAAGATGCGGCTGTTTTGGGTGGAGCACAGAGAGGGTGAGTCCATACGTCTTTGCTCGAGCTCGGACTAGGGCCTCATCGAGCTCAGAGTCATTGCCGCGGAGTCTATAGTTCACGTGGGCGACATGGAGGGAAAAGCCAAATTTCTGAGAGAAGAGATACAAAACATCAAGGAGGCAGAGGCTATCTGGTCCACCAGAAACTGCCACAATAAAAGAGTCTTTTGGTTCCCAAAGTTCGTATTGGACAACGGTGTTCTGGACGCGCTTGAGAAAACTTCTGACAAAAGAGGGGCTCCCCTTAGGATTTTGTCCTGAAGCGATCTCTGATAATGGTAGCGACGGCCTCAACGGTTTGGGCCAGCTTTCCTTCTTCATTTTCGACGATATAGTCATAAATATCCAGATGATTGAGCCATTCACGAGTATAGGCCATACGTTCTTCAAAGTAGAATTCCTCTTTTCCGATATCACGTGCGCGTAGTCTTTTTTCAAGAACAGCAAGCGGGGCGGAGATATAAATAGAGAGTATATTCGGGTAAAGTTTTTTAATTGAAATCACACCTTTCCAATCAACACGCCATATGCCAATTGCCTGAAGTCGGCCGACTCGCTCAAGTTCAGTCCTGGTTACTCCGTAGAGCTCCCCATTTTCATTGATAGAGTGTTCAATAAATTCATTTCTCGCAATGCCTTTTTCAAACTCCTCACGAGAGATAAAATAGTAAGGATGTCCCTCACTTTCGAATGGGCGCATAAATCGTGAAGTGGTGGTCACAACGCGTTCTATGGGTAAGTGTGTCTGAAGGCCATCGATAACGGAGTCTTTCCCTGAGCCTGCTGCCCCAGAAACAATAAAAACATTGCTAAGGTTGATCATAAGAACTTTACAAAAACATCCTGTCAGAGCAGGATGTTTTTTTAATTACGCGGCTAGCTCTTCTTTGGTAGCTTTGGGAGTCGCTTTGTCCTTGACTGGGAGGAGCCCCATACGATGACTCTTTGGTTCGATGGAGAGGATGTTCCAGGAATAGGTCTCACCCTCTTTGAAGACGTCTTCAATTTTCTTGCCGGGATAGACGTCCTGGAACTCGCTCACATGAGCCAAGCCATGGATGTCCTTGTCGAGATAGACAAAGGCACCAAAGTGATTAATCTTATCAACTTTTCCTGATACGACGTCACCTACTTTGTATTTCTCGAGGACTTCATCCCAGGGATCCTTCTTGAGGGCTTTCATGGAGAGAGAAATTCGAGTTTCCTCAATACCGATAATTTTGGCTTCGACATGGTCACCAGTTTTAATCATTTCGCGTGGATCATCAATGAGTTGCCAGGCGAGCTCTGAAATATGGACTAGACCTTCGAGTTTTTCGGCCGCCTTCTTGCCATCTTCACGGACTGGAGGGGTAAACTTGACGAAAGCACCAAAGTCAACAACACCACTCACCTCACCAGATACAATGTCGCCGACTTTCAGTAGATTGATAAGTTCACGTTCTTTTTCGCTCTGGGCAGCCTTTTCTGATACAATCAGTTTCTCACTCTCGCGATCAGCATCCAAAATACGGACCTGAATTTCTTGACCGATAAGTTTTTTCAAGAGATCAAGAATTTTGTTCTTGTCGCCATCTTCTACACGCGGATAGTGTTCGCTTGCTAGTTGTGAAACCGGGAGGAATCCGACAATGCCATTGATTTCTACCATGAGCCCACCCTTATTTGCTTCGGAAACTTTGGTGGCAATGACCTCCCGATTGGTCATCTTATGCTCAATATCTTCCCAAGATTTCTCATAGGAAGCTTCACGGATGGAAAGTTCGATATAGCCGTCTTCATTCTCATAGTTCATGAGAGTGGCGGTCACTGTCGTACCAACCTTCAGTTTTCCCTCCGGACCAAGTCCATCACGCATTTCTTTTCCGAGAACGATACCGGTACCCATGGGACCAAGGTCGATAAGAGCGTAGCTTGAGGCCACGAACATAACAGTGCCAGGAATGACATCGCCAATCTCAGGTATTTCAAGTACGTGTTGAGTGAGGAGCTCTTCCATTGGTGAAGAGATAACTTCTTCAGTAGGAGTCATAAATTTATAGGTTAGCGAGGGCGCTTGGCTCGCGATACTGATTAAAAAGCGCTTGTATAAAACAAAAAAAACACCGAAGCGGCGCCTTGGAAACAGGGGAAAGCGAGGATAATTCTCCTCGTATTCGATTGTGTTAACCAATTAGCCACGACATTTCTTTCGTACGGGGGATTGTAGCGCAAAAGGGATATTTTGGCAAGAGGCAGTAGATTATTAATGGATGTATGAAAAAAGCCCATCGTTACTTTCGATAGGGCTGAGAGTGCCTCCGAGTTGGTGGATTGGCAGTCTGGACGATGCAGGTTATTGCCATGGCCACTGCTCCAATGATGCCAGTAGCTCCAATGACGAGAAGGATTCCTCGTACCGGTAAGAGCCAGGCAGGGGACGACGTGTAACGGTAGAGCGGATACTCTAGTCCGTAGACGAGACTGACTAGTCCAACGCCGAGGCAGATGAGGAGGGCAAGGAATTGACCGAGTTTTGCCAAATGACCCAAAGGGTCCCGATATGAATTCATGGAGGGACTCCTTTAGGTGCTTATTTGATTGAAACGAACAACGGATGACCATACCATGACACAGTATCTGCGTCAAGTCAAAAGAAGCGAAAATGAGCCTTGTCGGAGCGAAATAATCTTGCTAGAATGAGTGTACTGTAATGAAAATCATCGTATGAATATCCAGTATTACGGAGACTATTGCTTCAAAATAAATACGAAGCCGGCTGGTCGAGCTACAGAAGACGTGGTAATTTGGACGGATTTACTTGAAAAAGGATCTGGACTCCGGGCACCGCAGGGCCAGGCTGACATTGTTTTTTTAACTCATGGTAATACTGAGGAGGTTAAAGAAACGCTTAAAGGAGAGCCAACGGTTATTGATGCACCAGGTGAATATTCAGTGAAGGGTATAGCCGCACTTGGCTTTCCTGCTTTTCAGGATGCTAAGGAAGGGGCGGAGCAGGGTCAAAATACGGTTTACGTTTTTGAGAGTGAGGATATTCACTTGGCTTTTCTTGGTGCGTTGGGTCATGATCTTTCCCCGGATTTGCTAGATAAATTGAACGGCATCGATATTCTTCTTGTTCCGGTGGGTGGCGCTGGAGCATTGGAGCCAAAGCTGGCGGCTGAATTAGTACGAAAAATTGAGCCGAAAGTAGTAATACCGATGCACTATAAAATTGCCGGACTAACCCTGCCGCTCCAAGATGAAAAAGCGTTTTGTGAAGCGATAGGCAATTGCCCCAAAGAGTCATTTGCCAAGCTGAATTTTAGAAAAAAGGATATTGAAGAGAAGCAAATGGAGGTCATTCTTTTAGAGCGTGGGGCGTAGTACTTAGCTGTTTTTAATATGGCAACTGCACTGTGGGAAAAAATTGAGGCTATTCGGAAGGAACCGGAATCCATCCGGCGACGGTATGTCATGGCATGTGTCTCTATTTCAATGGTGTTTATTCTCGGTATCTGGCTTCTTTCTGTTAGTGACACGGTTACTACGACAGCAGAAGACTTACCGAAAGCTATGGAGCAGGGAAAAAATATGAATGGTGGCGTGCCTTCCCTCAATAATCTTTTTGAGCAATCGGCCCCTCTAAGAATTGAAAGCAAAGCAGAACAGAGCAACGAATTTATTAAGCAGCAGATAGAGAATGATACTCAAAAAGAAGGGCGGTAAAGAGCTGATATAAAGTATAACCGATCTTGTTTCAAGTCTATGACTACGGAAGAAAAGAAAGAATTTCATGATGGCAAGGTAGAGCCACGTTCGATTGCGGAAGAGGTGCGGCAGTCGTATCTCGACTATGCTATGAGTGTTATTGTGGCCCGTGCTCTTCCAGATGTTCGGGATGGGTTGAAACCAGTTCATCGTCGTATTCTTTATTCGATGTGGTCTACGGGGCTTCGTTCTTCGGCTAAGTTTCGCAAGTCAGCCACGGTAGTTGGTGAGGTGCTCGGGAAGTATCATCCACATGGTGATACCGCGGTTTATGACACGATGGTCCGGATGGCACAGGATTTTTCGCTCCGCTACCCGTTGGTTTGGGGTCAGGGAAACTTTGGATCCATGGATGGTGACAGTGCGGCAGCCTACCGGTATACCGAGGCAAAACTGAAAGCTATTGCCGAGGAGATGCTTATCGATATTGATAAGGACACGGTGGATTTTATTCCAAACTTTGACGGAATGCACGAGGAGCCGCTGGTGCTCCCGGCCAAATTACCCCAGTTACTCCTCAATGGTACGGTTGGTATCGCGGTTGGTATGGCGACGAATATCCCGCCACATAACCTGAATGAATTGGTTGATGGTATCTGTCATCTCATTGATAATCCAGAAGCCACCGTGGATGATCTCATGCAGTTTATTAAGGGACCAGATTTTCCGACTGGCGGCATTATTTACAATCAGAAGGATATTCGCGAGGCCTACGCTACGGGCAAGGGTCCTATTATGGCGCGAGCTAAGGCAGAGATTGTCGAGATGAAGTCGGGCATGTTTCAGATAGTCATCACCGAGATGACGTATGCGACTAACAAGGCTTCGCTTATTATGAAGATTGCTGAGCTCTACAAAGAGAACAAGCTACCTGGGATTAAAGACTTGCGTGATGAATCGGATAAGGATGGTGTCCGTGTGGTAATTGACCTGAAGAAAGAAGCTTTTCCACAGAAAGTTTTGAATCAGCTGTATCAGATGACGGATTTGCAGAAGAACTTCAACGTCAATATGCTGGCGTTGGTTGACGGCGTTGATCCGCAAATCCTGACGCTTAAATCTATCCTAGAACACTACGTGAAGCATCGGGAAATCGTGGTGGTACGCCGGACCGAGTATGACTTGAAAAAAGCCAAGGATCGAGCCCATATCTTGGAAGGGCTGAAGATCGCTCTCGATCATATCGATGCCATCATTGAGACTATCAAGAAGTCAGCAACCAAGGAGGAAGCGCACATGAATCTGATGAAGAAATTCAAGTTGTCTGAGCTCCAGGCGACGGCTATTCTTGAGATGCGCCTCCAGACGCTTGCTGGTTTGGAGCGTAAGAAAATCGAAGATGAACTTGAGGAGAAGTACAAACTCATTGCTTATCTCGAAGACCTTCTCAAGCATCGCAAGAAGATTCTCGCTTTGGTAAAGAGTGAGCTCGTTGAAGTGAGGGATCGATTTGGTGATGAGCGCAAGACTAAGGTTATCAAAGCTGGTGTCAGCGATTTCCGACAAGAGGATCTCATTCCTAATGAAGAGGCCATCATCACTCTGACCGAGGATGGATATATCAAACGCATGAACCCGAGTGTCTATCGGGTACAGAAGCGTGGTGGTAAGGGTGTAATCGGAGCAACGACCAAGGAAGAAGACAAGATTGCTAAAGTGCTCACGATCGAGACGCATGATAATCTCATGTTCTTCACCAATTCAGGAAAAGTCTTTCAGACCAAAGCGTACGAAATCCCGGAATCAACTCGCACGTCCAAGGGTCAAGCGATCGTGAATTTCCTCCAGCTTTCTCAGGAAGAAAAAATTACAGCTGTGGTAGCGCTCAATAAAGGGAGTGACTACAAGTATCTCTTTATGGCAACCGAGAAGGGGACAATCAAGAAGACCAAGTTGGAAGACTTCGAGAATGTCCGGCGGAGCGGGCTTATTGCCATCACGCTTGAGAAGGGCGATACCCTGGGTTGGGTGGCGCCAACCACCGGCAGTGATGAGGTGGTACTCACCACCAATGATGGTCAGGCCATCCGTTTCAAGGAGTCCGACGTGCGACCAATGGGACGGAATGCCGCTGGTGTGCGAGGAATGAAGCTGAAGAATGTTGACGTTCTCGTTGGTATGGATGTGGTTTTGAAGGGGGATAAGGACCTGGAGCTCCTTATTCTTTCCCAAAACGGATATGGCAAACGGAGTGAACTGAAGAGCTACAAGGTTCAGAAACGTGGTGGATCTGGTATTAAGACGATGAAGGTGACGCCGAAAACTGGTAAGCTCGTTGGGGCCAAGGTGGTGAGTATGGCCAATATCGAGGACGATCTCATTCTGACTTCATCTAAGGGTACCATCATTCGTATTCCGTTTAAGAGTGTACCAAAGCTCGGTCGGGTCACTCAGGGGGTACGAGTCATGAAGCCGCAAGCAGGAGATAGTGTGGCAGCGTTTACGATTTTGTAGAGGGAGAGATGAAACAATAGATAATGAAAAAGGCTTCGACGCGTTACGTCGAGGCCTTTGTATTTTCGTGAGGTGAGATCACTTCCCTGGTTGAGTAGTCACCTCGACCCAGGGTGTCCCATCGTTGAGGAACAGTCGAAGACTGAATCCTTCAGGTGACAGGCTCTGCGCACGCATCCCGGGCTTATCCAGCGGGTTTGCTGGCCCAGAGAGAATGACAACTGCCGTGACCCTGTGCTCTCCCGTGATTGGATCCTGGAATGTGATGTCGCTTGATCGCTCGTCCTCGTAGCCCCCCATGATCTCATTCCATCGAGTGAGGACAGGGAATATCCCTATCGGAAGCTTAGTAGTTGCCTGTATCATGTTGCCTCCTTGGCTCCTTGCGGATGTTGTAATTCAACCAGGTAGTAATCAACTTTGTCAAGATTGAGATTGCGTGAATTATCAAGTTGTGCTATTGTGTTTTTGTTATTATTTATCACGAGCAGATGTTGGTTCACTTGAGAGAGTGGACGAGTATCTTGCTGACAATGCTATGGCACTGACGCACAAGCAAAAGGAGAAGGTGACGGCACCGGTAAAGCGGCACGATAAGGACACGGGCTCCCCAGAGTACCAGGTGGCCAAGTTTACGGAAGAAATCAAGCGTTTAACGACGCACCTCAAAAAGAACAAGAAGGATTTTCACTCACGGCGCGGACTCTTGAAAATGGTGTCAAAGCGCAAGAAACTGCTCTCGTATTTGGAGAAGACTAACGAGAAATCACACAAGACACTTGTCAAAACACTGGGGCTCTAGGCCCCTTTGTTTTTTGGAAGATTTTAAACCAGCAGCAATTTTTATAAAGAGTATGGCCAAATTTGCCGAACAGCGAGTAGGGGTTTTCGTTGATATTCAAAACATGTACTATAGTGCCCGCGTGCTCTATAGCAAGAAGGTGAATTTTAAAAATGTACTTCTTTCGGCTGTGGGTGACCGAAAAGTTATCCGCGCTTTAGCTTATGGTATCAAGACGGTGGAAGCAACCGAAGATAAATTCTTCGAGGCCCTCGGGAAGAGTGGTTATGAGGTAAAGACCAAGGACCTCCAAATTTTTCATGACGGCTCCAAAAAAGGAGATTGGGACGTCGGTATAGCGATTGACGCTATCAAAATGGCTCCCAAGCTGGACGTGATTGTCATTGTTTCGGGAGATGGTGATTATATCTCGCTTGTTGAGTATCTTCAAAATACCTACGGGTGTCGAGTGGAGGTAGTGGCTTTTGCTGAATCAGCCTCAGCGAAGCTTATTGAACAAGCGGATGATTTTACCAATCTCTCAGATGATAAGAAAAAATACTTGATTTAAAGCCAGATGTGAAAAATCCCACCTTTTTTCTTCTGATAAAGGTGGGATTTTCTTTGACAAAGAGGGTAAAAGGAGGCTAGAGTGGGGGTGGTCCTTAATCATTGTTTTGTCCGGCAGGTACCGGTTAATAAGTACACGAGTGTGGCCCTGGGCCCCAGCCGCGTGTTTGTTAGCTTGCCTTCCGGACCAAGAGTCTATGGAAGGAAAGAAATGGTCCCTCCAATTAGGGGGGCGAGAGCTCGTTATTGAGACGGGTGTGTTTGCCAAGCAGGCGAGTGGCGCCGTGACGGCCCGGTATGGCGATACAGTGGTCCTTGCGACAGCAGTCATGAGTAAGGAAATGTCCAAAATTACGGGCTATTTCCCATTGATGGTGGATTACGAAGAGCGCTACTATGCTGCGGGAAAGATCAAGGGTTCACGCTTCATCAAGCGTGAGGGTCGGCCATCTGATGATGCCGTTCTTTCAGGTCGGGCGGTGGATCGTACGGTACGACCATTATTCGACAGTCGTATGCGCAATGAAGTGCAGGTAGTAGTGACGACATTGTCCATCGATGGTGAGAATGACCCGGATCTCGTGGCGATGATTGGCGCTTCAGCGGCGCTGACCCTTTCTGATATTCCTTGGAATGGACCAATTGGTGCGGTGCGGGTTGGTATGGCTGCGGATGGAAGCTTTATTTTGAATCCAGTAAGTGAGGAGCGTAAGGTAAGTGCTCTCGACTTGCTTCTTTCGGGTACCAAAGAAAAAATTAACATGATTGAAGCAGGGGCACAGGAGATTACGGAAGAAAAAATGACCGAAGCATTTCATTTTGGATTTGAAGCCATTCAGAAAATTGCTTCTTTTATAGAGGATATTCGCAAAGAGGCAGGTAAAGAGAAACGAGCTGCCGCCGTTCTTCGTGGTTCAGAGGAGTTTGAAGCCGATATCCGACAGTTTGCCGAAGGATCCGGCTTGGCAGAGGCCCTCTACCTTCTCCCAAAGCAAGCGATGGAGGCGAAGACAGCCGAAATTAACGCCAGTATTGCTGCTTATGCAGGAGAAAAATATCCAGAGCAGAAGAATCTCTCGGAACTTCTATCACTTATTACGGATGAAGTAGCTGATGAGGCAGTTCATCATAATATCTTGGATAAGGAAGCGCGACCTGATGGTCGTAAGCTTACTGAAATTCGTCCCATCTGGTGTAAGGTAGGCGTGTTGCCACGAACCCACGGCACAGGTGTTTTTACCCGGGGTGAAACCCAGGCTCTTACAGTGACAACGCTTGGTGCTCCTGGTGATGAAATGGTGGTTGATACCATGGAAACAGACGAAAAGAAGCGTTACATGCATTTCTACAATTTTCCTCCCTATTCCGTAGGAGAGGTAAGGCCGATGCGTGGGCCTGGTCGTCGAGAGGTTGGTCACGGGGCGCTCGCAGAGAAGGCACTCATACCAGTGCTACCAAGCAAGGAAGAGTTCCCATATACTATTCTGCTTGTTTCAGAGGTGCTCGAATCAAATGGTTCATCCTCCATGGCTTCTACTTGTGGCTCAACTCTTTCTCTTATGGATGCGGGTGTGCCTATTAAGAAGCCAGTGGCTGGTATCGCTATGGGTGTTATTACTGGCAAGAATGGGGCTTACAAAGTCCTTTCGGACATACAGGGACTCGAGGATCATTACGGTGATATGGATTTTAAGGTGGCCGGTACTAAAGAGGGTATTACCGCCATGCAAATGGATGTAAAAATCGATGGTTTGACTCCTGATATGCTTTCGGTGGCGATTGCTCAGGCCAAAGAGGGACGGATGTTTATTATGGGCAAGATGCTTGAAGTGATGCCAGAAGTGCGAAAGACTATGTCGCCGTATGCTCCGCGTATCATCACTCTCCATATCAATCCAGAGAAGATTCGTGATGTTATCGGTCCTGGTGGCAAGATGATCAATCAGATTATCGATGAGACAGGGGTTTCTATTGATATCGAAGATGATGGATCAGTCTTTATTACCTCAATTGATGAAATGAGTGCTAAAAAGGCCGTTGAATGGGTGCGAAATATCACACGTGAAGTAGTAGCTGGCGAGCTCTTTCAGGGTCGGGTAACACGACTGATGAACTTCGGTGCTTTTGTAGAGGTGCTACCAAATCAAGAAGGCCTGGTACACATCTCAGAATTTTCGGATGAGCGAGTGGAGCGGGTAGAGGATGTAGCGAAGGTAGGAGATGTTATTCCGGTCATTGTGAAGGAAATTGATGCCCAGGGAAGAATCAATCTCTCTCATAAAATGGCCAAGCGTAGAATGGAGCAGGGGCAGGCATAACTGTCTACCGAAATTATTCAATCTCTAGTATACTAAGAGAGACGAGTTCGTCTCTCTTATGTTTTTTGTGTATGAGTCTGTCTTCTTTTTTTTCACGCAAGGGTCAAATACCAACCGAAGGCGTTTCTGATATTCCTGAGGAAGTACGGCAGGCCGTAACGACGATGGGTCGGTTAGACGTACCCGAGTCAGTGTCAAAGAAATCTGAAGCGGAAACTTCTTTGCCACAGCGAAGTAGCAGCCCATTTCTCGAAGAGAGTGGCGCAGCAACTATCGAAGAACTTCCTGAGGCTTCGGTCTCCTTGGCGCCGAATTGGACACCACCAGCTGCCCCTGAACTAAAACCTCTTTTTGAAGCTAATCCTCAGGCTAAAAAGACTGAAATGACCAAGAAGTGGTATCTTTTTGGTGGCATTGGTGTTGTTGCTTTACTGTTTACGAGTGGTGTGGTGTGGTGGTTTTTCTTTCGTTTACCTGAAAAAATAGAGGTGGTGACTCCGGTGGTTGAAGTTCAGGTGGTACCGCAAATTACACCAGAAAAGCCTCAAGATCCACCTTACTCCCTTGTTTCTCCTAACTATCTTTCACTTGATACGGAATCAATCACCCCAGCTCTCTTTCGAGAGGTACTCAAACAGCCGATAGATCGGATTTACCAATCAAATATTGGTACTCCAGTGGAATTTTTGTTGACCGATAAGAATAATAATCCGCTGGCGTTTAGTCGCTTTGCCTACCTTATGAATCTTGATCTCAAGCCTGATTTTTTGGCTACCATTGGCGAATCTTTCTCGCTCTTTCTCTATAATGACCAGGGAAAAATAACCCTAGGGTTAGGGTTAACTATTACTACGGATGGAGTAGCGTATCTTTCAAAGGATGGATTCCTTCCGTATGCATTTCGAAACATATTTTTTGATGCACTAAATGTTCCAAAAGATGCTTCATTCCGTTCCGGTGTCTACAATACGCAGCCAGTTCGTTTTGTGAATATTGATGCTGCTCAAAATACCTCATTTGACTATGCCATTAGAGACAAGAATTGGTTTATTGGAACAAGTAAAGATACACTGCGTGCTATTTTGGATAAGAGGCAGTAACGTAGCTTAAAAAAGCCAAATTTTTTGTAATAAAAGAAAGTAAATTACTTATTTTTTTCTCATTTTTTTTCTTGTGACGAAAAAATTTTTGAATACGAGTAACAAAATGCTTCTCCTGTGCGATTCTTATCTGTTTTTTATTGACTCGACCTTATTTTTCTGCTATAATTGACTTGTGACGTTGAAATTTCTTTGACAACTAGCTTCCTTTAACCGTAATGAACGGTGAAAGAGTTCCCAATCACAATTTCCCCCTAATTGTGAAGGGGATTCTTTCACTGTTCAAGAGTTGTGGCAATGTACCACAACCGCTCCGTCCTAACACGGAGACTCAAACAAAAACAAAAAACTCCTGAAAAATAATACACGCAGGAGAAAAACAAAAAGAAACAGAAAAACAAGTTCTTTCAAAAAAATCAAAAGGCTTCGTGCCAGAGAACGGTGAAGGGAGAAGTGATGAAAACGTTAGGATCATCGCGAAATAATGCATCTGCACAAAATACAGATTTGAAATGGACTGCTCTCGCTCTGCTCACCCGTCGAGCGAAGAAGCCTACTTATCTGTTGGCACATGCAACGTTCCGGCGTACAGGCAAGAATTTATTTTTTGGCCGGCAGTACGCCGGGACACCAACATAGCGCATTCTCTCGTTTAGGACTCCCAGTAGGGTGTTTTTTTGTTGTCAATTTCAATATTTTGGCCTATGTTTGAGACATGGGAACCTATCATAATACCTCGGAACTTGGGGTATTGGGCGAAGAAATAGGGTGTCGTTACCTTAAAGATAAAGGGTACCAGATTTTGGCTGTGAATTATTGCAACAGTCTGGGACGACGATTGGGAGAAATTGATATCGTAGCTAAAAGAGGGAAAGAGATTATTTTTGTTGAGGTGAAGAGTCGTCTTGAGAAGGGGACGAGCGATGTTTTACCAGAAGTAAATATTACGCGAGAAAAGCTTCGTAAGCTGGATAGGATTGCCCAGTGCTATTTAAGGGAGAATAGGTATGAATCAAGCCCATACCATTTTGACGCCATTGCTCTCCTCTACGATGTTAAGCTAAAAAAAGCCTCTATTCGGCATTTGGAGCATATTTTCTTCTAGACAGACCTACTGCCTTTGCTATAATGAGTAAGTAAGTAGGGTAACTTTTGAAATGAAACACTATGGCACTTGATACAGAGATGCTCGCCCAGCTGAAAGAGAAGCTCCTGGAGGAAAAAGTTCGTTTGGAGAGTGAACTTTCTCGTTTTGCTGATGCTCAGGGTTCGGGAAACTACGAGACTCGAATTGAAGATATGGGCACAGATCCAGATGAAAATGCCTCTGAAGTTGAAGAATACGTGGATAACCTTGGCTTGGAACAGAACCTGGAGGGGCAACTCAAAGATGTGATAGATGCTCTTGCAAAAATGGAAGCTGGCACCTATGGTGTCTGTGAAACGACTGGTGAAGCTATTTCATTCGATCGTCTCAGTGTGTATCCAGCGGCTCGTACCGCACTCTAATTTAATCTGTATGAGGCTACGGAAGGTCCTTTTTGGGTCAGTATACGTGGCCTCTTTTATTTTGTCGCTCCAGGGCATAGCATTCTTTGCCAGGAGTGCTTTTTCATTGGTAGGAATCTGTAATGAAGCCGGTCCCTTTGGCTGGCCTCTCCCCTTTTCTCTCCTCACAGTGGGATTTCTTATGGCGAGCAGCTTTTTTCTGGTTTGCTGGTGGCAAGAAACTGATATGATGAGTAGTTTTTTTTGGCTTTTGCTTCTTGCTGCAGGGGGGGGTAATTTTGTGGAACGTCTCTCTTTTGGATGCATCTTTGACTACCTCTCTTTTGGGCCCTTTCCTTCTTTTAATGTAGCTGATGTTCTCTTGACCGTAAGTGTGGTATTTTTAGGATGGAGGGGGATACGAAAAATCTGAAATCCCTCGTAATGGCCGGATGTATGTCCGCAAAAGTTTATTCTGCCGCCACCGTTGGTCTTGAAAGCGTCCTCGTCGAAGTTGAAGTGGATGTGTTGCCTCAGGGTCTCCATGCGTTCACTTTGGTCGGTTTACCCGATACAGCCATCAAAGAATCACGTGATCGGGTAAGTGCTGCATTGAAGAATAGCGGGTTTAAGCCGCCGCACCAAAGTGGGCGGATTACGGTCAATTTGGCTCCAGCTGATTTACCAAAAAATACTCCCATCTACGATCTGCCCATGGCGCTTGGTTTTCTCTTGGCTACAAAGCAGCTCTCATTCTCGGTTGAAAAGAAGTTGTTTGTTGGTGAATTAGCACTTGATGGTATGGTGAGGCGTATTCAGGGGGTATTACCGATTACTCTTTTTGCGCAGGAATCAGGATTTACCGAGATTTATGTCCCAGAAGAAAATGCTAAAGAGGCGGCGCTCGTGACTGGCATTACGGTGTTTCCCGTTTCAAATCTCTTTCGGCTTATTGGACACTTACGGGGCGAGACGTCCATTACGCCCTTTGTGTATCAACCAGACGATACCGAGAACTTGGAAGAGGAAACAGATATGGCCTACGTACGGGGGCAGGAGCATGCCAAGCGCGCCCTCGAGATTGCTGCCGCTGGTGGACACAATATCCTCTTTGTTGGCCCTCCCGGAAGTGGTAAGACGTTACTCGCTCAGACGCTGCCTACTATTTTACCCAAGCTTGATTTCGCGGAGAGTCTTGAAGTAACAAAGATTTTTTCCGTTGCTGGAAAACTCTCTCGTGGAGATGTGTTGGTAACGAAGCGTCCATTTCGAGCACCACACCACACAGCAAGTGCTGTTTCATTGGTTGGTGGTGGAACTTATCCTCGCCCTGGTGAGATCAGTTTGGCTCATCGAGGAGTTCTTTTCCTTGATGAGTTTGCGGAATTTTCGCGGGCAGTTTTGGAAAATTTACGTCAGCCGCTTGAGGATGGGCAGGTAACGGTATCTCGGGCCAAGGGGTCGCTTCGTTTCCCAGCACGGTTTATGTTGGTAGCAGCGATGAATCCGTGTCCGTGTGGATATGCTGGTGATCCGGAGCGGGTTTGCGCTTGTGCTCCTTCCCAAGCAAATCGTTATCGACTCAAGATTTCGGGGCCAATTATGGATCGGATTGATCTTCATGTTGAAGTGCCTCGCCTTAAGATTGAAAAATTGGATCAAGGGGGAGTATTAGGTGAATCAAGTCGGGTTATCCGGACTCGGGTGGAACAGGCGCGAGCAAGGCAAAAAGAGCGATTTGCAGAAAAAAAATTTTATACCAATGCTGAGATGGGGAGTCAGGTGGTTAAGGACGTCTGTGTTCTTGATGAGGCCTCACGAACCATGCTACGAGAAGCTGTCAGTAGGCTTCGTTTGTCTGCACGTGGGTATATGCGGATACTCAAAGTAGCCCGTACCATTGCTGATTTGGAGGGCGCGCAGGACATACGTATATCACACATTGCTGAGGCGCTCCAATATCGCTTTAAGGAATAGTTATCATGTGGCGTAAACGGTTGATAAAATTGAAAATACGAAGAATAGTGCCAATTATGATGATTCTCCTACTTAGTACCGGTGGGAGCTTCTTTTTCTTTCAAGAAAAGCCTGATTATTTTGCTGGGGTGCCCAAAAGAATTGTGGTACTGGAAAATGGATTTCCCGTTATTTTTGATGATGTGGCCGAAGGTACTGTCGGGGAATTTTTAAATAAAAATAAATTTCCCCTCAAAGAACAGGAAACAGTTTTTCCGGATATTCGTACGCGGTTGACTTCTGGGATGACGATTATAGTTAGGCGGGTACATGATGTTACGGTTCATATGGATGGTGGGTCAAAAAAGCTCTCAGTGTTAGGAGTTTCTGTTGCGGAGGCACTTACTGAAGCTGGCATCTCACTTGATGATGATGATATCGTTAAACCAAATCGTGAAGACTTTTCTTTTCAGGGCCAGGAAATTACTGTGACGCGGGTGGTTGTAGAAGAACAAGCGATGGAAAAAACGATTCCTTTTGAAAAGAAAACAATTGAAGATAATGAGCTTTCCTGGCGTAAAACTATAGTGACTCAGAAGGGAGAGAAGGGTATAGATCGGTTAACGTATCGGGTGAGTACTCATGATGGGAAAGAGGTAAATCGAAAATTAGTGGGAAGCGAACGAATAAAGGAGCCAGTCCCGGAGATTGTTACTCAGGGCACTTTTGTAAAACTCGGGAAAAGTCATACGGGTGCAGCGTCATGGTACGCTTTTACGGGGACATTAGCCGCTGCTAACCCCTGGCTTCCGAAAGGAAGTTATGTTAAAGTGACCAACTTGGAGAATGGAAAGAGTGTTATTGTAGTTATTAATGATCGAGGACCATTTGTGCCTGGTCGAATCATTGATCTCGACAAAGTGGCTTTTGCTAAAATTGCCTCTCCGGGTGCCGGAGTAATATCTGTGAAAATGGAGGAAATTGTTAACTAGGAGTGCGTATGAAAAAAGTGGTAGCGAAAAAACACTTAGGCCAGAATTTTCTCAAAGACGAATCAGTTATTGATGAAATCTTTTTTGTGGCAGAGGTAACCCCAACTGACTGGGTCTTTGAAATTGGTCCCGGTACCGGAGCTCTTACTATGAAGCTGGCGAGTCGAGTGAAGCGATTACTGGCTATTGAAATTGACCAAGATCTGGCGGCCCGACTACAGAGTCAGTTTGTTGATTCAAAAAGAGTAACCATTTTGGCGGGGGACATTCTTCGTATCAATATAGAAGAGATTTTAGAATCATCCGGGTTTGTCGTGCAGCCGTACAAAATTATTGCCAATATACCGTATTATATAACCGCCCCCATTATTCGGACGTTACTTTCACTTCGGACACAACCTCACTCACTGACCCTGATGGTGCAGGATGAAGTGGCAGAGCGGCTTGCTGCCAAGCCGGGAGCCATGAGCCTCCTTTCTGTTATGGCGCAGTACTATGCTCAGGTTGAAAAGAGGCTATTTGTTCCTAGGACCGCTTTTGATCCAGTGCCTAATGTGGACAGCGCCATCATCACCCTGTATCCGAAGAGGGTATATAATTTGGAAAACGATCGCAGATTTTTTCGGTTGGTTCGGGTGGGATTCGCGGCTCGTCGGAAGACATTAGCTAACAACCTTGCGACGAGTTTCTCCCTCTCGCGTCCTCTGGTTGAAGAGTGCCTACGGTCCGCTGGTTTACGAGCAGATATTCGGGCTCAGGCTCTTTCTGTTGATGATTGGGAGCGACTCGTTGATGTATGGAATAAAAAGGAACAGGATTTAGCCTAGAAGAACCAGGGAAATACAGAGTCCATATAAGGTCGTAATGCCAAGAATAATACCGGGAAGTTTTCGGTAGGCAAAAAAATCAACTTCTTGAGCAGTGCCTTTTTCAAGCGCTAGAAAAGCGAGGCTACCAAAAAAAAGTGCCGGCAGAAAAAGAGAGGGAGCATGAAGTACTAACGGACTTCCAGCAAAGAGAAGAAAGAGGCAGCTGCCGATGACATGTTTACCGAAGGATTCTCCTAAGAGAACTGGGATGGTGTGTACCCCATCTTTTTTATCTCCAGCGATATCCTTAAAGTCCTTAATGGGGATGGCTAGGAAATAGGCAAAAAAAAGATAGGTAAGAAGGGGGAGTGGCAGAGCTGTGATGTCACGAGTGAGCCCAACTGAAACAAACCCCGTAACTAAAATAAGGATGCCGGCACAGGCCGCAATAAGTGTTGCTAATCCGGGATATTGTTTGAGACGAAGTGGTGGGGCGGAGTAGAGCCAGGCGAGCGCTTGATAGGCAAGAAGGAGAAGGAGTGCTCCAAAACTGATAATTCCAGCAAGGAGGAGTGAGGCGCCAAAGAAAAAGAATCCATACCACCGATACGTTTCTGGTGGGATGGTTGCTTCAATGAGGGGACGATGTGGATTGGTAACAGAATCAATAACTGTATCATAGAGGTCATTAGCGATGACTGAGGCTATCCAGGCACATTCGACAGCAATAAGTAAGAGTGAAATGCCAAGAATATCAAAGAGTTCAAATCTGATATGTCCATTCGAAAAAATAACTGACAAAATCATGCCTAAAAAGAGAAGTCCAGCATGATAACAAAGTTGTGGTACGCGGGCATTGTAGGCTAAAGCCCGTAGGTGACGAGGAAGATGTTTCCAGAGATACAGCGACACCAAAAAACTAGAGAGTAATCCGTAGACGAGGCTCATTTTAAAGTTGAGAACGCTGCGAAAATCAGATAAATCTCGACCCAGAACCTGCTTCGGAGTAAGAAAGAGGGCGGCGACATCGGTATCACGGATGGCCATGAGGCCCTTTTCAAATGAGAGTGTGAAGAGCGTAACCCATGAAGGAAAGGTACCAAGAATAAAGAGGGCAAGGTAAGTGAGAAAGGCCACTGCCAAAGCCCGAGTCATTTTTTTTGTCTTGAGAATGGCATAAAGCGACAAAGCAAGAGTCACAAAAACTACTTCAATCCGTACGCCATAGGTGATGCCAATATCTGGTGTATCCCCAAAGAGAGTAAAGAAGCGAATTATTAATCCGTTGAGACCATCAAATTCATAGAAGCTCCAGAAGGTGCTGTCACGAAAAATATAGGTATCAATAATCGGGGGTGTCAAAATAATGAGAAAACCAAAAAGAAGTACATTGCAGGCTTGTTTGAGATTATCCGCCCCGGCATAGCGGACAATGGGGATAATAATCAAAAAGGAACACAGAAAAAAGAGAAGGGTATGAGTGAGTTCAAAGAAGAGAAAAAAGAAAGTGCGTTCAGTAAAAAATCCTAGGGCACTCTCTACGGTGAGTCGTGCAAGAATGAGAGCGAGGAAACTAATGGTAAACGAAACCAACGTCAATGGTGACGCTTCGATACGACGTATGAAACTAAGCAAGAAGGCTTTCATACGAGGTATTCTAACACATTTTCTCCGAGTCTAGAGGGTTGTTACTCAATATGCTAAAATGATGAAACGTCTATGAAATTTTGGGAAAAAGGGCTGAACTCAGAACAGCGGCGAGCCGTACTTCAAACGGAGGGGGCAGTTTTGATATTGGCCGGAGCTGGCTCAGGCAAAACCAAGACCTTAACACATCGTATTGCCTATCTCATTGAGGAGAAACGGGTCAACCCAGAACGGATACTGGCCGTTACTTTTACTAATAAGGCCGCCCAGGAGATGCGAGAACGTATCGAGCGTCTACTCCAAGAGAGTGAAGCAGCTGAGTATGGAGCACTCGTGTTGCCACCTCATATTGGAACTTTTCACAACATTTGTGCCAAGATATTGCGTCGTGAGATTGAGATATTGGGGTACGGTCGTAATTTCAATATTATCGATGATCAGGATCAGCAGTCTATAGTCAAAAAAGCCATGAAGGAGCTCGAGATGGACCCGGACCAGATTCGGCCTCGTTCGCTTCTCGAAGCTATCTCCCGAGCCAAGAATGCACAAATGGAACCCGACCAGTATTTGCTTCAGACAGGGAGTTACTATGAAGAGTTGGCCGCCAAAGTCTACGAGCGCTATCAGAAAGAACTTAAAAATACCAACTCTTTGGATTTTGACGACATGATTCGTCTTACCGTTAAACTTTTCCATGATTACCCGGATGCTCTCGAGAAGTATCAAACACTTTTTCAGTACATTATGGTAGATGAGTATCAAGATACCAATTCACTCCAATACACCCTTATTCATCAGCTGGCCTCGAAGCACGGTAATATTTTTGTCATCGGTGATGATTATCAGTCTATCTATGGTTGGCGGCAAGCAGATATTCGCAATATTTTGAATTTTGAGAAGGATTATCCGGAAGCGGCTGTTATTGTGCTTGATCAGAACTACCGCTCTACCCAGGTTATTCTTGATGCTGCCCATGGAGTAATTGAAAAAAATAAGAATCAACGGCATAAAAAACTTTGGACAGAAACCAAAGCTGGAGACCTCATCACGCTCTGTCCGGCCGAGGATGAGGAGGCCGAAGCACGTTTCGTCGCAGAAGTGATTCAAGAAGGACTGCGACAGGGACGAACGGCGAGTAACTTTGCGGTGCTCTATCGAACGAATGCCCAGTCGCGCATGGTAGAGGAAATGTTTCTGCGCTTCTCGATTAATTATCGTATCGTCGGGGGACTCAAATTTTATCAACGTAAGGAAATAAAGGATGTCATTGCCTATGTGCGTTTATTTCAAAATCCCAAAGACGTACTGGCTTTAGAGCGCATTGTCAATGAACCAAAAAGAGGAATTGGTCAGGCGACACTCAATCGTTGGATTGATTTTGCTCGCTCTCGGGACATGAGTGTAATGGAAGCAGCCTATGCTTTAAACAGCGAGAGTGAGCTTCGGGACGGAAAGATTAAATCAATCCAGCAGTTTGCTGATATTTTCCTCAAGACACGATCAATGATGGAAGCTCGGACTGATATGAAATTACCCGAACTTCTTGATATCCTGACCCGGGAAAGTGGATATTTTGAAAACCTGGCTGATGGAACGAGCGAGGGAGAAGTTCGTCAAGAAAACGTCCGAGAGCTTCTTTCGGTGGCACAAAAGTATCAGGAATCGTCTCTTGATCAGGCACTGGAACGATTTTTGGAAGAAGTGGCACTTTCTTCTGATACGGATGAAATTCATCGAGAAAGCGATGCTGTCCATGTGATGACAGTGCACAGCGCCAAGGGGTTGGAATTTCCTGTTGTTTTCATCCTTGGTCTGGAAGAGGGCGTTTTTCCGCATTCCCGCAGTGCTCTTTCACCAGCAGAGATGGAAGAAGAGCGCCGTCTCATGTATGTTGGCCTTACCCGAGCCAAAGAACGTGTTTATCTCCTTTATACCGAACAGCGCACCATTTTTGGTTCGACTCAGGTCAACCCACCGTCACGATTTCTCACGGAGATACCGAATCATCTTATCGAAGAACGGGAGCTGAAACGTTCTGGGATGATGGGTAAGCGGCACTTCCGACAATCATTTCATACGTTTCCCGTTGCTACCAAAAAGGTCGGATCTCTCAAAGAGGCATTGAAACGAACTGAAAGCAGTGGGAATAACGAAGAAATAAAGCCACTTACTCTAGGGGATGTGCGGCCAGGTGATATGGTTGAGCATCCGCAGTTTGGCGGCGGACTCATTGTGTCTCTTTCGGGAACTCTTGCCACGATCGCCTTTAAACGGTCTGGTGTTAAAAAAATGATGCTGGGGGTAGCGCCCCTCAAAAAACTTTAAATTAAAAAGAAGTCCTAGGACTTCTTTTTTCTTTTAGCGTGGAATGATCGGTGTACTTCCTTGAGCCGTTCGTTGGTGATATGAGTATAGATTTGAGTAGTAGTAATGGAAGCATGACCAAGCATGGCCTGGACGCTTCTAATGTCCGCGCCATTGACCAGGAGATCTGTAGCGAAGCTGTGGCGTAGAGTGTGCGGATGAACATCCTTTATGATACCGGCTTTGGTGGCATAGTATTTCACAATGCGGGCAATACTACGAGGAGTGAGTCGAAGAGTGTCACGTTTACCGGCCTGAGTATTTACTAGGCCTTTTTTGGGATAGGCGATAAAAAGAGCTGGATCAACGTCTGAACGTACTGCGAGGTAGCGTTCGAGCGCCTTCTTTGCTTCCGGAGAAATGAAAACGATACGTAATTTTCTACCCTTACCCCGAACGCTGAACTCTTCTTTTTCAAGATTGAGGTGTTGGCGATCAAGAGAAACAAGCTCAGAGACGCGTAGTCCAGATGAGAAAAGAAGTTCAAGTATAGCTTGATCTCTGAGATTCCTCGGGTTTTTGCCAGTACTTGACTCGATGAGGTGACGTACCTCATCGTATTCTAAGAAGTCAATTTGACGGTCTTCAGCCTTCCCTACTTCGATTTTTTCGGCTGGGAGAACGGCCACATCCTGTTTGGCGAGATACTTGAGAAAGGTACGAAGTACAATAGCGTGGTAGGATTGAGTATTTTTTTTCAGCCGGTCTCCCCGGCGGTTCACCTGACGGTTGAGGTGGATACGGTATTCACGCACTACTTCAGAAGTGATATCCGATGGTGTGACAATGGTACCCCAAGTGAAAAAAGCTCGAAGGACTCGGCCATAGCTTTCGAGGGTGCGGGGTGATCGGGAAAGCTCAATTTCCAAATGTTCAAGAAAACGCTTCGCCAGAATTTCAACAGGATGGTTTGGTTTTTCGAAGGGGGTCATGCGCTTTGGTGGATATAAACAAGTGTATTGTATCATGGGTCGGAGATGGGACAGAGAAAACAGGTACTGGCTCTGGGCATTGAAATCATCCAAATATGGCTAGAGTTATACACTAAAAAAATGCTTTAAATAAAGCAATATTTTAGAAAACAGGCTATTTTTTGCTTGACGGAAGCCCTATCAAAAGCTATACTGACCTTTGTAAAAATTAGGGTAAAAGTGGTGATGAGCGCTGTTTTCGGAAGGTACGAAAATTTCGTTCTCAGCCCTTTTATCAATCGAAAGGCAATGGTTTTATTCGTACTAAGCTTTTCTTTTCTGCCATAGGTAAACAGGCTCGTCAATTCTGGCGGGGCGTTCTTATTGGACAGGAAAAAGGAGGTCGTATAGCCTCTTTTCGTGTCTTACATACGCGCATCCATCGTCTCCAAACTCGCTTCCTCCATTTCATCAAAGAAATTTCTGGCTATCGTGTGGTCCGGCTGTTTCGGAGCTACTCAGCCTTTTCAATCGTCACTTCAAGCGCTCTCCTGGTTTCCGTGAGCAACTTTACCCAAGGCAAGGATTCAGAGAGTCTTCTTTTCGGCTATGTAAACGGAACAAATGCTTCTGCTGAAAGTACTCCGACCACGAAGCATCGCATCGCGGCCCAAGTGAGCAAAAAAGAAAATTTGTCTCTGGTGCCCTTGGGAAGCGTGGCAAGCGTGGTTGATCCGGAGCAAAAGGATGATATTTCGCTTTTTGATATGCAGAGCAGTGCCCTTGAAGGCCAGATTATGCTTTCTTCACAGGCTGGCTCTTCTATTGCCAAGGATCCCGAAGAAGACGGAGGCGTTAAGATTTATACGGTCAAATCGGGTGACACGGTTAGTGGCATCGCGGCCCAAAATGGTATTACTGTCAACACGATTCTGTGGGCGAATGATTTGGATAACGTTGATCAGATTAAACCGGGCGATCAAATCTTTATTTTGCCGGTGGCTGGACTGTCCTATGCCGTCAAATCGGGTGATACGATTGATTCAATTGCTGCCAAATACAAGGCAAATAAGGAAAAAATCATTTCTTTTAATGAGTTACCGGCTAATGGTGAATTACAAGTTGGGGAACTCATCATCATTCCTGATGGTAAGAAGGATGAGGTGCCTAAGCCAGCTACTGACGGTGGCTTGGAACGGCGCCAGTATGCTACCTCGACAGGAGGGACGGCGACTGATATTTCTTCCGGTTTTCGTAAACTTGATGGCAAAGCAGGAACGGGACATCGGTTTCCTTATGGTTACTGTACTTGGTATGTAGCTCAGAAGCGGTACGTTCCATGGAGTGGCAATGCTGGTGCCTGGCTCTATAATGCCAAAGCGATGGGATATCGAACCGGCCGAACGCCAGCGGTGGGTGCCATGGTGGTGACTACAGAAAATCGCTACTACGGTCATGTGGCTTTGGTAGAGAAAGTGAGTAACGGCATGATTACGGTTTCTGAGATGAATTATGTGGGTTGGGGAAAAAAGAGTTCTCGTACCCTCTCTGGATCGAGCCGAGTTATCAAGGGCTACATTTACTAGCTTCAGAATCACAAGAATATCAATGAAATAGAATCTTTACCCTGTGTAATCTGGCAGAGCCAATCTGCTTCGCGAAATTACGCAGGGTTTTTATATTTCCGATTTCTTGTGGTATAATACGCGCGAACGAAACAGATTTTTTTCGTTCATGATTGAGTCTTTGATTACGGGCTTCTCTCTCGTGTAACGTATGTTTTCTCCAAAAAACAAAAAACAAAAGGGGATAGTTTTTGTCTTGGCACTGTTTGTTTTTTCTTCAAGTATCTTTTTTCTTGCACCACCTGCAGTTCATGCTGATGGTTTTTGGGGCTTTGCGACAGATGCAGTAGTCGATTCTGTGAGTAATGTTTTTAAAGGATTGCTCTATGGTATTTTTACCATGTTTGGATGGTTCGCATCTGTTGCTGTAACGCTTTTTGGATGGGCTATTGATCCAAATTACATTTCCGGCAATGATGGACTGCTCAATAGGAATAGTGTGTATGTCATGTGGAAGTTCATTCGGGATTTCTTCAACCTCTTCTTCATTCTCACGTTGCTCTACACTGCCTTCACCATCGTTTTTCAGGTAGCTAAGGACTACAAAAAAACCCTCCTCTCTATTGTGCTCGCAGCCCTTTTTGTAAACTTTAGCTTTCCTTTGACTCGGGTCATTATTGATATGACCAATGTTCCAATGTACTATTTTGTGAACCAAATTGGTACGGTTTCTGGTAAAGATTCCTACTTAGGTACTGTTCTAAGTGCCTCACGAATCCAGGGCATACTTATACCTGGTTCCGATGTGGGCATTAGTGAGGTTAAGTTCAGTCAAATTGGTGTTTCACAAATACTGATGGCTATTGTTTTTCTCTTTATTTTTTCCATTTCACTTCTGGTACTCGCAGTGCTTTTTGTTGTGCGTTTGGCTGCCCTTATCATTCTCCTTATTTTTGCTTCAGTAGGGTTTGCTGCCTCGGTTATTCCCGGGATGGAAAAGTATGGCAATATGTGGTGGGAAAAACTCTGGCAATACAGCCTCTTTGGGCCAGCGGCGATGCTCATGCTTTATATTGCTACCCAGTTTTTTGCCGAGATTGCGAAAGATAATACGCAGGCACAATTCTTGAAGTATGGTATCCAAAACGGCACACCAGAGACAGCGGGCTTTATTAGTTCCATGGCTATGTTCACGATTCCAATCGTTATGCTGTGGATGGCTATCGGATTGGCCACCTCCTTTTCTATCATGGGTGCCGGTGCTGTCACTGGTCAGGGTCAAAAATTTATTAAGTGGTTTGGAAGAAAGAGTGCCGCAGGACTTACGTATCCTGGAAGGAAGTTCGCGAGTGGTGTTAGTAAGGGAGCGACGTCACGTTTTGAAACGAGTAAAGTTGGGCGATTTTTCGCCAGCCCAAGTACCTTCGAATCTTGGGGCAAAGGTGCTGCAAAGGGAATTGCTACTCCGACCGGCATGGTAGGGGGCGCTAAGAAAGCTCAGAAATCCGAGCTACAGAAGTTCAAAGATAAACAAATTCATGAACAGATGGCTAAGGATAAAGAGAATAAGATTAGTCGAACAGATGCGCTTGATCGGCTCAAATCGACAGATGACATCATGCGTATTTCGGGTGCTGGTTCCTTGGCAAACATGGACAATGGTATTCAAAGCATGGAAGATTTGACCAGGGCCCTTGATGCCTTGAAGAAGGTTGATCCGGCTACTGGTCTACGCACTATTCCAGACCCAACTTATGATGAGAAGGCACTGGAAATAATAAGCAAGGCTGATAAGAAGATTATCGCTGCTACGCCAGCCACTGGAACCATGCCGGCTAAGTCTGGTTTGCAAAACTTACAATCAGTAATTAGTTCACTCGGTAATAATGAGAAGGCAATCAACGATTTAATTTCCAAATTGGATGATTCTGCCTTTTCAGGTTCGGCCGCTGACTATGCGTCAGTACTGAGCACCCCAGCTATGTCGAACCCGAATGATCCACGGCATGCAAGTCTTCGAGGGGCACTTGAGTACAAGATAAAGAAAGAAGGAGGGGCTGCTCTCATTGTTGATCATCAGATTAACGAAGCTCGATCGGCTGGGCCAGTGAGTCAGCAACAAGAAAAGGCTATAATTCAGAACATACTTAATAATATGAAGGTAGGCGAAATAGCTGACCAATCTTCGCTCTTTACGAGTTCTCCTTATGCGCCGGTTGCTATTAGTGTTGTTCAGGATCTACAACAATCAAATCCTCAGAGGTATCAGGAGATTAAAAAACAAGCGAAGGGTAATGTGGCTTCTGTATTGTAGCTGTTATTATGGATTCTCAGATAAAAAAAATTGTTTATTTTCCTATGCTTGTTCCCTCTACTGGTGAGAACAGGCCTATGTCGCATGAAGAAAATCAAGATGTTTGGAAAAAATTTTACACTACTTCACAAAAGCTTCAGGACACTATTACGGATGAACAGATTCCTTTAAAGATTTTCGAACTACAAAAAAAATTTGGATTATCTGAACCAGTTGTTGGAGCGGTGAGTCTTCATATTCGAAAAATATTTTTTGGCGAAATTTCCGTTTCTGATGCTGAAGTGAGCTTAAAAAAATCGCTTGCTACAAACAATGATAATGACAATAAGGCCAAAGAAATTGTGCAATTTATCCAAAATGAAATTTTGACTATTAAACCAAAACCAAAAGTAGAGGAGGTTCCGGTCGAACCACAGAAAGCGCCAGTACTGGTCAAATTGCCACTACTCCAAGCTCTTTCTAAGTATGAACAATTGGGTAGTCAACAAATTACTCAGGAACGTATCTCGGTAAAGTCACAGTCCGAGCCGGTGCGCCCATCACTCCTGTACTGGATTAAGTACTACCGAGACGAACTTGGTATTGGTCATCATGACAGCGTGCAGCGGGGAAACTTTTTGTTTCGATCGGAAAATGGCAAACGTCTTTCATCCGAAGAGCGTGAGCGAGTCAATCTGGTCCTGAAGTCGATTGAAGAGAATTATCCGCTTGATATAGACACGGAACGAAGTGAGATTATCTTTCCTCGTTTTGAAATGCCTCGTGAAGGGTCACAGCTACAGTCTGCGGCAGCTTCTCAGTCGCTTTCTAACGCAGCTTTTAATTTTGGGAAGGGTGGGATGGCGGGCGGCGAAAAATCAGGAGGTGCCCTTTCGTTTACCTCGAAACATGTTTTTCCAGCCGAGAAAAATCCAGCTCTAGGGAACGTTCCGGTTGCTCCAGTAACTCCAAAGCCTCAAATGCCAACTTCGGTCCCAGCTGCTGCTCCTAAGGCTAATCCTTTTCGTATTCGTCCAGTCAGTCTCGGTAAAGAATAGTGTATGATGTTTTCCGTCCCACAATTTATTGATGTTGAGGACAAAATTGTCGGTCCTCTAACCTGGAAACAACTCCTCTGGATGATTGGTATGGCTGGTGTACTACTTGTCGTATTTAGTATTTTTGATACATCGCTTTCGATTATTATCGCTATTCCAGTTGTGCTTATTTTCTGCGCGATGGCTTTCTACCAGCCGAGTGGTCTCCCGATGACTACTTTTCTCGGAAGTGCAACGTTGTTCGTTTTCCGTCCCAAGGTAGCGGTTTGGGAACGTCCGGTTGCGGTTCTTCCTACGGTTAAAGCACCAACGAATCAAAAGACCCAAGTCCAAGCGCCAATGGAAAAGGAGTTGACGCGTGAGAAGTTGGCAGAATTAGCCCGGTTAATTGATCAACGTTAGAAGGAAGGTGGTAACTTCAGTAGCGTGAATCTATGGAATTATTGAAAGCTAAAAAGCCGGGAGTGAGTGCATCAAGTACCCAAAAGTATGTTGATGTGGAGGAGATGCGTGACGGCGTGATGGTGCTTAAAAGTGGAGCGCTCCGGGCTGTACTTTTGGTTTCCTCTATTAATTTCGACCTCAAATCAAGTCAGGAGCAGGATGCTATTATTGCTCAGTATCAAGCTTTTCTTAATTCGCTTGATTTTCCAGTTCAAATTGTCATTCAATCAAGGCGTTTCAATATCGGTCCTTACGTCGAGTTGCTCGCAGAGGAAGAAAAGCAGCAGATGAATGAACTTCTCCGGTTTCAGATTAGTGAGTACAAGAATTTCATCAAGAATTTGAGTGAGGTTTCCAATATCATGTCGAAGTATTTTTATATTGTAGTGCCATTTTCACCCGTGGAAGATCAAGCGAGTGGACTACTCGATAAGCTACTCGGTATATTCCGTCCTAAACAAGCGAGTTCCATGAAGAGTGGGTTATTTGAAACTTACAAAAGCCAATTACTCCAACGGGTGGATCATATTGCGGCAGCTATGTCGGGAGCTGGAGTCAAGGTGACCCAACTTAATACAGAGGAAATTATCGAATTGCTTTATAATAGCTACAACCCGTCGCTCTTTACCTCGACGGTAATGAAAGACGTGAGCAAAATAGAACTCGCCTAATTACAGCATCATGGATCGCATCGTATTTCGAGACAACAAAGGACCACTCCTGAATGGGCAGTCACCGGTCATTATCTCTACGCCACTTCCCCCTGAAGAAATCAAGGAAGAACAGCCCGTGGTTGTTTTAGAAGCAGAGAAGAAGGAAGAGATAACTCAGCCACCTATTACCTTTGGAGCGGAAACGGTTTCGATGGCACCAGTGTCCAAGGAGGAGGGGGAAAAAGATGAAACTTCGCTTCCAGCTCATCAAGAGGAGACTTTCCGGAGTGGAGCGGATGAGCCCGTGATTCCGAAACCAATAGTAACGGAAGAGCCAGTAGTAGATGTTACGTCGGAGCCAATCGTGTCTGAGGTATCCGTGCTAATGCCACCGCAGGCTGTGCCACAGTCATCAGCCGGCCTGACTCTTTCTGGTCGGAACGAAAATACCAAGGAGGCTGAAGCTCTGTATCGTCAGGGCATCGCCACCCTGCGTGATCTTATTGCTCCTCCGGCTATTCAGGTCAATTCCAATAGTATGCGTATTGGCGGGGTACTGGCTCGGACCTATTTTGTGGTTGCGTATCCCCGGTATCTCTCGACGAACTGGTTTTCGCCGATTATCAACATTGATTTCAGCATGGATATTGCCCTTTTTATCCATCCGATTGATACGGCGGAGATAATGAAGAATTTACGTAAGTCGGCGACGCAGGTACAGTCACAAATCCATATTGAAACAGAGGACGGTAAAATCCGCGATCCCATGCTTGAAACTGCTCTTACTGACATTGAAAGTTTGCGGGACAAACTGCAGCAAGGAACGGAAAAATTTTTCCGGGCTGGTCTTTACATGACGGTATATGGCAAAGATGATGCCGATTTGAATGATAAGTGTCGGTCAATTGAATCTATTCTTGAAGCGCAGCTTGTGTATACAAAAGCTGCTATCCTTCGGATGGATCAGGGATTTGCAGCGACTCGGCCGCTTGCTATGGACGTGCTTGACGTCGGGAATAACTTGAACACTGAGCCGTTGTCGACCACTTTCCCGTTTGTTTCTTCTGATCTGTCATCTAATCAAGGGGTGCTCTACGGCATCAATCGGCACAATAACAGCTTGATTCTTTTTGATCGATTCAAAATGGAGAATGCCAACATGGTAGTGTTTGCTAAGTCTGGTGCTGGTAAGAGTTATACCGTCAAACTTGAGGTCCTGCGGGCCATGATGTTTAATTCGAGTGTTATCATTCTCGATCCTGAAAATGAATATAAACACCTCTGTGAGGCCGTCGGCGGCACCTTTCTCAAGGTGTCACTCAATTCTAATGTACATTTGAATCCTTTTGATTTGCCTAAACAAGTGGAAGATGAGGATACAGAAGGATTGTTTCGTAACACCATTGCCAACCTGATTGGTTTGCTTCATCTCATGCTCGGATCAGTTACTCCGGAAGAAGATTCTATATTGGATCGGGCTATACGTGAAACGTATGCTATTCGGGATATTACGGGTGTTAGTGATTTTTCTCAATTGACGAGTACTTCTTTTCCGACCATGTCAGATTTGTACGCTGTTTTACAGAATATGGATGGTGCGGAATCGCTCTCAGCTCGCCTGGAACGTTACACGGAGGGTATTTTTGGGGGATTTCTTGATAAACAAACCAACATTGAGATGGAGAATCAGTTAGTAGTATTTAACATTCGTGATCTGGAAGAAGAATTGCGCCCAATCGCTATGTACATTATTCTTCAGTTCATTTGGAATGAGATTCGTACCCATATGAAGAAACGGGTGATTGTGGTGGATGAGGCCTGGGTAATGATGCAACATGAAGACGCTGCCGCTTTCCTTTTTGGTATTGCTAAACGCTGCCGTAAGTACTTTACTGGGCTGACGACTATTACTCAGGATATTGGGGATTTTATGTCTTCACGCTATGGGAAGCCAATTATTACCAACTCGTCGCTTCAATTGCTTCTTCGTCAATCGCCCTCGTCTATCGATTTGGTAGCGGAGACATTTTTTCTGACCGATCATGAGAAGTTTCTTCTTTTGGAAAGCAATGTCGGTGAAGGGATTTTCTTTGCCGGGACAAAGCATGCCGCTATCAAAGTCATTGCTTCCTATAGTGAAGATCAGATTATTACCTCGGATCCACGTCAGTTATTGGAAATTGAAGAAGCAAAGAAAGATTTTGATTCGGGCAACTAAACTAGTAGGGTATTGGTATGGCGGTACTCCCACCACAGGCACGAATGCTCGTGAGTGCCTACAACAAGGCAACCAGTGGCAAAACAGCAAGCTTTACCGCTGTGAAGCCTTCTTTTATGCTGTATTTAGGGCTGGCATTAGTTGCGCTCCTTAAAGATCTACTTGATTTGGTAGGAGTGGGTTCGTTACCAGGAATAGGAACGGTCATAACGCTGTGCTTCAGTTTTCTTATCTGGATTCTCATGACGATGTTTGATAAATCTGGAGGGAAGCAGAATAATCAGATTGCTCGCAGCCTGGTGCTCCTCTTTCTTTCTCTTTTGGAAGCTATTGGATTTGGTCTGAATTTTCTCCCAATAGAAACCCTGACTGTTATTGCGCTCTATGTTATGGCGAAGTCAGCGGCAAAGAAAGAACAGAAGCGTCTCTGGGAAGAGCAAAAGAAAGATAATGCCAATCGGCAGGCCGAAGCCTATCGTTTTCAGGCTCAGATGGCACAGCAGGCTATGATGGCTGAGGAGGCAGCAGAAGCTGTTAATGATGCTCAATACTCTAATACACCCGCAGAGAAAGTAGCCTAAAACTATGAATGAGAGAATATCGCTTGATAAACGTTTTCTTATTACCGGACTCTTGGTAGTATTTACGGTTCTCTTCCTTGGTCTTTTTAGTCAAAGTGATAAGGTGAATCCGGTGTTTCAGACTTTTTTGGTGAGTCTTACCTTCTTCTTGGTAGTTCCAATGTTATATTGTAAAATAATACTGAAGGAACCTTTAAAAAATATTGGCTGGCAAACGGGAAGGATATTTCCTGGCATGTTTTTTAGTATCATCTCGGTATCAGTAGCGCTGGCTATCATTTTTGCACTGGACCGATACACGAGTTTTGGTACCGGCTATACGCTTTCGTATACCATCCAGTCAAATTTTTTGTGGTTTCTCTTGTATGAAGCGCTCCTTGTTCCTTTTATGGCTTTGTTGTATGAAGTCTTTTTTCGAGGACTCGTGCAGCGTCTGTGGCTAAGTTCCTTTGGATTGGTTGCTGTTTTTATTCAGGCATTCCTTTTCGTTGGACTTCTCTTTTTGGCTGATGATCTCTCTTGGCAGCGAGTGCCCGCTCTCATATTCTCTCTTTTTTCGGGTCTCATAGTGTATTATTCGGGATCGTTGTGGTACGCTTGGGGGGCGAGTTGGTTTTTTTACTTTCTTATAGATATGTTTCGTCTCGTATTACATTGATTTTATTTGTATGAGTGTTTCTTTTCGAAAAAATATAGTTCGTTTCTCAAGTGTCGTGTTAATAACACAGCTTTTTGTCGGAAATATCCTCCCAGTCAGTGCTGGTCTGTTTAGTGGCCCTAAGCTTCCTTCGGCCACGTCGATGTTTTCTGATATGGAAAAACGTTACCATATGGATACAGGGAGTATTCAGAATCAGGGGGAAAGTCTCAATGTGGCTGATAACAAGCGGCCAACACCTCAGGTGACACTTTTTTTTAGTCCCAGTGATCCAAAGCCTGGGGAAAAACTTTCAGCCAAAGCTTTTCCTATGTATTTTTCCAATAAGGAAAACCAATTGTACTACACCTGGTATATCAAGCATGCCCAGTGTGGATTGAGTAGTTCTCCGAGTGCTACAGTACGATCTTTGTGTGACCGAGATAATGATTCAAAAATTACCATTGAAGATTGGAAAATTGAGGCCATGACGATTTTGGCTCAAAACGGTTTTGATAAAACAGGGGTCTCGTATGCGACAGATGCGGATGATGACGGATATAAAGCGCGTTTTGGTGGTGATAATAAAACAGGCGCTCCGGATCATTGCTACGTCAACGATCCCGCGTCTGGGAAGAACTATGAGTTGCTTGACGGGAGTGCTGATACCACAGATTTTACTTGTCCTTCTGGAACTGAACCGGTATGTCTTGAAGGTGACGTGACGATTGATCCAAACGATCAGACGAGCACCACCACTACTACAGGTAATACTGATCCGGTAACTGGTGATTCTACTGAAACCAGCACTACCACTTCAACCGCTCCTTTTGATTTTGTAAACTCAACGGTTTGTCGTGTGTCTGGTCTTCCTACGTGTTCTTCCACTGGTCCAAAATGTTACGTTGGAGAGCCGCGTTGCTTGGCAGATCCAACCAGTAATACCACGTGTGGTACAGCACTGACCGTGTGCTCTGGGGCTTCCACTCAGACGCTGGCGTGTCGGCATCTTTTTCCGAATGCATCCGGATTTACAACGGGTGACGGAACTTTTAATCAGGGTGAAGAAGAAAAGTGGGGTACGAATCCCAAGGATCCTGACACGGCTGATAATGGCAATAAAGATGAAGCCAATGTCGTCGGATTGGGACAGAATAATCTGACCTGGAACTACGGCGTTGGCGATCAGGTGGGAGTGGTTATTGAGGGAACCTCCATGATTAATACCAAGTATGATGATTCATCGTCGATGATTATGTGGGCGTTTTCTAAAAATGACTGTCCAATTTCGCTCGCTAAGAGCACTGGTGCCGTAACGAAAAAGATCAAGGGATATGATGTGAATATCCTGACTGCTCAGATGGATCTTAATAAATGTATCGAGCGTAATCTGGTTGATCCGACTCAGGGTGGGCAGGCAACAAATTTGGATGTGAGTGTTTCGGCTACGCCTGATAATCCGAATAACGATGAATCAACGGATGAATCAGGTGATACTATCGCCGCTCAAGCCAGTCTCTCTAATGCCTCACGTAGCTTGAGTGATATCCTGTTTGATTGGGATGTGAAACTCAGTAATAATCCTCAATTTATTGATGACGGTGGGTCGCTTATCGCCAAGAGCGTTACGAGCGATTTGAAATCAAAAAATCTGGTGGGTGGAACGAAGGGGATTGCGCTTGATACACTGCGAGTAAAGCTGGATATGCCAAACGATCCGACTAAAACCTTTGGCGGTAAGCAGCTTTCGAGCTATCTCACAGGAGGAGTAGGGTACATGAAATTTACAGCCTCGGCTACTGAGAGCTTTTCTTCGGGAGTTGTCCGTAAAGGGAAGAGTGATGTCATTGTGAAATTTACTTCTACCAAACAGAAGATTACTGCTTATAAAGTACAGGCAGTACCGGTAGGATCCCTCATGCGGGTTATTTATGATAAGTCGCCAACGGGGAAGATTTGTCAGGGTAACGCTACTGATCCAACTGATCCGAATAATCTCGATAAGTCTTCTTGTCGGGTGATTAAGAATGAGATTATTGGTCTTTCTGTTGATCCGACGGGACTGAGTGATTTCAAGTGGACGATAAATGGAAAGCCACTTACTTGTACTAAGGCCGCTGTTTCGCCTGACTGTGAGGATGATAAGCCAAACGGAGTCAATTTCTTTCCGGTGACCGGGGATGTGGGAGATACCTATACAGTGACGCTTACGGCGAATGATTTATCGTCGGCTACAAAGTCAGATAAGATTGTTACGCTGTCCCGGAGTTTTCATGTGGTGAAGCCAGAGCTTTCAATAAAGTCACGTGATGCTAATGCGTGGGCTAAGCTTCTGGGACAATATAAGGATATCGGTGGAGCTGATCCAACGAATTGTCCACAGGGAGTATGTCCAGAATATAGCGATACCGTTTTTCAAGGGTATTCCGGTGAAACCTTTTCTTTTCAGAGCGCGTTCATGCCTGATTTCCTTAAAGACGCATCAGTACGACAATGGACAGTTGATGGCTCTATCGTAGCTGAATCAGGAAGCGTTCCCGGCGGAGCTATTTCTTTTTCAGCACTCAAGACAGCTCCGGATGTCTATAATATTGCCCTCCAGGCGTCGGTATCGCAACCACAAGAGACCCGGAAAGCCCTCAGTGACATATGGAGTATTTCCCAGTTGGATTCTCCGGAAATTCACTTTTCAGCCACTATCCAAGTAGAGTTGAAAGAATCTGGATTTGCCCAAGGAACACTGCCAGGAATGAAGAAATACCTGGCTGCTATCGCCTCCTATATCCCCGCTTCTGTTATGTTTTCTTTCCGGATAGTATTGGCCGTTATCCTCATTCTGTTTACAGCTAATATTCTTTTTGTCTTGTTGCCAGAGCAGGCAACTCTACCGGGCAGTTTTCGGCGTCGGAATGACTAGTGAATGAGAATAAAAACACCTTCTGAATACATCAGAAGGTGTTTTAGTATGAATAGGTGCTGTGGGAGAGACTCGAACTCTCATGGGGTTGCCCCCGCTAGCTCCTAAGGCTAGTGTGTCTACCATTCCACCACCACAGCGCTTTTTTAGCTATACTTTTCTTGCTTGGTTGCCGAAACATCGAATAAGTCGGTCTCTTTCTTCTTTGACTGGACTACTATCCTCATACTCGCCATGATGGCGAGTATGATCACCGTAAGTGTGCTTTTTTTGATCAAGGTGGAGATTAATGCTCAGTGATAACCCTTCCAATCGTGTGTAGCAGTGGAAGCGTGGATAGCCTGATTGTCCAAAAACACGCACAAAACTCATCTCGCCTCCCTCCTGGTGTTGAAATACATACCCAGCTCTGCGGAGGAGCGAAACAGGATTCTCGGAAATAGCCTCAATATGAATTTTCATGTCGGAGTGCCGGGAATCGAACCCGGGTTATACGCACCCGAAGCGCACGTAATGCCACTATACCACACTCCGAAAGCCACTCTTTACTCTACCCAGTATCGTTTTTTTATGGCAGCGTCGGCTTCTTGTCGAGACTCAGCAATCTTTTCAGATGCTAGTTTCCTCAGTTGCCCCAGGTCATGATGTGCCAGTGCTTCGGCTTTTTTTATGAGTGATTCGCGAGTATTTTCTTTGGGATCATCAATTACGAAGCCAAGAAGAACTTCGAGAAGCGCACCAATTTTTGGTGAGGCGGGGAGGCTGAGTTCCTTCATTAAATCATCGCCCCGTATGGCCAGCATTTTGACAGAAATCGGATCTCGGGAAACTTTTTCAATCATGTATTCCAGATGCCGAAGCTTATAAGGTTTACCTTTAGGTACGCCGGAGCCCAGTCTATCACCAATTCGCACAGCCATCAAGTCGTCCATGTTTTCAAGCCCGACCCGTTTAATAAGACGGCGAACCGATGCTTCTGTTACTTCACCGACGTTGTAATAGAAGAGATGATTATCAACGAGTAGAGTAGCGTGGGTCACGATTTCTTTTGGATAGCGCAGGCGAGTGAGAATATCTCGAGTGAGACGAGCACCCACATGATCGTGGTTGTAAAAAGTTGCGTGGTACCCTTCACCCCGCTTGGTATGTGGTTTTCCTATGTCATGAAGAAGGCAGGCCAGACGAACCGAGAGTTTTTCTGATGGACAGGTGGCAAGAGCACGAAGATTGTGCTCCCAGACAGTGTAGATATGGTGTAGGTTTTGCGTTACACCAATTCCGAGTTCGAGTTCTGGCATAATTGTTCGCAGCAGTCCGGTGTCATGAAGTGTTTGTATGCCGTGGGCTGGACTAGCTGAGAGGAGTATCCTTGAAAATTCATCGCGAATTCGTTCCTGTGAAACATGCTTGATATTATCAGCCAATAACTGGATGGCTTCAAAGCTAGCTGAATCGATGTGCCAATCGTATTTGAGGATGTTTGATTCCGGTTGTCGGAGTTCTGCTTGGAAGCGCACGGCCCGCATGAGGCGCAGAGCATCTTCTCGGAAACGCTCGGCTGGATTACCTACGGCGCAGATAACTTTTTCCGTGATATGTTTTTGACCCTCAAAGAGGTCAACGAGTGTCCATTGACCACTTCTGTCCTTGCCATAGGCTAGGGCGTTCATCGTAAAGTCACGACGGGCTAAATCTTCATGAAGCGAAGTGCTGAAACGAATTGTCTGGGGATGACGTTTATCATTATAGTCAGATTCAGTCCGATAGGTTGTTACTTCAATAACGTCGGTATCGTATTCGAGAGAGGTAGCTTTGAGAAAACGTGGTACCTTGACCCCGACGGTACCAAATTCATTTTCATAAAAGCTATCAGGAAAAAGCTTTAAAATAGCCTCCGGTACGGCATTTGTGGTGATATCCCAATCTTTGGGTGAACGATTGAGGATAAGGTCTCGGACGCATCCGCCAACAATGTATGCTTCAAAATCAGCCTTTTGCAAGGTTTCGAGTATGTTCAAAACAGGCAGTGGAATCTTGGCATGCATGGCGATACGTTGAAAAAACAAGAAAAATCAATGGTGGCCCGGAAGGGTGTTACAGAACGCGCTTTTTCAGCTCTTCCTTGTAGCAGATGAGGGTATCACCAACTTGGATTTTTGTTTGACCTTCAAAAACAACCCCACACTCGTTACCTTGTCCGACTTCGTCGGCATTTTGTTTGTTTTGTTGGAGATTTTGCATTTTTCCCTGCCCGACAATTTCGTCGCCGCGTTTGATTTCAATGAGTGAGCCTCGGAGGAGTTTACCTTCGGAGACGCGACCTCCGACAATCATATCGTGTTTTCCGGTTTTAAAAATAGCCAAAACCGAAAGCCGGCCGGAGTCAGTACGAACAGTTTCAGGAGGAAGGAGGGCAGTTAAGCGTTCCTTGAGGGAGTCTACCAACTTATAAATGATGTTATAGGTAACAATCTCAACTTTGCTGGTTTCTGCTAGGCGTTTGGCAACAGAGGTTGGGTCACTGTTGAAACCCACGAGGAGCGCCCCGGAGTTTTCAGCAGTTCGAACATCTGATTCAGTAATGCTTCCCACACCAGAGTCAACAATTTCAAGTATAACCTCAGGGGACTCAATGGTTGAAAGAATTTGTTCAATGGCCTCAAGTGAGCCCTGGACATCAGCTTTGAGAACGATGGGCAGTCTTTTCATTTCTTTTTCGTCCTCACTCTGGATTTTATTATTCTTGTTCTTGCCACTATCTTTAAGCAGGGCTTCCTTGGAGCGCAAGCGAGCAACGCTTTTCCCACCGACCACTTGAACGACATCATTGGTATGCGGGGTGGTGTTAAAGCCGTAGATGGTGGCTGGCATGGATGGTCCGGCCTGTGTCAGGCTCTTACCACCCCAGTCTTCAATGCGTCGAATGCGACCAAAAGCGCTACCGGCTACTACATCTTGTCCAACCTTGAGCGTCCCGGTACGTACTAGAGCAGTTGCTACCGGACCTTTCTGCGGATCGAGGTGTGATTCCAGAATGACGGCAAAACCATCCCGTTTCTGGTCTGCTCGAAAGTCTTCCACTTCAGCCAAAAGCAGGATGTTATCCAGGAGCTTATCGATATTAATGTTGCTTTTGGCGCTAATTTCTGTACACATGGTATCTCCACCCCATTCCTCAAAAAGAATGCCATGTTCGGCCAGTTCTTGCTTCACGCGCTCAGGTTTGGCCTCTGGTTTGTCAATTTTGTTGATAGCAACAATAACAGGGAGCTTGTGCTCCTTCAGGTATTCGATTACTTCCTTTGTTTGTGGTCGGACGCCGTCATCAGCCGCTACGACCAAAATAGCAATATCAGCTATGGAAAGACCACGCTTTCTCATGGCAGAGAAGGCCTCATGACCAGGTGTGTCAATAAAGGTAATAATTTCCTTGTGTTTCTTCGCCTGGTAAGCGCTAATATGCTGCGTGATTCCTCCGGCTTCGCCAGCAGCTACACTGGCCTTGCGAATGGTATCGAGGAGAGTCGTTTTTCCATGGTCGACATGACCAAGGATGGTTACGATGGGGGCTCGCGGCGAAAGATTTTTTCCCGAGTTTTTTTCCTCAGCAAGGATTTTGTCTAGTCCCTCCAGGGTGAGCTGTCCTTCGAGAATTTCCTCCTCGGCGAGTGCTGTCTCGATACCCAAATCTGAAGCGATAACACTCGCGGTATCAAAATCGATTTCCTCATTAATGGTGGCTAAAATGCCATTTTTCATGAGCTCTGTAATGACCGAGGCAACGGGAACGTGTAATAATTCAGCCAGTTTTTTGACGGTGACTGACGTTGGGAGGTTTATTTTTTGAGAAGGGGTTTCGGTAGTCATGATGTTGTATGATGATGCGTATTATGTCGATGAGATTAGCGGCCACCGCTTTTGCCGTTGAGGGCTTGAGTGATAGTCTGTTTTTCCTCTTCAGTAAAAGGAAACCCGTCAGCCTCTCCATGGAGCACGGGTTTGGCATAAATTCGAGTGCCCTCTCGTGTATGGAGTGATGAAAGGATGATGCCGGAATTCTTACCATCCAGGAGGACGACACTGAAACTCTGGTTCCCACCGACTTCTTTGAACGGGTTAAAACGGACGATGCTTATCTTGTGAAGACTTTTGAGACAAAGCTCTCTAAGGCGATTTGAAATTTCGAACAATTCTTGAATTTCCTGATCAAGTGCTTTTACTTCCTCTCTTTGATCAAGGAGGACGCGTTCCAAATCTCTGCCGGTTTTTCCCGAGAGAAAGATTTTTAAGGCATGTTCGATTTTCCTGAGACGCCAGAGCTGGAAGACGACGAGTCCGCCAATAGAGATTATGGCTCCAATAAGACAAAAAATCATTATTTGGAGGGTTGAGATTGAGAGCTCTGGGAAAAAACCAAACATGAGGATGAGGCTCAAGGCTTTGTTCGCTACGGTATCACGTTTTTGGCTTGTTGTAAAGGGATTTTTGATATGTTTCGCTCGGGGAAAGTTGACAGATGCGGACTTCAGAAATACAAGGGAAGGTGCTATGCTACGGGTGTTATTGGTAAAATAGTTTGACTATGAAAGCAATACTTATCCTGGGAGTGATTATACTCGTTGGTGGGGGAGTGTGGTTTTTGTTCGTTGGAAAAAATATGAATGAGAATCTGGCAGTGTCCCAAGTGAAGACGGATATGAATACTGATACCGTGACCGATGTCGCTCCCGATGCTGCGAAACCGTCGATGATTGCCTCTTTAAAGGACGCCATGAGTTTTGGCAGTCCATTACAGTGTACCTATAGTGCTTCTTCAGGGCAGGAAGGAACGAATGCCACCGTGTACGTTTCGGGGAAAAAATTTAAGACTGAGGCGATGGTGAGTAGCGTAAAAACAGAAGCTCTCTTTGATGGTGAAACGCAGTATGTTTGGACGAGCGGAAGCACTCAGGGTATGAAGATGAGCCAAGGCTGTCTTGAGAGACTAAAGTCAGAATTTTCCGAGAAGAGTCCCGTGGGAGAAGCTCGACCCGAAGATTATCAGCAAACACTGAATCAGGCACAGAATGTGAAATGTGAGCCAGTAGAGACTGATATGTCGCTTATCTTTGCGGTACCAAAGGACATTACGTTTGTGGATCAATGTGCCATGATGGAACAAAGTAAAAAAATGATGGATCAGGTAAAGGGTATGGTGCCAACTTCCTATCCTGGTCGCTAAGAACAATGTATCTTTAGAATAAAAACAGAGCCTCGCGACTCTGTTTTTTAGTTGCGGAAAGGGAGAGATTCGAACTCTCGATACCCTTTCGGGTATGCCGCTTTTCGAGAGCGGTGCCTTCAACCACTCGGCCACCTTTCCGTAGAGTATGCTACACTGTTCTGTTGTACAGGAAAAAGGCACTTGAATCAAGGTTTGAAGCTAAGTAAATGACTTAATTTCTATCATCTAACCACGCAACATGAAATTTTTACGTATCCATATCTATGAAGAGAAAATCCTCTTGGTTGGGGCGTATTTGATTCTGTATGGCTTGCCAATTGGGGCTTACGCCTTACTCCCGTATTATCGAACGCTCCTCGATATTCAATTGCCGTATGGATTGTCACCGCTGGGAATCCTCATTTTCATTCTTTTATACTTCACGTTGGTACTACTCATCGTGAAAATACCACCGGGCGCTCTCTATCGTAGTCGAGCCTATGTGACACTGGTGGCCTTTACTAAGATTTTCAAGAGCCTTGCTTCCGGAACACTTAAGCCGGATTTAACGTCAGTAGAGCACACATCACTCCTCCTCTTCTTCGTCAAGTTCTTCTTTACACCAATCATGTTGAAGTTTTTACTGCAGAACTCTCTGCATGTCTTCTCATTTTGGCCGAGTTTGCTCTCCGGAGAAGTTTTTACGGCCTCATTTTTGTTGGGAATCCTTTACCCCTTTCTTCTGAGCTTGTTATTGCTTGTTGATACGGGATATTTTTTTGTGGGTTACATTGTTGAGTCGGATGCTCTTGGTAACCGAGTACGATCAGTTGATGCTACCGCCCTTGGATGGCTATCTGCTCTGCTCTGTTATCCTCCGTTCAACGATATTACCCAGCTTATTCTTGGTTGGCATAGTAGTGACTTCAGTGATTTTGGGAATGTCACTTTGAATCTACTGACCGGTGGGATGGCTCTCATTTTGATGGGCTTCTATGTTTCTGCCAGTTATGCTCTTGGTTGGAAGGCTTCGAATTTGACCAATCGAGGCGTTGTTTCCAGTGGCGTATATGCTGTTGTTCGTCATCCAGCCTACGTAAGCAAGAACCTGACCTGGTGGATTATGGGTATGCCAGCGGTCCTGTCTTCTTTGACTTACTTAGTACCTCAAAAAATTGGAGTTATTTGGATAATCCCATTCGATAATCTTCTTCTGGGCTTGGCACCTATTCTTAGTTTGATGGCGTGGAGCGGTATCTATTATATCCGTGCTCTGACTGAGGAGCGTCATCTTTCGACAGATTTGGAATATCAGGCATACATGAAGAGAGTCAAGTATCGATTTTTACCAGGTATCTATTAATATGGTGGTGTTGGTTTGATTAAATTATGCTTCAGTTTTCTTTTCATTCATTGTATACTAGAAGTACTTTTAGAGTTTCTTTTTCACTATGAGTGCTGTACAAAATTTGAATTTTGTTGATCCGGGTGCTGTCGTGAGTCAGCTCAGTATTTTGCCTGGTAATGCCGTAGCTGATTTTGGTTGTGGTTCTGGGTACTTTTCTTTTGAGTGCGCTCGGCGAGTAGGTGGCGATGGCGTGGTGTATGCTCTGGATGTTTTGCCATCAGCACTTGAGGCGGTTGCAAGTCATGCTAAAACAGCCGGCATGACTAATGTTATCCCGAAACGGGTTAATCTGGAGCGTGAACAGGGATCAGGATTGGGCAATGGAAGTGTGGATTGGGTTATTCTCAAAGATATGCTTTTTCAAAACCAGAAACGAGATGTTATCGTTCGCGAAGTAGGGAGAGTGTTGAAGCCGGGTGGGTCAGCACTTATTATGGAATGGAGTCCAGAGGAGGCCTTGGTTGGCCCAGAAAAAAGTCTACGGGTCAGCAAGACTGAGCTTCAGTCACTTGTCAGAACTGCTGGCTTTACGGTTGATCGTGAGTTGAGCGTAGGCGGATTTCATTATGCCTTTATCGTCAAAAAATAATACCTGATTATGTCGACTTTGTGGATTAAACGAGTAGGGTTACTGATGTTTGTTTTTTTGGGTGGTTTAGGACTCTCTGGTTGTGGCTTTAAAAGCTCGGCCCCAGAGGGGTATCAGGTTTCCCTGGAAATTTGGGGTGTTTTTGATGATAGTGACGCCTACGCTAATGCTATTTCTGCCTACCGAAAGATTAACCCATACGTAAAGGATATTCAGTACCGAAAGCTTTCCCCAGAGACATACAAAGAGGATTTAATTAATGCGTTCGCATCGGGCAAAGGGCCAGATATTTTCATGATTCGTAATTCATGGCGAGCGCCCTTTGAGGATAAAACCGCTCCGGCTCCAGAAGTATTACTTACAGAGCGCGAATATCGAGGAGCGTTGCCTGATGTCGCCGCAACTGATTTTATAGGTACTGACAACAAGATTTATGGTATTCCAGCGTCAGTTGATTCCCTAGCCTTGTATTATAACAAGGACCTGTTTAATGCAGCGGGTATTTCTCGGGCTCCAGAAACCTGGGAGGAAGTAGCTGATGACGTTAAGCGATTGACCGTTATTGATCAATTCGGAAATATTACCCGTTCTGGTATTGCCCTTGGTACAGGAACAAATATCAATCGTTCTTCTGATATTTTGACAGTGCTTATGCTGCAAATGGGGTCTCAGATGAAAGACTCAGGGACTGATCGGGTAAATTTCGGTGACCAGTCTAGTCAGCAGGCTTTTGAGTTCTATACTCAATTTTCACGTATCGGATCTCCAGTGTATACCTGGAATGCAAGACAGCATTATTCCATCGATGCGTTTTATGAAGGAACGGCCGCCATGATGGTTAATTACTCTTGGCAGTACGAAACAATTAAACAGAAGAACGCCAAACTGAATATTGGAGTAGCGTTGTTGCCTCAGTTTAACAGGGAGGCTCCAGTGAATTTAGCCAATTACTGGGGGTATGCTGTTTCAAAGGATAAGACGCCACAGAGTACTCCAACGAACCCGGAGAAGCAGAATTATTTGCGAGTGTTTGAGTCTTGGCAGTTCCTCAAGTTTCTCACGCTTCATGGACAAAAGAAGACGGTCACTCTTATTAATGGACTTTCTGGTACCAGTAAGGAGTTCCCATTATTAACTGATCCAACCAAGGAGTATCTCGACATAACGCATAAGCCAGCGGCTCGACGTGATTTGATTGCAGCAGAGCAGAATGACGTGACGCTTGCCCCCTTTGCTTACGGTAACCTTATTGCTAAAAACTGGTATCAGGGCAATCCGGAGGCTTTGGACGGCATATTTATTGATATGATAGATAGTGTTGTCCGGGGAGAAAAGAACGTTCGAGAGGCACTGACAGTTGGAGCCAATCGCACGAATCTTCTCGGTCGGTAGAGGCGGGAATCCATCTTAGATGAGGTGGTACTTATCCGACTTGTCAAAAACGAAGGTTTCAGGTATAATCATGTCTGATGTTTAGGTAAGGAAAAGGCGTGATGCGCCTTTTTTCGATTCCCTTAGTTCAGGTAATTCAATCTTTGTAGAGAAGCTATGGAAATTAGAAATATTGCTATTATTGCTCACGTTGATCATGGTAAAACAACACTGACTGATGCTTTGATGCGTCAGACAGGTATGGTGACGGCAGAAAACGTTTCCATGGATTCTAACGCCCTGGAGCAAGAGCGAGGGATTACTATTTACGCCAAAAATGCCGCTCTTTTTTATAAAGACACGAAGATTAACATCGTTGATACTCCTGGCCACGCGGATTTTGGTTCGGAAGTAGAGCGAGTTCTTCGTTCAATTGATAGCGTCGTCTTGGTGGTAGATGCTCAGGAAGGACCGATGCCGCAGACCCGCTTTGTTTTGAAGAAATCACTCGAATTGGGTCTGAAGCCAATTGTGGTACTGAATAAAATTGATAAACCAGCCGCTCGTCCTGAAATTGTTGAAGAAATGGTATTTGAACTCTTTCTTGATTTGGGAGCAAGTGATGAGCAGTTGAATTTCAAGGTGGTTTACGCTATTGCTCGGCAGGGTGTGGCCAAGCTTTCTCTGACCGATGAAGGAAAGGATTTGTCGCCGCTTTTGGATACTATCCTTGAGAGGGTGCCGGCAGCACTTCATAATACTGATTTATCCTTGCGAGCTCAGCCGTTTAACCTCGGGTATGATAACTTTGTTGGTCGGTTGGCCGTGGCTCGTCTCTATCAGGGGAAATTGCGAGTCAATGATTCGGTGTTTATTCGTAACAGTGCCGGGAAAAACGAAACGGGTCGGATTGTAAAGCTGTTCACTTTTCGTGGTTTGGAGCGTGTCGAGACAGAAGAGGTGCAGGCAGGAGATATTGCGATGATTGCTGGATTACCAACGATTGAAATTGGTGACACTATCAGCACTCTCGTTGACGAGGAGCTTTTGCCGGCGATTGCTATTGATGAGCCAACTATTTCTCTTAATTTTTTGGTGAATGACTCACCTTTTGCTGGTCGTGAAGGAAAATATGTCACCAACAAACAACTCCGAGAGCGATTGGAAAAGGAGTTGGAAATAAATGTTGGATTAAAAATTGATTTCTTTGATGGTTCGTACAAAGTGTATGGTCGGGGGGAGCTTCACATAGCGATTTTACTTGAAAATATGCGACGTGAGGGGTATGAGGTGCAAGTGTCGCAACCCCAAGTTATTATTAAAGATGTGGAAGGTATCAAATCTGAGCCATTTGAAGAAGTGACGGTTGAGTGCCCTATGGAAGTATCGGGCACTGTTATTGAGAAAATGGGTAAGCGCAAGGGCATCATGATGGAAATGAAGGAGGGCTCAGGTGGATACACCCGACTTATTTTTGAAGTGCCAACCCGAGGACTTCTTGGATATAGAGGTGAATTTATGGTTGATACCAGAGGAGAGGGGACACTCTATTCTCGGGTTCTTGGGTTCCGTCCGTATGCTGGGGATATCAAGAAACGTGATGAGGGCTCCATGGTTTCTATGGCAACTGGCAAGGCCCTGGCTTTTTCTCTGAATAACCTTCAGGAACGAGGTTTACTCTATATCGCACCTTCTACCGAGGTTTACGAGGGTATGGTAGTGGGAAATGTAACAAAGGGTACTGATATGGCAGTGAATCCTATCAAAGGTAAGGCCATGAGCAATATGCGGTCCTCAGGAGCCGATGAGGCTATCAAATTGGTGCCACCAATTGAGTTGACTATTGAGCGAGGACTCGAGATTATGCTTGTGGATGAATATCTTGAAGTGACACCGCTCTCCGTGCGTTTGCGTAAACAGTTGTTAACAGAGACTGATCGTACGAAAGCTGGAAGAAAAAAGTAGTGTTCAGGAAATAAAGCCACCCTCGCCAAGGGTGGCTTTTCTTATTGTTGACATTGTTTAAAAAATATGTTGAAAAAATAACTTGACAGAAGAAAGTCTGGGGAATAGTCTGATATGAAAGCTGCTCACAAAGTACTTTACTTTCTCATTCATGGCTGGTGTAGAAATTATTTTTTAAAATATGCCGCCCTGTCGCTTTATTTTTAGTAAACATGTATGCGGATATTCCGAAAAGGTATGAAACGAGGAGCACGCGTTCTTTTGGAGAGGGGATTAAATTTAGGGGTAATATTCGCCCTGGTGTTACAACCGATAAGTGTGGCAGGTGTTTCAGGAACTTTTTCCTTGAGTAAGAGTGTGGCGGTGGCGGCTGATGAAGAGGTAGTATCAGAGGTAATGGCAGTTTCAGATGACAAGCAAGGAACAGAATTGGATTCTGAAAAAAATGAAACTGAGAAAGAAACAGAGATAAAAAAGAATGACGAACATTCCGCTACCGAAGTGGTTACTTCAGAGCCTTCGCTAAATGATTCCGATGGAATGGCGTCAGCTGCTTTAGTGTTGGGAGGAGAGTTGGCTGAAGAGGCGGGAGAGGAGTCAGTATCGAATGAGACTGACCAGGTCTCAGCCGAACCAGTGCCCCTGACGGATTTTTCAGCCACAAAAACTGAGAGTGTGGTTGAAACAACAGAACAGGAGGGGCCCTCAATAAAAATGAAGGACGATTCCATCTCCATCTGGGAACAGAACGGAAAAAAAGCCACAACAAGGCATAAGGTTATTCTCAATGAAAAGTATGTAGCTCCGCAAAATGACGGAGTAACGGTAGTTTTTACTAAGTTGCCAGATGATTCAGGAACCCTCTCTATTGAAACAGTGACACTGTCGGATGAACAAGTGGCTCTCCTTGGAGCGTTTTCTCATACGGCCTATGAAGTCACTTCTTCTATGGAGAATGGGACGTTTGCCTATACGCTTACTCTCCCTATTCCAAAAGGCGAAAAAAAGGATGTTCGAGTAAAATATACTGAAGATGCCACTGATATTGAACACGCAGCCACTGTTTCTGATAGATATATAGAGAAAAATGATACAGCGGTAAGTGTAAACCTGGATCACTTTACCTTGTTTGTGGCTACGTATGGCGATGTGGCATTTTCTGTTGATAAAAGTAGCTATATGCCAGGAGATACAGTCTACGTAAAGGCGACTGGTCTCAATGATAGTAAGTTTTATAAAATTTTTATTAATCCTCCAGTAGGAAGCTCATTTTCTATTCCTAATAGCAGTTGTTTCAATCCAGGCGATGGAGTGACAACATATTCAGCCACTTATGTTCTACCAGGAAGTGCCACGGTTTCTACCCATTGGGCAGCGGAGCTGAAAGAATACGGTACCTCTGGCTGTACCGGGCCTACTACTTTCTCTGATGCCTTTGAGGTAGTGGCTACTCCGGTGGTACAACACGTGCCGATTACTATTTGTCATGCTACTCCGCCGGATACTGCTGCCAATGGTTATGAATCGATACAGGTAGATGATGATTCAGTGATGGGTAGTGCTCATGCTACCGAGCATAGCGCGGATATTATCCCGGCCTTTGTGGTAGGGGAGACTCACTATCCTGGTCAAAATTGGGATGCGGGCGGTCAGGCTGTGTGGAATAACAACTGCGTGGCGACAGGAAGTTTAAAAGTAGTGAAAATAGTTGATGATGGTTCCTCACTCTCAGCATGGAGTTTTCAGCTGGATAACAATGCGCCTATTACAGCTGATACGAATGGGTTAGTAGACTTTGGTGCGGTTCCGACTGGGCAGCACACTATCACAGAAATTGGTCTGGCATCGTATAGCATCGCCGAGGTTTCTGGGGCGAATTGTACTCTATTGCCAGAGGGAGCGGGGGCTTTGGTACGGGTAGTGGCTGATAGCGCTACGGTTTGCACCTTCAGTAATGCTGTAAAGAGAGGCTCGATTACTATTGTGAAAAATGCCGTACCTAATGATGTACAGGATTTTTCTTTCACAACAACAGGAACTGAAATAAGTAGTTTTGTGCTTGATGATGATGGTGATAATGAAAATGGACTTTCTAATACCGTAAGTTTCTCCTCACTCTTGCCGGGACAGTATTCCTTTACGGAAAATGCGGTTTCTGGCTGGGAACTTTCGGACATGAACTGTGTTGCATCGAATGTTTCTCTTGATATGCCAGCGAATGCTACAGCGGATATTACTCTAATGCCAGGAGAAAATATTACTTGTACTTATACCAATACAAAAATAGTAGCTGATCCTTACTGTGGGGATAATATGGTGAACCAAGAGAGTGAGGAGTGTGACGGGGGAGTAGAGGGTGGACAATACTCCTGTTCTCAAGATTGTCATCTTGTTGCAAATCCAGGAACGCTTCATATTACTAAAGTAGTGATAAATGATGATGGCGGCACTGGTCGTCCAGAAGACTTTTCTTATGTGTTGAATGAGGGAGAGGCTGCAGCTTTTGATAGTGATGGTACTAGCGATCTTGTCTTATTGCCAGGATCGTACGGAGTGACAGAGGAGCCAGCTCTTGGATATGAAACCAGTTATAGTAAGGGCTGTGAAGGCCAGCTTCAGGCTGGTGGTGATGCTTATTGTGTTATAACCAATGATGATGCTCCGATTGAAATTGTAGCTACCAAGATTGTTTGTGAGAGCGAGAGTGATTTACCTAACTACGGCTTGGGTGGTCCGGATATGACAGCAGTAACAGCGAGTTTATGGGTGGCGACCCACCCTGGTTGCCATATAAAGCGTGATTGGCAATTTGAGTGGAGTTATGATGGCGTACCCAATCCTGGAGATAATACGGGTGTGACTAGTGGCGATTGGCATGTCTTCAGTGGTACTACCATTGTGCCATTGGCTGGTTTCGAGGGTGATGCAACGCGACCAGTCTGGTTACGTGAAGTCTGGGATGAAAACTACATCCCGTTTACTTATGGTAAGAATCCGGAAGAACCGAATAATGATAATGTCACGGCCGAATTCTACTGTCATAAAGACGTGGTGAATTATGATAATTGGGACTGGATTGATCGGCCGGTTGCTGGTGGAACGTATTACTGTGTGGCGTGGAATGTTGAAAAGCCTGCGAAGATTATAGTTAAAAAGCAAACAGATCCGGCAGGGAGTGACCAGATATTTTCTTTTAGCACGAACTTCTCTGAAGGAGGATTTTCCCTGACTGATGGTGAAGAATACAGTAGGGGGAGCCTTACCTCCGGTACGTACTCGGTGACGGAATTACCGATGACTGGCTGGAGGCTCGAAAGCGCTTTTTGTAGTGATGGAAGTAAGCCTAATGCCATTGATTTGAACCCAGGTGAAACCGTAACGTGTACTTTTAAGAATCAGCAGGTTGCTCACATTGTAGCTACCAAGATTGTTTGTGAGAGCGAGAGTGATTTACCTAACTACGGCTTGGGTGGTCCGGATATGACAGCAATAACGGCTACTGATTGGGTAAATACTCATGAAGGATGCCGCTTTGAGGAGGATTGGCGATTTCAGTGGGCTTACTATAGTAATGATAATCCTGGTGATAACACCGGTGAGTCAGCCAGTCCTGACTGGCATACCTTTGGACCTACTGGTGTGAGTGGTGAAGCGAGTGTTGATGTTGATCTGAAGAGTTCGCCGCTTCTTTGGGTCCGGGAGATTTGGAGTGATCAGTATATCCCGTTTACCTACGGTAAAAATTCGGAAGATCCCAATAGCGATGATGTCTCTGCTGAATTCTACTGTCATAAAGACGTAGTGAATTATGATAACTATGACTTCATGGATGCCTCGGAAAATGCATCAACGTATTATTGTGTGGCCTGGAATGTCAAAAGAGAGAAGGAGCGGGTACCACGACTGCAGCTCCGTAAGTTCAATAATAGTATTGGGGATGAGGTTCCTGGTAATGAAGTGGCGTATACCCTTGAGGTGACAGCCTTGGAGGGAGCAGTAGACAATGTGACGGTAACAGATCTGCCACCGGAGGGATTTGTCTATGTACCAGGCAGTGGTGAAGGGGCACCGTTCCTCCATGAGTATGCTTCGCCAGGAATTTGGGATTTGGGTGATATGGTTGCTGGTGAAACAAAGACTCTTACTTACAAAACAAAGATTAGTGATGCTCAAGACGCTGGCCTCTATCGGGATTTGGCTTTTGCGAGGGGGAGTGCTGATACCGAGACAATCCTAGCAAATAGCGTGGCTGACCCCTTTGTTGGGACAGAGGTCAACGTTGTTCTTCCGAATAAGCAGATAGTAGTGATACCGGAGGATAACGAAAACAAGCAGGTAGAAAAAACACAGAAAAAGACACAATACGTACTTGGGGCAACGACGATATTACCAATGACGGGAGCGAGTATCAATACACCTCTTTTATCAGTATTAGGCATCGTCATTGGGTTGATGCTTGTCTATGTATCGCGTCGAAAGAAAATGATGACACCAGTTCTTATTTTGTTGGGGATAGTGATACTTTCACCACATACAGTGCAGGCGGCCGGACTTTCTGTGAAAATTGAAACTCCAAAATTGGTAGTGGATTCTGCTACACAGAAGATAGGTTTCGTGACACTTGATGTTTTGGGACGGCCTCTCACCGTGGAGTGCTACAAGAATAGCGATGTATCACCTTTTGTTTCAATGGTGCTGCCATCAAGTTTTGGAGGAAACTCGGGTGATTGTCAGATTGATAGTAGTGTGATGCCTACTGATGGATTGTATGAGTTTTACGTAAAGGTACGTGCTTCTGGTTTTGGTAATGAGACCGCTGAAAGCAATCACGTCTCGTTGACACTGGCCTCTTTGTTACCAGGTGTCCCCTCTCATTATCAGCGGAGTGATGCCTCTTGCCAAAATGTTATTACGTTTACAACGGCCGATGACGGTGGCAAGACAGTAAAAGTTGAACTCTATCGTTCCTTTGAAACGACGTTTATTGCTGATGCAGCGACCAAGGTGGATGAGCAAATCATTGGTTCTAATACAAACGGTGGCTTTGTTGAGGTTGCTCCGGGGTGCAGCAATGACGCGTATTATGCTATGCGAGCAGTGGCCGTCAACGGGAATGATTCGGGTTTTGTGGGGGATAAAGATGTTAATGTTGATACTCATACGATAATTAAGAAAAAAACAACCACGGTGACGCTTCAGGAGGCCTCTGCATCATCAGGAGCTATCCCTGTTTCTCAGGACAGAGCTGTGATTGAGGGCCAAGTGGAAGGAGTAGCCACTGTTCAGGAGTCTGGAAAGGATAATGAAGACGCTATCTTGAATCAGAAATCAGTTCTGGGTGATACGACCGAGACTCCTGGAGAAGGTGACAGTTTGCAGGATAATCTAAAAGCGCGTCCGTGGCGATTGCTTTTTGGAATTTTTATTATCGGTCTTGTCGGGTATATCGGATATCACGCTTATCACAACAAGCATGTCCAGTCAGAGTAGTGAATGTATCAGTGGCTTTTGGATCGAAAAAACAGGCATTGCCCTTGTGGTAGTGTCTGTTTTTCTGCTCTTTTTGCATTTTTTCCCCGTCTTGAAAGAAGAAGCAAAGTATCAGTTGCTTCCTTCACAGGAAGGGAAGAAAGTTATGACAGAGACGGAACGGCAAGATCGGAAGCTTGACTCGTCCCAGGTACTTATACCCGTCAGTGAGGAATTTGGGATAGTAATTCCTAAGATTGGTGCCAATGCAGTAGTAATTCCAGATGTTGATTGGCGCAACCCATCTGAGTATCAACAAGCGCTTACTTTAGGGGTGGCCCAAGCAAAGGGAACAGCCAGCCCTGGTGATTTCGGAAACGTTTTTTTCTTTGCTCATTCGGGCATCGATGCATTTCAGGCCAATCGTTACAATGCCCTCTTCTATCTGATTGATAAACTGCAACAGGGGGATGAAATAGTTGTTTTTTATCAGAAAAAGAGAATAGCGTATCATGTCATTGAAAAGAAAAGGGTGAAGCCCGAGCAAGTGGAATATCTTTCAGGGAATAGGAATAGCAGAACACTTACTCTCATGACGTGCTATCCAGCCGGTACGACTCTTGAAAGACTCTTGGTTATCGCCGCACAGAATGAAAATTATTGAACATACTTACTCCTATGGAAACCTGTAGACACCTATTAACACGCTTTCGTGTCGTTTTGTTACTAGTGAGTCTTCTTTTAATTGAAGGGGCGTCACTTTTCTTTTTTTCTTCAGATATATCGTTGTCTCGCTTAACACCCCTTCGGATATCAGAGATTGATGGACCACGAATAGATGAGGTAGCCGCTGTTACTTATCAAGAGGCCGAGGTGTTTATACCGGAGGAAATTTGGTGGTTTCTCCTGCTTGCCTACGGAGCCTTGCTTGTTTTTAATTTTGCTTATACCTTCGAAAGGGCGAACTCACCTCAGTGGTTCTGGGAAGTAATGTATACCCTCTGTGTTCTATTGGGCTGGGCGGTGCTTGATCCAGTAGGTACTGAACGATGGTTTCCCCTGATGATTTTGAAGGAAGGACTCATACTTTTTACGCTGTATTTGTATTTGCTTGAAAAAAGATTGGCAGTAAAGATTTTACAAAGATAGCCCCCTTTATTTTTAGGAAGATAAAAAAGACCCCCAGCCGGAGGCTGGGGGCGGGGGACTCGGTCTTACAAGAGACCGACTTGTCCGAAGAAGGTGAGGGTAATCACCGGCATGAGAGCGAGCAGAAAGGCGAGAGCCACTTCTTCGCTTTCTCGAGCTACCTTGGCAGTGTGGGCACAGGTTGTGCAACCACTCTCCTGAGACTCAAGCGTCTCCATTTTTACTTCCTCCATACGTCTGTATGTATTTATGTTGCCCGTCCCTCCGGCGGGCTTTGTTAAAAGAGGGGTTGAGAAAGAAAAAACGGGCTGTAGACGTGGACGTCCTCACCCGTTTTTCACTTCTCAACACATTCATTATAGCGCAAAAAAAGAGAAAAGTCAAGGGTATGTGGCGTGTTACAATAGGATAACAACCTTAGCGTCATTTTATGATTCTACTTATCCTCTTCGCTTTCTTATCTGGTGTCGTAACTATATTTGCTCCTTGTATTTGGCCGCTTCTTCCTATTATCCTTTCAGTTGGGGTTTCTGGTGGTGAGCGGCGGCCTATTGGTATTGTCGCGGGCCTTGTTACTAGTTTTACTTTTTTTACCTTGGCGCTTTCTTCGTTGCTTCGTGTTGTCCCGATCGATCCAGACACGCTTCGTCTCTTTGCGGTTATTGTCATAAGCTTACTCGGTGTTACCATGGTAGTACCGGGGATAGGAATCATGTTGGAGGCGTTCGTGAGTCGCTTTTCTTATCTCGGTGGCGAGATACTAGGAAAGCAGTCGGGCTTTAAGGGAGGGTTAATAACAGGCTTCGCTCTAGGTATCATTTGGTCGCCATGTGCTGGACCTATTCTGGCCACAGTAGCCACGTTGGCCGCGACTCAAGCACTGAGTATCTCAACGGTTCTTGTTACGGTCGCTTTTGTTTCGGGAGTGGGGGTACCTCTCTTTATTTTGACCGTGCTTGGTCAGCAGGTGCTTCGACGCACACGAATTTTTGCTCCCTATACAACAAGAATCCAACAGGCTTTCGGGGTTCTCACGATATTTTCTGCTCTAGCTATTTATACGGGTTATGATCAGAAACTTCAGGTACGTTTTGCTGAGTTTTGTTCTGCAAATGGCATTACGTTTTTAGATCGTTTTCAAACAAATGGCATTGTGACTCAAGCCTTGGATAGCCTTCGGAAAGAGACACAAGAGTCACCGTTTAAGGTGCCGGATGTGCCATCAAAACAAATGCCGGTACTAGAGAACTATGGAATGGCCCCGGAGTTTACGGGTATTATGAATTGGCTCAATATCGATCGACCTCTCACACTTGGGGAACTTCGTGGCAAGGTTGTCCTCATTGATTTTTGGACATACAGCTGTATCAATTGCGTACGGACACTGCCGTACCTTACGCAATGGTATGAGCGCTATCAAGACAAAGGACTCGTTATTATTGGTGTCCATACTCCAGAGTTTGAGTTTGAGAAGAAAACAGCCAATGTGGCGGATGCCCTCGTGCGATACGGGATTACGTATCCGGTAGCTCAGGATAATTCCTACGGAACATGGCAGGCCTATCATAATCGATACTGGCCAGCCCACTATCTGATTGATGCTTCAGGGAACGTTCGGCAGTATCACTTTGGCGAAGGAGGGTATGAGGAAACGGAGCGAGCAATTCAACTTCTCCTGGGTGAGGCGGGGCAGGAAATAGAGGGGGATGTGACGGATAATCACTCAGGGGATAGACTGGTCCCTGAACCACAAACACCGGAAACATATCTCGGATCAAAACGTATGGAGCGTTTTTCTTCATCCGAACAGGTGATAGGTACCAAACAGCACTTTACCTTACCAAAGGCGCTTCTGTCCGACACTTTTGGTTTTGGAGGTGAGTGGTTAGTGGAGCAAGAACGAGCCATCGCCGGAGAGAAGGCACGATTACAACTTCGATTTCAGGGAAAAAAAGTTTTTCTCGTGATGGCACCACCAGCAACTGGACTTGGAACGGTTCAGATAGTTATGGATGGAAAACCGCTTGAGAAAGCTATTTCTGGTATTGATGTGCGAGAGGGAGTTGTCACGGTTCATGAAGATCGCCTCTATGAATTGATACAGGGAACTTCTGGGGAACATACACTTGAACTCCTGGTATCGCCTGGAGTAGCGGTGTATGCCTTCACCTTTTCCTGATTTCTCTCGAAAAAACATAATCTTTAGGGTATACTAGGAAGAGTCATATCATTTTTTTATGAAGAGAGAGATTTCAATTTTTGCGCTCGGGACAGCGGCTTTGCTCTTGGCTGGTTGCACTACTCCAGAGGTACGTCAAGATAAGCCAGTTGAGGATGGTCTGGATTTTACGGAAATGAAAAAGGCCGCTACTGAAAGTCAATTGGCAGCCAAAACTCCACCGTCCGCGAATGAGAATAAGTCAGTTAATCAGCCTGTAACCAACAAGAAAATGTATACGTATCCACCGGTCATGTCAATTAATCCAAGTAAGGAGTATCGAGCTACTCTTACGACCTCACTTGGTACTATAGTAGTGTCGCTGTATGCCAAAGAGACACCTATTACGGTTAATAATTTCGTTTTTTTGGCCAAGGAAAAGTTTTACGATAATACCGTATTCCACCGTACGATTCCTGGTTTTATGATTCAGGGTGGTGATCCAGAGGGGACGGGGATGGGTGGTCCAGGTTATAAATTTGAGGACGAAAAATTTTCTGGGAAATATGAACGCGGTACGCTTGCTATGGCCAATGCCGGTCCTGATACTAATGGTAGTCAGTTTTTCATTATGCATAAAGATAATCCATTGCCACCAAACTATGTGATTTTTGGTAAAGTTATAGAGGGACTCGATACCGTGGACAAAATTGCTACGGCGCCAACGAAGCCGGGCGGTGAAAATTCGAGTCCAGTAAATCCGGTAACGGTTACGAGCGTTACAATAGAAGAGCAATAAAAAATACCCTCCGGAAGGAGGGAATTTTTTATGCTTTTGGAATTACTGACCGCTCATTTTCTTGAAACCAGATTTGATAGATGACTGGAATAAAGAAAAGTTTAGCTACACCAGAAAAGGTCAGGCCAGCAATAATCGCGCCGCCGAGACCCTGCCAGATAGGATCGGAGAGAGTAATCGGGATGAGTCCAACGATGGTGGTGATAGCGGTGAGGAGGATTGGTTCTAGTCGGCTGGCTGCGCCTTCACTGATGGCCTGGGTAAGAGGAAGACCACTTTCCATATTGCGGTTAATCTTATCAACCATAATGATGGAATTATTAACGACAATACCGAAGAGAGCTAGGATACCAATGAGAGCTGGGAATGAGAGTGGGATGCCAAAGAGCGAGAACATGATGAAGACACCAGAAACAGCAAGGGGTACCACCAGAAGTACAATGAGAGCCTTTCGAAAGGAATTGAACTGAATGGCCATTGTGCCAAAAATGAGAATAGCTGAGAGAAGCATAGCCTCGAGAATGGACTGAACGGATTTGTTATTTTCGTCGTTGACGCCGCCAGTTTTCCACCGATAGCCATCGGGAAGATTCAGAGTGTCAGCAAATTTTTCCAAAGACGCGTTGAGGGTGCTCACGGAGTAGCCATCGGCTACTCCTGCGGAGACGGAAAGGGTTCGCTTACCGTCTTCTCGAGTGATGAGGGTAGGATTAGACTCAAGTGAGAAGGTACCGAGAGCAGAGAGTGGCATAAGGCCGTGCGTACCGAGAATAGTCACTGCGCTGATGCTTTCAGGGTGTTCGAGATGAGTAGTACCGCCGAAGCGAAGGACAATATCAAACTTTTCATCTTTCAATCGAGCATCATTTTTAATGGTGTAGCCGCTTCCTAATGTCCGTAGCAGAAAAGAAGTATCGTTCTCGCTTACGCCATTTTGAGCCAAGAGTTCTTGATTTGGTTCAAAGGTTATTTTACTTGATCCAGAGGTAATCGAAGTCGAGACATTGGTAATACCAGGCTGCTCTTCCAGGAAGGCACTTATATGTTTGCCATAGGCCTGCAATGCAGGTAAGTCATTTCCAAGGAGCTTGAGCTCAATATCGCTACCGGCTGGTGGACCACCGGAGAGCTGACTGGCTACGAGTTTACCACGATTATAATTAGCATAGAGATGATTGAGATCTGAGACAATCTCGCTTGAGGTCATCGAACGTTCTTTGGCTCCATTTACCATCATCGTAAAGAGGAGATTGTTCCAGTCTTTACCAGTAACAAAATTATTTGTTGGTGGGGCGGCTCCAATTTCCGCGACGACAAATCGGGCTTCTTTGTATGAGCGCAACTGATCAAGCAACGTTCTTGCTTCATCGGTACTCTGTTTTAAGGAGGTGTTTTTAGGGAGCTCGACGCTGATAAAAATCGTGTCTTTATTATCCTTGGGAAAAAATTCATTTACGACATATCCCAATGGAACTAGAGCATAAGAAAAGATGGAAAACACGATGAGGAGGGCAATGGTTTTACGACGGGCTTTTCTGGAACCAAGCACTCCGGCAATGAATCGCTCGTATCGATGGGCGAGAGGGTCAAAATTAAAGAGGCCATTGTCAGACAGTCTATGGAAGGAGCGGAAAAAAGTAGCGAAGTGCGAGGCTTCATACTGGTGCCATCTTTGGCGGACAGAGCGGGAAAGTTTACCAACGAGAAAAAGGATAAACAGAGCGATGAGAAAGAGCAATGTTTTTTGGGGTCCAACCGGTATAAGTACGAAGAGAAGGGTAGCTCCACCGAGAAAGAGGAGGGCATAAACGAGAAGGACGACACGACGAGGGAAAGCTCCCTTGAGCAGCATAGCCATGAGGGGGATAACGATGAGCAGGGCAATGACCGCAGAAATTGCCAAGGAAGATGATACAACGATAGGAATAGGCTTGATGAATTCGCCTATGACGCCGCTTGCCAGGAGGAGGGGGAGAAAGGCCCAAACGGTGGTAATGGTAGTCGTGAAGATAACCGCTCGAAAATCGCGCCAAACGAGGAGAGCTACTTGATCGGGAGTAAATTTTTTGGTCCGCTCGTAACTTGCCATGGCTGAAATAATGACGATGGCGTTGTCAACAAGTATACCGAGGGCGAGGAGGAGCGAGAAGAGAGCGATGAAGTTGATAGAAATACCAGAAGCATTCATCACAAGAAACGTACCAAGGAAGGTAAGAGGGATAGCAAGGGCAGCGATGATGGATTGGCGCAAACCAAAGAAGGTGTAGAGCACTGAAAAGACCAGGAGGAGCGTGAGGGCAAAATCATGAAAAAGCTGATCGAAGCTTTTCTTGATTTCTTTGGCGCCATCAAAAATAGGCTCAAAGATGAACGAAACACCTATTTCTTTCTTAAGTTTCTCTATGGTTTGGTTGATGCTTGTGACAGCATCAGCAGTATCAGCGTTATCAGTTTTCCAGACAGAGAACATAATGCCGCGTATCGGAGGCGTGGTAGCGTCTGCATACAGGCCTTCGGGGGCATTATGGGCTGGCGTTGTGGTGATGTGAGCGATGTTGCCGAGGGGGACAACATCCTTTCCAAGCATGAGGGGAAGCAGACGTAAATTCTCTACGCTTTGGGCGGTGGTGGATTGGGTGAGCGCATAGGAGGTACCGCTCGTACTCACTGTTCCGGCGGGATGATTGGCGATTGCCTGATTGATGCTGTTTCCTATTGCCAGGGGTTTCAGGTTGCGTTCGGCGAGTACCTGAGGAGAAAGGCTAATGGTAATTTCTTCGGGCTGACGGTATGATACGGTAACTTTTTCAATTCCTGAAAGGTCCTCCAACCTGTCTTCGAGGATATCGGCCAAGCGCGTCAGGGTGGCGCTATCAGTATCGCCAGTAAGAATAAAATTCATGACTGGTTGATTTTGAAAATCAAGTACTTGTACTTTTGGTGTTTGAGTATCAGTTGGGAGATCATTAACACCGTCAAGGGCACCTTGAACATCTCGTTTGGCTTTTTCTGGGTCGACACCAGATTCAAATTCAATGTTCAGAGTGGCAATATTCTCCTGTGAAACAGAAGAGACTTTTTTGACGCCAGAAAGGCCGTTTATAGCATCTTCGATTGGCACAGTAACGAGCTGCTCGACGTCTTCTGGACCAGCCCCAGGGAAAGGAATTGAGACAAAAACAATCGGTATTTGAATATTGGGGTTGAGCTCTCTGGGAAGAGTGAAGAAAGTAGCTCCGCCTGCCAGAGTGAGCGTAAGAACAATCAGGATGATAGTGCGAACATTCCTAAAGTAGGCAGCAATAAGTGTTCTGGTCTGGGCTGGATCGAAGGTAAGACGATCGAGGAAGGAAGATTCTTTCTCCATACGAGGGTTTTTGTGGTTACAGTGCTGTTGGAACAATAGTATCTCCAGCTAGCACAGAACGATTGAGAATAATGCGGCTATTTCGTTCTACTCCGTCGAGGATTTCAGCGAAGCTGCCGTGGAGATTTCCAAGGGAAACATTCCTGGCTTCAGCTACACCATCATGCTCTACCAGTATCCAAGCATGGCTGTCATCCTGGAAAATAGCATCGATGGGCACAAGAGCGAGACTCTCGGTGCTTTTTCTTAATGGCAGGTCCATGGTCACAAATTCTCCATTAATGAGTTTAGTCCTCATGGTTTCAGAGAGAGTAAAGAGGACTGAAAATAACCCGTTTTCGTTCTCGCTTCGGGAAAAATATGTTGGGCGAAGTGTGAATTTCTCTGTGCCAATTTGGACAGATGTCTCAGCACTCGGATCAAAGAGCTCGGCAGAATTTTTATCAAGGAGCGCCTCGAGAGTAGTGGCCCCTTTGGGAGTGGTAATCGTAGCGAGGACTTGCCCGGCTATCACCCAGTCACCACGTTTGACACGAATACTTTCGACGGTGCCATTAACGAACACCTTTGGTTTGTAGGCGGCATCATTCGTTTGGCTTATTTGAAGTGAAGTTTGACTCTGCTCTAGGGTGCTTTTTCGAAGGGCCCGTTCTTTTTTGAGTTGATCAAGGGCCAGTGCCTCATCGGTATCATCAAGAGAATCATCATGCTTCGTTTGTTTCTCCTTAAGGGCGGTAATTCGTTTGTCGATACTTGCGATTTCCTGAGTCAGGGCGTCACTTTGTGCAGCCAGTTGTTTTTTGAGTTCGGCACCCCCACTTTGGTAGTCATTGGTAAGTGTAAGGATGGTTTGACCGGAGACGACTGATCGGCCGGGGCTTGTGAGTATCCCGGAAACAATGCCGGGTACCAGCGCGGTCAGATGGACGATGCTTTCTTTTTTAACTTTGGCTGGTACGGTAACAAAAGCTGTATTTTGGGAGAGATCGAAAAGAGCGGTTTGCTTTGGTTCTCGCTTGGCATCCTCGCTTAATGATTGGGGTGTGCGCCAAAGGTGTCCGAGTGCGATGGTACCAAAAAGCAGAACAAGTAGAATGAAAAAACTTAACCCTGGGTACTGGGCAAGTTGAGTTATAATTCGGTGAAATATGTCTGAAAATTGCTTAAACATAGGGCATTTTAAATAGAAGTAATCTGCTCATGGTAGCAGAAAATGAGACTGATGTCAATGAAAATTATTCATAAAAACGTGTTACAATAGGAAAAAACCACTATGGCATACCCGATTCTTTTTCGTCTTGTTGGGCTCAGTATCTTTTCTATCATTTTTTCTTTTTGTAGTGTGGGCATCGTCAGCGCCGCCACTATCCTTTCTGAAGATGCCTTGGCCGATTTGATTAAACCTTCAGTGGTGCGCATTGCCGAACATGTTACTGGAACGGCGCGTGTTCCTTTGGTCAAAGTGGACTTGAGACAGAAATCGGTAGTAGTGATACCTGATCGTTTCTCTGATGTGGCGGTGGATGAATACCTTACTGGGAGTGGCTTTATCATCCATGCTGATGGGTATATCGCAACCAATGCCCATGTAGTCTCGCTCGTGACGATTAAAAATTCCTTAGCCTCTGAAAGCGCCCTTTCGGCCATATATGAAAATGCATTATCGCTCAGTGAAGAAGAAATGCAGCAATTTTTGGATGATCAAGACGGTAAAAGATTCTCACGAGAGATTATCCAGTTTATCATTGATCACAGTGTTTTTGATCTCAATCACGATATTGCGGTACTACGACCTGGAGCAAAAGATGTTTCGATGCGTGACCTTATGCAATCCGGTTTTCCAGCTCAGGTTGTGGCATCGCATGAGCAATTTTTTGTGGATGAACGGGATGTCGCTCTCTTAAAAATCGAGGAGAGAAATCTGCCAGCTCTTTCTCTGGGCTCTTCGGCTGATCTTTCATTGGGTAAAAAGGTTTTTATTTTCGGTTTTCCAGCGACAGCGGAAATTAATCAGAATAATCCATCCGTTGCCACCTTTACGCGAGGAGTAGTAAGTGCCATACGTGAAACTGAAGACGGCCAACTCAAAATATTTCAGACTGATGCCAAGGTTTCTCAGGGGTCAAGTGGCGGTCCATTGTTCAATGAAGAGGGGGAGGTGCTTGGTATGATTTCCTTTCAAACTGACGAGCTGTCCCGTTCTGCTGGTGATAATTTTGCTTTTGCTCTTCCCATTGAGATTGTCAAAGAGCAGGCTCTTGAGGGGCGAATTTTGCCGGAGGAGGGAGTCTATGGCCAGGCCTTCCGTGCCGGTCTTCAGGCCTTTACTGAACGTCACTGCGATACGGCACTGACACATTTTATGAAGACAAATATAACCCACTCGGCTTTTTTGACAGAGGGTATCACTGCTCCCTATGTTTTCAAATGTCACACTTGGCAGAATCAGGGAGAGGCACGAGATACGTTTTGGGAAGAATTCAGGGATGGCGTGAGTACTCTAGAAAGTCCACTGCTCTATGTTGTTGGGGGGAGCCTCTTTTCCTTTGGTGTGCTAGGGATGATGATGTATTGGCTGCTTCGTCAGCTGCGTCGCGAGGAACGAGAAATTGAAATTTTAGAGAGTCGATTACGAGCGGATGAACAGGAACTCCGTCGGCATGAAAGGAGAGTGTTATCACGCGATATCGAGACCGATAAGGAATCTTCTTAAACCGGGAGAGTAGGATAAAAACAAACAGTATGGTAGGCATCAGAGACATTATTATTAGTCGGGAGTTTCGTCTGCCACTCGCTCTCCTTTTTTTGATAGTCGGAGCTTTTACGTGGTCACTCCCGGTACTTTCGGTCGTGGTTATGTTCATTGGCCTCTGGCGCTTAGTGGTTGAGTCTTATGAGCGGATTGCTGTGGGAAAGTGGAGTCTTGATTACCTGGCTCTTCTTACCCTGGTATCCGCCTTAGTTTTACAGGAATGGCTTTCTGGAGCAGTAATTGCTTTTATGGTGACGGTGAGCGCGGCCCTTGAAAACTATGGTACAAAACAAGCGGAAAAGACGATTCGGAGTCTTTTTGAAGCCTTGCCAAAAACAGTGTTGTTACGCCACGGAGACAACGAAACGGAAGTGCCGTTGCAAAGCGTGCAAACTCATGATGTTTTGGTGATTCGACCAAATGAACTCTTAGCATTTGATGGGCACCTTCTTTCCCAGCGTGCTCTGTTAAATGAGGCCAATATTACGGGCGAAATGGAGCCAGTACTGGCACGGGAGCACCAGTTACTTAAAAGCGGTAGTATTAATGTTGGTGATACACTCCTGCTTTCCGTTCAGGGGGACTTCGAACATTCAAGCTATCGCAAGATTCTGCGATTGGTGGAAGAAGGGAAAAAACACCCATCTCCCTTGACGCGCCTTGCCGAAAAATACAACGTTTGGTTCTCTCTTTTTGCTGTTGCTCTCTCTTTTGGGGCCTACGCCTGGTTTGGTGATTGGAGTCGATTTTTAGCGGTACTCGTTATCGCGACACCTTGTCCGCTTCTTATCGCGGCCCCGATGAGTTTTATTGGTGGTCTCAACAAAGCAGCTCGGAAAAATATTATTGTCAAAAGTCCCTATGCTCTTGAGCTTCTGGCAAAAACGAAAGTATTTTTCTTTGATAAGACAGGTACTTTGACGCTCGGCGAACCGAAACTTGAAAAAATAGTTTTACTAGACCGAGGACTTGATGAGGAGCAAGCACTTGATATGGCAGCAGCCTTGGAACGACACTCTTTCCATCCGTTGGCTCGTTCGTTGGTTCAGGCACAAGGAGAGCGTTGTCATACGGAGGTGCCACGAGCCGAGCAGGTTGAGGAACGGCTAGGTGAAGGGATTTTCGGGATACTTCACGATAGCCATTATGGGATAGTGAAGTCCGCTGGTGTGACCGAAGGATTGGCAGTTGATTTGACTCATGAGGGCACGCCTATTGCCCGGTTCTTTTTCGATGATCAACTGAAGGGGGATGTCTCTCCTGTTTTTGATTATTTACGCGAGAGAGGGTATTTTTTTGGAATTCTGACGGGGGATAAGAAACATAATGCCGAGCGAATTCTAGGGGCTTTCCATCTCCCTATTTACGCCGAATCAACACCGGATAAGAAAGTAGCGCTCCTCAAAAGATATCAGGAAAAAGGACAATTAGTCGGGATGATTGGTGATGGAGTAAATGATGCACCAGCGCTTGCTTTGGCTGATGTGGGGATTGTTTTTTCTGGGAATGAAAACAGTGCTTCGATTGAAGCGGCCGATGTGGCCCTGCTTGGGAAAGATGCTTCCAGTATCCGTGACGCTATTCATATTGGGCGTCGTTCCTATCGGGTGGCCTTGCAGAGTATCGGTCTCGGTATTGGACTTTCATCGCTTGGGATGGTGGCTGCCTTTTTGGGTTTTATACCGGTGCTTGATGGTGCTATCTTGCAGGAGGTTATCGATGCAGTAGTCATTATCAATGCCCTTCGCTCAACGTATTAGTTGGCAAGGAGCATAAAAGTATAAAAGACTTCCCCAGGGAAGTCTTTTATTTATACCGAAGGGCATCGAGTGTATCGATGCTGGAGGCTTTACGGGCCGGAAAGACACCGGTCATAAAGCCGACGAAAGCCCCAAAAGCGATGACGGTCATAACGAACCAGAGGGGACTATAGAAGAGACTGACAGATTCACCGCCGAAGCGTGAGGCAATGAGATTGATGAAGAAATTGAGCACCTGTCCCTCAAGAAAGCCCAGGATAACACCACCTAAGGCACCGAGAAAGCCCATGAGAGTGGATTCCATAACGAACATAAGAGAGATACTGCCCCGAGAGGCGCCGATAGCCTTCATGATACCGATTTCCTCAGTACGTTCGAGGAGGGCAATGGTCATAGTATTGAACATACCAATAGCTGAAACAACAAGGGCAATCATACCGAAGACCATGAGGACAATTTGGATGGCGCTGAAGACTTTATTAGCCTGATCGATGGTTTCAGAAATAGAGGAGGCAGCAAATCCTTTTTGTTCAATTTCTTGTCGGACCTGATCGAGTACACTGGTTGAAGCACATTTTACTTTTAATTTAGTATAGTTGGTCAGTGGAAAGCCTTCGAGTGAATCAAGAGAGAGGTAGACGATGTTTTCATCACCATCAGCGATGCCGGCAATTTGATAGGCTTCCTTGGGAGTGAAAGAATTTTTACGACTGACCTGACCGCTGGCGTCATTTTGAAAGAGGGTAAGTGAAACGGTTTTTCCAAGCATTTCTTCGGGAGCAGTACCAAAGACCTGAGCCACGGCTTTGGTAATAACGATTTTGTTAGCTTCATCTTTGGTAAAGAGTCGACCGTAGGTGATCTTGATTCCCTCTGATTTAAGGAGAGAAGCTGAGGAGCTCACGGTATTTACATCAAGGGTGATGTTATCAAACTTTCCCTGACCAGAGAGTTCGAGGACTGGGATAACATCCACAACATCACGGACTGTTTTAAGTGTGTCGACGACGGCGTTATCGAGAGCGACATTTTCAGCTTTACCGAGCGTAACATCAAGGGTGACTAAGGCATCGGAAGTAGTAATTTTTTGAAGAAGGGTTCGCTGTAGTCCGTAGCCAAGAGATACGAGAAAAATGATGGCGGCGATACCGACTGACATACCAAGAATGGTCAAGAGGGTCCGCATGGTACGGGCCTTGAACATACGTATGGACAGTTTGAGAACATCAAGGAAGCGCATAGTTTAGCTGTATTTGAGGAGCATGATAATTTCAATCTCCCGGACCATTTTTTCAGCAGTACCCTTGTGAAGACCAACCCCATTTTCTGTGATACGGGTATCGAGTCGGCGCTGCATCTCGAGTTGGCCAATTTTACTTTCTAGTCGGAGTTTAAGCGTTGCTTGGAGACGAAGTTTTTGTTCCTCGCTTAATTTGAGGTGGAAATGCTCAGTGAGATATTCCTGAAGTGTAACAGCACCAGTTTCGGGAGAGGCCTTAAGTTTTTGAGACTGATCAAGAATAGTTTGGGTGCGAGCTGCAAAGGAATCGGCTCGGAGACGATTCCAGCCGGCACCACCTTCGTCAAGATCGAGGTCGAGGCGCTCCTTGAAAATGTTGGTATCAATATTTTTAAACAGGAGTTCCTTGAGGAAGGCTTCGGCCATGCTAACCTGCTCTTCTGAAAGTTCTGATAGGAGATGTGAGAGAAGCTGTTTGGCCTTGAAAGGCACCAGGAGAACATCAACCTGTTGAGGCAGGAGGCTTTTAAACGAGGCCATGAGCATTTTGAGCTCACTCGATTCGGGACTATCAATCTCTTCTGGTTTTTTCTTAGCCTCAATCGGTCGTTTTTCCTTGAAAACTTCCTCTTTGATGACCCGACCATCCTTCATATGGATAACCCGATCAGCATAAATGAGATGCTCTGGGTTATGGGTCACCATGATGATCGTTTTTTTGTCGACCGTGTTGAGCTCTTTCAGGATTTTGAGCACGTTCTCGGCGCTCTCACTGTCGAGGTTTCCTACTGGCTCATCAGCCAGAATAATTTCTGGATTGTTCACGAGCGAGCGAGCGATAGCGACGCGCTGCTTTTGACCACCGGAGAGTTGATTGGGAAATTTATCGGCTTGCTCGACGATGCCAAACCGACGAAGGAGCTGGATGCCTACTTGTTTACGTTCACTTGGTGCTTCTCCCCGGAAGACTTTAGGTAAACAGACATTATCGAGGATATCGAGTGAAGAAATGAGATAAAAGGCCTGAAACACCATACCAATTTTTGTTTGGTGCAGTTCTAGCTCCTCTCGGCGAGTCATCTTGGCAATGGAAGTGCCAGAAATAAGCACATCACCATAGGTAGGCGACTGTAGGCCGGAGATTGAATAGAGGAGTGTCGACTTACCACAGCCGGAAGGGCCGAAAATAATGACGTATTCCTGCGGGTAAATGCTTAAATTCGTTTCTTCAAGCGCGCGGGTTTCATTGGATTTCCCCTGATTGTAGATGATGCGCAGCTTGTCAACGACGATAATCGGATCGCTCATGTTTGTGTTTCGAATGTATCCTCAGGATACCACATTTCATCTCCTTTTCTAAGGGGAATTCTTCCCATTCCTTTGTTTCTTCGCTATGATAAAAAATAATACCCTTGTTCTTGAATCATGGATAAAACGCTTGTGATAGTAATAGGGCTGGCGTTCATGCACGTTGTTATTTTGACGGGCATGTATTTCTTTTTTTCTCATTAAATACAGAGTATGACCTACCTTTTTCCGTTATATCGACTCCATGATTGGGCGAGTAGTTTACTTGCAACCCACTTTCTTCTCATAAAAAGGACATTGCTTGTGGTGGCTCATCTGGCATTGTTCGGATTGCTCTTTCCTGAATTACGTCGGAATTTTGGGAGCGCGGCTGAGCTTATGCTGTTAGGAGTATTGTTTCTCAGTCCAGTCTCGAAAATTCTTCGGACGAGAATATTGCTCCAGCTGATGGCTTTACGGCGGGAGATGGGAATTATGATGGGATACCTTGCCACTGTCCATGGACTGGGGTATTTCATTGATCCTGACTGGGCCGGGTCTATCACGGCGCTTTTTCAAGAAACTGGCCTTTCAGGGGAGAGTATTCCGTATTTCTTGGGATTGGTAGCGTATGGTATTACGTTACCTCTTCTTTTGACTTCAAATGTTTGGGCTCAGCGGAGTTTGGGAGGTATTAACTGGAAGCGTCTTCATCGGATGGTATATGTAGTGTTGCCGCTTGTGCTCATTCATCATTTCTCCATTCAACGAGGAATATCTCCTCTGGCTCTCATACAAGCAGCTCTGATCACTTTTGCGTATATAAGTCTCAAGCTTTTAGCTTGGCAGAATTTTTTGCCACCCCTCAAGCGAGGTATTGATGCTGTAGCCAAGAGCTATCGTGACTATAATCTCTCTCGCCAGTCTCAAGAGACAAAGACTCTTTGAGGGAGGCGTCATTTTATGGTACACTGGAGCAGTTAAATCGTTGAGAAGTAACGACTATGGAAAATGAAGTTTTGCCGACAAAGGAAGAGTCAGTCGTGCCAGTTGCTGATGGTTCCGCATGTCAGAAATGTGGAAAGTGTGGTGCCTGTGAAAAGAAATTACTGAAGGAGGCACTTTTGGTAGCCGGAGCGGTCCTTTTAGGGAGTCTTATCATTGCGGGTTCTATCCTGACGCTCTCTCCTCAGGGAGCTACGAAAGGAACGGGTACTGCTCAGGGAACTCAGCAGGCAGCGCCGGGTAATCAGGATACGAGTGCTGTCACCTCTATTGATGATGATCCCGTCCTCGGAGATAAGAAGAAAGCCAAAGTGGCTATCGTGGAGTATAGCGACTATGAATGTCCTTTCTGTAAAAAGTTTCATGCTGATACCTTTGATGCTTTGGTGAAAAACTATGTCGATACCGGGAAGGCTATTGTGGTTTTCCGTGATTTTCCGCTCTCATTTCACGATCCGAACGCTACGATCGAGGCAGCAACGGCTGAATGTGTGAGAAAGGAGAAGGGTGATACTGCCTACTTTGCTTTTGCTAAGGCATTGTATGAGAATACTCAGACTAACGGCAAAGGTCTCGTAGCAGGGAAGCTTGATGAGCTCATTGGGAAAGTAGGAGCTAATGCCAAGACGGTTGCAACGTGCTCGGCTACTGACGCTGTGAAGGAGGAAATTCAGAAGGACATCGCTGACGGCGGCAAAGCAGGTATTTCTGGTACTCCGAGTTTTGTTATTGGTAAGCTCGAGAGTAACGGGACGGTAACCGGTGAACGGGTAGTTGGGGCTCAGTCTATCGATGGTTTCAAGCTGACAATCGAGAAGTATCTCAAATAAGAGGGTTTTTTAGGGCATAAAACAGAGTTCTGCCTCAGGCAGAACTCTGTTTTTTATTTACCCTGTGTAATTGCAAAATGTATCATATGTGTGCCCGGTGTATCCTAGGGAAAAAAATGGTAAAATGAAGAGGTCGTAGGGAAATAATTTTATTCATGATTGAAATTATTTCAATCATGAATTACACAGGGTGAATGCCAAACTACTCAACAACTAAAGCCAGAATGTTCCAATGGATTGGAATAGTTTTAATACTGGCCGTTTTTGCTGGTGCCTATTGGTATTTCAAAGTGTATGGCAGCACCCTCAATCAGTCTCAAAACGACATGGTGACGAATGGCCTGGTTGGTCTCTGGTCATTTAACGGAGATGATATTTCTGGTACTACCGCCTATGATCGAAGTGGCTCGGGGAACAACGGGACACTCACTAATGGCCCGGCAAAGGTCAAAGGCCAGGTTGGTCAGGCCCTTAACTTCTTTCCCGGTGGCTCTGATGCTGATGCTTATGTGACGATGGGTGATCCAGGAGGTGGAACGCTCGATTTCGGTTCCGGTGATTTTTCGGTCGGGTTCTGGATGAAAGGGAGTGGGTATTCATCACAGGGGAGTTCGGTTAATATTCCTGTAGGGAAAAAGAATGTGAACGCCCCGAACACTGCTGGCTATGGTTTTCGTTATTCCAGTGCTAATCAAATGCTTTTTGCTATTGGTAATGGGACGACAGACTATGACCTCACTGCTACTCTAGCAACAGCCAATGATAATCAGTGGCATCATTATGTAGGACTCCGTTCGGGGAGTACTACCTATCTCTATATCGATGGCGTTTTCAATACTTCGATGACTGCTACTAGCGGTTCTGTTTCTAATAGTGACAGTTTTGTCGTGGGTGATGATACTGGTGGACAGCGCAATGTAAACGCAGCTATTGATGAGGTCCGTGTCTATAATACTGCCCTCACGGCTGCTCAAATTCAGTCTCTCTATAATCTTGGTCAAAGTGACAAAACGAACAGTAGCATCCTGCAGCCCCAAGGAACCGGTCGCCTTGACTCAGGACTGGCGGGCTACTGGAAGCTTGATGAGAATACCGGGACGAGCGCGGCTGATGCCTCGACCAACGGGAGTAATGGTACTCTCACCAATGGCCCGACATGGGCCACAGGGCAGATAGGGAGCGGAGTGACCTTTGATGGCACCAATGATTACATCACCATCTCCCCAACGGCTGCCATTAAACCACAGGCTAATATGAGCATATCTGCCTGGGTGAAACGTGATGCTTCCGGAGAGGTGGATTATATATTTTGGGAGCGGGATGCTTCTGTTCAGGAAGAGGGGCTGTTTTTCTACATGGGAACTGATAATAAGGTCCACTGTATCTTTCGGGTTACTGGTACCGGGTTTGTTGATATTACTTCTACAACCACTATTACTGATACCAACTGGCATATGGTAACGGCGGTTTCAGGAGCTGCCAATCTCATGACCTTTTATATTGATGGAGTATTTGCGGGGAGTGGTACCACGACCACCCCCAATACTGGACTGACTATCAATAGCGCCATCATGGGTGCCAGAAATGGAGGTGGTTCGCCAGATTTGTATGGAGATGTCACTTTAGACGAAGTACGATTTTATAACCGTATTCTCTCCGCTGATGAAGTGGCGCAGCTCTATCGGCTTACCTCACCTACTGGAGTCGATACGGGACTCAAAGGATACTGGTCATTCAATGGCCAGGATGTTTCAGGAACAACGGCTTACGATCGCTCTGGGGCGAAGAACACAGGGACACTTACCAATAGTCCAACGAAAGTAACTGGGAAAGTGGGTCAAGCCCTCTCGTTTGATGGGACAGATGACTATGTGACGGTCGCAGATGCCAATACTCTTGATATCACTGGAGCTATCAGTATGGGGGTATGGATTAAAACCAGCGATACTGATAGCTGTATTATGAGTAAGGCGATAGGATCAAGTGACAAATGTTTTGATCTTTCTGCAAACAAGGTGTATGAGATTGGCATTCTTTCGAGCGCCGTCTATTTTCAGACCTCCAATGGGACAACAGCCAATGTTATTTCCGGGAGTGCTACACCCCTTCTTGATAATCAGTGGCATTATCTCATGGCGACGTGGGACGGAACGACAGGGTCAAATGGAATGAAGCTCTATCTTGACGGTACGGTACTGTATCAGGGGACAGCCACCGTCTCCACTATTCAGTCATCGAGCTCCGCTTTTACTTTTGGAGGAAATGGCAATAACTGGGATTTCTCCGGTCTTCTTGATGAGGGGCGATTGTACAATCGAGCTCTTTCTGCGGCTGAAGTGAAGGGTCTTTATGACGCTGGGGCTGATGACAAGACTAATTCGAGCGTTTCTCAGCCTCAAGGGACCGGCCGCCTCGATAGCGGTCTTGCTGGCTATTGGCCACTTGATAATGGGAGTGGAACCAGTGCCACCGACGTATCTACGAATGGTAACACCGGGACGCTCACCAATGGTCCGACCTGGACGACAGGGCAAATCGGGAGTGCTGTGACGTTTGATGGGACGGATGATCATATATCAACTGCTGCGGCTACGGTAACGAGATTTCCTCTGACTGTTAGTGCCTGGTTTAAGACTTCTAATGCAACTGATAGCTATCGAACAGTAGTGAATGTAGGAAACGCTTCTTCTGGTGATCCATTAGCAGTACTTCAGTTTACTTCGAGTGTTGATCCTTGTGGGGGAGGAAAAGTAAAGTATATTGTGAGAGATGATGGTCAGTTTAATTCGGCATCAATGTGTTCGACATCGAGTAGTTTGAATGATAATACCTGGCATCATGCCATAGGAGTCAGTAGCTCAGCTGGAGATCATAAATTCTATATTGATGGGGTCTTGCAGGCGAGTTCAACTACAACTCTAGGGACGACAACTTTTGATCGTGTCTCTGTTGGGGCTCTTCGCTCTGCTTCTCAGTATTTCCCTGGTTCAGTTGATGACGTAAGAGTGTATAGTCGAGGTCTTTCTAGTGATGAAATCTCTCGACTCTACCGCCTTACCGCACCTACCGGAGTCGACACCAGTCTGAAAGGCTACTGGTCATTCAATGGTCAGGATATGAGTGGGACGACAGCCTATGATCGGAGCGGGATAGGAAATACTGGGACGCTCACCAATGGCCCAACGAAGACGATTGGTAAGATTAGTCAGGCCCTGTCATTTGATGGAACAAATGACTATGTTGACGTGACGAATACGACATATACTGGAGAATTCACGTATTCTTGGTGGTATAAAACATCGAATAACTCCCAAACGGGTATAATGCTTGGGGGGGATACAACGGGCGGGATTTATATAAAATATGGGTTGGTGAGTGGAAACTACTTTATCCGGGTTATTGGTGGGGGCTCGAGTGATAACACGGTTGCGCCGGCGGCTGTCAATGCCTGGCACCATATGGTAGTGACTAGGAACAGTAGTAACAAAGTTGATTTGTATGTGGATGGCGGTTCAGCCACGCGTCTTTTTTCCGATGTGGCTCAGTCTGGGAACACAACGATTGATTATATAGCATCTTCAGCGGATGGGCAGTATTTCAGTGGACAATTGGATGAGGTGCGAACTTACAATCGAGCCTTTTCGGCTGCTGAGGTTGCTGCGCTCTATAACCAAGGACGATAGTTCCACCCTGTGTAATATCGCAAATTATATAGTATGTTCTATACTTATATACTGCAAAGTAAAACAGATGGAAACATGTATACTGGATACACGAATAATTTGCGATTAAGATTTAAGCTACATCAGAAAGGATTAGTAGAATCAACAAAGGAAAGGAGGCCACTTGAGTTAATATATTACGAGGCGTGTCTAAATCAGAAAGATGCAACACATCGAGAAAAGTACTTGAAATCGTACAGGGGAAAGATGTTTTTGCGCAATCGACTTAAATCTTATTACACAGGGTAAATGTCTCTTTTGAATGAACTTCGGAATTGGCGTAATCATCAGGCACGCATCGAAGGAGTGGAGCAATATCGGGTGCTGTCCAATGCTACTTTGGAAGCGTTAGTGGGCGCGTTACCACGAACGAAAGAAGAGATGCTCCAGGTTAAAGGCATCAAAGAGGCCAAGTTTGGGAAATACGGAGCGGTTCTTTTGCGAATTATTGCTGAGAACGGTGGTCTGGTTACGACAGAAATGGCAAGACCAGAAAAAAGTGAAAATGATGCTTTTTTTCAGTCACTCGTGGGTACCCCGGACGAAATATTAGCACCAACGGAGGAAAAGACGATCTCGGTCAGTGAGTTTTTGGATGGACTCAATATCGAACTTTCTGGGATGGCAGCGCGGATTCAGGGCGAGGTGTCGAGTGTCGATGTGCGGGAGCGGGTCGTGTACTTCACTATTAAGGATAGTAAGGATGAGAGTCTCCTCTCCTGCCTCATTTTTCGCCATCAGTACACGCTCTCCGGAGTAGAACTCGCTATCGGAGATGAGATTATTGTGGAGGGTGCCCCTGATATCTACAAGCCCAACGGTCGCTTATCACTGAAAGTCGGGATGATTGAACTCTGTGGGGAAGGAGCCCTCAAAAAAGCCTATGATGCGCTCAAACAGAAGCTTGAGGCAAAGGGAATATTTGCCCCTGAAAAGAAGCGGACATTACCACGGTTTCCTACCCGTATTGCTCTCATCACCTCTGAGCAGGGGGCGGCTATTGGTGACTTTACGATGAACTTGGGGGCACAAGGGCTGCACGTTTCATTTTATCCAACGAGTGTCGAGGGGAAAAAAGCAGTACTTGATATTTTGGAAGCCCTCCATTATTTTACGAGGCACGCCGAGGAATACGATATACTGGTGATGATTCGGGGAGGGGGAAGTCTCGAGAGTCTCCAGGCTTTTAATAACGAAGCTCTGGTGCAAGCAGTAGCTGAATGTCCGATTCCAACGCTCCTCGGAGTGGGACATGAGAAGGATGTGACGCTCGCCGCGCTCGCCGCTGACCTTATGGTCTCGACGCCGACCGCTACGGCTCGGACGCTGCGTGAGCCATGGGATGAGGCACGGGGATTAGTGCATCATTTTGAGCAACACCTACCAATACTGATGGAGCGGGAATTGAGCCACGTCCGAACGGAACTCGGTGACATGAGTGATAAACTTTTGATGAAGCTACGGGAATTTTTGGATTTTGCCAATACCTTGAGACAGATTCTAACAGAAAGAGCCTTGAGTGTTCGGGCTCAAGTACAGGAAGAGCTCGAACGACTGAAACAGGCTGAGCGAGGCATGAAACAGGGATTTTTGAATGGTTTAGAATCAGTTAAAAAAGCACTGCTCTATCGTGAAGATATGCTAAGGCAGTATAATCCAACCCGGGTGCTTCGGCTTGGCTACAGTCTGGTCAAGCAGGCGGGCCGAATCATGAAGGACGTGAGCGAGGTGAAACGGGGTGATGTGATTGATATCGAACTCAGTAAGGGGAAAATAGGGGCGAGGATTGAAACTATAACTCATAACTAATATCACGAGTATGGCTAAGGTGAATTTAAGTGAGTCGCTCAAAAAAGTGCAAGAAATTATCAACTGGTTTGATAATCAGGAAGACGTTGATGTCGAGAAGGGACTGGAGAAAATCAAAGAAGGTACAGTGCTCATTAAGGACAGCCGAGCGCGTCTCAAAGAAATAGAGAATGAGTTTGAGGTGGTAAAGAAGGATCTGGAAAAAGAATAACCTTTCTTTTGTTGTATTTTCTTAACTTCTAAGGTACTTGCCGTCCATTCTGTCAGATGTTTGTGATATAATAAAAGCAAAGAAACACAAACATGAAACGATTTTCTGGTGATATTTCTATCGTCTTGGGTGGTGCTGCCGGCCAGGGAGTACAGACTGTGGAGGCGCTCTTGGTTCAGGTTTTGAAACGTGAAGGTTACCATGTTTTTGCTACCAAAGAGTACATGTCGCGGATTCGGGGCGGGAGTAATTCTACGGAAATTCGTGTGACCAATAGTCCGAAATCAGCCTTTGTCAATCGGATTGATTTGTTGTTTGCCCTTGATAAGGACGTATTACCTCATCTTGAAGAGCGTATCGGACCCGATACGATTATTCTCGGTGAGCGTGACAAGGTGTGCACCATGACTCAGTGTCCAGTGGTGAATATTCCCTTTACTCAATTTGCCAATGAGCTTGGCAATCCGATTTATACCAGTACGGTGGCGGTGGGGGTAGCACTCGGGATTCTTGATGCCGATATAGCCGTATTTGAGGTGTATCTTAGGGAGCGTTTTGCTCGTAAGGGAGAGGAGGTAGTGATGAAGAATATTGAAGCCGCTCAAAAAGGTTACGATTTTGGCAAACATATAGCGTACGATGCTGGTATTGAAGTTCATATCAAACGAGAGGTGACCGTGAAGGAAGAAATACTTCTCGATGGTGTGACAGCGCTCGGTCTCGGAACAATAGCTGCTGGCTGCAACTATATTTCATCATATCCGATGTCGCCCGGGACGGGACTACTTACTTTTCTGGCAGAGCATGGTGCGGATTTCGGAGTAGTGGTTGATCAGGCTGAAGATGAGATAGCGGCTATCAATCAAGGATTAGGTGCTTGGTATGCAGGAGCCCGGGCTATCGTAACGACATCTGGTGGAGGGTTTGCTCTTATGACGGAAGGGGTGAGTCTTGCTGGTATCATCGAGACTCCTATTGTGGTACATATTGGGATGCGTCCAGGACCAGCGACGGGACTGCCGACACGCACGGAACAAGCCGACCTTAATCTGGTCCTGTATGCTGGTCATGGGGAATTTCCTCGGGCTATTTTTACTCCTGGTACGCCGGAGGAATGTTTTCTGGTAGCCCAGCAGGCTTTTCATATCGCTGATACCTATCAATCCCCAGTCTTTATTCTTACTGATCAATATCTTCTTGACTCACTTCGGAGTTTCCCCGAAAAAAATTTGCAGTGGATACATGCTACCAATCATATTGTTGAAACTAAGGCCGACTATCAACGTTATTTTCTATCAAAAGATGGTATTTCACCACGGGGTGTTCCGGGTTATGGCAAAGGACTAGTAGGTATCGATAGTGATGAACACGATGAAACAGGGCATATTACCGAGAGTGCGGCCGTACGTCGAGTGATGCAGGAGAAACGCCTCAGTAAACTCGTGGGTATGAAGAGCGAGGCACTCATGCCTACGGTTATTGGTGATATAGAACAGAGTGATGTCGTTTTTGTCACTTGGGGATCGAATCGTGGAGTGATTGAGGAAGCGCTTTCGATGGTTGGGGATAATATTTTCTCTGCTCTTCATTTTCACCAAGTCTATCCTTTACCAGAACGAGGGAAGAAGCTATTTTCCAAAAAGAAGATTGTAGTGTTAGAAAATAACGCGACAGGACAGTTTGCCAATCTTCTCAAGTTGGAATACGGCGTGAAGATATCACGTACCATTCTCAAATCAGATGGTAACCCATTTTCAGTTGAAGAAGTTGTTGAGAACTTACGGGCATTAAAGACCGAGCTATGATAGATAAGAAGCTGTATGATATGCCGCAGGAAACAGACATGGCCTGGTGTCCAGGGTGTGGAAATTTTCCTATCTTGAATATCGTTAAAATGGCTTTGGCTGAACTTGATATCTTGCCGCAGGATGTCGTTATTTGTTCTGGTATCGGACAGGCAGCGAAGACGCCCCATTACTTACGAGTGAATTATTTTAATGGCCTTCATGGGAGAGCTTTACCACCAGCGACCGCTATCAAAATTGCTAATCCTGAATTGACCGTGATAGCCGAGAGCGGGGACGGTGATACTTATGGGGAAGGGGGAAATCATTTTCTTCACACCATACGACGTAATCCAGATATCACGAATATTGTTCATAATAATATGGTCTATGGCCTGACTAAGGGTCAGGCTTCGCCGACCTCTGAAAAGGGGATGAAGACCCCGGTGCAGGTAAATGGGGTGGTACTTGAACCGTTCAATCCACTCGCTACGGCTATCACTCTTGGAGCAACCTTCGTCGCCCGGGTCTTTGCTGGGGACATTATGCAGTCCAAAGAGATTATCAAAGCGGCCATACAGCACAAGGGGTATGCGCTCGTTGATGTCTTTCAGCCATGTGTGGTGTTTAACAAACAAAACACCTACCAGTGGTTCAAACAGAATACCTATTACCTCGATGAGACTCACGACAAGATGGACAAGATGAAAGCTTTGGAATTAGCTTTTGATATGGAGCGTATGCCACTCGGAATTCTCTATCAGGAAATGGGTCGTCCGGTATATGAAGAATTAGTACGGAAGGGAACAGAGCCGCTTTATAAGGGAGAGCTTAATAAGGAAAAACTTTCTCAACTTCTGAATCAGTATAAATAGGCGCTCTAAGTCATTATCATAGCTCTATGTTTCAGCGAGTCGTTCTTCAGAAGGTTTTTCCAGTCTTTGCTTTTATTTTTGGGTTATTGTTTGTATTAGTACCCTCGGTTAACGCGGGTAATTTTAGTGTGAATTTAACCACGGCTGTAGGGGGTGCTCCCACCACCATCGCCCCAGGTGGTTCCTTGGAGTTACGTTGGCAGGTCTGGTGGGTTGGTGCGGCAGCATTACCAGCGTTTCCGATTGAATGCTCTAGTTCTCACTGGCCAGGATTTTCCGTTTCCGATAATGCAGATGATTTTGTGCAGGGAACGGTGGTAGTTTCACCGGATAGTACGACTGAATACAGTCTTTCGTGTCGAGAGAATGGAAGTGCTGAAACGGCTATCGCAAGGCTCGTTGTTTCTGTCTCGGATACGCCTACTCTTAGTCTCTGGTCTTTTCCGACCTCTTTGCCGGCTGGCGGCGGACCATTGGTTCTCAGTTGGTCAGTGGGTGCAGCTACTAGCTGTACCCCTTCTGGTGGTACACCTGAGTGGCGAGCGGTAACGGGTGCTCATACTGGCGGAAGCCTCCCTTTTAGTATATCCAGCACCACTACCTTCACCCTCACTTGTTCAAATTCTGCTAAGTCTGTGACCCAATCGTTGGTTATTCCGGTGGGAAGTGGAGGTGGCTTTGCTTGTACCGGAACTCCACCTTGGCTCATCTCTCCCTATACGGAGATCTATGGACCCGAAGAGTCAACTGATATGACGGAGTCAGTTGATTGGTCTTATGCTCCGACCAATACCTCTCGGAAATGTGAGTTTCATTGCAAGTCCGGATCAAATTGGGTGATGTCAAAAAGCGGCATGACTTGTTCGCCTCCTGGCGGTACTGATCCACCAAGCGAAATTAACCTTCTGGTTGATAAGCCAACGGTAAGAATTGGAGAGAGTATTACTCTTACTTGGTCCGCGGCAGGAGTGCCAGATGGTGGAGCCTGTTCTAAAACGAGCAGTACTAACGATCCTGGTTGGACGGGTAGCTTAGATAAAATTCAGCTGGAAAGCGGTGGCAATCAGTCACTCCTTCCGAGTGATTCAGCAGGTAAGAATAAGGCAGGAAGGTATACGTATCTTCTCTGTACGAGCCCAGTTTATGTAAATGTTGTTGATTTCCCAGTGATAAATAGTTTTTTGGCCGATCCAGCAACGATTGATGTTGGCCAATCGAGTACTTTACGTTGGAATGTTAGTAATGCTGATAGAGGGTGCAATCTTTCAAAAGGATCAGAGCCAGCTAAGACTATGGCTGATGTACTTTGGTCAGGAGATGGGGAGACCACGACAAGTTTTGGGGTTAGTCCAGAAACTAGCACCTACTATACACTCGAGTGTTATAACAATAGCGCCAGTGATTCAAAGGCACACAAAACAGTTTTGGTTCGTATCAACGGCACTCCTGATCCCTCTCCAGGTTCCTCCAGTGGCTCAGGGAGTGGTAGTGGTTCCTCCGGCGGCCCCGGTGGTGGCGGTGACGGCTCCTGCCTCTCTCCCAACCT
>CAZIZG010000003.1:0-107145 GCA_964543815.1 uncultured Bdellovibrionales bacterium | reverse complement strand
GGGTGATTAGCTCAGGTGGTTAGAGCGCGACACTGATAATGTCGAGGTCCCAAGTTCGAATCTTGGATCACCCACAGTTGGAGCAGAAAGAGAATGCGTATACAATAGAGAAGAAATACAGCGGGGTAGAGCAGTCTGGCAGCTCGCTTGGCTCATAACCAAGAGGTCGGTGGTTCGAATCCACCCCCCGCAACAAATAAAAGGTTTACAATATATCTGCCAGTGTAGATTGAGTAGGTTTTTATTTACGGGATGTGGATGAGAAGTTTATGCCCGTGAGGGTAAATCCACCCCCCGCAACAAGTGGAACGAAGTGACGCGAATAAAATATGGCAGGGTAGTTCAGCTGGCTAGAACGCAGCACTCATAACGCTGAGGTCGCGAGTTCGAGTCTCGCCCCTGCTACCAAAGAATGGTATGAGTGTCGAACATTGGGGAAAACCAAAAACAGTCAATAAAGAAGCGCTGAGGGTGAAGGCTGAAGTGGGATTTATTCCTGCTAACACTGTGGAAGATGCTAGCGCTCAGTCGGCAAGAGAGAACACCATCGGGGTAAGTGATCAGCATTCACGGGAAGAGCTCACTTCGGCTCTTGGGATGATTCTCAATCGAATTGGGATTCCAGAAGCAGTGCTCGATGAGTTTGCTGATGATCAGGAAATGAAAGATAAACTGACGGTGCTTTCCGGAGAATATCTGTTGGCGGTGAAAGCGCTCGATATCAAAAAACAGAAAGAAGTGGCAGAGCAAGTGCGGGTTCTTTTGGGATAGTTATAGAATTGAATGATACACGGGGGCGTAGCTCAGCTGGTTAGAGCGACTGCCTGTCACGCAGTAGGTCGCCGGTTCGAGTCCGGTCGTCCCCGCAAAAAAGAAAACACCCATAAGGGTGTTTTTTTGCAGGCGACTGGCTCGAACGGGGAAGGGGGTCGGGGAAACGGGAGTTTCACCGTGGACGGAGAGCAGGGTCTTGCCCGCTGAGAACGGAGGCGTTCTCAGAGCGAAGCTGTTCGATTGTCCGGTCGTCCCCGCAAAAAAGAAAACATCCGTAAGGATGTTTTTTTTGATGCGCAAAGACCAGGAGTAGGGTACAATGAAAGTATTGGCATCTTTACCTAGTCTCTCTATGAGAAGAAGAGTTATTTTTGTGATACTGGCAATCGGACTTTTTTTGGTGAGCCTCTCTATCTTACGACATCGTGAACGTCAGTTTATTTCTCCTGTGACAATTAACAGTCAATCAGCTCAGAAAATTCAGACCGATGCCGTGGCACCACCCGTATCAGGGAATTTTGTGACTGGCCCAGGAGACTATGAGTATACTGTGATGCTTGGTAGTGTCGAACGACCCTACCTCATCCATGTGCCGGCTTCCTATGATAAAAAGCAGGCGCTTCCTCTCGTTCTGTTCTTTCATGGTGGTGGAGGAAATATGAATCACTCAGCGCGTTCCTATGGGTGGAAGGAAAAGTCTGATGCGGAGGGATTTATCGTAGCCTTTACCAATGGTGACAGCCGTCTGCCCAAGGACAAGTTTGCTACTTGGAATGCGGGGAATTGTTGCGGGTATGCCCGGGATAACAAGATTGATGATGTCGGCTATACCAAAGCAGTGCTGCAGGATATCGAGAGTAAGTTTACTATCGATACTAAGCGTATTTTTGCGACGGGAATGTCGAATGGAGGCATCATGTCCTATCGTCTTGCGTGTGAGATGGCAGATACGTTCCGCGCAATCGCTTCAGTGGCTGGGACGGACGGTATGTCAATGTGTAATCCGGCCCGACCCATATCAGTGCTTCATATTCATGCCAAAAATGACGATCACGTGCTTTTTGAAGGAGGAACAGGTGCGGAGGCTTTTCGCGATCTTGATAAGGTAGCCGAGTTTACTTCGGTGGCCGATACTATTGCGCTCTGGGTGAAACGGGATCATATGAATCCAGTACCCAAGCGAGTTGAGGTATCAGGTGCTTACTGTGATTTGTATACCTCAGTTGAAAATCAGGCCCAAGTAAAACTGTGTGTAACAGAAACGGGCGGGCATTCCTGGCCGGGATCACGAGCGGTACGAGGAAAATCTCCCTCCCATGCTATTATAGCGAATGATGTCATCTGGGACTTTTTTAAAAACCAAAAATAAACTATGAACGAACTCTTTCGAAAAATTGCCCATGCTTCCTCGCAACTGGTCGGATCATCATGGGCATTTGTAGTCGCTCTTGGGGTAGTGTTGCTCTGGGCGCTTATGGGGCCATATTTTCATTATTCTGATACTTGGCAACTCATCATCAATACTGGGACGACCGTACTGACGTTTCTCATGATTTTTCTAGTTCAGAATACCCAAAATCGTGATGCTAAAGCGATGCATCTCAAACTTGATGAACTTATTCGTGCTCACAAGGCATCGCGCAATCAGTTGATTGATCTTGAGAACTTGCCTGATGCTGAGATGGAGCGCATCCACGACCAGTTCCATCTTCTTCATGAGGAAGCAGCTCGCCAAAAAGACAGAACATTGCCCTAAACCGTCGGCGGGGTTATTGATTGGGGAGCAGGGGGAGATACGGAGGGAGGAGTGGTCACAGGACCACTCTTTTTGGTAACTGAAATGTAGATGCGTAGTCCAGTGAGACCAAGTACGATGAGAGCAGAGATACTGTAGAGCCAGAGCATCCACCAGGTTTTGGTATCTGTACCGGAAGTGATGCCGTGAATAAGGAAGAGCAGGTAGGTACCGAAGCTCATATAATGGAGGATACGCCAGTTTTTAAGCGAGACGCCGCGGCCTTTCAGTTCGGACGATATGACGAGGGCGAGGATACCGTAGAAAGCAAGAGTGCCCATGCCAACAGCATAACGTAAATCAAATCCTAAAACAGAATGAAAGGGGCGTGCCAATTGAAACGGGACAAGTCCTTCGACGATAGTCAAGTGAAAGAAGTCGTCAAAGAGGAAACTCGCAAAATGACCGATGACTGAAAGGAGGGCCATCCAGGCGAAGAAACGATGCATTTCATAGTTGAGAGCTGGTGGCAAGAGCTTGAATACCAAGCGAGTAGTAATGAGAAGTCCGTTTGCTACGACGATGGTGAGAAGAATAAAGGCGAGAATACCACTTGCCCGCCCAATAAACCAAGCGTAGGAAAAGTTTTCAGGGACGGTGGTCTCAAGTTCTTTGGAGGGGGAAAGTTCTGGGGTAAGGGGATTGCTTCCTGCTACTACTTCATCGCCGTCGCTGATGCCGTCACCATCTGTGTCGGGATGAGAAGAATCAGTATGATACACTTCGGCTTCTGATTGGTCCGTGAGGCCATCAACATCGCTGTCTTTTAGAGCAGCCTGAACACGGCTATTCATGAGAAATGCGAAGAAGAAAAGAATAATCAAAATGAAGTTAGCGCGCTTTCCAGACATAGTTTTGAAAAAGAGTGGTAGTGGTCATATTTCCCTGTTCATCGATAAAAAGCGCTGGAAGTTGATACTTTTCGGCAAGGGCTACGCCGGATTTTTTTCCCGCCATGCAGAGCACCTTGGCCCAAATGTCGGCAGCAACAGTACTCGGAGCGATGACGGTGACCGTCAAGAGATCAGTAGAAGCACTTTTACGGGTTTTTGGATTAATCAAGTGATGCTTCATGATACCATTCTTTATCCAGTGGCGGCGATTACGTCCAGAAGTAGCGACTGCCATATCGGTGAGAAGGAGTAAGGCGGCTGGCTCATATTCTGGAAGCGGGTGTTCAACCTCAATAGCCCAATACTCATAGCCATCTGCCTGATTACCGCCCCGGGCATAGATATCGCCACCAGCGTCAACAAGAAAATTTCTATGATGTTTTCCGATGTTGGCAGTTACTTGGTCGACGATATAGCCCTTACCGATGCCACCGAGGTCAATGAGGAGATCAAGTGGCTTATGAGCGGAAAGGGTTGTTGGATTAAGGGTGAGACTGTCGAATCGCGCGATGCTTTGGTTTTCGTTATAGGCTGCACCTTGGTAGCCTTCTTGGGTGAGGGCAGTGAGAATACTTGGATCGAATTGTCCTTTGGTGAGAGTGTGAAAATATTTGGCACAAGAGAGAAGATCAAAAAATTCTTGAGAGAGTTTTGTGGATTCACTGTGGTTGAAATACCAGAGCTCGTTTCCTTCTTTAAAGCGACTGTAGTGTCCTTCGAAAACCCTGAAGGCATCGAAGGTATCATTCAAGCTCTGCTTGGCCAGTATCTCATCTTTAGGAAGAAAATCGATTTCGCAAAGAATATCAGTATTCATGATTTCCCGATGAGATTCTCGGCGTAGACTTTGCCAGGAATTTTTATTCGTAGGAATCAAGGATGCCGTTTTGGTTGTCGTCAGTTTCGAATTCATAATAGGCAAAGTCATCTTCGTCATGGTGCTGGTCGAGAGCATTGGGCACACCGTCATTATCAGTATCGGTAAAATATTCCTTTTGAGGGATTGTCGGATCGGGATCTATGGCATCGACCAATTTGTCGTCGTCGGTATCTTTGGCGTAAGCCTCTTCAGTCACGATCACTGTTTCGGTAACGGGCTTGTATTCAACGACTTCCTTAACTACTTTTATGGTCTTTGGCTTGGATGATTTTTTGGTTTCCGTGTGCTCTTCATCATCTTCGTTCTCATCCTCATCTTCCTCCTCATGATCCTCGTCCTCATCCTCACGTGCCGATGCGACTGAAAATGGATGAGTACCTGACGGGTGATGAAGTCCGAGGAGCGAAAACGAGAATCCAAAAAGAGTGAGTACGCCGAGACTGAGAGTCTTGAAAAGTATTTTCATAGGACTAGGATGTTTTGGTTTTGGTAGTGGACTTAGGTTTCGAACTCGAAGTACTTACCTGCTGCTCTACCACTTTTTGAGTGACAACTGGTCTGATGACCGTTTGCTGTACTGTGGTTTGTTTGGTCTTAATTAAATCAGGCTGCTCTTTTAAAAGCTGCTCATACTGTGTTTTGGCTGTTTCCATGGCCTGCTTCAGATTGGTACGCCGATCACTGACGTCGAGATAGTACTGATAGCGGATAGCAGCTGCCTCTTTCTGGGCCTGAGCAGTGGCTTGCTGTTCACTCATGAGTTTTTCGGCGCGTTTGGATTTTTCGAGAGTGATGATAGCGGCGAATGGCCCGATGAAAGCCACGAATGTAAAGAGGAGTAATAGAAATCGTGTAATAAATTTTTTCATAACTTGTATGTTACTATTGAAAAGGAGATACTTCCCTAACTAGTATAACGTATTTTTGGGAATAAAGTTTTCGAAATTGGTAACCTTTTGTTATGTTATTTTTCTCCGATACGTTTCAATATACGGGGAAGTCTCTGGCGCCATCAGATGAAAGTGACAGGATTTTGGTACAGCAAGCCAAAAAAGACCCCGAGGCTTTTGGGAAGTTGATGGAGCGGTATGAGGTGCCCCTCAAGCGTTACCTTCGTCGATTGACGGGTTGGGGTGACGAGGAGGTGATGGATATACTGCAGGAATCGTTTATCAAGGCCTATCGGTATCTTAATAACTATGATGCCGGTTTGAAATTTTCTACCTGGCTTTACCGTATTACTCATAATCAGGCGATAGACATGCTACGACGGGCGGAGACGAGGCCGTTCCTTAAATCGGTTGATATTGATGAAATGGCCGAGTTTCTGCCATCTTCCCAAGATACTGAAGCGCAGTTTTTGCGTCAGGATGATATGAACCGTGTTCGATTGGCGATTTTGTCGCTCCCACTTCCCTATCGGGATGTTTTGGTGCTTCGGTACCTTGAAGAATGCAGCTATGAGGAAATTATGGATATTCTCAAAAAACCGAAAGGCAGCATCGCTACCCTCATTAGCCGCGGTCGGACACTGCTTATGAAGCGATTGGTCTCACTAGATTAAATTTCTATGTCCTCCCTCATTGATCATACACTCAAGCGTATTGCCCAAGAACGGATCCAACCGATTCCTCAGTGGGCGGTGTGGCTGGCCAATTTTTGTTATTGGGTCGGTTCGTTTGTGTTAGTCGTGCTCTCTGCACTCGCTACGATGGTGTCTATCCATGTCATATTGGAGATTGATTGGGATGCTTACATCGCGGCTGGTTTTTCTTTGCCACGAATGATTCTCTCGGGTGTGCCGCTTTTTTCACTGACGCTCTTTGCTCTCTTTTTGTGGCTGAGCATCCTACTTCTTCATGCGACTAAACGGGGATATCGCTATCCAATTTCTATACTCGCCGGACTCTTTTTTGCTATCAGTGTGCTTTCGGGATACTTTTTTGAATCCTCACCTTTTGATGAACCGGTAGAGCGGGCAATGAGTGCCGCCTTTCCTCACTCCGAGAAATTTCCTAATCTTCTGCCTTCGGCTGATCGCCAGTGGAGCCAGCCCGAACGTGGGCTTCTTGGTGGAGTCATTTGGTCTTCGTCTTCTAGTAGTATGCAGATAAAAGATAGGGGAGGAAAAATTTGGCAGGTATGGTATTCCCAGGCCATAATTAGCACCCGTGTCACCTTTGAAGAGGGTGAGGCGGTGAAAGTCATCGGGAAAAAGCGCGGGGAAAAAAGTTTCGAAGCGGAAGAAATCAGAATTTGGGAAGAAGAGTCACTCTCTGAATGAGTTGAGTCTCGAGAAAAAAGAGGTATTAATGAAAAAGGTGATGAGTAGAAAAATATCAATCAGTTTTCTCCTTGCCAGTGTTTGTCTGATGGCAGGATGGTGGCTGATTGAACGAAGTCAATTTCAACTTTCGAATGTTGAACCAGTGGCGATAGTTCACCCGGTATCCATAACGGAAACAGTTCCTAGGGAGGAATTACCACCGAAACCAGAGGAGGGGACTCTGCTTCCACCAAAGGTGCTTATCGCTGATGTGCCTTTTACGGTCCAGGCGCCGGACGGTCAGTGGTCGGATCCTCTATTTCAGGATGCGTGTGAGGAGGCATCACTTCTGATGGCCGATGCTTGGATACGCGACATCGTGCTTACCAAGAAAGAAAGTACAGAACGTATCTCGTCATTGGCGCAGTATCAAAAGAAACTGCGTGGACACTCGGTTGATACATCCATCGATGATACGGCCAGACTTCTCAAGGATTTCTTTGAGGTGACTACTGGGGTAGTTGAGCGGGGTATCACGGTACGTGATATCAAGGAAGTCTTGGCAAATCAGCAGATAGTCATCGTTCCTACTGATGGTCGTAAGCTCAAGAATCCCAACTTCAAGCAGCCTGGACCATCACGACACATGTTGGTTCTGGTCGGGTACGATGATGCGACAAAAGAATTTATGACCAATGATCCTGGCACTCGCAAAGGAGAGGGGTATCGATATGATCAAGCGGTATTGTTTGATGCTATTTTGGATTATGCTACGGGTCGACACGAAGAGGTGACGAGCACTGATAAAGTAATGCTTTGGGTGGCGCGACCATAGCTCGACACTTTACAAAATCGATGAAAAGGTGTATAATAGTACTCGTAGTTTAATAGCGAAAAATTAATGAACCAAGCCTTTCTTTCGGAAGACTTTTTATTTTCTGTGAGGGAGGCTCGGTTCATCCGCTAGAGGAGTGGTATGAATTGTGAGCAGTTGGAGAAACGCATGACCATGGTATCGGCTCCCCGTCGCGATCGCAAAGGCCACCGCAATCGTCAGTCCCACGGGAAGGGAGAGATCGTCACTCCCAGCCTCGACGGCAGTGTGCGGGGGAGCGAGGTGAATGGCGGGATGCGGCAATCGCAGGCCAAGGGCGGCAAGGAGTACCCTCCGCCTGGCCGGCCGACGTCCAAGCTCGTGATCGATCAGCCGCGCTATCGGCACACGCGGCCGTAGGTGGTTTTCTTTTCTCGGGGTAGGACCAGAACATCTGGTACTACCCTTCTTCTTTTTTATGGAGAATACGCTACAATGATAACGTAATCACTGTTGATAATGTTATGGGACTTTTTACAGGATTTACGGGTGGTGGAAGCCGGGTGACACCAACAGAGTTTCGCACGAAAGTACGGGAGAGTCTGTCGACGCACGGTTTATCACATCGTGATATTGAGCATGTGGAGAGTGTCGTTCAGTTGTCGCTTGATGAGGCTGGTTCTCAGCGAGGGCTTGATCGTCGTGAGGTGGATCAGGTGGTGAAGTATCTCCACGACAATCGTCACGAACACAGTCTCTCAGATCATCAGATCAAATCGGTAGAGACAGTGCTTCATGCTCATCTCTAGTCATGACCGATCGTGCCAAAAATGTGTCTGTGGCTATAGGCGATATCGTGTGTCATATCAGGAAGCATGCTTTGGCCAAGCGCTTGCGCCTCGCTATTGAGAGCGGTGGAAAGGTGACGCTTACCATTCCTCGGCGGATCTCTTTTCAATCGGCTGAGGCATTTCTTCATACTAAAAAGGAGTGGCTTCGGTCTGCTTATGAGCGAGCGATTGCTCATCCGCCCCGACTGTTAACGCAAGGGAGTCCGAGTGAATATGCCCGGGTCAAGGAGGCGGCACGGATACGTATCGCTAAACGAGTGAACCTGTATCAGCATCACTACGGTTTCACATATCGCCGCCTTACGATTCGTAATCAAAAATCCCGGTTTGGGAGCTGCTCGGCATCCGGTACGCTATCGTTCAACTATCGGCTTATCTATCTCCCGCTCCCGCTTCTTGATTACGTCGTGGTCCACGAACTGTGTCATCTCCGAGAACTTAATCATTCACAGAAGTTTTGGGACTTGGTTGCTGAGACCATTCCAGATTATCGGGTTCGGAAGGGTCAGTTGCAGAATTTTTCGCGTACTGACTCTTGACGGAATGAAGAAAATATGATTTATTTTTGGTAGTTAGTTTTTTTTGGGAGTATCGCATGAGCGCTTGGCGTCTCGTGGTCAAGAAGATTTACGAATGTGGTGGGAGCGCGACAACGTCTCAGCTCAGTCGAGTGTTCTCGGCATCTTTCAATCTTCAGAGCGCCCTCACACAGGCGAAGCGGTGGGGCGTGGTCGTGAATAACGGCAGACACGGAGAGAAAACCATCTACACGTTGACCGACCTGGGCCTGTTATTCGCAGCAGGCTTGGCGGAACTCGTGATGGTCGGAAGTACTCATCCGCCCCGTCGTCAATACTGCTTCAAAATGAAAGTGACGTGGCTTCGGGTTCATGTAGACGATGCAGCATCAGAGGTATTGCGCGTTCGGCCATGAAGTCTGGCCATGCGTTTGAACGGCAGAGTTCTATCGGGATGCTGCCGTTTTTCTTTTTCCAAGAGATTGAGAACGGTTTTTTTTGGTGCGGCAAAAGAGAAGATCTCTTCTTGACAAGATAATGCTTTCCTGCTTTAATGAAATTCTTACTCTAGAGCTGAGATTATGGCTCTATATTCCTTTGGGAGTCTATCTCTTCGAGGGGAAGAGATAAGACTAATTTTCTAACATTCAAAAGAATGTTCAGTAGAAACCCTCGGGGGAGATCTTCTTCCTCACGTCCGACCGTCAATCGTTTCGGTCGACCGACGAATCGCAGCCGCAAACGCCGTCCCGCAGAACGTGAAATGGATTTCACTCAATTCGTGAAAAAGGCCATTCAGGTGACCGAAACGGAAGTGTACAATCCGAAGCATCGCTTTGCTGATTTCGAGATGCACTCGAAACTTAAGGCCAACGTTGCTGCCAAAGGCTATGTTCACCCAACCCCGATTCAGGATGGGGCTATCCCTCATATTCTTGCTGGTCGCGATGTGATTGGTATTGCCAATACCGGCACTGGTAAAACAGCAGCCTTTCTTCTGCCACTTATCCATAAGACCTTTAAGCACAAAACGGAGAAGGCACTCATTATAGTGCCGACGCGTGAGCTCGCTCTTCAGATTGAGGATGAATTGCGAGATTTTTCCCGTGGTTCCGGTTTGAATTCAGCGCTCTGTATTGGCGGGGCACACATCATGGAACAACTCCGCAGTCTCTCTCGTAATCCGAGTTTTGTCATCGGTACGCCGGGCCGACTCAAGGATTTGATTGAGCGTAAGAAACTTGATTTATCAGGGTTTAACAATATCGTGCTTGATGAAGTGGACCGGATGCTTGATATGGGGTTTGTTCACGATATCAAATATTTAGTGTCACTGATGCAGTCGCCACGGCAGTCGTTGTTTTTCTCGGCGACAATGCCACGTGAAATCGCGGAGCTCGCTAAGAAGTTTTTGAATGACCCAGTGACTATTGCTATCAAGTCACGGGCCACTTCAGAAAACGTTGATCAGGATGTGATTCACGTGACACCCAAAGAAGAAAAAATTGAGACGCTTCACAATCTGCTTCTCAAGCCTGAGTTTCAAAAAGTACTCATCTTTGGTCGTACCAAACACGGCGTGGATAAATTGGCTCATAAATTGGTGGACCGTGGATTTCGAGCGGACTCAATCCATGGTGACAAGTCCCAGTCTCAGCGTCAGCGGGCCCTCAGGCGGTTTAGCCAGGACGATATTTCAATTCTCGTGGCAACCGATGTGGCGGCCCGCGGTCTCGATATTCCTGATGTGACTCATGTCATTAACTACGAATTGCCAGAAAACTACGAAGACTATATCCACCGTATCGGTCGTACCGGTCGTGGTGCTAAGAAGGGGAATGCCCTGACTTTTATCGGCTAATACCTCGCTCTGAAAGTGCTATACTGTGGAGGCGGCCAGTAAACGTCACCTATGCATTTTCTCTCTGCCATCGAACACTTGGTCAAATACTATGCGTTCCATATGCCTCTCGAGGCATTTGTTTTCCTAGGCTCGTTTTTGGAGGAGGTTATTAGTCCAATTCCATCGGCGCTCATCATGGGTACGGCTGGGTCGCTTGCTCTCATGCAGGATAAGGCGCTGTGGTACTTGCTCCTTTTGGCCCTCGTAGGGAATTTAGGAAAAACACTCGGAGCCTGGTGTTATTATTTTTTGGGTGACAAACTCGAAGACATCTTTATTCCGTTTGCGACCAAATGGTTTGGCATCAGACACCAGGATCTTGAAAGTATCGGTAAGCGGTTTGTTGGTCATCATTGGAAGGACGGTGGTATTCTCTTTTTGCTCCGATTGCTTCCTCCTTTTCCCACGACCCCGGTATCAATCGTTGCTGGCATGATTAAAATGGATGTGCGGGTATTTCTGCTCGCCACCTATGCTGGAAATTTCTTCAAGGATCTCATCTATCTGTATATCGGATATGCTGGGTTGGCCAAATTGGGAGTGTTGTGGCGTCATATCAACAACATGAAGACGGTTGTGGACATTGCTATGGTGGTGGCTGTCCTCGCTTTGCTCTTTGTGCTTTACACGGAGCGAGGTCGGGGACGAATTATGTACCATCGTTTTTCAGAGCACCTTGCTCGTTTTTTCCGTAAAAAGTAATTTATGTCTTCGCCTTTTCATCTCAAATCTAATTGGCCGCCAGCCGGTGACCAGCCCAAGGCTATCGATGCTCTGCTTCATGGTCTGAAACAGAAACATCGTTTTCAGACACTGCTTGGTGTGACTGGCTCTGGCAAGACTTTTACTATGGCCAACGTTATTGCCAAGGCGGGGAAACCGGCACTCGTTATAGCCCACAACAAGACCCTCGCGGCCCAGCTCGCGCAAGAGTACCAACAGTTTTTTCCCGATCATGCGGTACATTATTTTGTGTCGTACTATGATTACTATCAGCCGGAGGCTTACATGCCGGCCTCTGATACCTATATCGAAAAAGACGCCCAGATTAATGCGGAGATTGATCGTTTGCGGCACGCCTCGACTCAGGCACTCCTCACGCGACAAGATGTCATCATCGTGGCGTCGGTTTCTTGTATCTATGGTTTAGGGAGTCCGGCTGAGTACGAGAAAGAAAACACTCGCTTGGAAGTTGGGCAGGCTCTTTCTCGGACAGAGCTGTTGCATCGATTGGTGGCAATTTTCTTTGAACGCACTAACGCTGATTTGGCCCCGGGACAGTTCCGGAGCCTCGGCAATCGGGTAGAGGTGATGCCGGTCTCGGAAAAATTTATCTACCTGATTGAGATTGTGGCGGGAAAAATTGGCAGTATCACCAAAATCGATCCCGTCTCGCAGAAAATTCTTGGGACACTCGAAAATATTTTTATTTTTCCGGCCAAGCATTTTATTACCGACAAAGACCAGAAGGAACAAGCGCTCACTTCAATCCGTGAGGAGCTGGCGATGCGTCTCAAACAACTCGAGAGCGAAGGAAAACTCTTGGAAGTGGAGCGATTGAAGCGTCGCACCAATTACGATTTGGCTATGATGGAAGAAATTGGTTATTGCAACGGCATCGAGAATTATTCCCGGCATCTTTCTGGTAAGTCGCCAGGGGAGCCACCAGAGACGCTCCTGTCCTATTTCCCGCATACCAAAGACGGTCGGCCGGATTTCCTTACCATCATTGATGAGTCACACGTGACCTTGCCTCAACTCCGGGGCATGTATGCTGGAGATCAATCACGCAAGTCGACGCTTGTTGAGTATGGCTTTCGCTTGCCTTCGGCACTCGATAACCGGCCGCTTCGGTATGAGGAATTTCAGGAGCGGGTGGGTCAGGTGATATGTACTTCGGCAACGCCGGCCGAGTATGAGCGTGAGGTAAGTGAACAAATAGTGGAACAAGTAATTCGTCCGACGGGACTCCTTGATCCAGAAGTAGAGGTGTTGCCGATTCATGAAAAAGGTCTTTACCCAGGACAAATCGGACACTTTATTGAACAGACTCTTGTAGAGGTGGCCAAAGGTGGCCGAGTTATTGCGACGACGCTGACTAAAAAGATGGCCGAAGATCTCTCGCTGTATCTCAAGGAAAAGAAAGTGAAGGCTGAGTATCTTCACAGCGATGTAAAAACCATCGATCGGATCAAGATTCTCACGGCGTTTCGTAAGGGGGAGTTTGACTGTATCGTCGGAGTAAACCTCTTGCGTGAGGGTCTTGATTTGCCCGAGGTAACTTTCATCGGAGTGCTTGACGCGGACAAAGAGGGATTTCTTCGTTCGGAGACGTCGCTTATTCAGATTATTGGTCGGGCGGCTCGTAATGCTTCTGGCCGAGTCGTGCTCTATGCGGAATCAGTAACGGACTCTATGCGTCGCTCGCTTGATGAGACTAATCGGCGTCGGGCGCTCCAGATTGCCTATAACACAGAGCATGGCCTCACCCCTCAGACCATTCAAAAAAAGGTTCACGATATTACTGAGTCGATGGAAAGCGAACATGACAAGGCGGTACTCGCCAATGTACTCCTTGATCGAGAGGTCTTTGCCAAGGATCCAGAGAAACTGATTAGACTCAAGGAAAAGGAAATGCAGGAGGCAGTGAAGGTACTTGATTTCGAAACGGCCGCTATCCTGCGGGATGAAATTCAACAGTTAGAGGAATCACTTGGCGGGAAAAAGAAAAAAAGACAAGTCCGTTCACGACTTTTTTAGAGACAAACTTGTTTATTGACGAAAAAATCAGTACAATTTTAGTATCTGAAAAGAATCGGTCGATTCTTTTTAAAAGATAATATATAGAAAAAATACTATGTCACAAAAACAGATGTTGGCTGCTGTGGCGGGAGTGGCTCTCATGGTGGTGGCACTAGTGGTCGTCTCCCGGAATATTGGGGAACGAAGCGCTAATGCTCCATCAACCTCTTCTCAGCCCGCACCGAAGAAGATGTCGGATACAGCTCCGTCTGCTCCGGCTCCGGAAAACGCCGATGGCATCGTGTCAGCTATCGACGCCGAGACGATGGCTGATACCAATGCGCTCAATGACGAGGAAACTGGCTCGCTCAATCAGGTAGATGAAGACAGCGACAGTGTAACTAACTTAGGCACTTCCTATGACGAAAACAACCTCTAAAAAAATTGCCTCCTTACTTGGTGTTGTTTCTTTGGTGATGCCACTTTTTGCGATGGCAGCGACTCCGGCTGAGGAGCGTCAGGCGCGGATGGAGGAGCGTCAGGCGACTCGGGAGGCCAAGGGAGCGGAGATGCAGGAGAAGCGGCAGGATGCTTTCTGTTCTCGTTTCTCTGAACGGGCAGCGACCATCGCGAGTAATATGACTGATCGCAAGTCGAAGTTTGATGAGCGCAAAGGCACGGCAGCCGATACATTAGAAGAGAGTCGAGATAATCGTGATGCTAAATTGGCCAATGTGCGTTCCGAGGCTGATCAGAAGCGGAGCGATATGTATGCCAAGCTTGAGGCTAAGGCCAATACCGATGAGGAAAAATCAGCGGTAGCCGAATTTAAATCAACCGTAGAGAAGGCGGTCGATACTCGTCAGGCAGCCGTTGATGCCGCTATTGTTTCGTTTCGCTCCGGTGTTGATGCTGCTCTAGCTGGACGGAAGAGTGACATGCAGAACGCGGTAAGTAAGTTCGAGTCCTCTGTCAAAGCAGCCGTTGACAAGGCCAAGTCTGATTGTGAAGCCGGTACTGACCCAGCGACTATTCGGACGAACTTTCAGGCCGCCCTTACCGCTGCTCGCGAAACCCTGAAGAGTGATCGGGCCGCAGCGGAGAAGGTAAAAACACAAGTGAAAGCTTTGGCAGAAACAAGGCGTACCACGGTGAAGAAGGCCATTGATGATTTCCAGGCTACACTGGATGCGGCCAAGGCAACCCTGAAGAAAGCCTTCGGCATCAAGGGCATCTAGTCTGCTGGTGTGATACAAAGCCCCTTTCTAGGAGGGGCTTTTGTTTTGTCGGAAAGGAGGGGTATAATAGAGCAATAACCACGATATGACTATGGTCGCTTCAGCGAACCAAAAATTTTCTTTTGCAGAAAAGGTTTGGCAAGTCGTTTGTGCTATTCCGCCGGGCAAGGTATTGTCCTATGGTGCTGTAGCGACGCAGGCTGGCTTCCCTGGAGCAGCTCGGGCAGTCGGGACGCTTATGAAAAAAAATTATGATCCCAATCGGCCGTGTCATCGGGTAGTGTGTGCGGATGGTAGGCTTGGACAGTACAACCGCGGAGTGCGGGCCAAAGAGCAAAAATTACGAGCTGAAGGATTGATAATTCGGGCTGGACGAGTGACCCTTGTTCCGTGACTCTTTTTCTGTTAGAGTACCTTGTTTCGAAAAGCACATCATGATGACCCAAACTATCCGAGAGCGATTTATTATTACGGCTGACGATTACGGAATCCGCCAAACGGCGGAGCCGATTTTGCGTTTAGTCCACGAAGGTAAGGTTGATCGGGTAGCCGTGCTCATTCACTATGTTTCCCATGATCAGGCCGAGGCACTTCTTCAGTCGGGAGCCAAAATTGATTTGCATCTCGAGCTTATCGGCGTCTTGAAAAGTGGTGACAAGGTTCGGGAGAGTGCTCTTTCTCGGGGGGTAAATTTCTTCATGCGTTACTACACGGGACTTCTCACCACTCGTCGAGTGGAGGCTGAATGGCGTGATCAAATTAAGCGATTTGAGGAGTTGTTTGGTCGTTTGCCTGACGGGCTCAATTCTCATGAGCACCTCCATTTTTTTCCGGCCTTTTCAAGAATATTTGTTGATTTAGCGAAAGAGTACGCTATACCCTATGTTCGTTTTAGTCAGAAGGGTATGCTTCTTTCTCAGGAGTTTACTTTCATTGGTCGATTATTGGCAATCCTGTGGCCCCGGACGCAGGCCCTTTATCAGAATCAGTCCTTTGTCACCTCGGACTACCTGGTGAGTCTTGATTGGTTATCAAACTTTCAATCGTTTACCCAACAGTTGCCTGCGGGCAAAGTGGAATTAGTTGTACACTTGGAGCGGGAAGAGGACTACCGGACAATACTTGAATTTTTCTAATGATTGGAATGTATGGCGACCAGGAAGCATCAGAGTGACCCAAAGAGCATGATTGTTGTCAAAGGCGCTCGGACTCACAATTTGAAGAATATTACCGTAGAGATGCCGCGTAATGCCATGGTTGTTTTTACCGGTCTCTCCGGTTCTGGCAAATCATCACTGGCGTTTGATACCATTTTTGCTGAGGGACAACGACGCTATGTGGAGTCACTTTCGGCCTATGCCCGGCAGTTTTTGAATACCATGCAGAAGCCGGATGTTGATGAAATCATCGGTTTGTCACCAGCTATCTCTATTGATCAGAAGTCGGCCAGTCGCAATCCGCGTTCGACAGTCGCCACCGTGACCGAGATATATGACTATCTGCGTGTGCTCTATGCTCGACTTGGTCGGCCGCATTGTCTCGTGTGTGATCGGGAAATTGCCAAGCTCGCTCCGGAAGAGATGCTTATCATCGTATCTGAAAAAGTACAGGAAGCCCTCAAGGGAGCCAAGAAAAAAAAGGACCAGCTCATCATCACAGCACCAGTGGTGCGTGGTCGCAAGGGGGAGTACTATCAGCTTCTGTATAATGCGTTGAACAAGGGCTTCTCGGAAATATTTCTTGACGGCGTGAGAAAAAGCTTACGGGAGCAGGTGATTCTTTCCAAAAACAAGAAACATGATATTGATTTCATCGTGGATGAATTGCCTCTGGAAGAATTTTCGAAGTTTCCTCAGACGTCAGAAGAGCGACTCTCGGAGGCGGTACAGCGGGCGCTGGAAGAGAGCGACGGGTTAGTGCAAATTCATATCGGTCAGGAAAAGCTCGTACTTTCCTCCAAGTTCTCCTGTCCCTACGATGGATTTTCCTATCCGGAAGTGGAGCCGAGGTTGTTTTCTTTCAACTCACCCTATGGTGCTTGTGAGACCTGCAATGGTCTTGGGACGAAACATTTTTTTGGTGATGAACCCTGTGAAGCGTGTCATGGTTCACGGCTTCGCGAGGAAGCACTTCATATCCTTATTGGCAAAAAAAATATCGTCGAAGTGACGGCCATGATGACAGAGGAGGCCAAGCAATTCTTCGATGATTTGAAACTCTCAGAACGTGAACGCCAGATTGCGGCCGTGGTACTGCGCGAAGTCGGTGGCCGATTACAATTTTTGCTTGATGTGGGACTGAACTACCTTACTCTTGATCGGCGGGCCAATACTCTTTCGGGCGGCGAGGCGCAGCGTATCCGATTGGCCAGTCAGCTCGGGAGCAAATTGGTGGGCGCACTCTACGTACTCGATGAACCGACCATCGGTTTGCATCAACGGGACAATGATCGACTTATTGAAACTTTGAAAGCACTTCGATCTCTGGGGAATACCATCATTATTGTTGAGCATGACGAGGATACTATTTTTGCCTCAGACTATATCGTTGACATTGGTCCGAGAGCGGGGGTGCATGGTGGCGAGGTGGTGGTCTCGGGATATCTTGAGGACTTACTCACGGCCAAGAAAAATACCTCCGGCTCGCTTACCCTCTCATACCTCCGAGGCGAAGAAGTGATTCCCATTCCCAAAACCAGACGAAGCAAAGAGAAGGGAATGATTAAGATTCGTGGAGGTAACCTGTTCAACATCAAGAACATGAATGTTGATATTCCACTGGGTCGGCTCAATGTCATTACCGGCGTGTCAGGATCGGGCAAGTCTACGTTTCTCTACGAAATTCTTCACAAGAACTTGCAGGCGCGTTTTGATCGGCGCTACAAATCAAACGATGTATATAACTGTACTTCGATGAGCGGGACTGAGTATCTCTCTCGGGTCGTCCTGATTGACCAGAGTCCTATCGGTCGCACCCCACGTTCCAATCCCGCGACCTATACGGGTGCTTTCAATCATATCCGCGATATGTTTGCGGCGAGCGAAGAGGCTCGTGTTCGTGGTTGGAAGGCCGGCCGGTTCTCGTTCAATCGTCCTGGGGGGCGTTGTGAGACCTGTGAGGGCAATGGCTTTATTGCTGTTGAGATGCACTTCCTCCCAACAGTCTATGTGCAGTGTGACGTGTGTGACGGCAAACGTTTTACCAAGGAGACGCTTGAGGTTAAGTACAAACACAAGAGTATTCACGATGTGCTCGAGATGACGATTGAGGAAGCCTTTTCTTTTTTTGCCGATATCCCAGCTATTGCCGATCGTCTCAAGACTCTGAATGAGGTGGGCCTTGGCTACCTCCGGCTCGGCCAGTCGGCGACGACGCTCTCGGGAGGGGAGGCTCAGCGCGTCAAGATTTCTTCCGAACTGTATCGCCAGCATATTGAACGGACGATTTATCTCCTTGATGAACCGACTATTGGTTTACACTATGAGGACGTGAAGAAACTCATAGAAATTCTCGAGCGTTTGGTAGTAAAGGGAAATACGGTCATGGTCATCGAACACAATATGGATCTTATCAAGAGTGCCGACTATATTATCGACATCGGTCCTGAGGGCGGTATCGGTGGTGGCAAGGTTGTCGCTACCGGCACGCCGGAAGAAGTGGCCCAGGTCTCAGCCTCTCATACCGGCCACTATCTCAAAAAAGTATTAAAAAAGTAGTTTGACGACTTCTTTGGACGGACCTAGACTGAAGGTGGTTCTTCAACCTGACCCCTGAAAGGAGGTCACTATGCTTACGGCTACGCTCCCGCCCACTATTGTGGGGGTACCCATCGTCTTCGATGCGGTACAGCTTGAGAGTTTCTTCCGAGAAGAGCGGGATTTGCCTCGTGGGGCTGGTCGGAAACGGAAATTCCGATTTCTTCAGTACCGTCGTGCCTTGGCAGAACGAGTGGTGCGGGTTGTGCTCGACTACCACCATCAGGCCCTGGCACTGAAGTCTCGCGAGGCTGAGGCGCTCTATCGTCGAGTGGAAGTGCGGCGTTTCTCGTTGCGGCGAGAGCATCGTCGGTACGCTGGCTACTACACCATCCGTCTTGAATATGCCATCAGTGGCCAAGATGGGTGGTGGAGTCAGAGCTTCCACTTTGTTCGTGATGACACGTCAGTCCTCGGCGGTCTCGCAGGTAAGCTCTACACGAGTAGGAGATGCTTCTATGCCGAGTGATGGGCGAGGTTGTTTTGGGCCGGGTTCGGAGCGTGTACGCTTCGGACCCGTTCTCGTTTATGCTGTGATATACTAAAGCTATGAAGCGAGTCATAACCGTTAATGATCAGATGCAACACGGGTATCAGTACGAGTGTACTGAACCAGTGGGAAAAAATTTCCATCCTGATTTCAAGCCAGACCTGACACCGGAGGAAATGCTCGCGCTCGGGGTATTCGGCGGGAAGTACATGACTGATTGTCGCGCAGAATTTCCCAAGAGTTGGTTTCAGTCTGCCAAATTGTCACCGGAAAAATATGACAAGACCCTGAATTTTTTCGGGGTGAGAGCCTCTCAACCGCTCTTGGTATGGCAGGAAAAAGGTTGGATTTATCCCGATGATCCGCGAGGGTGGTTTCAGTGGTACTGTCGCTACTATATGGGCCGGCGTCTTCCCAAAGAGGATGAGCGTCAGATCAAAAGGTGGCGTGCTATCAATCGTCATATTGCCCAGATAGCGCACCACTGTCGTCGCGGTGATCTCGCCTGCCGACCCCGTCAGCGCCAGGCACTCCTCCACTGGGCCTATGATAGTCGGAAATTCTAAAGAAGACACATATGGAAATTAAAGAACTTGGCCATCTCGTCCTCTACGTCACCAATGCCGAAAAAGTAGCTAACTTTTATCGTGATACTTTAGGGTTTCGTGAGATTGATCGCCGTCCCGGGATGGCACTCTTCTCTTCCGGTCGTACTCATCACGAATTGCTTCTGATCGAGGTCGGCGGTTTCCCTCGGGAGCGGCATGCACCGGAGCCAGGACTCTATCACATCGGTTTCAAGATTGGTGATGGCGGAGAGGCGCTCAAGGCCGTGTATCAGGAACTCGTGACGAAGGGAGTCACCATCGTTGGTTCCGCTGACCACCATGTCACCCACAGTCTGTATATCCTCGACCCGGATGGCAATGAACTCGAGCTCTACGCTGATGTTTCGGATGAATGGAAGACCGACCCTAAAGCTGTCCTCAAACCCACTCGTCATCTCGCACTCTAAATAAAAGTACTATGAAGTACCTCAGTTACTCGCACTATTTCACTTGGCGTCACTGGTCGCTTCTCTATCTCATCGTGGCTGTGCTTTCGTTTGCCCCGCTCCTTTCGGTGGTACTTGCCACCACACTCGCTCAGCTCCTCGGGTGCGGTGATGTGAATGAGGGCTCGACCCCGAATTGTTCGGGCGGGAGTGTGATTGAAGTCCTCTTTTTGTTGGGTTGGTTTGGCCTCATTACCTTTCCATTTGGAATTTTCCTCGGCATCCTACTCATCGCTGCCAACCTCCTGTGGTACTTCACCCGCAAAAGCGGCCAAGACCGACTGTAGGGAGCAGTGAAGTAGATATACTCAAAGCGTGAGAAAAGATTTTTGAAGATCTTTGTTTGCTTTTAATGCTGAACAATAGTTCATCAGCCCATCTCTTTATTACGCGTGTGGACAAACTTTTTCACGTTCAGTCTGGCTCACCTAAAGCAAGAGATTCTCTCCGTTATGAATGTGGGTGGGCTAATATTAATCTCAAGTAAAGATTCAAGATAATATAGATGCATGTTAATAAAAAATAGATCTCCAGAGTAATTTATCTATTTAATCTTTGTACTGAAAAACTTGGAAAAGTGGTATACTGAACTTGACAAAAACTAACAAAAAAAGCTATCGTGTGTTTTCCTCTGAGGAAGGGATAAGAAGTAGTAAAAAACATATGCCATCATCAACCAAACAATTAAAAGTACTTAAAGTGCTTAAAAATCGGGTTCCTAAAAAAGAGTTTGGAATTCGAAATGCATATTGGAAATCTACGGGGAAAGACAGTCTAGATTTTTTGTTTGTTGTTGATGAAGAAAAAGCCTCAATTGCTACAGCTTATATTAGATCCTTATTTGCTTCAGTAGAACAGACGCTAGGCGATATAGATATAGAGATTACTATTCACATATACGAAAAGAAAAAAGCCACCAAAATAGATAGTTATGCGAGAAAAAACGCCTTTAAGACGGCTACATTGGCACCCTGTTTTGTTTAGGAGAGTATGAAACCTCAATCAAGACAGTACTTAGAAAGAGCTTTTCTTGCGGAAAGCTTTTTTGATTCTATAGACTGGCTAGGAGCTCAGAAAATTCATTTATGTTGGTCTAGCACATTACTCTTTTATTCAGCGATTCACTATTTTAATGCTTATATTTGCGAAACTAAGGGAGTTTCTTTTATACCTCAAAAACATAACGAGTATTATGATAAGCGTGTAAAAAAATCGATTGAGGGGAGAACGGAGATGGCGCGTAGGCTATTAAAAGTAAATCTTCCTACCGGGGGTATTCATGAAGCTGGTACGGCTTATGAAAATTTGTACAAAATGTCACAAAATACAAGATATGAAATTGGAGGACAGTTTTTTACAGAGCAAGAGTTTAATCAGGTATACGAAAACTTTAAAAAAGTGAAATATGTTTGTTTATACGATTTAGGGTGCGATGTGGAAAGCGAGACTAGTAGCGATTCAGGACTAGTTAGGATAGTTTTAAAAAACAGAAAAGATATAGAAAGAATTATTCTCGGTCTTTAAATTCGTTCTAAAACTAGCTTTATTTTTCTCATCATATTTCCAATAACTCTCCAGTCTAGAGTTCTAAGTTTGTTCAATGGGAAGAGTTAAGAAAATAGAGGCTTTCATGGGCCTTTATTTATATTTTTAGACAATATTGCTCTTTGTAACTTTTGCTTTTTTTGTTACTCTAGGATAAAGTGTTTTAAATATCTCCTGACTTATTTCTATGACTAAAAAATCCATTATTTTTGGAGGAGTGGCTATTGTGCTCCTGATGGGACTTGCTTGGTTTATACAGAAGGAACAAGAAAATCAAGCGCAGTCTGTTGCTGAAAATTCAAATCAACAAAATGCTTTACCTAAAAATCAAGATGCTTCCAACGAGGCAGCGGTTGGTTGGAGTGTGTATCAAGGTGGAAAATATTCGTTTCAGTATCCTAACGATTGGACCGTTAAGGAAGTCAATGAGAGTTTAGTTTCTAATGAAATAGTTAACAGATTTGTTTCTATTGAAAATCCTGATAAAACTTTTCGAGTCGAGATTGGTGTAAAAAATCCCGATGAAAAAAACGTGGTGCCTCGAAATTATCGTACAGGTGTTCCAGTCGGGGATTTTAAACGTGCAGAAAAAAACCTGTCTATTGGAGGAGGAAGTGCTGAAAAAAGATATTTGGTTTACAGCCCATGGGAGGACATCGTTTCTTCTGATGGAAAAACAAAAACCTCTGTTCAGTCAAAGAACATGCATGTACAGCTCGTGTGGTTTTGTAAGCCCTCTATGTCACTAAAAATATGCGACAACTTTCTTCTAGGGAATGGCGATGAGGCTTTCGTTGAGGTGGATGGGGACTGGGAGATGGAAACTACTCAATGGAATATTGCGGAGAGTACTTTTGATAAGATACTCAGTTCTTTTCAGCCCGTTATTAAATAATACAGCGAGATATATTTCTGGTTTTCACTGTTACTTGGCTACATAAAATTGATTTATGGAGCTTATGAAGTGGTGAAACCATTTCATAAGTTTTCTTTGACAATCTGAACTGGAGTTTCATCATGAACAAGAGTTTTTTTGGTATGGTTCGTACCCTGCTTGTTGGGTTGTTTGCGTTTGTTGGTGGACAATCTTCAGCGGGGGATACATCTTGTTATGGCTACAACTCGGAATCTAACCCGTTTCTCTGTTACAGTCATGGCAATTGTGTTTGGTGGGCTACTTACAAGCGTCCAGACCTCAAAGCTTTTATGGTGCACGATGCCGGTCTATGGTATCAAGACGCCATTGATGCTGGATTTCCTGTTGGTCAGACAGCGCGAGCTGGCGCAGTGGCGGTTTTTTCTAGTCCTGGGCACGTCAACTACGTAGAAAGCACTGGGAGCGACGGAGCTTTTAGCGTGACTGAAATGGACTATTACGGTTCGCTTGGGACTGGTAATGGTGTGCAGACTGCTACCTACTATCGCGTGGGTTCGAGTAACATCTATCACAGGGAAAACGGTGGTCAGAACTGGACACTTCTGGGTTTCATTTACCCTAGATATTGTACATTTCTTGATAGCAGCACGGGCGCTCTGTGTTGGGCTGGTACCAACGGATACTTTTCGGAATGCGAAGATGGTAATTCCTTTACGCTTCATAAGCGTCAAGACAGTGGCGCCTTCACTACGACGAATCTCTCTAATTCGGCTGGCCTGAATTACTGTACACAAATGACCACGGGAGCGTTTCCAAATTCTTACAGCGTTGACCTGGGCGCATACAAAAAGGGGAATGCTACATATGCAGCGTATGGTGGCTGGTCAAGTGGTTCGGGTGTCCCTAATGCCTTTAACCTCAAAGTAAACAGCTTCACTGCTACAAATTCTGATGGAAGTATTCTGGTTGGTGGCCAGGATTTGGTGAAATCAGGACAAGTCATTACCGTGAAGGCGCAAGTGAAGGCTGTCAACGGAAACACGAATAACAACATGAAGCTCGGCAAGAATACCATTGAACTTGACCTCTACGCTCGTACAGATTCCAATGACTGGGTTTTTCAAAAGAGAGCATACATCCAGGCAGTCAATCTGCCAAGCGGTGCTACGCACACTGAAACATTGACCTACGTTGTTCCCAGTGGTGTCAGTGAGGTCTCGTTCAAGTTCAAGGTCGACGCCGATGACGAAGCCTATGAAGCCAACGAAGGAGACAATTGGTCAGGGGTAAAGTCTTTCCAAGTCGACTTCTCTTGGCTCATCCCCATCATCAACCTGCTTCTCAACGACTGAAGGAGTTTCACATCATGAACCAAGCCACTCTCGTTCGCATGATCTTGGCGGTGTCGCTGTCCATCATCACCAGCCTGGCCTCGGCTCAGTCCGTCACCGCCAAGGTGGTGAACATCGAGCCGTCCTACATGCCTGACATGGTGCTCTTCAAGCTCGACGCTGCCTTCGGCTCCTGTGCCGCTGGTTCCTGGGTCTACTACTACGGTACAGCCGGTGGTTCGACTGATCCGAAGAAGAATGTTCAGGCCATCTATGCCGGACTGCTCGGAACGATGCTTTCCGGCAAGAAGGTCGAGGTCTCTGGTCCGACCAACTGTGTTGCTGGATTCATTCATCCGACGAATCAGTAACCGCAACGTCTGATAGTGTAGGCTGCTCTAAAAAATTAGGGCGGCTTTTTTCTTTTGATTTATCTTTGATTTTAATAACAGCTGCCTACCTCGGTGATGATGGCATCTTAGATAGAGAGCAATATTAAATTTTGACTCAAGAGCCTTCACCGGCTCTTTTTCAATTCCTCACTTTTTCACGGTCGTGAGAAAGTGAGGAAATATGAAGTGGGGTGGATAAAGTTGGCCAGTAGTAATTTAAACGTCACGAAGTGGGTCTCTTTACAAAGCTCGGAGAAAAAGTGATACTGGAATGTCCGTGAATATTACGGGCAAGTGTTTCATCTGACTTGGCAGTTTCCAAGGCGTTTCGCAGGAGAACGACATGAGTCATTTCAAATATGAGCCGGCAGTGCCGGGACTTCACTGTATCCATCAGGGGAAGGTGCGCGACACCTTTGCCATCCCGGAGTATCCCGAGCTCTTGCTCACGGTGGCGACGGATCGGGTGAGTACCCACAACATTGTCCATGAGAGTACCATCCCCAACAAGGGCCAGGCTCTCACGGCCCTCACGGTGTTCTGGATGAAGGAGCAACTTCCTGGCATCCCCACTCATCTGGTGGCCTACGGGAACGGCATCTGGCAGTACCTGCCGCGGTTGCCGATTCCTGACGACCTCACTCTCCGTGCGCTCGTCGTCGCGAAGCTCACCATGTATCCGGTGGAGTTCATCTTTCGGAACCGTATGGCCGGCAGTCTGTGGAAGGACTTCTACCAGAAGGGTCAGCCGAATCCGTACGGACTTGATCTGCCGCCGGGGCTGCGGCTGATGTCGCCGTTTGAACAGACGGTGTTCACGCCGACCGACAAGTCCGAGACCGACGATCCGCTCAACGGGGCGGCGACGGTGCGACGGTATCCTGGGGCCTATCGGTTGGCTCATCAGGCCTACGAGCTGGGACGGCAATTCGCTGCTCAGTCCGGCATCGAAATCATCGACGGCAAGTTTGAAGTCGGTTTCGATTCGATGGGGCGGGTGGTGTTCGGGGACGAGTGCCTGACCCCGGACTCGTGTCGTTTCGTCGAATCCGAAGACATCACCGTCGGCCGAGACCCGGCCTGGCTCGACAAGCAGTACTTGCGCGAAGAAGCGGAGCGCATCTGGGCCGGTGGTCCGAAGTCGCCCATCGCTTTCAGTTCGGACATCATCCGGGAGACCACGCTTCGTTACGGGCGTATCGTCGAGCGGCTGACGGGCGTGTCGCTTCAGGCGTTTCAAGCCATGCGCTATCCGTGATGCCAGCGATCTCTGACAGATGAGTAACCTCGCCGAAGGAAATACCCCTTCGGCTTTTTTCTTTCTCCTCACTTTCTTACGACCGTGAAAAAGTGAGGAATTAGGAAAGAGGGGAAATAAAGTAAGTTGAGTATGGGGCGGAGTGTAGGGTGGACAGAAAGGGGAGGGTGTGGTATGGTACGTGGTCCTTCCATGCAAGGGCGAGTTCTTCAATTCTCTTCGAAAGGGGGAATCCCATGTCTATTCCGGCGAATGGTGAATACTTGGCCCGCATCGTACGGACGACCAGTCGTGTGATCGATCTCGGCAAGGCAGCCAGTCTGTTTGACGATGAGGTCGATGGCTGGTGTACGGTCATGGCCAAGAACGGCGCTCCCGTCTTGGGCTTTCGCACAGCGCCGCTCACTCCGGAAATTACCAGCGAGTTTCAGCGTCAAGCCGGGGCTCAGCTGCACTGGCTTCTGTCGCATGACAGGCTCACGAGCAGTCGTTGGATGGGCGATGGCGCCAGTACGGCGGTGGCGGTCCATGCCTACGATTTCTACCTCGCCTACGCGTCGTCGTGTCCGAATCGGTTGTGGAACGAGGCGATTGCCGTGGTGGTGGCCATCCGCATGCACCAGTTCAATCCGGCGGTTCTCAAGGATCAGCGCTGGCACTTGCGCACTAACCCCAACATCGAATCCCTGCTCGCAGTGGCGCACTGGCTCGAGTAGTCGAGAGGAGATGATGATGGATGAAAGATTTACGGCCGCGGGCTATTCGCTCATGGCCATGAGAGATGGCCAGCCCGATCACACGTGTACGGTGGTTCACTTCGAGCGGCCCCTCACGGGACCCGAGATTCGGGCTCGAGCTGAAGAGCTGTGCAAGATTGCGTTCATGGCCGAATATGGCTGGTCCGGGCACCATGTCCGGACCGCTCCGTTCAACGGCATCGAAACTTCGGCGCACGCCCTGAGCGCCGGCACTTTCTCGCAGCACTGATACCCACCAAGCGGATCCCGCTTTCGGTGGGTTTTTGATTTTCAGTGGTGAGGATGATGAAAAGTGACCGGTAACTTTACAAAAAAGGCAGGTCAGGGCATACTGAAACGTTCATTAAAAAAACAAGAAAGTGGTTTTTTTCTGGCTTGGCAGATTTTCCAAGCGTTGTCACACAAGGAGCCAACCGTGACTGATCTCTACAAGCAAGACGGCGTCAACATTCCTGCCGGCGATGCCTTCAGTGCTTTCGTCGGGCAGCTGTGCCGGGAGAGTTATGGCAATTCACGCTTTGTGCAGGTCACCGATCTGTCCAGGGGTGATTTCCGAGGGCCGCGTGGCTGGCGACCGGTTGATTTGCCGGACGAGTGTCTGCTCACCGGTGCCATGGACGGCATCGGCACCAAAGTGGTGCTCATCGATGCTGCTCGTACCTATGGCGATGCCGCGAACGACGTGGTGGCCATGTGTGCCATGGACATCACGCGCTACGGCGGTCTGCCGCTCGTGTTCCAGAACATCTTCGATGTCAGCTCTCTTGGTGAGGTTGGTTCTGAAACCTACCGGCATTGTCAGGAGATCATGATTGGCCTTGCAGAACTGGCTGATCAGCACAAGTACGTGCTGCTCACCGGCGAGACGGCCGAACTCGGCGTCTGTGTCGGTTCGGAAAACCCGGACGCATTGGTGCGCTTCAACTGGGGCGGCTCGATGACCGGTGTCTACCATCCTGACAAGATGATCCTTGGTGACAGCGTGAAGCCGGGCCAGATCATCGTGGTGTTCGGCGATACCTTCCGGAGCAACGGTATCAGTTCGGTGCGCAAGGCGCTCGCCAAGGAATTCGGGGACGAGTGGTGGAAGAACACCAAGGCGACCGATGCCATCCTGCGCTGTGCTGTCCCTTCCGTCCAGTATGACCGCATGCTCAACCGCCTCCATGGTTGGTTCGACCCGCTGCTCCGGCCTACGGTCCGGCTCCATCTGGTGACACATCTCTCGGGGGGTGCCTTCAAGGGCAAGTTCGGGAGCGTGCTGCACCGTCTCGGTCTGACGGCAGAACTCGACAACTTGTTCGATCCGCCGTTCATCATGCGCCAGTGTGCCGAATGGCGCGGCATGAATTCGGAGCAGTGCTACGAGACCTGGAACGGCGGCCAGGGAGCACTTATCGTGATTGATGAACCAGAGCTCAGCTTGGTTCAGGAGCTCGCCAAACTGTGTGAGGTCGATATGCGGGTGGCGGGACGTATCGTGCCCTATCGGGGCTATACGGTCGGGCTCACCTCGCGCTTCGACGGCACCCGGGTGATTTACCCGTAGCAGCCGGGCGCTGCTATAACGGATGAATGTTTACGAACGTTCATCCGTTTTTTCTTTTAGGAAGTCTTGACAGGATTTTAATATAGTGTAATATAGACACTAAGTAATGAAAGAACGCGTGGTCGACGCGTTTTCTATCGGGTAATTAGTGTAATATATACAATAAATAGCGGGGGGGGATTAATTTGGTTAAACGAACAAAAGTATGATTGCTTCATTCTTCGATATCAACAATGTTTTCTTTACGCTCTGGGACTATCCCATGAGCTACCTCGAGTTTTGTGGTACGATTCTCAATCTCATAACCGTGTGGCTGTGCGCCAGAAAAAGTATTTGGAACTGGCCCATCGGCATCGGGGCGGTGATACTGTTTGCGGTGCTCTTTTATCAGATTCGTCTGTACTCTGATTTTCTCGAACAGATCTATTACTTTGTCACTGGCTTTTGGGGCTGGTGGATGTGGCTTCGTCTCAAGAAAGAGCAGGGGAAATCTCCGACGCAGGAGACCATCAGTCATAATACAAAATATGAAAATATACGATGGACCTTTGTCCTTATTGTGGGGACAATTATCCTCGGCGCGTTCATCGCTCGGATACACGTGTTGTTTCCACTATGGTTTCCAGAGGCAGCATCATTTCCCTATCTCGATGCCTTTACGACGGTGGCGAGTTTCATCGCACAGATTCTTCTGGTTCGTCAACGATTGGAAAATTGGTATCTCTGGATTGTGGTCGATATCATCGGAGTGTGGCTCTACTACACGAAGGAGGTAAAGTTTGTCTCTGTGCTCTACGCGATTTTTCTTCTTTTGGCTCTCAGCGGGCTTTACCGTTGGCATGCCGAATGGAAGAAACAGGCTATCTCGGGAATCAAGGGAACAAAGAGAGAGGAGGTGGCTGTCTTATGAAGCGCGGATTGGTTATTGGTAAGTTTTATCCCTTTCATGCTGGACATGCCTATCTCATATCTGTCGCACGGGAGCAGTCGGACCAGCTGACTGTCATCGTCTGTGATCGGTCTGATCAGTCCTTTACTGGGGCAGAGCGGGCAGTATGGATTCGGGAGATGTTTCCCGATATCGAGGTGCGAGTCATGCGTGACATCATGGATGATGATAACTCCAAGCGTTGGGCGGAGTACACGATAAATTTTCTGGGATATGCTCCGGACCGAGTCTTTACTTCTGAGGACTATGGCGATGCCTATGCTCGTTATTTAGGTGCGGAGCACATACTCGTAGATCGGGAGCGTCACGAAGTTCCCATTTCTGGTACTCGTATTCGTGAAAATCCCTACACGTCGTGGCAGTACTTGGGAGCGAGTGCTCGAGCGGCCCTAGTTCGGCGAGTGGCTCTGGTGGGAGCTGAATCAACTGGGACGACGACACTTTCTCGGTCCTTGGCAGAATACTTCGAGACCGTGTGGGTGCCCGAATTTGGACGACTCTACAGCGAAGGAAAGCTGCCATCACAAACGGCCTGGCAGAGTGACGAGTTTGTCTTTATCGCCAACACTCAGAATCGTGTCGAAGATGCCTATGCGCGTTTGGCGAACAAAGTGCTCTTTTGTGACACCAATGCCTGGGCTACTCGTTTGTGGCATGAGCGGTATCGGGGAACTCTGAGCGCCGAGGTTGATCAGGTCGCCAAGGGCCGACGCTATGATCTGGTGATTCTTACGGGGGATGAGATACCGTTTGTCGATGATGGCATGCGTGATGGAGAATATATCCGCCATACGATGCAGAAGCGTTTTCAGGAACTTTTGACCACAGAAGATATTCCGCACCTGGTTGTTTCTGGGACGCCGGAAGAACGCTTGGCTCAAGCTGTTCGAGCGTGTGAACGTCTGCTCGTATCGGGGAGTGACGTGTTCCAGCGTTTCCCACGAGAAGAATCTTTCGGGTGTATAATTGACACTATGAGGAGGGAACAGCTAAGTTAGAAAAGAACAAACTCTATGGTTCGCTCAAAATTATCAAAAAAGAAGCAGTCTGCTCATATCAAAGTGGCGGTTGACACCCTCATCTTTACGGTCAGTCACGGTAAGCTCAAGGTGCTACTCGTAAAGATTGCCGGCGATGCCTACGCTGATATGTGGGCACTTCCTGGTGGATTGGTGCGCGTGGATGAGTCTCTTGAAGAGGCGGCACTCCGGGTGCTTTCGGAAAAGGCCGGGGTGGACGGTATGTACCTAGAACAACTCGCTACCTTTGGTGAACCCAATCGGGACGTGCGTAGCCGGAGTGTATCGGTGGCCTACTTTGCTTTGGTTCGAGATGATATGTTTCTGCCTAAAGTGACAGAGTACTATGCGGACATTGGTTGGAAAGACGTTGATCATCTCCCGAAGCTTGCTTTTGATCACGCCGAGATAGTGCGTTTCGGTCGCAAGCGTCTCGTGAGCAAATTAGGGTACTCCAATATCGCCTTTGGACTTATGCCGAAAGAATTTACTCTGTCGGAATTGCAATCACTGTACGAAATTCTTTTGGGGAGAACGCTTGATAAAAGAAACTTTCGTAAAAAGATACACGAAATTCAATTGGTAAAGGAGACAGGAAAAGTGCGGCGCGATGGTCCGAGTCGTCCTGCCAAACTCTATGTTTTCACGGAACGGGCACTCCGTATCATTGATGTGCTGTAACCCTGAGAGGGTTTTTGCTCCGAGGGATGGGGGATGGTAGGATGGGGAATATGACCCAAGACCAAGCCCTCGCTATTTTGAAGACCGGTGCCCACGTGTTTTTGACCGGGGAGGCCGGTTCCGGCAAGACCCACACCATCCGTGCCTATACCGACTATCTCCGTGAACACGAGATAGACTTTGCTGTGACAGCGTCGACCGGCATCGCTGCTACCCATATCCACGGCATGACTATTCATTCGTGGAGCGGTATCGGGGTGCAGTCGTCGCTTGATGATGAGTCACTCAAGCACATCGCCGAAAACGGGTATGTCAGTAAACGAATCAAACGGGCCAAGGTACTGATCATTGATGAGGTCTCGATGCTCGATGGGCGAGTGCTCATGATGGTGGAGCGGGTGTGTCGGCGGGTGCGGCGAACGCAGCTACCGTTCGGAGGATTACAGGTGGTGTTGGTCGGGGACTTCTTTCAGTTGCCACCGGTCCAGGGGAAAGAAAAGGGACCGGTCGAATTTGCGTTTGAATCCGAAGTCTGGAGTGCTCTTCGGCCGACAGTGTGCTATCTCACCGAGCAGCATCGTCAGGAGGATGAGATATTTCTCGGCGTTCTTTCTGCTATCCGACGCAACGAATTTGATGAGAGTCATTTTGAAACGGTCCGGGACCGAATCGTCGAACCATCGGAAGCACCGGACGACATGACCAGACTCTATGCTCACAATGCCAACGTCGATAGTTTGAACAATGCTGAATTGAAGAAGTTGTCTGGCAAAACGCATGCCTATACGATGGCGCTCCGTGGTCCAGAGGCACTCACCAGTGCTCTCGTGCGTGGCTGTCTCTCACCAGAGCGGCTCGAGCTCAAAGTAGGAGCGGCGGTCATGTTTACCAAAAACAATCCCGGTGCCGGTTATGTCAACGGAACGCTCGGCACTGTCATCGGATTTACGGCAGACAAAAAATATCCCATCGTTCGGACTACCGACGGATTGAAGGTAGAGACCGAGCCAATGGAGTGGACTATCGCCGAAGGAGATGAGGTGTTTGCCAAAATTACTCAGATACCGCTTCGTCTTGCCTGGGCGATGACTATTCATAAGAGTCAGGGGGTGTCGCTTGATGCGGCGGTGATGGATCTTTCGCAGACGTTTGAATACGGTCAGGGCTATGTGGCGCTCTCTCGGGTACGCACACTTTCCGGTGTTCATCTCCTTGGGGTCAACGCTCGAGCTTTCGAGGTGCACCCAGTAGTGCTTGAAGAAGATATTCGTTTGCGGGCAGCATCCGAACGGGCCGAAGAGGATTACGCCCGTCTCACCCCGGAACGTATCGCCGAGATGGAACACAACTTTATCGTGATCTGTGGTGGCAAGGAGAAAAAAGCAAAGAAGGAACCGAAGAGAAAAAAAACGAAGAAGAACGAGGAATCAGCAGAGGCTTTCGGCGAGATACGAGCCATACATCCTCAGGCCTATCGAGCATGGACGGCCGATGAGGAAGCAAAGCTCAAAAAAATGTTTGAGCGAGGCAAGCAAATGAAAGAGATGGCGGAAAAGCTCGGACGAAAACCGGGCGCTATCCGTTCCCGGCTCAAAAAACTTGGTCTCGCATCAGTGTAATATTTTTCTATGTATATCGATATTGCGGTAGGACTGGTCATCGGATTTTTTGTGGCACTCGGGAGTGGTGGCGATATGGTAGTGCTCATGCTCTTTGCGGTGTTCGCGACCTTGGCGCCGGACATAGACTTTATCGTATGGCTCATCCGAAACCGTTTTCGTTCCAACCAGTTTGCTCACGAGCATCGTGATTTGTTTCATCTCCCGCTTATTGTCGGTGTCGGCGGCGCTCTCCTTATCGGGAGTTTCTATCCGGCCTATGGTCTCGTGTGGGGGATGGGGACGCTCGCTCATTTTATCCATGACACGCTCGATGGCGGTTGGGGGATTCAGTGGCTTCACCCGTTCTCCCGTGGCTACTTTACGCTTGCGTCGTATAGTCCCAAGCGGTACTTTCGCAATCGTGAGGAGCAGCGGGTAGTAGCAGCGCAGCATGGTAATCCCTACTGGCTTGAGGAGCAGTATCTGAAACCCAATCTCAAACTGGCGTTTGAACTCGTGCTTCTCGCGACAGTTTTCTTTGGAATTGTCTGGTGGCTGTTTTGACGTGATATACTAAAGTCATACTTACACAACCTTATGATGAAGAAAGGAAATTTAGTTGCCTATTTCGCCCATAATTTGGCTATAGTCGTTGGATTGGTGTTGGTCTGGCGGGGTATTTGGCATCTGCTTGATATCGTAGATACGACTGTCTTTGATGGTAATCGTCTGTACACAGCGGTAGCCGGTATCATTGTTGGTTTCGCTATTCTTTATCTCCCGGATAAGGATTTGAAGGAGCTTGAGAAACTCTAGTGGTTTACATATTTTCCGTATTGTCGGCCACAAGGCCGACTTTTATTTTTCTCCTGGAGACGAGGGTGATTTTGGCATACCGAGTGATAGGTGTAAAATGGGGAGGATTATTAACAGGAAAATGCTTATGGCGAAATACACGGGTGGCTGTCATTGTCGGGCGGTACGGTACGAAGTGACGACGGATTTGGCACAGACATTTGTCTGTAACTGTTCACACTGCGAAGCCAAGGGATTTATCCTCGCTTTTGTTCCGGCAGCGGATTTCACTCTCCTCTCTGGTGAAGACGTGCTCACTGAGTACCGGTTCAATACCAAAAAAATTGCTCATCTCTTTTGCAAGGTCTGCGGAGTTCAGTCATTCGGTCGCGGTACCGACCCATCGGGCAATGCGACGGTGATGGTGAACGTTCGCTGTCTTGAAGGGATAGATCTCTCGACCCTTCACTCGGAGAAATTTGATGGAAAAAGTTTTTAAATAAGTAACAGCTAACTTTTTATTGTACGAGTATGGCGAAGTATGTGGACGGATTTGTGATTGTGATGCCGGAGAAAAACTTGGGTGATTACAAAAAGATGGCCAAGCTCGGGGCCAAGGTGTGGAAAAAATGTGGGGCACTTGATTACAAAGAATGCGTGAGTGAGGATATCCGCTCCAAGTCGATGGGGATGGCGCCACTTTTTCCCAAGATGACCAATTTGAAGAAAGGTGAAGTAGTCGTGTTTTCCTATATCGTTTTCAAATCACGCAAGCATCGTGACCAGGTCAATGCCAAGGTGATGAATGATCCGCTTATGGCTCCAGAAAACTTCAAGGGACCAATGCCGTTTGATCCGAAGCGCGTGGCCTACGGCGGCTTCGAAGTCTTGGTAGAGGGCTAGGGTACAAGAAAAAACCCGGCACTCGGTGAGTGTCGGGTTGTTGGCATCGGCGCTACTTGCTTTTTCGCTGCTGTGATTACAGCGAAACAGCGAGCAGACGACGGAGAGACCGAACATTGTCTACCCAGTCGTAGTCAGGCCACACATCCTGGCGACGACTGTTGTGGACACGGATGGCACCACTGCGTTCGCCTTCGATGAATTGCTGGACGGCTTGCCGGATGAGTGGTGCGGCCGAGTTCGGTCCCAGCTGCTTACGCTGATTCCAGCCGTGCTCGATGAGCTTGCGCAGGGACCGGCCGGGATTCTTCGGTAGTTCGTAGCCGGGCTTGAGGACCAGGTTCACCTGGATGCTTTTGCCGATGACCAGGTGCCCGAGCGCGACATGCTCGGTTTCGGGGAGCTTGGCTTGGTCGACGAGCTCGGCGCTGAAGTAGGGCACGAGCATGGCCTTGAGCTCGGCATCGAAGGTGAACGACGTGCTCTGCTTGAGCACCGCGCAGTAGAGGAGGAAGAGGGTCGACCGGTACTTGCCGTTCCCAACGGCAAACTTGTGTTTGTCTCCATCGACCAGGATGGTGACCTTGGTCACCGGGACTTGGTCCTCGGTAGGAACGAGGAAGAAATCGCAGAGGGTGGCGGCGCCATGTGCGAGCTCACCATTGAACGTCGGCACAATCGGGGCGGTGTTATCCATGGATACCTCACTGGTTTTCGGGGAAGAACAAGAGACTGTTACAGGGGCGCAACAGATAGCTCCCATGTTTGCGTGATTTTTCGGGAAAGTCAAGGGATACGTCGCCTACGGTGGCTTTGAAGTCCTGGCGGAGGGGTAGAGTATATAGATGAGTATATTCCAGAAACCGGCTTTTTGGCCGGTTTTTGCTTGTTTTTTGGAGGGGAGTATAATGGAGTTACGTAATTCACCCTGTTAAATAATTTCAAATCTGTCAGGTTATGTACTATACCTACGTACTTAAATCTGCAAAAGATGGGAAGTTCTATACTGGATATACGAAGGATTTGAAATTACGATTTGAGGAACATAAAAAGGGGCACGTAGAATCAACCAAAGATAGACGACCACTTGAATTGGCGTACTATGAAGCGTGTCTCAATCAACAAGATGCAACGCATAGGGAAAAGTATCTAAAAACTTACCATGGAAAAATGTTTTTAAAAAATAGACTCAAATCGTATTTGACAGGGTAAATTACGTATTTTTCGAGTATGGCAAACAAAGCGACTAACGAAAAAGAAGTCAGAAAACTGACCAAACTTGGTGGTAAATCCATCGGCCTCACGCTCCCGATCGAACTCGTTCGAGAGCTTGGATGGAAAGAAAAGCAAAAGGTAGTCGTCAAAAGAACTCGCGGTGGATTGATGGTTAAGGATTGGAAGAAATAAAGATATGACTATTGAAAAAGTTTCTACAACATCTGAAAACATACAGAATGAGAATCTGGAGAAGCTTCGGAGGGTATTTCCGCAGTTTGTAAAAGATGGCTCGGTTGATTTTGATGCGCTCAAGAAGTTTTTTGACGCAGAGGGAATTGCTGGCAGAGAAGAAAAGTATGGTTTGAACTGGGCTGGAAAAAGTAATGCCTTTCGGCTGATTCGTGAGACAGCCAAAGGAACTCTGTTTCCTCAGGAAGATGAGAGCAAGAATTGGGACAAGACCGAGAATGTTTTTATCGAAGGAGATAATCTCGAGGTATTGAAATTGCTCCAGAAGAAATATCGCGAACAGATTAAGATGATTTATATTGACCCACCGTATAATACGGGGCATGATTTTGTATATAAGGATAATTTCGCGCAGAGCGTCGCTGATTATTATGAGCAGACCGGTCAGACAGAAGGCGGGATCAAAATGACTGCCAATACCGAGAAGAACGGTCGTTTTCATAGTGACTGGCTTACCATGATGTATCCGCGACTGTTTTTGGCAAAAAATCTTCTTCGTGAAGATGGTGTGATTTTTATCTCTATCGATGATAACGAAGCCGCCAATCTTCATCTCATCATGGATGAGGTTTTCGGTGAGGAGAATTTTGTGGCTCAAATTATTGTTCAATTAAATCCTCGAGGACGTACTCTTGATAGGTACTTTGCTAAAACACATGAGTATATTTTGGTATATGCTAAAAATATAGAAGACGGTGGTCTGTATGAAATTGTGAAAAGTGAAGAAAAGATTTCTGAGTATAATAAAGAAGATAAGAATGGAAAATTTCGATTGTTAGAATTAAGGAATCGAAACCCGGTCTTTAATCGTTCAAATCGCCCGAATCTTTTTTACCCTATCTATGTAAATCCAAAAACCAACGAGGTTTCTTTAAAGAGGGATGAAGGCTTTATTGTTGAGGCAATGCCACTTAATTCAAAAGGAGTAGAGGGTTGTTGGACCTGGGGTCAGAAAAAAGTTGCAGAAAATATAAGCAATCTCTTGGCTAAAGAAGTAAATACGGGGGCCTGGAGAGTATATAGAAAAGACTATTTGCATGATGAAAGTGGCGAGTTAGCAACTACAAAACAAAAGGCGCTTTGGATCGAAAGTGAAATAAATAACGAGTTCGGTAAGGAAATATTCAGAGAGCTTTTTGAGGGTAGTTCTTATTTTGATTTTCCTAAGTCAATCGATTTGATAAAAAAGTGTTTGACTGTTGGCACAAGAAAAGATGATTTGGTGCTTGATTTTTTTGCTGGCTCCGGAACGACAGCGCATGCAGTGATGGATTTGAACGATGAGGATGATGGGAATCGGAAGTGGATCTGTGTGCAGTTGCCAGAAGCGACGGATGAGAAAAGTGAGGCATACAAAGCTGGATACAAGACCATTGCTGATATTTCTCGAGAGCGTATCCGGCGCGCAGGAGAGAAAGTTGATAAAGGAGATACGGGCTTCAAGACTTTTGTACTTCAAAAATCAAATTATCGACAGTGGAGTGTTTTGACCGAAAATGATGATCAAGAAAAGCTCTTGGCTCAGTCTAAACTTTTTCTCGAGTATCCACTTGTTGACGGTTACGATGAGCGTGCGGTCGTATACGAAATTCTTGTTAAAGAAGGTTTTAGTTTAAATGCTAAGGTTACACAGGAAAAGGATGATCTTAATTCTTGGGTTGTTATTGATGACAATAAAAAGCTTGCTGTAACATTTGTGGAAAAAATTTCTAAAGAGCAAGTCGAGTCTCTCGGTCTCAAACTAGAAGATATTTTTGTGTGTCTCGATTCTGCGCTTGATGACACAACAAAAGTGAATATTTCGAAGAATGTAATTTTGAAAGTGATTTAATCCGTATGGATCAGCAACTTCGCGATTCTATAGAACAATATAGAAGCTTAGATTGGACTTCTTTGTTAAGAAAGGACCTGGGTTCTTATAGCCTTGAAGAGTCGAAGCCCTCTTTTGAGGGGATAAGGGAAGTTTTTGATACGATTTTTAATCATGCGGATCTTGAAAATTTTCCGCCACAGTTTTTAAACAGTATCCGTACTCATTTACAGCAATTCTTGCAGCTGAAAAATCAAATTCTTGGTTTTCAGAATATTAACGAGAGACAACAATGGCTTGATACCATAAGAAATAAAGAGTTTGAGTTACATCAAAGCATGGGACCATTTTACACGTTCCTTGTTTTGAAAGATCCTGCTAAAAATGAGGAGTTTAAGAGGCAGATTATCGACGCTCAGGGTAAGATAGGGGAGTTTGAGGCACAGATTACAAAAGCACAGTCTTTACTCAGTACTGTTCAGAATGAGGCCCAGAAGATTGAGGCTATAAAGTATGGAAGGTTTTTTGGGGATTGTGCTGATAAAAATGACCAAGCGGCAAAAAACGCTCAGACATATATGGCTTTGAGCGCTGGAGTGACACTGATTATTGCTATTCTTTTGCTTGCAGGGGATACCGATTGGTTTGTAAGAGTCCAGAATCAAAATACTAGTCAAGTTCTAACCGAGATTTTTCATCAGGGGTTATTGCTAAAGTTTTTGATTCTTTCAATTGGAGGTTTCGCTATTGCTCATTTCAATAGAAATTATTCTGCTGAAAAACACCTCTATTATGTAAATACCCAGCGTCAGAATGCTCTTGATTCCCATCAAGCACTATTAAATTCTATTCGTCCGACCGAAAGCGAAAATGATAAGGAGACGGCCAACGCAATGCTTGCTGAGTTAACTAGAGCAATTTTTGATACCAAGGACACGGGCTATTTAAAAACCATAAGTAATCCCGGAAACCCAGTGAGACAAGTTATTGAGTTAACTAAATCTGATAAATAACTTGGAGTGTTATGAAAATTCCAAAAGTTAGTAATGAAATTACTGACTCAATAAGCGAGTCTTGGAAAGAAAAGGTAAATACTCCTATCTATGGTGTGTTTTCTATTTGGTGGTCAGTTTTTCATTGGAAATTACTCGTCACTGTCTTTTTGGTGAGCGAAGATAGAATTTGGAAGTCAAAACAATTACTTAAGAGTGATTATTTAAGCCAGGAATTTTTTAATGTGAGTGATCCTTATTTTTGGATTTCATGGATAATGCCATTTATTTTGACGTACTTTGTTATTTGGAAGTTTCCGGATTGGTTTTTAATTCCAGCCTTTAAAAAAGATGAAGAAGATAGAACAAAGAAAAGAAAAATAAGGATAGATGAACAAAGGAAATTAAGCGATGCCGAAAAGAGATTTGAAGAAGCTGAGACTGAAAAGCTGGTTGTTCTTGAAGAAAAAGTAAAGAAAGAAAAGGCAATCAGAAATATTGATCCGACGGTTAGCTGGAATGAAGAGTATGAATCATTTAAAAAGTCTGAATATTATAATGACTTTAATTTTCTTATTGAATCTGTATATCAGTATGAGGGTAGTATCAGGTGGACTGTTGGGGATTATACGGAGCGTGGCATTCCTAAGGGGGTCATGGCATATTCACATACAAATGGATTAATAGAGTTCTCTAATAAGAATAAGGATATAACTCTAACAGATAAGGGGAAGTTTTTTGTGAAAATGTTTTCTTTGGATAACAACATTAGTTAAAAGGATGAAATTTAAATTCTCAAAAGATCTAGGGTATCAGCTGGAAGCGGTCGATGCGATCGTGGATATCTTTGATACTGGAAGAAACTTTGTAAGAAGTGAAGAGTCTTTTGAGTTGCGCTCGGCTGTTTCTGTAATAAAAAATGAGTTGGAGATTGAACAGGATAGAATTTTAAAAAACTTATTTTCTATACAGAAAAGAAATTCCCTTTTTGAAAAAGTAGATGATATTAGCGAGTTTGCTGGTGCATTTGGGGAATATGTGTTTGGTGGTGAACCAGATAAAAAGTTGAGTGGTTTCGATTTTTCCATTGAAATGGAAACGGGTACTGGAAAGACCTATGTTTATCTTCGGACAATCTTTGAACTCAACAAGAAATATGGATTGAAGAAGTTTATCATTCTTGTTCCGAGCGTGGCCATCCGTGAGGGCGTTTTGAAAACACTCGAACAAACCAAAGAGCACTTTCGAGATTTGTATGGTGTGGGGTATGGATACTTTGCATACGATTCTAGTAAACTTTCGCGCGTGCGTGATTTCGCACAAGGGCTGGACATTCAAATCATGGTGATGACGATTCAGTCGTTCAATAGTGATACTAATATCATGCGCTCGACGCCGGATCGCTTCAATGGTGAAAGTCCGATCAGTCTCGTGGCAGCAACTCGACCAGTGGTGATCATGGATGAGCCGCAGAATATGGAGTCAGAACTTTCGAAGGCGGCCATTGCTGATTTGGCTCCGCTTTTCAAGTTACGATATAGCGCGACGCACAAAGAGATCCATAATCTTGTCTATCGCCTGACGCCGATTGATGCTTATAAGAAAGGGTTAGTCAAAAAGATATCGGTATTTGGTGTGAAGGATGATGATTCGAATGCATTGGTTTTCAGGGTGCGGAGTATTGAAACGAAGAAAGGGGAGTCCCCAAAGGCAAAGGTTTTAGTAGAAATAAAAAATGCCAATGATGAGTTTGTCCGAAAAGAAATTGTCTTGAAGGCAGGGGATGATGTGGCGCGAAAGACCAAGAATGCGGCATATGCTGGACTACAAGTGAACGACGTTAATGCGCAACACAATCGCGTCGAGCTTTCGGATGGAAAGTATTATCGCTTGGATGAGGGGAGTGAGAATAAAGAAGCCGTATTTCGCACGCAGATTCGCGAGACGATCAAAGCGCATTTTGATAAACAAGAAGAGCTTGGAATGGGTATCAAAGTTTTGTCATTGTTTTTCATTGATCGAGTTGATAATTATACCCACGAAGAGAGTTTGATTCGGAAGATTTTTGTTGAGGAATTTGAGAGATTGAAGGGGAATTATGATCAGTTCAAGGATGCCGATGTACAGACTGTTCACAAAGGATATTTTGCCAGTAAGAAAGAGAAGGGGCAGGTGGTTTTTCAGGATACGCGTGGTGATTCCAAGATAGACAAGGAGGCCTATGATTTGATCATGAAGGATAAGGAACGATTGCTTTCTTTCTCTGAGCCTGTTTCGTTTATCTTTTCGCACTCTGCTTTGAAGGAGGGATGGGATAACCCGAATATTTTTCAGATTTGTACTTTGCGCGAGACGAATTCTCTCATGAAAAAGCGGCAAGAAATCGGCCGCGGTTTGCGCTTGGCTGTGGATGTGAATGGTAATCGCGTGTATGATCCCCGAATAAATACTCTGACGGTAGTGGCAAATGAGAGCTATCGGGAGTATGTCGGGCAGTTGCAGGCGGAATTTACCGAGGCTGGTTATACAGAACAAGTAGAAATGACAGATGCCAAGGAAAAGAAGGTGTTGGTGCGGCCGACCAAGTATATTGGCGAAGATGATTTTAAGGAGCTTTGGAAGAGAATTAGCCAGCGGACGAAGTTCAATATCGAAGTCCAAACAGAAAAATTGATCGGGAATGCTGTCGAAAAGATCAACGAGCGGAATATCTCGAATTTGATCGTGACGGTTGAGAAGGTTAATGTCTATTTCGATGAAAGAAACAAAATACAGACGGTATATGCTGGCCAGTCCGCTGGGGCAAAGTTGGATCGGAAGGTATTTTTGCAGAATGTGGTTGATCGCATTGCGCGTGAAACTGGGTTAACGAGGAGGACCGTTTTCGATGCTTTGTCTCGTGTAGAGAATCTTGATTTGCTGCTTGATAATCCAGAAGAGTACATTCGGAGTGTCGTTGTGATTTTGAATGGGTGTCTGAATGATTTATTGATCAATGAAGGATTGAAGTATATTCCAACGGGTGATTATTGGGAGGTTGATGTACTTTTTAAGGATTTCGAAGTGTTGCCAAGTAAGAGTATTGAGAGTGATAAGTCGGTATTTGATCGTGTAGCGTTTGATAGTAAAGGCGAAAAATTATTTGCTGAGCATTTGGAACAAAGTCAAAACGTCCGGGTGTATACAAAGCTTCCGCGCGGGTTTGTGGTGGATACTCCGCTTGGGGGATATATTCCGGACTGGGCAATTGTATGGAATACGAGTGAGGGAGAAAAATTATATCTTGTACGGGAAACAAAATTTGGATATGAGGATTTGACTGCTGAACTACCATTGGTTGAGCAGCAGAAGATTTTCTGTGGAGAGAAACATTTTAGAGCGATCGGATTTGAGAATTTTAAGGTGGCAACGAAGGAAGATTTAATTGATATTATGTGATATGCATTTAAACCTATTAGAACTATTGAAAGCATTCTTTAGTCCGACAACTATAAAATATTTGGGATTAGCATTGGGAGTGATTATTCTTTTTAGTGTTTTTAAAAAATATCTCGAGAAGTTTTTGAAGGGATAGGAGGGGTTATTTGACAGTTCTGCTGCTTCGATCAAAAATGGGATCAAAATTATTCCATTTAATTATGATGTCTCATCGAAGCGAAGTAGAGATAGAGGTTTTGGCAAAAAAATTTCGAGAGGTTTGGCGGGAAGAACTTTGTGAAAGTGAGGACATAGAAGTTTTTGGTCGTAATGAATATTTCGGTGGTCTCGCTGACGCGTATGAAGAGTGCCTGGCCATCCTGAGAAAAAATTGTTGAGGAATAAAAAAATTAGAACAATGATTGTTTGAAACCATATGTTTACTTTGGAACAGATTGCGGCGGCTCATAGTGTTGTGAAAAGTGGAGCGGATTTTCCTGCCTACGTACAGGCGCTCATTGCTCTCGGCGTGCGAAGGTATGATGTCTTTGTCGTGGACGGTCATGCGGAATACGTCGGGGGAGAAGATGCTGTACTTCAGAGTGAACCGATCTATGCGCCGCTTCAGGTGGCAACCATGGGAGATGCGGCCGCGTTTCGGGCTGACCTCGCTCGTCACCAGGCTGGAGGGAGTGACTACTTCACTTTTTGTCAGGATGCAGCCCGAGCCGGAGTAGAGAGGTGGCGAGTCGACATGGAGGCGATGACTTGTACTTACCTCGATAGTTCGGGTCAGGCGCTCCTCGTGGAGCAGATTCCTCATGCCTGAGATGACTTAGTCTCTCATGACTGGTTGACAGGGGAGGGATTCGATGATTTACTGCGGTGTCGGTTTTGTAGCGGAGTAGTTGTTTGACGAAGGAGGCATGATTCATGCAGACGATATTTGTGGTTGATGACAGCGCGTCGATGCGCCAGATGGTGTCGTTCACGCTTAGGAACGCCGGCTACGAGGTGCTCCTCGCGGTGGACGGTCAGGATGCGTGGGAGCAGATCGAGCGGGGCGCGAAGTTTGACCTCGTGCTCCTCGACCAGAACATGCCACGCATGGACGGTCTCACGCTGACCGAGAAGATGCGCGCGGATCCCCGTTTCCCGAAGACGCCCATTCTTTTCCTCACCACCGAGTCGAGTGACGCGATGAAGATGAAGGGCAAGGCTGCCGGTGCAACGGGCTGGCTCGTGAAGCCGTTTGATCCGAACAAGCTGATCGAGGTCATCGGGCGGGTCTTGAGCTGGTAGTTTTTCGCGGCTTTGGTAGGTTTACCGAAGCCGTTTTTCTTTTTAAAAATGTCATATATACTACGGATGAAAATGATTTTTGATACTTACTATGCAAACGTACGAAACAGTCGGGGAATATTTGAAGCAAGTGCCGCGGGACGCGCAGGGGGAGGCGAAGCGTCTCTGGCTACTCCTTCGTGAGCTCGTGCCGGAGGGCGAAGAAGCGATACGGTACGGGATGCCGACGATACGCTTCAATGGTAAAAATCTCGTCCACTTCGCGGTACAGAAAAATCACTACGGTTTTTATCCGGCACCTTCCGGAGTGAAACAGTTCGAAGCAGAAATCGCCAAACGCTACCAGTATTCCAAGGGTGCTATCCAGTTTCCTATCGGGAAACCACTGCCGCTTGCCCTCATCACCAAAATCGTCCGTTTCCGCGTCAAGGAAACCAAGCTTACAGTCGCTCAGAATAAAAAGAAAAAGAGTAGATAGACAACCTGTTATTCTCGAGGGAGAAAGAGTATACTGGAGGTGTAATCAGTAAGATATGACTATGACAGATACACCGATGCGTCATCTCTTTCGCAGCCGCACCAATCAGACCCTGGCTGGCATTTGCGGGGGACTCGGGGAGTACTGGAGTATTGATCCGGTTTTGTTTCGATTGCTCTGGGTTTTCCTCACGGTCTTTACTGGCTTTGCTCCGGGGATTCTGGTCTACATCATCGCTATTTTTATCGTCCCACTTCCGCGAGAAGAAAAGCCTCTCTCGGTCTGAGGGAAAACAATTTTATGGAAAAGGTAAAAATTGAAAACCATCTTTTTTCTGGTGGCCTGTGGATGGCGGCTTGGATATTTACTATCGGCTTTTTGCACCTGAGTTTTTGGCAGGGGGTGCTCGCCGTGCTCTTGTGGCCCTACTACTTGGGTCTAGCTGTTCATCCCTACTTCTTCAAATAGCATATTGATTTTTTGTGGATAACCACCCTTGACAGGGGAGGGTATTTGCTGTACACTCCTCTTTTGTCGGCCTCTATGGTCGATCTTTGCTTTACAAGACCCGTGTCGGGCTCTTGAAGCATCAACTGCAACCCTCGGAGATTCCCATGCAGAAGCATCACGTGAACGCCCTGATGGCTGGTCTGGCTGCCGCCCTCGGCTCGCTGGCGAGCGATCAGTCGATCGGCATCGGTTCCGGCCAGCAGCAGCGCAAGCGCCGCCAGGACAAGGCCATCGTCACCGACACGTCGGGCTACATCAAGTTCCATGGCACGGCCCCGGACGGCGGCGAGGTCAACTCCTGGTCCGGCAAGCTGCTCCCGGCCAAGGGCAAGAAGCCGGCCGCGATCAAGTTCATCGACGGCGACAACCGCGTGATCGGCATCATGTCGCACCAGGCCGTGCGCGAGATGGCCGTCGCCGCCGCCGAAGGCCTGAAGCTGTTCAGCCAGCAGGACGCCGGCGCCAGCGGCCAGCAGTAGGCCACGGCCACTCCAACGCCTCACTGAGGCCCCATACCCCCGTTCCGTACCGCGGACCGGGGGATTTTTTATTTTTTGCGGATGTTTTCTCATATTGACAAAAATGTATTTTTATGCTATAAAGGAGTGTTCGTAGTTCCTTTCGAGTCTTTTATCAATTGCAACGTATGCAAAGGAGGGTGCCATGCGCCAAGCACTTATTCAGTCTTATGTCCAGCAACTTCGGGCGAGCTTTGGGCCACTGCGGCCACTGGTTTCAGAAGAAGAGCTGCGTGCTCTGTATGACGCCGGTGAGTTCGGTCGGATGATGTACCGCGTCAAGGAGAGTCTCCATCTCGATTGCCGGGTCCGGCTCGGACTGGTGAATTCTGGTGGTTGTAACCCCCAGGCGCCGGCGTGGGTGGTCAGGCCTGACGTTATGCCAATTTTTGGATCCGAGGCATTCCGGCAAACGGAGGTGACGGTCTTCATCAGGAAGCCATTTCTGGCCAAGGCCACGTTTGATGCGACGGTCATCGCTATGGCTCATGAACTTTGCCACCCGCTTATTGATGCCATGCATCACCCGTTGTGGGACAAGGAAGAGGCTGTTGACCTACTTGCCATGCTGCTCGGTTACCGTGACTTCTTTGTGACGGGCTGTCGCACGGTCCGCAAGGTTAACCCGCGATTTCATGGTGGTACGACATACTACCTCCATGAGGTCGGGTACCTCTCTTTCGAGGAAGTGAGCTACGCTGCGACGTACATGACGTACCGCTAGTCTGATTTCCAACGCCTCACTGAGGCCCCATACCCCCGTTCCGTACCGCGGACCGGGGGATTTCTTTTTTGTGGTTCTAGGGGTTGACAGAAATAGATATATGGCGTAGAGTTTTCTTTCGGGCTTTTGGCTTGAACGGTAGTAAACTTTTTGGTACTATCGATAGGAAAGTTCTTTCAATTTTTGCAGTGAAATAGTTTCGAGCGAGCGGATACTTGTGGCTTATGACTAGGCTTCAATTATCCGCTCGTTCAACCTCTTGGTTGTCGAGCGGAGTTCCCGCAACTTGATCAAGGAGATCCTAATGAAAGACCCCACCACCGGCAAGGTGAGTGTGTTGCAAGGCAGCGGCGGCGAAGGCACCGGCAAGATCGGCCTCTTCGACTCGGGCTTCGGCAGCGTGTCCCTGGCGCGTTCCGGCGTGTTCGCTTCCCAGGAAACCAACCTGCTGCCGCTGGCCGCCGGCCCCGCCTCGGGCCTGGTGGGTGCGCCGTGAACGTGATCGGCGTGCTCTCGAACTTCGTCGACCTGAAGAACGGCCGCCACGGCGCCGGCACCTCGGTGCTGCGCGACCCGGTGGCCGCGCCCGTGCGTCTGGCCACGCTGGCCTGACGCTTCGGCGCCCACTGAAGGGAGGCTCCATGAGCCTCGTGCATGCCCTGGCCGCCTGGATTCGGGTTCCCGTTCTGGCCGCAGCGTTTACCTTCACGGTACATCTGCTGCAGGTCGCGCGAATGGGTTTCCGGCTCGCATGCCAGGGTCTGTTCGGCAAGGGACCCGAGTCCTACCCGGGGTTCCTGCTGAACAGCGTCGGTACCGTGCCTCCGAAGCCGGTGAGCTGACGCACTGCGGTCGCGAAGATACGGCCGCGGAGATCCCTCAAGGGTGTATACTCGAGAGAGTACCACCAGAGTCATCAACCAAAACGAGGAGAAACTGGATGAGGAGTCCCACGGGAAACCACGTCCGCTGCAGTAAACCCTCGGTGTGATTCCACCGAGTTCGAAGAAAGGTTGTTCCCCCTAGGGAGCGTAAGCCTTCATCGACTAACGTAGCCCTGTCCGGGTTACACAATGAAGCGGTCTTGTGGCCCCAAAAGCCTCGCCCCGCTCAGTTGTCTGAAAGGACTGGTCCCGTGCAAACGCGTTTTGCCGGGACCTTTCGCTTTTTATATGAAACGAGAAGGAGTTGACAGGGATTTTGAAATAGGGGATGATATTTCATCGACTCACAGGGTGGGTCGATGTCGCTAGCAGGCCCATCCCGGGCCTGGGCGTACCACAGTGAGGTATGCAACATGGGTGTTTCGATGAACACGCGTCGCGAAAAGCTCCGTTGTCAGGGGACAACGGCTGATGGTGTCAGGACCAAGTTTCCGATGAAAGCGGTCGTCTTTGCTCGGGACAATCCGAGCGGCAGTGTGGCCGTGCTCTATCGACCTGGTTCGGGCAAGGTGATTGGCGCTTTTTCGTACGAGGCGCTGGTCACTCTGGAAGTGACGGCTCGTGAGGCGCGCATCGCGCTCAGCAGGTTGCACGAGTTGCCTCCCAAGTCGCGCCGAAGGAGGGCAGCATGACCGAAGCTGCTTCTTTGGCTGGGGAGTACCTGGTATTTCGTCTCGGTGGCGAGTACTACGGACTCAATATCCTGCTCGCTCAGGAAATCCGCTCCTACGAGCAGCCGAGTCACATCGATGGGGCGCCAGCGTTTCTCAGGGGAGTGTTCAATCTTCGCGGGGTCACTATCCCCATCATCGATTTGCGCATCGTGGCGGGTTGTGAGAGCAGTCTCGGTCCGCTGACGGTGGTCGTGGTGTTGAACCTTTCTGGCCGCATCATCGGCGTCGTCGTCGATGGTGTTTCCGAAGTGCTTGACATCACCGCAGATCAAGTGCGACTGGTGGATGGGCATCCTCACCCGGATACGCTCACGCACATCATGGCGACGGTTGATACCGGTGAGCAACGTCTGGCACTGGTAGACATCTTTGGTCTCATGGAGAGTCTCCATCTGGCCACCCAGGGCGCGCTGTAGCGTGCACGTTCCAAGCCGGGAGGTATTCCTCTCCGGTTTTTTCTTTTTTCAGTGCTATACTGAAAGAGAATTATTTATACTTATCAATTATGTGGCAGTGCGCATGTGGAAAAAATGAACAGGGGAATTGCTGTCGTAGTCCGTGGCTTCGAGCGGTACAGATATTTTTGCTTCTGCTCATCGCGCTCGGACTCGGTCTCATCGTGACACGGGACATGTGGGTACCGAGCCTGGTGGATTTTCTGCTCGCACGGGGGATATAAGGCTATGAATAATTTCACTGAGTACGCCATGCTTATCAAACCCACCTGGTCACCACCAGCTTGGGTGTTTGGTCCGGTCTGGTCGGTGCTTTACGTCATCATCGCACTCACGTTTGGTCGGGTTTTCTTCCTGGCTTGGCAGGGGCAGATACCACTCGTGGTGGCGCTGCCGTTCGTGCTTAATCTCGTCTTCAATTTTTCTTTTACCTGGATTCAGTTTGGACTGAAAAATAATCTCTTGGCCTCGATCGATATCCTGCTCGTACTGGGGACTATTGTCTGGGCGATGATGGCTATCTTTCCTCACGCTCGTCTCATTGCCTATGCTCAAATCCCATATCTCCTCTGGGTGTCATTTGCTACAATTTTGCAACTCACCATCACGGTGCTTAATCGCTGATCAGTATGTCGGGAAATACGTTTACTATGAAGGGTGAGGTGTGGCTCTATCCTGGAGATATCGCGAGCTGGCATTTTGTCACCTTGCCAAAAAAAGAATCCACGCTCATCAAAGAGCAGTTCGGAAGTCGCTCCCGGGGATGGGGGTCGCTCCCGGTTTCGGTCACTATTGGCACGACTACTTGGCGGACATCAATTTTTCCCGACAAGCGTTCGGGTGGCTACCTCTTGCCACTCAAGGCGAGTGTGAGAACGAAGGAACAGATACGAGCACGTGATACAATCACTTTTTCTCTCAGTGTGTGCAATAAAAAATAGTGTTACACTACAGATATAAATAGTAACGTTTTTGTTATGAAACAAAATGTTGGAGGTGTGGATCGTCTCGTGCGCATGGTTTTAGGGGCTATCCTGGTTGGGTACGGCTCCCTCTCGATGATGTGGTGGCTTGTCGCAGTTGGTATCGTCGTTTTTCTCACGGGAGTCATGCGTTTCTGTGCGTTGTATTCACTCTTCGGAATTTCTACGTGTAAAATCGAGACTGGATCAACGGATTCGAAACAGTCATAGCTTTCCTTTCGGAGGCGATGTATCAAGAGTTGCATAATAAAAAGCCCGGCATGAGTCGGGCTTGTATGTCTCCGCGTTGCGGATTAGGTGGTCTCGGTCTGGCCGAGGAGTTGCTGCAGCGTGGTGGCTCGGTCAGCCCACATGGGTGTCGGCCAGGGTCCCCGCTCGGTATCGGCCACTTGCAGCGTCCTTGCTTCGATGGCTGCGAAGAACCGTTCGAGGGCCAGGCGCAGGAAGGGCGCTTCCGATTGCGGCCCGAGTTCTGCCTGCATGTCCCAGCCGTGCGCAATGACTTCCTCGACCGTGCGGCTGGCGGCCATGCAGTTGCGATAGCCCGGCTTGAGGGTGAGACGGATGTAGACCGTATGGCCGTGGAGGGCGTGGACGGTCGTGTACCGGGTGTCGAAGGGGATGGCGCTTGCCATGATCTCGTCACCGAAGTAGTCTCGGGCGAGCTGGCGCATCTCAGGCGTGAACTCGAAGGCCGGAGCGGCCGACTTGGTCATGCAGTAGAGAAGGAAGAGGGCCGGCTGGTGATTGCCGGGGCCGACCTGAGCCACGTGTTCCTTGCCATCGTAGACGATGGTGTAGCTTTCGATCGGCACCTCTTCTTCACGGCGGAGCATGAACAGCTCACATAGTTCCAGGGCGTTGCCCGGGAGGTCACCGTTGGTGAAACAGGGGGCGATGATGATGTGCACGTGATACTCCTTGGAGTTGTGGGAGGGACAAAAATCCGCCATGTGGCAGGCAGACATAGTATTTTCCCCGGAAATGAACAAATTGTCAAGAAAAGAATGTCCGGATCCATTCCTTGATTTTTTTCTCGGATGTGGTATCGTATGTCCACTGTGGGACAGCGTTCCCATCGCATTCCTCATGGAGGCACCCTTGAAATACTTTGTTGAGCTACATACTCCTGAAGCCGTAGAGCGAGTGAGCGCGCTCCTGAGTCAGCTCGCGGTTGTGGAGAACTGGCTGAGTGGTCAGGAGGACACCCAAGGAAACAACCACAACGTGTGCGAGATTCCTGAATTCAAGCACATGAAGCTCATCTACGCGATGAGCAAGCAGGACAAGCGAGTCCGTATCAACTACTGGAAGCGTGAAGAAACCGGTGGTGCGCGGCTCGAATCGGCAGACTTTCTCGTCCGTCCGAAGCCAGTGCTTCAGCGACAAGCAGGCTTCAAGAGGGCAATCGCCGAACTCAAGCTGAAGGCCGCTCGAGCGACCTAGTTCACTTCTCTCTAAGAGCCCCCACGGCTCTTTTTTCATGGGAAAGATGGGTGTGATATACTCCATTCATATGAATACGACTACCGAATTAGGAACGCCACTTGAGGGCAGTATCGTACTGCGGGACGCGACCGGGGCTGACCTCGTGACGCCTATGGTGCGTGAAGCGGCTCGTCAGGGGAGCTCTGATGTCCACGTCGAAGCGATGCCCAATGAAGTGTTGGTGCGTTTTCGGGTGGATGGTGTGCTCCAAACCTACGAACATTTGTCGAAGGATGATCATGAGCATGTCATCAATCGACTCAAGGTACTGGCCAATATGGAGGTGGGACCAGTGCGGCTACCAGAAGATGGTCATTTCGCGGTGAAGTTTCAGGATGAAACTGATGGTAAGGAGCGCATCATCGATGTGCGCGTGTCTATGTTTCCGACGGTCAATGGTCCGACGGCAGTGCTGCGACTCCTCAATCGTTCCGATATGCTCATTTCGCTTGACGATATCGGATTTGATGAGGATATCCGTCTGCGGGTTCGTCAACTGACTATGGCAAGTTACGGCATGATACTCACGACTGGTCCGACTGGTTCCGGCAAGACAACGACGCTGTACTCGATGCTCATGGAAATCAATCGCAAGGAGCGCAATATCATGACGCTTGAAGATCCGGTGGAAGTGTTCATCGATGATATGCGCCAGAGTCAGATTTTGCCGGAAATTGGCTTCACATTTGCCAAGGGCATGAAGAGTATTCTCCGTCAGGATCCGGACGTGATGATGATTGGAGAAATTCGTGATGCTGAGACGGCTGACCATGCTCTCCAGGCGTCACTCACCGGTCGGATGGTGTATTCGACCCTTCATGCCAACACCACTATTGGTGCTATCGCTCGTCTGATTGATTTGAATATCGAACGCGGTATGATCGCGTATGCTATCCGCGGCGTTATCGCTCAGCGGTTGGTACGCAAGATTTGTCCGTCATGTAGCGCCCCGGATCAGACGCCACGTGCTGAGTATATCAACCTCCTCGGGATGCAGGGTATGTCAGTGAACTATCGGCGTGGGGCAGGCTGTGACGAGTGTAACCATACCGGATATCGGGGACGGACCGGAGTGTTTGAGGTGCTTATCTTTGACGATGAACTGCGGGCCATGATTGTGGATAAGGCTTCGATGAATGAACTTCAGATGTATGCCGAAAAAACTGGGATGACCACGCTCCGTCAAAACGCAGTCAATTTGGTCATGAACGGCGTAACCACTCTTGATGAGGCCATTCGAGTAGTGTAGATATTTTTTCTTTCTTGGTTTTCTCGATCCCCCTAAGGGGGGATTTTTGTTGACTTTCAGGTAATTTTTCGCTACGATGCACTATCGTTTTTTTGACAACTCATAACTATGAGGGGGTATCCATGGCCCGTGTTTTTACCTGGGACGAGCTTCGGACGGATGCTATCCCGCGTCCTGAAGCATTTTCGTATATCAGCAATCAATTGCGGCGTGACCTGGCGGCGGAACCGGCGGTCATCGGGGCATTGCTCTACGGATCGACTCTCCGGGGCGACTGCGATGAGCGGAGCGACATCGATGCTTTGCTCATCTATCGCCCCGGGACGCAGGAGATCATCGTCTCGCTCCAGCAACATCTGCGCTCGGCTGCGGCTGGCCGATTCGTGCCGCTGCGCATCATCGCAGTGGACAGTGAACTCGCTTTGCGGGGGAGTCATTCGTTCTACCCGATGTACCACGCTCACCTCTGTGGGGCAGCCTGTGCCGGTGGCATCATCAAAGAGGACCCGCTGTCGTATATCGCACCCAAGCGTATGACCTACCTCGAAGAGGTTCATGGTTACTTGGTGCGTAAGTGCGGAAGCTTCGATCGGGCCCTCGAAAGTCTCGCCGTCATGAGTGACGCCGAACTCGCTGCCGTCCTGGGCAAGGCCCTGTCATTTCCGGTTCATGCGGCTCGCAAGATGCTTCAGTGTCTGGCGCCGGATTTCGATTTGACTGATGACAGTAAGGCGGTCGTCAGAGCACACTACCAACGTCTCAATATCGCCCATTCGGTCGATTTGTTTCATGAACTGCTTGGGATGGAACGGAGGTATGTGGAGGCGCTTGCCGAACTGCGCGTTATCCCGAACATCAACCGGCATGTCGCTCTCATGAATCAACTCAAGCCGGCGCTTATGCTGGCCCATCAGTTCGCCCGACTTAATCTCCTTGCCCTTCCTGCTGTGACGTAGACGTCCGCCACTCTTCAGAATCTCTGTGAGTGGTTTTTTCTTTTGTCTGGGATTACCGGCCAATGGTATACTCAAGGTATCTTTCTTATGGCTAGTTTTCGATCTCACGTTTCGCTCGGTATCGCCTCAGGTATTCTCGGGGCGGCCGGACTTATCTCACTCGCGTATTTCGATGCGCCGAGTTTTCTTTCGGTCGTGTTTGTAGCGGCTGTCCTTGGATCAGTACTTCCTGATATGGACAGTGACTCTGGTATCCCGTTCCATGTTTCATTTGGTTCGTTTGCGCTCGTAGCAGCAGTGATGACGGGATCATCGGCCCATCAGGAAACTCCGCATGATGTGTGGCGAATCATCGAGTGGTCGGTCGGGTCGTTCGCGTTTGTGTATCTCGTGGTAGGATTTTTCTTCAAACGTTTTACGCGTCATCGGGGGATGGCTCACTCTCTGCCGGCGGCATTACTCGCGGGACTGGTGACATTTTTCCTGGCCGGACACTTTTCTTTTGCCGATATGGAGGCGTTTATTCTCGGGATGGCGATGATAGCGGGCTATATCGGACACCTCGTCTTGGATGAGCTGTATGCAGCGGTTAATTTTCATGGCACACCCTTTATTCCCAACAAGGCGCTTGGGAGTGCGCTCAAGTTACGTTCCGATGATACCCTTATTAATCTCGCGGTCTACGGGGCGATCCTCTTTTCTCTGGCTGGCAACACTGGTCGCTTGTCTAATCTTGCGGAGAAATTCTGGCGAGTGGTGAGTTGATGGCTGGAGTAAAGTTTTTTGTATGTATACGCTCTATATACTCGAGTGTGCCGATGGGACACTCTACACTGGAATCACGACTGATGTGACGAGGCGCCTCAAGGAACACAATACTTCTCCGCGGGGCGCTAAGTATACGAGGAGTCGGCGGCCAGTGACGCTTCGTTACACGAAGCGCTTCCGCACTCGTTCCCGCGCGGCTGAGGAGGAGGCACGGGTCAAAAAAATATCTCGGTCTGAAAAACTTATGTTGTGTACTCAATAAGAGAGAGGAGTATTGCGGGAAATATCAAAAGAAGCTATAAAGAAGGTGCCGATAGGTGATTCGGTGTTTCAAGGAGTGTTCTCGTGAACAAGAGTCGTTTCGTGCTCCTCGGAGCATTCGTCTCGCTGCTGTCCCTCGCGGGTTGTGGTACCGTTTCGAGCATGGTGGATGCCGGCAAGGCCTGGACCGCCAAGCTGACCGGCGCTGATGATCCCAACAACCAGAGCCTCATGGCAACCGCTGGCCGCGCGAACATCGCGGGCATAGATGCTGCCGCTGATGTGGCTGGTGTCAGGTCGCAAGCGTCGCCTTCGCCTGCACCCGCGGCGGAAACACCGCCGCCCGCTCCCTCGCCAGCTGCCGTGGTTGTTTCACCTGCTCCGGTCGCTGCTTCGGCTTCGGCCAAGAAGGTCGCTGCCAAGAAGTTGCCACCCAAGGGTGATCCGAAGGTGAAGACGGTGGCTGCAACCACCACCGATACGAGGTCGCCGAAGGCTGGCCCAGACAAGCAGCAGTAGTCCTGATTTCCGGATACTGCTTTCGGGGAAGATGATGCTCATCTCCCCGTTTTTCTTTGCTCGAATTTGGGAAGTGCTATAATAAAGGTGTAATTGCTCACTTCATTTTTATGATTCCCGAGACATTGTCGGAGTACGTGCTTGGTCGGATGCGAACCGGCATAACCAAGACGGAGTTGCATGAAGAACTCACTGCTCTTGGTTGGACAGAGGACGAGACAGAGGAAGCCTATCGGGCAGCTGTAGTCGCACTCGGGGCACCGGTTCCAAGTGAGGGTAACCGGGCCACGTTGTCTCGTAAGGCTTCGACGGTTGATGTAGTCATTAATTTTTTCTCATTTATTCTTCTTGGTATCGTTGCCTCCGCCCTTGGCACTCTTTTATTTCAGGTGATTAACCTGCAGCTTCCTGATGCGCTTGATAGTACGAACTGGTACGGTACGAGCGCTGCCATGAGTTCGATACACTATTCCATTGCGGCACTTCTTATCGGGTTCCCGCTGTATTTTTTTGCGATGCGATTGTGGTTTCGAAAGTTTCGCGAAGATGAAGGACGGACTGAATCTAAACTGTCCAAATGGTTGACCTACTTGGTGCTTTTGGTGACTGCGGTCACTATCGTCGGGGATCTTATCGCGATTGTTTTTACGTTTCTCCAAGGCGAAATCACCGTGCGGTTTTTTCTCAAAGCGCTCGTTATTCTGGCTATTGCCGGAGCCATCTTTGGTTTTTACTATTTGGAACGGAAAAAGATTCAGTATCATGTCGATATTGCCCGGAGTACCTTTCAGAATTTTGGCAAGGCAGTAGCATTGGTAGTGGTTCTTGCGATAGGGTTAGGGTTTGTGGCTGGGGGCTCGCCTTCTTCACAGCGTAATCGGACGTTTGATCAGACTCGGGCGGATAACCTGAGTACCCTCTCAAGTTGTATCGAACAGTATACGAATAGTCTTGGGATGCTCCCAGAGAGTCTCGCAGAACTCAAACAGTCGAGTCAGTACAGCTACTGTTCTGGTTATATGACGGATCCGGAGACGGCGCTACCCTATGAGTACCGTGTCGTCACTCCGTCGCGTACGGTTGGCATGACCCGAGTGGGAGAGTTCGAACTGTGTGCCACGTTTGCTCTCACGATGAGTCCTGAAACAAGAGCCAATAATTATGTTGGAAATACGGTTTGGCATGAACACGGATCGGGTCGGAGTTGTGACACGGTGACCGCACCACTTGGTCAGAATTTTGCGCCGAGTATGCTTACCCCGACTTCGTCTCCAGTACCCCTCCAGGGTGATCAATTTGGAAACCACCCGAAGGATAATGAAGGGATGTAGTTTATGATTGGTTACCAGTGGCTCGTACTCTTTTTTCTCGTAATAAACGCTGTGTCTTTTCTCATCATGCTGTGGGACAAAGTACAGTCACGAAAAAGCGGGGCAGAGCGAATATCTGAGGGTCTTCTCTTTTTCTTGGCGACTGCCTTTGGGAGTATAGGGGTGTTTTTTGGGATGCTCGTGTTTCATCACAAGACACGTAAGTGGTATTTTCTTATCGGTATCCCACTTTTGATGGCCCAAAACATAACTTTCCTTCTGTGGATAGCGGACCAGTACTGAAAGAAAACCGCTCCCGAAAGGGAGCGGTGTGGCGTTATTTTTTCCAGTAAGTACTTGAATTGGCTGCGGCCTGATCGTCAGCCATATCTTCTTGGCGCAGGCGATCCTTGCCGGCCTCTGGATCGTTGATGCCTTCGATGAGGATATCCCGTCGTTCTTCTTCGGTGCGATCAAGAAAACGATGAGCGGGATCATACCCGACTGCTTCCTGGTACCGCTTCTCTAACTCTGCTGTACTGAGAGTTTCAAGCTTTATTTCGGGTGAAGTCGGGGTTTCGGCGACTGGTTCTTCCGAACCAAAATCAAGAGGAATCTGCTCCATGGGATTACCAATCATACGGGGTCGATAAGGAATTATTACTGTTGGTAGTATAGCATTTTTGAAAAATCCGCGATAATCAATGGTACACTAATAGGATAGACATCCATTCATACCTAACCAAGGAGCTATGCCCGTTTCTTACCTTCTTTTTTCAGCAACTATTTTTACGAGTTCCTTCCTTCTTTTCCAGGTCCAACCACTTTTGAGTAAACATGTGCTTCCTTGGTACGGGGGAGGTTCAGCGGTGTGGATTGTGGCTATGTTTTTCTTCATGTTGATCCTGGCTCTGGGGTATCTGTATGTCCTCGGTCTTTCTCGTCTCAGGCAATCTCTCCAGGTATTGGTCCAGGGTGTACTTCTCGGGGTGACCCTTTTTGTTCTTTTTTCCCATGAGGCAACGTGGCCATCTGCTATCACGCCACGATACGACAGTATTGGTCTGTGGTCACACGATGCTGTTCTGGCATTGCTTTCGGTATTGACCTTTAGTGTTGGTTTACCATTTTTTCTTCTTTCCACTACGAGTTCGCTCCTGCAATCGTGGTACGGGAATATTTCTGGTAAAGAGCCATTCTCACTCTACAGTCTTTCGAATGTGGGGTCCTTGCTTGGGCTACTCAGTTATCCGTTTGTGTTTGAACCATTTCTTTCCACGCCGGCACAGGGTCATTTCTGGACATATGGGTTTCTGCTCTACACATTTCTTCTCTGTGGTGTCTGTCTGCTTTCTGTGAAGAGCCATGAATTAACCGAGAGGACTCCTCAAAAGGAAATGACAGTATCGGTTCGTCAGTTCTGGCGTTGGGTTTTGCTTGCTGCCATACCGGTAGCAGCCATGGTAACGGGGACGCGTCAGTTAACAACGGATATCGCTCCATTGCCACTGCTCTGGGTGTTACCCATTGCTCTCTACCTCATCAGTTTTATCGTTTCATTTCAGAAGAGGAGTTTTTTAAAAACGACAACAGTCGAGTGGCTCATGCTTGGGGCGTGCTTCTTAGGACTGCTCCCTCTGGCGGTCACTTTTGTTCCGTCAGTGCCAGCAATTGTTATGGTGCTAGGTGCATTATTTGCCGTCTATCATCTTTGCCATGAGATGCTGTATCGGGAACGGCCAGATGTTTCCCGGATCGCGTTATATTATACGGCACTTTCTTTGGGAGGTATCGTGGGAAGTCTCACGGTGATGATTTCGAGTCTCTATCTTTTGGTTATTCCAATTGAATTTGTGTCTATGCTTGTGGTGGCTGGAATATTTATCAGTTATCAGAAGTTTGTTCAGGGCGGGGGAGAAACCATTTCTTTCCTTCGAAGTTATCGAGTGTACGTCTTTGCGCTGAGCCTCTCTGGCCTCCTGTTTTTTGCTGGAGGAGCGTTCATAAAAAACATGCATGAGAGTATCTTTCAGGCTCGAAATTTTTTTGGTCACAAGTCGGTCACGGAGTATGAAACAGAGCGAGGAGTGGTGCGGACTCTTATCCATGGTTTGACCAATCATGGGTTGCAGGTCATGAGCGGTGAGGCGGCAGGAGGATCGGCATCCTACTATGGTCCAGGGAGTGGGGTCGGAAAAACAATCGAGACGCTCCGAATGATACGGGGTGATGTGCCGCTCCGGGTAGCAGTTATTGGTATGGGCGGGGGTGTTTTGGCGACCTATTGCCAATCAGGGGACCAATTCTCATTTTTTGAAATTGATTCCCAGGTAGTCGAGATTGCTAAGCGTTTCTTTACGTATCTGGATCGTTGTCCGAATGCGACGATAGCCGTGGAGGATGGGCGTATCGGTATGGAGCGTTCTTGGCGAGAAGGGGGTAGACCGTATGACATCATCATCATTGATGCTTATGCTGATGATACGGTCCCGGCTCATTTGTTGACCCTGGAGGCCGCCACGCTCTACCAACAGATGCTTGCTTCCGATGGGTTGCTCGCCATCCATATCTCGAGTCGGCATCTTGATTTGGGACGAGTCGTTGCTGGCTATACGGCACTTGGGTTATTCGGACGCTTCGTACATGAACTAGACCCGCCTTTTCCGTACTTCGAGTCCCAATGGGCGGTTTTCGCTCAAGAGCAGACTATTTTTGAACGAGCTCCTTTTTCCGGGGAGGCCGTACACTCACTTGATAACGTAGTCCCGGTCCAGTGGACCGATACGACGAACTCCCTTCTTCCTCTTATTCGGTATTGACAGTGGGCCTATCTTTGCCTTCTCCCGTAGGAGTGATATCCTGGTAATAGGGTCTAATCTTTATCAAACATGTATGGCGACCAAGATATTTATGAATCTGCCAGTCAAGGATCTTCAGGTGTCTATGGAATTTTTTAGTAAACTCGGTTTTCAGTTTAATCCGGATTTTACCAACGAGAATGGAGCCTGTATGATGGTGAGTGAAAATATTTTTGTGATGTTGTTGGTTGAGGATTTTTTTCAGACGTTCACCAAGAAGGAGGTCGTCGATGCGACTAAGATGACTGAGGTTATCACTGCTCTCTCCGTTGACAGTCGGGAAGAAGTAGACGAGCGGATGACAGTGGCTCTTGAGGCAGGAGCGGAGGAAGCTCGTGAGCCGCAAGACCATGGATTTATGTATGGCCGCAGTTTTCAGGATCCTGATGGTCATATCTGGGAGGTTTTTTATATGGATGAACAGCAGGTAGCCGAACAAGCGAAAGAATAATATGCAATCATCAGGAAAATGGCTGGGGTGGCTCATGGCGGTGTATGGGGTACTGTTTACAGTGCTTGCGGTAGCACCAATAGACCGGATGACCTGGTTCGTGGAAAACCTGACAGTGTGGATCATTCTTTCTTGTATCCTTGGTTTGTATCTGCTCGAAGTCCGCTTCTCTCGATTGGCGTATGGACTCATGTTTGTCCTCGTCTATCTGCATACGATTGGTGGTCACTACACCTTTGCCTTGGTACCGTTTGATTGGGTGACGGATTTTTTTGGTTTTGCTCGTAATCATTTTGATCGGATAGCTCATTTCTCAGTAGGGTTTTATGCGTATGCCTTGGCAGAATATCTCTCACGTCACAAGTTGGTAGCGAACCGTTTCCTTCTTTTTACGTATCCGGTCTTTACTATCGCCACGGTGGCGATGAGCTATGAGCTGATCGAATGGATCTATGCGGCTCTGGCGAATCCCGAAGCGGGAGCGGCGTACCTCGGTAGTCAGGGGGATATCTGGGATGCCCAGAAGGATATGTTGGCTGATACGCTCGGCGCTCTCGCTGCCACGAGTCTTTTTTTCTGGTTGAAGCGAAAAAAATGAGATTGTTTGTCACCGTGAAAACTCGAGCACGTGAAGAGCGTGTAGAACAACTCGATGAGACGCACTTCCGGATATTGGTTCGGGCGATGCCAGTTGATAGTAGAGCTAATGACGCCGTCCGGAGAGTACTAGCACTCTTTCTCCGGGTACCTCTGGCAAATCTGACACTGCGTGCTGGCATGACAGGAAAACGAAAGGTATTTGAAGTATCTCGTGAGAACGATAGGGGTAATGTGGTACAATACAAGAAGTAATGCCGTCTCTCCTAAAATATTTATGATAAAGTTTTTGGTACTCATTGTTTTTGCTTTTGTGTTGTTTGTCATACTAGATTTCATCTGGTTTAAGCTGGCTGGAAATTTTTTCAAGGCTGAAGTCGGGAGTATCTTACGTTTATCAGGGGCGGGGGAATGGCAGGTCAGAACCTGGGCGGCACTGCTTGCCTATCTGTTCATGGCGCTCGGGACCGTGCTCTTTGTTTTGCCACAGTCAGCAACATTGGGACAAGTCATTCTCTACGGCGGTGCATTTGGGCTGGTAACTTTTGGAATATTCGATCTCACCAACTTAGCTATTCTTACCGCTTGGACGACACGTTTTATTCTGGTTGACATGTCCTGGGGAATAGTGACGAATGCAGTAGTTGCCTCGAGTCTTTTTACACTCGCTCGGGTGCTGTGGCGTTAGGATATCCTGAGCGATTTGCTGAATACTGATAAGTATGAAGAAAAAGAAAAACGAGATTTTCGATCCCAACAAGCTCTTTGATTGGTGGTCAGTGCCGCATTTCATGTTTGGTATCGTGACGGCGCTTGCGGCTATTTCTTTTTCTTGGCCGACATTTTTGACCTTCGTCGCTACTCTTATCCTGGCTCTGTTGTGGGAACTGCTCGAGAAATATGTGCGGTTATCAGAAGCGCCAGGGAACGGTTGGGTAGATGTGGTGCTGCCGCTTTTGGCCTTTGTTATTACCTATCTCCTCGTTGATCAGGCGGCTCTCAATCATGAGCGTCACTTGGGACTTCTTACTATTACGGTGCTCCTTTACGGATTCATCAATCTCATCGCTTGGCAGGCCCGCTTCGATAAGGATCGCGATTTTCTTGGGTAATACTCAATACTTTTTACTATGGAAGAAGACACGTGGCAACGGAAGAAAGTCTGCATCGTCGATGATGATTCGGATTTGCGGGAAATTTACCTCATGAAATTTAATCAGGAGGGGTTTGATGTTTCGGTGGCGGTCAATGGCGAAGAGGGGATGCGGCTGATTCGAGAGAAAAAGCCAGATATTATTCTGCTTGATCTCCAGATGCCGGTCAAAAATGGCGTAGAGGTTCTCACGGAACTCAATGCTGATGAGGAACTCTCCAGGATTCCCGTTATTGTGCTCACGAATATTGATAATGAAGATTCCTTTAAACAGGTTGGAAAATTTGAGACACGTTTCTATCTCATCAAGTCACTTACTACGCCTCAGAAGGCAGTGGATTATGTCCGTGAAGTTCTCTGAATACTATGACCCTCCTTATTGACGTGAGAAACCCAGAAGAATATGCCGCCGGTCATGCCGACGGGGCTATTTCGCTTCCAGTATTGGCGATACTGTACGGCAATCTTGGCATTTTGGCCGATACGGACAAGGCGACTCCTATTGAGCTTTACTGTCACTCGGGTGGGCGGGCAGAGCGGGCACGTCAAGCATTGATCAAATTGGGCTATACGAATGTTGTTAATCGTGGCGGTCTAAAGGATGTTGAAAAAAAGACGCCCGGAGTGACAGGAGCGGATTATTGGTTTCGACCAGCTCGTTTTTGGCATTGGTTTGCTTTCTATTATCCAGTTTCTCGCCGAGGTTGGGGAGTAACGTTTATGTTTGTGGGAATGGGCGGGTTACTCTTTTCTTTCATCGACAGTCAGTCGCATTCAACAACTGATGCGCTTATGAGTTTTGTGCCATGGCTTATTGCTCTTATGGCTATCTACGATATGCTGTGTTTTCGACGCGGCGAGTATCCATCTTGGTGGCGGAAGCCGGGAGTAAAATCGTAATTTTCCGAATATGGAACCTTGGATTATCGTGACGCTTACCTGGCTTCTCCTTATTGCTGGTCTCGTGGGCACTCTGTTTCCCGGTATTCCGGGAGTGGTACTAGTGTTTGGAGGTATCCTTTTCTACGCGCTTTTTTTTGGTATCCAAACGGTGGGGTTGACGACCCTGGTGCTCTTTGGGGTGGCAACCATTTGTTCCCTGTCGTTTGACGCGCTTGCGAGTATGTACGGGGTAGCTCGTTTTGGTGGAAGCCGAGTTGGGGTCATCGGCTCGGCGCTCGGTGGAATTTTGGGGTTTATCTTTTTAAATTTGCCAGGTTTATTTCTCGGTCTTTTTGTTGGTGCCGTTGCTTCAGAACGGTTCTTGGGTGGTCGGGATTGGCGGGCGGCATTGAGGATTGGAGTGGGGAGCCTGGTTGGGTTTTTGGCCGGATCGATAGTGAGTTTCGTTTTGGCTCTGGTGATGGTAGCTGTTTTTGCCTGGAAGATTTGGTTTTAGAACCGATGAAAAAGCAAAAGCCCTCAATGCGGAAGTGACGGCTGAATCCCGAAAAATGAGTTAACGGAAAAAATTACATTTTTCCCTGAAAATCCAGGTGGGTTTCAATTTATCGCCTCTTCTTTCTGAAGGCTTGCACTGGAAGTATAGCACATGAGTGAAACATGAGAGAAATGACCCATCTTGACAAGTAGGTGAAGAGGGGTTGGAGGGGGTTGCAGAGCCGGGGAATTCGTGCTATACTGGGGACGTAGTAGATGCGGAAACAGAGTCGAGTTTCACGATATAATTTACCACATACAACATCATGACCGGAACAATCAAAACCTTGACGGACCGAGGATTCGGGTTCATTGCTCGCGAAGGCGAAGTGAAGGACTTGTTCTTCCATTCCAAGGATCTCGTTGGGGTCACTTTTGATGAACTCAAAGTAGGCGACACTGTCTCTTTCGAGATCACTGAAGGCCCGAAGGGTCCTGCTGCGACTAACGTAGCTCGCGCGTAATTGCCGAGGCGTTTGTCCAAGTAAGGAAACAAAAAACCACCCCGAGTATATCGAAGGGTGGTTTTTTGTTTGTTCTCGATGAGGGAAATGTGACATCTTTGGCAGCAGGGTTCTGCGCTGACGGCGAACGAGTGGTTCGCGAGTCAAAGATGATACATCCTCTTGGAGAGTAATTGGTCGGGAATAGGTTCTCAGATGGGACCAGAGTTTCATGGAAACTCATCAGATATCTCCCCAGCGGACAAATTCTCGAACTTCTACTCTTCCGTATCGAGAGGATAAAAGAACTGTCTCCGAGCGACGTCACTCGGGCTTTTATAGTACACGAAATATATGATTCTATCAACCCTTCGATTGACGGTGGATATCTTTTACCGTAGAGTAGAGTATCACGGTTGTTTAACAGAAAGAGAGGATGCAGTATGTCTGCTGGTTACGTTGAGTCTCATGTGAGGCGGGGCGTGACTCAGGCATATCTGCGTATGTCTGAGTCCCCACATGGTGTTCCTCCTGCGCTCTTGTTGCCACGAACGCCGTGGTACATCGCGCGCGAATTGCGGCGGTCTCAGTTTGCGATGAGTAGGCTCATCGTAACTCAGTTGAATGCCCTTTTTATGGGCGATGCGGGTCGGATGTACGGAGCAGTGCTCAGTGTATCTCCGATAACTTTCCTCTTGGGTGATATCAAAGGACGTATGGGCGTCAAACGGTATCGTTTAGGGTCAAGCGGTCCCTACAAAATCGTTGTGAGAAAGAAAGGACGTTTTTTTCGTAAGGTACCACCACCTCAAATGGTGCCGGTTGGATTTGAGGAGCTCTGCTACTATTTTGATCCGAGAGAGGTGTATCGGATGGTGTATCAATCATTGCACCTGGCGGCTCAGTCTATTCTCGAATCTGAGGGGTGATGTAACGCATCAGCCCTTTTTTATTTTTGATAAAAAAAGAACGCCTCAAGTCAGTTGACTTGGGCGCGAATGATGCGGCCACCTAGTGAACGAGGTACGCCGGGATGGAGGACTCTACCGTGGCCGGTCCTGCAATTGGACCATCAAAAGGAAGTTTGGTCTGGCGTGTGGTGGCGATGGGCCGCAGTGGTTTGCGGGATTGTTCACGAAGGATGGCGAGTTCTCCCTCTATACGCTCCCGTACCTTGCCGTAGAAGTAGTTGTAGGTGGTAGTCTCTTTGCTGTGGTAAAGCCCCACAGCGTGGGCGGCCTCGGCAAATGCTCGCCGGAAATCGTTTTCGAAGCCGGTGGTGCGGGGGTGGCGTAGCTTCAAACGTACCACGACGTCTGTGAGGAGGATGCTGACGTAGTCAGGAACCGGGAGAGGAAGAGCGGATGACCGCTGTGTTACCAGGGCGGGCATAGAACCTCCGAGGTGGAACAGGGGGAGAAAAGTGTTGTTAAAACTACAATAGTGTATTATACTCTATTTTGGTAAAAAAGTCAAGATACTATGGCTACATTGTGGGAGAAAAAAGTAACGCTTCAAGCGTTTCAGAAAAAAAACACGCTACCAGAGGTACCGGGAGTGTACTTTTTTTTGGATGCCAATGAGTCACTCCTGTATATTGGCAAAGCCACTTCGCTGCATGATCGAGTGAAGAGTTACTTTGTTCAGGATCTTCTCGAAACGCGGGGGCCAAAAATCGAACTTATGCAGCCGCAGATTGTGACCATAGCTTATCGAGAAACAGAATCGGTGCTCGAGGCACTCATTCTTGAAACCAATCTCATTAAGGCCGAACAGCCACCCTACAATACTGATCAGAAGGATGACAAGAGCTATAACCATGTCGTTATCACTAAGGAGTCGTTTCCGCGCGTACTCATCGTCCGTGGTCGTGATATTGAGCAAAAAAAATTTACTGAACCAGTTAAATACCTGTTTGGTCCCTTCCCTCAGGGAGGAGCGCTTCGCGAGGCGATGAAAATCGTGCGGCGGCTCTTTCCCTACCGGGACAAGTGTCAGCCGGGGGGTGTTCGTCCGTGTTTCAATGCCCAGATTGGACTGTGTCCGGGCGTATGTACTGGAGCAGTGACCGCTCGAGAGTATGCGCAAACCATCAATCATATTCGACTTTTTTTTGAGGGGCACAAGGGCGATGTGGTGAAGGCGCTCAAGCGTGATATGAAGTTAGCGGCCAAAGAACTCCGGTTCGAACGAGCTGGTGAACTCAAGCGCACGCTCTTTGGGTTACAACATATCCAGGATATGGCGCTCATCAAAGATGATCTCCGTGAGCGCCATGCTCATCGCATCGAAGGGTATGACGTCGCTCACCTCATGGGGACGGCCTCAGTGGGCGTCATGACAGTCGTGGAAGAAAGTCGTCCTAATAAACAGGGGTATCGCCAGTTTAAGCTACGTGAAAAGCATGGTGGTAATGATCTCTCAGCGCTTGGTGAAATGCTTATGCGTCGTTTGAAGCATAGCGAATGGTCGTTGCCGGAGATGATAGTGGTGGATGGTGCGAAACTCCAGTATGAGGTAGCGGAACGAATTATTCGTGAGGCGGGACTGGGTATTCCGGTGATTGGTGTCGTCAAGGACAATCGTCATCAGCCTGAACGCCTCATCGGGCCGGCTTCGCTCATTAGTCGCTTTGAAAAAGAGATCCTTCTCGTCAATAACGAGGCGCATCGGTTCGCCCTTACTTTTCATCGGAAGCGGCGTGGGAAGGAGTTTTTGGGAAAAGAGTAGGAGTTATACACAGAGTTGACCCACGCTCAAAAAAGTGATAGCATGGAAAGCGATTCTCTCACTTTTTTACTACTCTCACGCCCTATGGGAGCGAAAAAGCCGGTCATCGAAGTCAGAGGCGCCCGAGTCAATAACTTGAAGAACATCGATGTTGATATTCCCCGTGATGCCCTCGTGGTCATCACTGGGCTTTCCGGCTCTGGAAAATCATCACTCGCTTTCGATACCCTGTTTGCAGAAGCGAATCGACGCTATGTCGAGTCGCTTTCTTCGTATGCGCGTACTTTTCTGGATGGCTTCGACAAGCCGGATGTGGATGCTATTCGCAATTTGTCGCCGGCTATTTCTATTGATCAGAAAAGCGTTTCGCGGAGCCCGCGTTCGACGGTCGGAACGATGACGGAAGTATATGACTATTTACGTATCCTGTATGCTAAGTTGGGGGTGCCGCATTGTCCGCACTGCGGAAAAGTACTGTCGCGTAAAAGTGTCCGAGAAATTCTTGATGAAATTTTGGCTTTGCCTGATGGTATGGCTATCGTTTTTTTGGCTGAGAGTCCGCAATTAGTCGGCAAAACTGAACGGGAGGCACTTGCTCTCGTCAACGCCTGGGGTTATGTTCGGGTACGTTTTCGTGGTGAGGTTGTAGCCCTGGCACAAGCTCTGGAACAAGCTTCTCACACGGAACGATCTCCTATTGGGGTGGTAGTGGATCGGTTGGTACTTGATTTGGCGCGTCCAGATAAGGAGCGCATCATTGATGATATTCAGACTGCCTTTCGGGTAGGGCAGGGAACGTTTTTGTTGTGCCTCAATGGCCAGGGCGAGGAACATATTTACAATGAAGAGTATCGTTGCGAGGCCTGCGATGTTCATCTGCCAGAATTTACCCCGAGTCATTTTTCGTTTAATAGTCCAGAAGGAGCCTGTGAGAAGTGTGCTGGTCTTGGGGTGACACTAGAATTTGATCCGGCGCTCGTTATTCCCAATAAAAGTCTCTCAATTGCCGAGGGAGCCATCAGGCCCTGGAGTAAAATGAATAGCGACCGACATACTGGGACTGGTCCGATGGCGCTCCTTCGCGAGTGTGCTAAGCGGGAAAAATTTTCGCTGGATACTCCTCTTAAAAAAATGTCTGCCAAACATTTTGATGTTATTCTGTACGGTGAAAAAAATGGACAAGAAGATGGTTTTCCCGGGGTTATTGCACTTTTGGAACAGAAGTATCGAGAGACAAAGTCTGATCATCTTCGGGCAGAAATTGAGGCCTATATGCTCACGAAGCTTTGTCCGCAGTGTGCTGGTAAGCGTTTGAAGCAGATTAGTCTTTCGGTCAAGGTGAATAACCTTTCGATAGATGACGTGGTCAGCCAAAGCGTTGAGTCTTTTCTTGCTCTGGTGAAACCGCTCAGAGAAGTGCTTGTTAAGCAGGGTGAACGAGGCGTGGTGGAGCCGCTCTTTCGTGAAATGGAGACCCGGCTTCAGGCGGTCGAGAAAGTAGGTCTCGGGTATCTCGAACTATCGCGTGGAGCTGATACTCTTTCGGGGGGTGAGGCTCAGCGCATTCGTCTGTCGGTACAGATGAAATCGGGATTATCCGGTATCATCTATGTTTTGGATGAGCCGTCAGTGGGTCTTCACAGTCGTGATACAGAGCGACTGATTAACGCTCTTGAGGATTTGCGAGCCGCTAATAATTCTTTGGTGGTGGTAGAGCATGACGTTGCTATCATGAAGCGGGCTGACTATATCATCGATATGGGGCCAGGAGCTGGTGTTGAAGGTGGTGAAGTGATTTTTGCTGGGACACCAGACAAGCTCCTCAAATCAAAATTGCTTACGGGTCAGTATCTATCAGGAAAGCGCAGTGTTTCTATCAAAGACAAGAAGCGGAAACCCGGCAAAGACAGTATTGTGATAACGGGCGCGACGGAACACAATCTCCAGAATGTTGATGTCACTATTCCGCTAGGGATGCTCGTTGCTGTATCAGGTGTTTCTGGATCGGGTAAATCATCGCTCGTTCATGATATCTTGTCCCGGGCTTTATCCAAACATTTTTATCATGCTAAGGCCCAACCAGGAGCGCATAAAAAAATCGAAGGACTATCCAATATCGACAAGGTCATCGCGGTAACTCAGGATCCTATTGGGCGAACGCCTCGATCAAACGCCGCGACCTATACTGGGGTATTTAGTCTTATCCGAGATTTGTTTGCCGCGACGGCCGAGGCAGAACGGGAGAAATATTCCGCTAGTCACTTTTCGTTTAATATGCGGGGTGGTCGCTGTGAGACCTGTCAGGGTGGCGGGCTCAAGAAAATAGAGATGTATCTCCTCCCGGATGTTTATGTGCCCTGTGAAGTGTGTCAGGGGACTCGTTATAATCAAAAAACACTGTCTATCGAATATCGGGGCAAGAATATCGCTCATATTCTTCAGATGACCGTGACTGAGGCGCGCCACTTCTTCCTTGACCAGCCAATGATTGAGGAAAAGCTTCGAGTTCTGGAGGAGGTAGGCCTCGGGTATCTGGTCTTGGGTCAGAGTGCTACCAATCTCTCGGGCGGTGAGGCTCAGCGTATCAAACTGGCGACTGAACTGGCTCGTAAATCAACCGGTAAAACACTTTATATTCTCGATGAGCCCACTATTGGATTACACTTTGAGGACGTGAGACGTCTCCTCGAGGTACTCGAGGCACTCGTTGATAAAGGGAACAGCGTACTCGTGGTTGAACACAACATTGATGTTATTGCTTCGGCGGACTGGGTACTCGAAATGGGACCGGAGGGTGGCGCCAAAGGAGGCGAGCTCATCTTTGCGGGCCCGCCGGAAAAACTGAAAGCCTGTAAGCGGAGTTTCACCGCGAAGTATCTGTGATTTTTTCGGTGATTTCTTACTCCCAAGCAACTCTTTTGTGCCGAGAGGATCCCAGCGAGATTCTCTCTGACGTTGTACGCCGAAACTTTTCACACAACGAAAAGACCTGCTTTTGGCTACAAAGTCGCCCAAAAGAATTCTTGGGAGAAAGAAACATCATTAAGTTTTCTAAAATATTCTTTCGTTTTCTTTCTCCGGTTCCCGGCGGCAACATCTCTGATGAGCGTATCGGTAACAGTCGAGCGTGACTGACACCCTGGTACAGGACAGCTCCCTGTTCGATGAAGCGAGTCAGAGATGTTCGGTGGGAATGATAGGGTAAGAAAATGGAAGATATTTTTTGGAAACTCAACTCTAAAGTATTTTTTGAGTAAAAAAAGAACACCCTGTATAGCGAGGGTGCAGTGCTTGGTACGGAATGCTATCCGTCGGAAGATGGTTCGTTTGTTATCCAGTATCCTGGTTCCAGGAGACTGCCGTAGACGGCAGCAACCATGAAACAGAGAGCCATCAATCCGTAGCAGAGAACAAGGAATGGACAGAGAAAACTCGCCCATGGCGGTACGTCGGCTCCAGCGAAATAGAGCGGGGTTCCGATGGCAATCGCGGTTGTTCCACTGAGGAGCATCAGGCCTACTAGGATGAGCGTAACCTTGGCAGGAGTTTTCACCTGGATCCTTTCGCAGTTGATTGTGAAGGGTGCTATTTGGAAGTATTAAGGCATAGAAAAAGAGGGGCGTCAATAGTGAACGAGTGTTCTGAAAATGGTAAAATGAACCTGATAATGTCAAATCAAAATTGAGCTTTAAAGTTTACGTGTGAGTTATCAGCTTGGCAAAAATATTGCGGCGACAGTGACGTACTATGACGTCATGGATTTTCCGTTGACGGTGTTTGAGATTTGGAAACATCTGATTGAATATAATCGTGATCATGGACTGTCTGGTCCAGTTTCGCTAGGCGAAGTATGGAACCTGCTTCATGGTGAGCAGCTTACGAAGAAACTAGAACAACAGGATGGATTTTATTTTTTACCAGGTCGATCTCACTTGGTAACAGAACGGATTGAGCGGGAAAAGCTGTCTGTGAAAAAACTGAAGGGGATGAAACGGCTGGCTCGTATTCTCGCTTTTGTACCGTATATCCGAATGATAGGAGCGACGGGGAGTCTCTCGATGAAACATGGTATGCGTGGTAGCGACTGGGATATGTTGGTGGTTCTTCGATCGGGGAGAATCTGGATGGGACGAACCATCCTCACGGCTTTTCTCCACAGTATTGGCAAAAGACGGCATGGGATAAAAATCAACAATCGTGCTTGTCTCAACTATTTTGTCACGGATAATCATCTCGAGATTGCTACGAAGGATCTCTACTCGGCTCACGAATATCGTTTTCTGATCCCACTTCTCTCGTTTCCGCTTTTTCAGATATTTGAGCTCAAAAATCGCTGGATTCGAGATTTCAAACCAAACTATGCTCCTACGGTCTTGTCGAGCTTGTGGCTGGTATCTGAAAATACGTTGGCCAAGCGTTTGCGTAATGGATTGGAACGAATCGGCGATTGGTTTATGATTGAGTCTTGGCTTAGGTCTTGGCAGAGAAAAAAGATAGCCGCCAATCCAAAAACTCATCTCGAGGGGAGTCTCATCGAGGTGAGCGATGAGGCACTAGTGTTTCTTCCTCGTCCGCGTGGCCCGAGAGTGTTTCAGTGTTTTAAAGAGCGTCTCAGCGTTTGAAATTGTGGTATACTGTGAGTAGGCTTTCAACATGAAAGTCCAAAAACACATACCCACATGTCGAAGTTTTTCTATACTGCAAAAAATTCTTCCACTGGCGAGACTTCTGGTGGAGAGCGTGAAGCCAAAGATGAAAAGTCGCTCGCTCAAGAGCTTCGGGCTGAAGGGCTACTGCTCACTTCGTTCAAGGAAGAGCAGGTAGCGACGTCTTTAAGTGTGCGATTTTTAGACCGGTTCAAATCAGTGCCACTCAAGGAAAAGATGACGTTTACCCGAAATTTGTCGGTGATGGTTTCATCTGGCCTGACCGTGTCTCGGGCAGTGCATAATCTTTCGCTTCAGACTAAAAATAAGACGTTTAAAAAGATTCTTGATGATGTGAATGATGACCTACAGGGCGGGAAAACTCTCTCTGAGGGTCTTGGCAAGTATCCATCCGTTTTTGATGAGCTCTTTGTGAACATGGTGTACGTGGGTGAAGTATCGGGAAATCTTGAAGAAGTGCTTGATATATTAGCTTTGCAGCTCGAAAAGGAAAACGATTTGCTTTCCAAGGTTCGTGGAGCCCTCATTTATCCGGCCGTGATCGTGGTAGCGATGATTGGTATCGCTATTCTCATGCTGGTCTACATTCTCCCTAAAATTACCGGAGTATTCCAGGATATGGATGTGCAGCTTCCGGCAACGACACTGGTTATTATCGCTATCAGTGATTTCGTGCGGAACCATGCTTTTATTACCATCGGAGTATCGCTTGCCCTTATTATTGGAACCAAGGTTTTTTCGGGTACCATTCCGGGGAAGCGTTTTTTTGGGTTTGTCTTTGTCAGGATGCCAATCGTGGGAAATATCGTGGTCAAAGTAAACTGCGCCCGCTTCGCCCGTATTTATAGCTCGCTACTCAAGAGTGGTGTGTCGGTAGTGAACGCTCTCACTATTATTTCAAAGACTCTCTCCAATCTGTACTATAAGGATGCGCTCAATGCGGCTATTGCCGAGATTCAGAAAGGAACTGAGCTTTCCATGGTCATCAGTCGGTACCCGCGTCTCTTCCCGCTCTTGGTGCCCCAGATTCTTGAAGTAGGTGAGGAGACGGGTAAAACAGAAGTGGTACTCCAGCGTTTGGCGGAGTTCTACGAGGAAGAAGTTTCACAAATCACCAAAAATATGTCCTCAATCATCGAGCCTATCCTCATGCTCCTCATCGGTGGTGGCGTGGGATTTTTTGCGGTCGCGATGCTTCAGCCAATGTACAGTGTTTTGGAAAATATTAAATAGAGGTCATGGAACTGCATCTTGGGTCACGGCGAACACTCTCCGGCTATACGCTTATTGAGGCGATGGTGTTTTTGTTTTTGTTCGCTCTCATCAGTGTGGTTTTTGTGGAGACCTATTCAGTGGGGACACGACTCATTATTGAATCAAAAAATCGATTGGGGGCAACGGCGCTTGCCAATCAAAAAATGGAGATTATTCGTAGTATTGACTATGCGGCCATTGGTACAACCACGGGTATTCCGGCCGGCAGTTTGGCGGAAAGCGAAACGATTAGTGTCAATACGGTGAAATACACGGTCCATACGTTTGTACAGTATGTGGATGATACTTTCGACGGGACATCTGGCGGGTCTGGTGCTTCGAAGGACACTATCCCTACCGACTATAAGCGGGTACGCATTACGGTCTCTTGGGGTGAGCTTGGCACCGATCAGACGGTCGTAATTTTTGGAAACTTTTCACCAAAAGGGGTGGAAACGTCAAGTGGCGGCGGGGTATTGTCCATCAATATTTTGGATGGGAGTGGAGCAGGTGTCAGTGGGGCGAGTGTCCATATTGTGAATGCGACATCTGGTATCAATACGACTGGTACGACCGACTCAACGGGAAATTTGACGCTCCCGGGGGCACCAGCTGGCACACAGAAGTACACCTTAACTGTTTCAAAAAATGGATACTATGGAGCAACAACTTTTCCGCCCTATCCTACCACGGCGTACAATCCGGTTGATGTCCATGCTTCTGTTGTAGCCAATGTGCTCAATCAAAAAACTATGGTAATGGATCGGGCATCGGATATTACGTTGACGACCAAGGATCCTTTCGGAACAGAAATTCCGAACATTGGCTATACCATAACGGGTGGTCGAGTGCTGGGTACCAATCCTGTGACGAGTGCTACGGTATATGGTTTTACACAATCTGGAACAACCAATGCTTCTGGTGAAGCGAATTATGCGGATGAAAGCAGGGGGCAGTATACGGTGACGATTACGAATGCGAACTACGACCTTTACAAGCTCTCTCCAGAGAGTCCAGTCGCCAATGGTTTTACGGCTATTGCTGGATCTGCGGCAGACATTACTGCGGTACTTCTCGATAAGTCAATTGGTTCACTTAAAATAACCGTTCAAGATCAGGGGAGTGGTAACGTGTTATCAGGTGCGAGTGTCCACGTGTCGAACACGACGCTCGGGTACGATGCAACAGTCAATACGGATCAGTACGGTATTGCTTATTTTCCGACCTCGCTCCCGGCTCTTTCCGACGGGACTTATGATATAGAGGTAACGATGGCGGGTTACTCGAATGCCTCATCGACGGCCAGTGTGAACGGAGCGCTCCAGACAAAAACTATCAACATGACTCCCTAATGTATATGTTGGCAATTCCCAGGAAAGCATTACGCGGCATGTCTCTCATTGAGATGCTTATTGCTATTGGTGTAGCCCTTCTTGCTATGGAGGGTATGACGCTGCTCTTTACTAAAATGTGGGATAACAATAAATTCGTATTAGAAGAGGGAATGGCCTCGTCGGCAGCTTCACGGGCGACGAATAAAATTGTTATCCAGTTACGAGGCGTTCAACAGGCCGATAATGGTGATTTTCCTATCAAGTCAGCGGATGGTTTTGATCTGGTATTTTACTGCGATATAGATGACGATGGTGTGGTGGAGAAGGTACATTACTATCTTGACCAGGCCAACGACCAGTTAAAGCAGGGAGTGAGTAATCCGTTAGCGACCAATCCTGTTACCTATCCGGCCAACGATAGTGTCGTGTCAGTTGTCACTAACTACGTCGTAAATGAAAGTGATAACCCAATATTTTATTATTACAACAGTAATTATCCAGGTGATACCGTCAATAACCCATTAGCTACTCCGGCGAGTGTCGGGACAATTCAGATGATTCGAGTGAAGCTTTTGATTAATATCGATCCGGTTCATGCGCCAAACAATATCAATATTGAATCGTTCGTGGATTTGCGTAACCTCAATGACTATGAATAAGTTTCCCCGAATGCTGAAGGGATCGATACTGGCCTATGGACTGGTCATTATGTTTATGATGGCGATCATCATGACGTCCATCATTAGTTTTATTGCTAATCAGACGAAGTATTCGCTTCAGACTCACGCTCGGGAACAGGCCTTCCAGATTGCTGAATCTGGCATTCATTTCTATCGCTGGTATTTGGCACACCAGGTAGAGGGTCGGACCGCTCAGCAGATAGCTACTTTTTGGGCCACGGGGAATCCGTACGGAGTGGCAACGCCGTATGAAGTGGAGTATAAAGACCCAGGTGGTGATCCTATTGGCAAGTATCGTCTCGAGGTGACAGCGCCTGCAACTGGATCAACTATCGTCACTGTCAAAGCTACCGGCTGGACCTATCGTTATCCAAGTGTTACCCGTGTCATCAAAGTACGCTTCCGTCGACCTTCCTGGAGTGAAAGTGCCGTCCTTGCCAATGATGTCATGCGGTTCGGATCAGGTACGGAAGTGTATGGAAAGATTCATTCTAATCAGGGTATCCGTTTTGATGGCGTTGCTCACAATGTGGTATCGAGTTCGGTATCAAGTTACGATGACCCCGATCATAATGGAGGAGTAGAGTTCGGTGTCCATACTCACGTGAACGCTCCTCCGGGAGTAGGTGTGAATGACACGTATCGTGCTGCGGAAGCACCACCAGCGACTGTGCCAAATCGGACGGATGTGTTTATGGCAGGCCGTGCTTTTCCAGAAGCGGTAGTGGATTTTAATGGTGTTTTGGGTGATTTGAGTAATATGAAGGCGGTTGCTCAGGCGGGGACTAACAATAGTCGGTATTTTGCAAATCTCACGAATGATGTCGGTCGAAAGATTATTTTGAAGACGAATGGGACGTTTGATACCTGTCGTGTAGCATCTGCCAGTATTACGGGTGTCGGCCCTACCTATGATATTGCTACTAACAATGGTTACCGCCGGGCGTCAGGGGCGGGTACCTGCTCAACCTGCAGCGGACTTTGTCTTCAGAACTACACCATTCCCACTGACGGTGTGATATTTGTTGAGGACAACGTCTGGCTTGAAGGGCAGATTAGTAACAAGAAAGTAACGGTAGTAGCTGCTGATTTGGTTGGTGGTTCCTCTCCTTCGGTTTATATTGCCAATGATTTGACTTACTCCAGCTACACAGGAAGTGATATTTTGGGAGTTATTGGTCAGCAGGATATCACGATACCACAATCAAGCGACACGGACTTACGGATTGACGGGGCTCTTTTGGCACAGCAGGGGAAGGTTGGACGCGCTGATTACGGAACAACCGACCACAAAAATTCTATCACGGTTCAGGGTGCCATTGCCACCAATCAGCGGTATGGATTTGCCTGGACGAACGGAGTTCAAAACTGGGGCTATAACACCCGTAATCTTTATTACGATAATAACTTACTCTATTTCCCGCCACCGTATTTTCCAACGGGGACTCAATATGAGATGGATTTGTGGCAGGAGCAATAGGTATGATGATCGCCCTCAGATGTTGAGATATGATATGATAGGAGTAAAAGAAAAAGAAAACAGAAGATGAATATCCTGCGTAAAAAAATATTTGACTTGTTCCCGAGCTCTTTCGGTCTCGATCTGTCCGATCTCTCTATCAAAGCGGTCTGGCTTGATCGATCCGGCAATCATGATTCGATTGCTAGTTTTGGATCGGTGCCACTTTCTTTGGGAAATGTGGTAGATGGAGAAATTATGAATCCGGAGGCAGTCAGAAGTGCTATCCTCAATCTTATGGACAAGGCGGGTCCAAAAAAAATTGGAACTCAGAAAGTCATCTGTTCGTTGCCTGAAACAAAAGCCTTCCTTCGTATCATTGCGTTGCCAAAAATGGGAAAAGAAGAAGTAAAGGAGGCCATTAAATGGGAAATCGAGGCCAATATTCCGCTGACACTTGACCAGGTCTACTATGATTGGCAGATTCTTGATCTTGATATTGCTCAGGAAAAAGGAAAAATGAGCGTGCTCGTGGTGGCGGTGGCGCGCAGCGTAGTGGATCAGTTTGCCGAGGTGCTCGAGAGTGCCGGACTCGAGGTAATTGGTCTTGAAACAGAGTCCATCGCTCAGGCTCGCAGTCTTTTGGCAGAAAAGAATGACAAGAATACCACGCTCATCGTCGATATTGGCGATCGCCGGACGAGTTTCCTCATCGCTATTGGTAGTACGCCGTGCTTTACTTCGAGTGTGCCTCTTTCGTCTCAGATGGTAACAGAGGCGATATCAAAGGAGCTGAAAATTTCTTTTGAGGAAGCGGAATCCATGAAAATCAAACATGGTCTTGGGTCGCTGGCCATGAAAAGTCCAGTTCTCAAGGCGGCCGAGCCAGTACTTGAGAGTATGGCGGTAGAGATAGAGCGTTCGATAGATTTCTATCTCAATAGTTTACGCTACTCTCAAACGATTGATTCAATCGTGCTTTGCGGTGGTGGATCCAATATGAATGGCTTTTTACCCTATATGACCAAGCGCCTGGGTCGACCAGTTGAATCCGGTAATCCTTGGGTGAATGTGAAATTGGGACGAGAAATCCCGCTTATTGATAGACGACGCTCCGTGCAATATTCTACCGCCATCGGTTTGGCATTAAGAGGTTTGGACGAATATGAAGACTTTGCTTAATTTATTACCAGAAGAAAAGAAAGACGCTATTCAGCAGCGTCTCCGTTTTCGCTTTCTGCTGTGGCAACTCTTTCTTCTCTTTGTGCTTGAGTTGTTTTACCTCAGTATTCTCATAAGCACGTTTCTGGTTCTGGACTACCAATTGAAGAGCTTGACTGCTTTGGGTGAGGCCTCACCAGTGGCTTCATTTGATGACGAAAAGCGTTTGAGTGAGTACGAAAAGAAGTTTAAAGATACTAATTCAACCGTGGACGTTATTGGGAAAATTGACCGTTTCCATCTTCGCTTTACGAAAGCATTTACTTTGCTTGGTCCGTTGGTCCCGGAGGGCGTAACTATCAGCCATCTGGTAACTAAGGAGTATAAAATATCGTTGACTGGAAAGGCAGCCAAACGAGAGGATCTCCTCCTTTTTGATGATCATCTGAAGAATGCTGGTGAGTGCATTACTGATGTGGATATCCCGATTTCTAACTTATTTTCTCAAAAGAATATTGATTTTCAGGCTGATTTTTCGATAACTCCAGATTGTCTTAAGGGACTATGAGTCATTTTTTTAAACAATACCGAGCATATATGCCGCTTGTGGTACTCATAGCGTTACTGGTGGCTATGGGGCTCATCGTATGGTTTGGAATTTTGCCATTTCATGCGTTTATTCGTGAAAAGGCGGACGGTATTCAAGAGTACTATGCCTTCCGTGAAAATCGAGAACGACAGATTAACAAATTGCCGGAGCTCCAGAGTCAGTTTGAGGCTATTTCGGAAAATGAGCATACGTTAGATATCCTGCTTTCGCAGGAGCAGATTGTTGATCTCGTGAAAACGCTTGAAGGATTAGCAGAGAGATCGGGCGTTCATATCGCCATCACCTCAAAGGACGGGAGTGATATCCAGGAGAAGAAGCCAGCGAAGTCAGAAAAGACTTCTGATGGTAATACTGATACGTCAACGGCGTTGGATAATAAAAAGAAGACTAAAACCGATGAGGGTATCATTGATATGCTCCCATATCCTCGGTATTTGCGGGTTAATATCTCGATTATTGGTGAATACCCCGAGATACTGACATTTCTTCATAGGATGGAAACGTTACCGTTTGCCTTGGATGTGGTCGGGCTTGAATTCCGCGAACGAAGTGTCGAGGATGCTGTCAGTGTGCCATCGGCCGGACCCGGTCAGAACCCCTTCTTGATTTTTGGGCAGAGCGCTCCTGAACCAAGTGTTTCTGTTGCTGCGCCAGAAAAAGAGGTGATTCCTGGTTCGCTCGAGGCAACATTTGATACGGTCATCTACGTGAGTAAATAATGTGAACGTTATGCGTCTTCCATCAGTGCCTCAATTCAAGAAATATGTTTCCGGAAAGCATCTGATGTTTTTTTGGTATCGTCATTATAAGGCATTCTTTTTTCTGGGATTCCTTCTCGTTTTGGGCTACGGCGGTACTGTCTGGTACGGTAATCTCTACCAGTATCAGTGGAGTCCTGAGACGAAGAAAGCCTATCTCGAGCAGCATTTCAAAGAAACTGTTTTTAAGGAACGAGCTTTTCTCGAGGCGGTGAAGGGTCTTCAGAGTCGTTCAGAAGAACATGAGGAGAAACCAAAGCTCGTACGCAATGTTTTTACTGGGACCGAACTTGAGTGAGGGGATGGACAAAGAGTCTTATTTGGGGTAGAATAGCAAACTATGTCCCCACTCTCACGTGCAGAAAAATTTCGAGCTCTTTTTCCTGGAGCTCCAGCCTTTCGCCTCCGTCAGATGGAAGAGGCTCTTTTTTCGCCCCTTTTTAAGGATTTTACTGATATTTCTAATATACCGCTTGCCATGCGCGAGGTTTTGCGGCGAGAGTTCTCATGGCTATCAGTCACGGAAGTGCAGATTTTAGAAAGTGCTAAAAAAGATACCTACAAGGGGGTAGTGGAAGTGGCAGGTGGAAAACGGGTTGAGACGGTACTTATGAAAAATGCCCGGGGGGCTTGGACGGTGTGCGTTTCCTCTCAAGTGGGCTGTGCCATGGCGTGTACTTTTTGCGCTACTGGTACGATGGGTTTTACGCGTAATTTGTTGGCTGATGAAATTGTTGATCAGATACGGTTTTGGCGTGAATTTTTAGGGAAGCGTAGTGACTTGGAGGGCCGTATCTCCAATGTCGTCTTTATGGGTATGGGTGAGCCATTGGCCAACTACGATCACGTCAAAGAAGCGCTTCGTCTTCTCCTTACTTATACTGATATCGGCATGACTCGAATTACCGTTTCAACGGTGGGACTCATCCCAATGCTTGAAAAAATTCTGCATGACCAATCTTGGCCGGCGGTACGTCTTGCGATATCACTTCACAGTGCGGACAGTGATACTCGTCGGGCTATCATGCCAAGTTCTTACGATGGATTCCTCGATCGTTTAGCCGAGTGGACCAATCGTTATTTTGAGAAATTTGAGAGTCGTCGTCGTCACCTTACTTTTGAATACGTAATGCTTTCTCGGGTGAATGATACTCGGATGCATGCTGAGGCTCTCATTCGTTTTGCGCGACAGGTGGGCAAGGTGCGGATAAATCTCATTCCCTATAATTTCACAGGGAGTGTTTATCGGGATAGTCTCCCAGGTGATTTCGCTGATTTTCAGAAGCGTTTGGAGGATGCTGGAGTGACTGTCACTCGTCGTCGTACCATGGGCGATGATATTGCGGCCGCCTGCGGTCAGTTGATTGTAGAGAAAAATATCGATCAAAACGTAGGAGTATGATGAATCGAATTGGCGTTGGTCTTATTTTTACAACCTCCATTCTTTTTATTGCTGGTCTTGTTCTCTGGTTTCTATCATTAACCCCGATTCAAATCTCGGTACAGCAAACGTTTAATCGTTTATCTCATGAGGAACACCGGATCAGGTCGGTAGAAACGACCCGTTATGATGAGGTGAAGATTCTCTTTGGTGGAGATATGATGTTTGATCGTTATATCCGCACGGTGTTGCGCAAACGTGGCATTGATTATCCACTTGCTTACCTCAAAGATGTTCTGGTTGGGGCAGATCTGGTCGTGGCTAATCTGGAAGGCCCTATTACGGATAACGCTTCAGTCAGTGAGACGAGTCTCATCGGGGCTCGGGACAACTATTTCTTTACCTTTGATCCTTCCATTGCTTTGTTACTGAAGCGTTTCCATATCGAAGCCGTCAATATTGGGAATAATCATATTTTGAATTTTAATGAGGCGGGAGTAATCCAAACCAAGCAGTACTTAGAGCAATCAAACGTGGGATATTTCGGATCGCCTCTTTCTGGAGACAACCGAATCTTATTGAGAGAAATCAAGGGAGTAAAGGTGGCACTTGTTAACTATAACGAGTTTGTTTTTCAGGGGAAAGAAAAAGCTTTGACTGATATTGCGCGAGCCAAACAGGAGGCTGATATCGTCGTACTCTATACGCACTGGGGAGCCGAATATGTCCCGGCCCTACCAAAGGTAAAAGAATTAGCCCATTCATTTATTGATGCCGGTGCAGACGTCATTATTGGTTCACATCCGCACGTGATACAGGAGAAGGAGCTGTATCAAGGAAAAACCATCTATTATTCCCTGGGGAACTTGGTCTTTGATCAGTATGAAGAGGAGGCAACGAGGCAGGGGCTACTCGTGAAGATGACGTTCAATCAGGTGACCAAAGGTCTATCATTTCAAGATATTCCGGTGTCGCTTTTACCAACTGGTGAAACTGTCTTGACGCCGGAGAAATGATACCGTACGCTACGTGAACGTCTATGACTGAGAAATTTTTTATCAAAACGTTTGGGTGCCAACAAAATGTAGCCGATTCGGAACGCATCGAGCGCTTTTATCGTTCACGTGGTTTTGAGCTAGCATCATCTCAAAAAGAGGCCGATGTCCTCATTCTGAATACCTGTGTCATTCGCGACAAAGCCGAAGAGCGTATCTATGGATTGGTTCGTAGTCTCAAGCAAGAGTTGGGTGACCGGGCTCCGCGGATGGTTATCACTGGTTGTCTCGTCGGGGCGGCTGCCCGAGAACCTTCTGGTAAGATGATGAAGCGTCTCACGGGGCGGCTGCCTGAGGCGGAATTTTTGCCACTGGAAGAAGTGGGGTTTGAACATGTTCCAGTGCGGAAGCCAGGGAAGTCGGCCTCAATTGTTATCTCGAATGGGTGTAATAATTACTGCGCGTTTTGTATCGTGCCGTTCTCTCGGGGCAAGGAACGTTCCCGTTCCTTTGAAGATATCGTGGTTGAGGCGAAGGAGGCACTGGAACAGGGATTTGAGGAAATTGTGCTTCTCGGTCAGAATGTCAATTCGTACGGAGCTGACTTTTTACAAGAAAAACTGAAAGAAGGGGAGGAGTACCAACTGCCCGATGGAAGGAAAGTGGCGCCCATCATGGTCAAACACTTGAGTCGTCATCGGATACCAACGTTGTTTCCTTATCTTCTCGAGTATATCGCTGAGCTACCCGGTGTGAAGAAGGTATCATTCATCTCATCGAACCCATGGGATTTCTCAGACGCCCTCATTGAAGTGATGGCGCGGCACCAAACAATTGATCGGACACTCCATCTCCCGGTCCAGTCGGGGAGTAATGCTGTACTCAAAAAGATGAACCGTTGGTATACGCGAGAGGAGTATCTCACGCTCATCGATCGAATTCGTGAAAAAATTCCTGATATGGTCTTTACTACCGATATCATCGTCGGTTTTCCTGGTGAAACGCGGGCGGACTTTGAAGATACGATTGATTTGGTTCGGCGAGTGGATTTCGCCAAAACTTTTATTGCCTGGTTTTCACCACGGCCAGGGACCGCTGCCGCTCGGGGAATGGCGGATGATATTGCTATTGAGGAAAAACAGCGCCGTTTTCATGAATTAGACGCCATAGCGTTCAAAGGAAAGAAGAGGGGGTCTCTTTCGTCACGAAATTAAAAAAATGTAAGTGGGGGATACGAAGGCTGAGAAGGGCTACTCGGAGGGTAGTCTGCCGAAGCGTGAGTATTCCGTAGCTACATTTTTTTTGACTGCAGTAGAATACGGACTCTCGCTTCTTTCCCTTAGGAAAGTCTCATAAAAAGGCTTTATAAAGCCATATATAATGGATATACCCTTGACAAAGGGTGTCTTTGGGTGTATAATGGCACCAAGTAATCACCACGGGGGTGGTTGCGGCATCCGCAGGAGAGTTCCATGTCGATTTTTTGGGTTCTTTTGGCTGCAGCTGCTGTGGCCGCCGCTTTTGACCCGGCAGTGCACCGGGCAATGAAGAGGGATTTCGCCGATTTCGCCGAGTTTGCGCGCATGGTGCGCCGTACTCGTTGAACCCTCTGGCTTCGTTGGTCCGCCCGCTACCTCACGGTACCGGGCGGCGTTCATTTTATTTATAAGGGCTTTTTTGGTTGACAATGATACCCGAGAGGCGTATAAGGAAAGTAAGTTCCCGTGTCCCCCATGCCTCAGGAGGCTGCCATGATCAAATGGTTCAAAAAGGTGGGTGGATACATCGCCACCTCAATCGATTGGTGCCGTGAAATTCGGGACATTCTCCGTGGTCGTCCCTGTGACGACTATCGCGATTTGCCCCGACACGAGCATCCGTACTTCAATCAGTGAGGCATCGCCCACACCTTTCGTCGTCAGCCTAAACAGGTTTGGCGACTTTTCTTTTTTTCAAGAGACCTGGTATGATGAAAGGTAAGTAAACACGTTTGTATGTCACAATCACTTAAAATTTTTTCCTGGAATGTAAATGGTATTCGGGCGGTCCATAAGAAGGGATTATTTCTGCCATTTATTGAGGAGTATCAACCTGATATTTTGTGTCTTCAGGAAACAAAGGCTCTCGAGGGTCAGGCGGAGATTGATTTGCCAGAGTATGAAGAGTACTGGCACTCGGCCGAGAGAAAGGGTTACTCCGGAACAGCGATTTTTACCAAGACCAAGCCGCTCTCTGTCACTAATGGTTTCCCAGCTCAGATTATTAAAAAATTCAATCTTTTGGCCGATGGCTATGGCGATCCCTGTGCTGAAGGGCGGGTCATTACGGCAGAGTTCGCTCAGTTTTATGTGGTGACCGTGTACACCCCAAATGCCAAAGAGGATTTGAGTCGCGTGCCACTCCGTCACAAACAATGGGATCCAGCTTTTTTGGCCTACTGTCAAAGCTTAGAAAAAAAGAAGCCGGTTGTTTTTTGTGGTGATTTGAACGTGGCTCATACCGAGGACGACCTGGCGAATCCCAAGGGGAATGTTGGGAAACATGGATTTACTGATGAGGAACGGGAAGGATTTCAAAATTTTATCAAGGCTGGATTTGTGGATACCTTTCGACTCTTTCATGAAGGGAATGGACACTACTCTTGGTGGTCCCACTTTGCCAAGTCTCGAGAACGAAACGTCGGCTGGCGGATTGATTACTTTCTCGTCAGTGCTTCACTCCGTGATCGGGTGCGGGATGCTTTTATTCTGCCTTCGGTGATGGGTTCGGATCATTGCCCAGTAGGAATCATACTTGAAACAGAGTATGTCTGATTCCAACACGTATATTCCACTCGCTGAACGATTGCGACCCCAGACACTAGAGGAGTTTCTTGGACAGGAAAAAGTATTTGGCGAAGGATCGTTTCTCCGTGAAGCGATTGAGGCTGACCATGTCCCATCACTCATCTTTTGGGGACCACCCGGGAGTGGCAAGACAACGCTCGCTCTTCTTATTGCCCAGGCTACGCAGGCTGAATTTCGCCAGCTCTCGGCTGTCGGGAGCGGGGTGAAGGATATGCGAGCCGTTTTTGCCGAAGCGGAGGAAAACAAGAAACAGGGAAAGAAAACGATTCTTTTTGTCGATGAAATTCACCGATTTAATAAGTCACAACAAGATAGTCTGCTCCCGCACGTCGAGCGGGGAACCGTGACGCTCATCGGAGCGACGACGGAGAACCCGAGTTTTGAGGTCAATGCTGCCCTCCTCTCGCGAGCGCGAGTTTTGGTCTTGGAAAAGCATGACGAGGAGACGCTCGTTGGTCTCATGAAGCGGGCTCTCAAAAAAAGTGAGGAATATTTTGGGAGAAAAGTACAAGCAGATGACGAGGCGCTCTCATTTATCGCGGCTGTTTCGGGAGGTGATGCTCGGATGACGCTTAACACGCTCGAGGCCTGTGCCCTCAAACATACGCATATTGATACAAAGATTGTGGAGCAAATAGTGAAGCGCTCGCACCTTCTCTATGACAAAAATGGCGAGGAGCACTATAACATCATTTCAGCTCTCCATAAGTCACTGCGGGGGAACGACGCGAATGCCTCGCTCTATTATCTCGCTCGGATGCTCGAAGCGGGTGAGGATCCGATCTACGTGGCACGACGGCTAGTCCGTTTTGCGTCTGAGGATATCGGTATTGCTAATTCCTTCGCGCTGCCACAGGCAGTGGCGGCTTTTCAGGCTTGTCAGATGCTTGGAATGCCGGAGTGTGAGGTCCATTTGGCTCAGGCCGTTGTCTATCTCGCGCTCTCCAAAAAATCAAACGCCCTCTATGTTGCTTATGGAGCAGCCAAGGAGGACGTACGAAAATTTCCGAACGAACCGGTCCCGCTCCATTTGCGGAATGCGCCGACTAAGCTCATGAAAGAGCTTGACTATGGCAAAGGATATAAGTACACCCCTGACTTCAAGAATGCCGAAGAAGCAGAGCAAGAATACTTTCCGGAACGCCTCAAGGAAAGAAAATACCTCAAGACTTGACGGGATAAGGATTTTAGGTTACTATTCTTAAAGCCTGGAACGACAGGTGATACGTGAAACCCTCCGCGAGAGGAGTTTCTTTGTTTGTAGAGAGCAGAGGTGAGAATTGTTGAGTGAAGAAAGAGCGGGCGAGTATTGCCCACATTCGGAGACAGGAATCGTACCGCGTTTCAGGAAGCTGGAGCGAAGGAATTCACACGAGCTTTTCGGTGACGCCGTGGCGTTCTATCGGAGGAAGCGTCATGGCGATGCCCTGGCCATCCTCAAGGTTCTCCACGTGCGTGGTACACGCTCCAAGGGAGTCAGGCGTCTTTACGAGAAGGTAAACGCCGCCCTTGGTCGAACGGCTACCCACTGAGCCAAGGAGGAATCAAATAGTTGTCTCGTTACGCATCGTCGTAGCGGGGCTTTTTCTTTTGTGCTAAAATTCCAAACTAATCGATAACGAACCAGGAAATATGTTGCCCAAAAAAGGAACCAAGGCGAAGAATTTTACTTTGCCTGATCAGGAGGGGAAAATGCATACGCTTAAAGAATATGTTGGGAAGTGGGTGGTACTCTATTTTTATCCCAAAGATGATACCCCGGGGTGCACGGTAGAAGCTTGTCAGTTCCGGGATAACTTTCCTAAATTCAAACGGTCCAAGGCAGTGATACTTGGTATTAGTGTCGATGCAGTAAAGAAACACGCCAAATTTGTTACGAAATACGAGTTACCATTCACACTGCTGGCCGATGAAGAAAAGAAAGTAGTGGCGCTCTATGGGGTATGGGCCAAGAAGAAATTTATGGGTCGAGAATATATGGGAATTCTCCGGACTTCGTTTCTTATTGATCCGACAGGAAAGATTGCCAAAGTCTACGAGGACGTCAAACCTGATGGTCATGCGGAAGAAGTATTGAGCGATATAAAGGAGCTCTGTAAACAATAAGAAATTACTGAGAAGGGATAGTATTCTATGGACATCAAGATTACCGAAAAAGAGACGTTGAAAAAAGGAGCGCTTCGGGTGCGATTGGAACAAGAAGGAAAAGATGGTGTGGTGGAGATTAAGAATGGCGTCGAAACCCTGGTGCTGGTCGTTGGTGAGCGTAACAAGATGACGAGGCGGAGACTCATGCTCTTGGCGCGCCGGGTGGTGCGTGAGGCATTGGCAAAAAAGTATGCGAAAATAACCATTGATTTGGGACAGTTTCACTTTGCTCATTTGAAAATTGCCACGGGAGATTTGGCAGAACTCCTCGTTACGAATTTTGTCATGGCAGAATTTTCCTTTCGGGAATTTTTGACGAAGCCCCAGGGTGGCTTTCCAGAGATTGAGAGCATAGTCCTCTCCGGTACTTCTGACAAGATGGTGAAGGCTGGTATCGTTCGAGGGAAAATCATCGGAGAGGAAGTGAATCGTTCCCGTCATATTGCTACCATGCCTGGTGGCGCCATGACGCCTGATATTTTGGCTCGTCATGCAAGAGCGTCAGTGAAGGGGCTACCCATTACTGTGCGGATACTCGATGAAAAGCAGATGGGTAAACTCAACATGGGCGGTGTACTTGGTGTTGGTAAAGGATCGTCAGCGCCATCACGTTTTATAATTCTTGAATACTTTGGCGGAAGGAAAGGAAAATCATTATCTTCGGCTTCGAATGAGACTATCGTGCTCGTTGGGAAGGGTGTGACGTTTGATACTGGTGGTATCAATTTGAAACCGAGTGACGCTGTTCTCGGTATGAATATGGATATGTCGGGTGGTGCCGCGGTTATTCATGCGTTGGCAGCAGCGGCACGTCTTCGGGTGAAAAAAAATATTGTGGTTTTGGTACCGGCAGTGGAGAACATGATGTCGGGCGCGAGTTATCGGCCAGGGGACATTCTTCATTCCATGTCGGGCAAGACTATCGAGGTGCTCAATACTGATGCTGAGGGTCGGATTATCCTCGCTGATGCGCTCCACTATGCCAAACGATATCGGCCGTCACTCGTCATTGATGTGGCAACACTGACGGGGGCAGCGATGGGAGCTCTCGGCGAACGAGCAACAGCGTTGTTTACCGCTGATGAAGCACTTGAAACAAAGCTTCGCCATCTTGGCGAAGAAAGCGGTGACTATGTCTGGCCACTGCCACTGTGGGATGAATATGATGATGAGGTGAAAGGAACATTTGGTGATGTGGCCAATCTCGGTCGTACCCGCTATGGTGGTGCTATCACCGCGGCGGTGTTTCTCAAGCAATTCGTAGATGGTGCTTACTCCTGGGTCCATCTCGATATTGCTCCGCGCATGACTGCGCTGCCTGACGAATTTCTCGCCAAAGGCTCGGCTGGTACGCCGGTGCGACTTTTGATAAAGGTTCTGGAAACGCAATAAAAGCATTTATTCATTTAAAAAACGGCTTGAAAAGGCCGTTTTTTTGGTGTATAAGTCCGGTGTTGACGGGTGAATATGGGTGGTATAAAATGTGGAGGTAAGGAACAAAAGTGGGTGAAAGTGGGGAATTTCACACCGAGAATATTTCACGCGCATGTTTATCGGAGAATACGCACATACGATTGATCCCAAGAAACGCCTGGCGCTTCCTTCGAAGTTTCGTGGTGAACTTGGGAATAAAGTTGTGGTGACACGTGGTCTCGATAGTTGCCTCTTTGTCTATCCGATGAAGGTATGGGAGGAGCTGGCCACCAAACTCGGTACGCTCCCCGTTGGCGAAGCGGGCACGCGCAGTTTTATTCGAGTGATGCTTGCTGGTGCTGCTGATGTAGAGCTTGATAGTCAGGGACGGGTACTTTTGCCAGAATATCTCAAACAGGACGGTGGACTAAAAAAGGATGTGACGATTGTGGGGCTCTTCAATCGATTGGAAATCTGGGATACGACGAAATGGAACAAATATAAGAATCAGGCAGAAAAGAATACGGGCAAGATTGCAGAAGATCTCGGCAAGCTCGGTATCTATTAACACCAAACGTACGCATACAGTTCAAAAATAAAAAATGAAAGGAAGGAGTGGAGAGCATTTTGATTTTTGATTCTTGGATTGTATGACGAAGCATGTACCGGTGTTGTACGAGGAAGTACGAAAAATGCTGCACCTTCAAAAAGGAATGACGGTGGTAGACGCAACCGTAGGCGGTGGCGGGCATGGAAGGATGATGCTCGCAGAAGTATCACCAACCGGACGCGTTATCGGGCTTGATGCTGATGAGAGGGCTCTCAGTCGTTTCAAGACCGCTGTGTCATCCGATGAATCACTTACACAAGCCTCTAAGGAGGGGAGACTTGTCCTTGTGGGGAGTAATTATTCGGATCTCATGACGGTCTTGGAACGACTGAACGTTCCATCGGTGGATGCGATACTCGCTGATTTGGGTTTTTCTTCAGATCAGATTGAGGACGGTGCTCGGGGGTTGAGTTTTCAGCAGAACGGGCCACTTGATATGCGACTCGATCAGCGAACGACACTCACAGCCCGCGACATCGTTAATACTTACTCTGAGCAGACGCTCATGGATATGCTGCGCGCCGGTGACGAAACGGAGTATCGGCGGATTGCCCACGGTATCGTGAAGGAGCGTGAGGAACAACCGATTGAGACGACGCATCAATTGGCTGAGCTTATTGCTGAGGTCTACCCAAAGCGTAAGCGGATGACGATGAAGATACATCCGGCTACCAAGACCTTTCAGGCGCTCCGAATTGCGGTCAATCGCGAGTTTGATCACCTGGAATCATTTCTTAAGCAGGCTCTTCAGGTTCTTCATCCGGGAGGACGACTTGCTATCATCACTTTTCATTCTGGTGAGGATATCCGGGTCAAGCAATTTTTTCGAGAAGTAGCTCAGGGTTGTATCTGTCCGCCGAATTTTCCGGTATGTCGTTGTGGTCAAGCACCAAAGGCTAGAATACTTACCAAGCGGCCAATCGTGGCGAGCGAACGAGAAATAGCTGACAATTCACGGGCCAGGAGCGCCAAGCTCCGAGTGATAGAGAAGTTAGGGGAAAAACCGAGTTGAGGATTGTCTGCTCTGGGCAGAAAAATAAAAATACAAATTCATATGTCAGTGACACGTCGTAAAAAAATGATGACGACTTGGGTCCCGAAACAGGCTTCACGCGAGTTGCCCGGGTCGGTCCATATGTTCCTGTTGGCCGTATTGACCGCCCTCTTTGTTTCTGGTGGTGGTTACCTGTATGCGGTCAACCAAAGTGCGGTTCAGGGCTATCACATGCGGACCCTGGAAAAAGAGATAGATGCACTCAAACAAAAGAATGCCGAACTTCGTATCGCAGAGGCTGATTTACGTTCATTATCACGTATCGAGAGCGCTGAAGAAGAACTCCAAATGCAAAAGCTCGACAACGTGAAATACATCGAAGAACGAGAATCCGCTGCGCCGGTTGCCTCAGAACAAGGCGTACCGGTAGCGCTCCGCTAATGCAGGACTCTTGGGTCTCGTGATTCTGTGATACCAGGAGATATGCGTCATACACAAAACTATCAGAACAAAAAAAAGGCCCCCGGAACTGCCCTTTTGGGCAGTGTTGTCCGTGTCAGGATCCTTCTTTCTTTTTTGATGCTGGTAGGACTGACTGTTATCGTCAGGCTCTTTTTTTTGCAAGTTCTATCCCATGATAAATGGGTTGCTTTGGCAGAATCGCAGCATAACGCCTCGCTCGAGCTTTCTGCTGATCGTGGCGAGATTTATATGCATGATGGTGACATGGATCGCTATCCACTCGCGGTCAATCGTGAGTATCAGATGGTATTTGTTGTTCCGAAAGATATCGAAGAAAAAGATATGGTGGCCGTTGAGCTCTCACGAGCACTGGGCATAGAGGTCGGTGAAATTCGAGACAAGTTGGCCCGCCCGAACGACCCTTTTGAAATTATCAAGAAGCGACTTACTGATGATGAAGTGAATCGCGTTAAGGAGTTAAAGCTCAAGGGCGTGAATTTGGTACCAGAAAAATACCGATACTATCCTGCTGGTGAGCTGGCAGCTCAGGTTATTGGTTTTGCTAGTCTCGGTGAAAAGGGAGGAGCTGGTGGGTATGGTATTGAGGCGTCACTCGATAGTGAATTACGGGGCGAAACTGGGACATTGACTCAGGAGAAGGACGCGAGTGGTCGTTGGATCCCACTTTCTGATCGATCGATTGATCATGCCGAGAATGGCGATAGCGTGGTACTGACTTTGGATCGGGTCATTCAGTATGAAACAGAAAAAATTCTTAAGGATTCAATTGAAAAGTATGCCGCTGATCGTGCTACGGCTATCGTGATGGACCCGAAAACGGGTAATATTTTGGCCATGGCAACATCGCCGCAGTTTGACCCCAATAATTATTCGAAAGAAGAAGATTATTCGCTTTTTCTCAATCAGGCAGTCAGTTCCGCCTATGAACCGGGTTCTATCATGAAGCCTATCACTATGGCTATCGGTCTCGATGAGGGCAAGGTATCGCCTAATACCGAATATGTTGATACTGGTTTGGTGGCTGAGGCGGGCTATACTATTCGTAACGCTGAAGACAAGGTGTATGGGCGAAGTGATATGTACAAGGTACTGGACCAATCAATTAATACGGGAGTTATTTTTGTTGAAAAGTTGGTTGGAAATCGTATTTTCGGAGATTATCTCAAGCGGTTTGGGTTTGGTGTACGTTCCGGGGTGGAGTTGCCGGCAGAGCTTGCTGGTAATTTACGAAATCTGGAAAATGAACGGGCTACGATAAATTTCTTTACTGCTTCGTTTGGGCAGGGTATTACGGCAACACCGATTCAAATGGTGAGTGCCTATGCGGCGCTCGCGAATGGAGGAAGGCTCCTCAAGCCGAAAGTTATTGATAAAATAATTCATGCCGATGGAAACGAAGTACAGTATGCGCCAGTTGAGATACGGCGGGTTATCAGCGAGGAATCCAGTCGTTCAATTAGTAAGATGCTGCGCAGTGTCGTCGTGAATGGGCACGGCAAACGAGCCGATGTTCCGGGATATCTCGTCGGCGGAAAGACCGGGACTGCCCAGGTGGCTAAAAGCGGAGCAAAGGGATACGAGGAAGGACAGAGTATTGGTTCGTTTGTGGGCTATGCGCCTCTGGATGATCCAAAATTTGTCGTTTTGGTAAAGCTGGATAATCCAAAAAATGTTGAGTGGGCCGAATCGAGTGCTGCACCGACATTTGGCGAGATTATGAAATTTTTGCTAGAGTACGCCAAGGTTAAGCCAACCGAGGAGACGAACAACCACTAAAGTGAGTATTATGCCCATGACCAAAAGAAAAATATTGGAACGACTGCTTCGCTTCATGTCCCGAGTCGTGCTCAAAAAGTACCAGCCGATTATTGTCGGGATTACTGGCTCCGTGGGGAAGAGCTCTACCAAGGAGGCAGTAGCTCTAGTATTGGGAATTGAGTATACGGTTCGTAAGGCTGAAGGGAATTATAACAACGAAATTGGTATACCACTGACGATTATCGGCGCCAAAAGTGGCGGCGGTTCAATCCTTGGTTGGTTCCGAGTTTTTGTTCGTTGGTTGTATCTGGTCATGGTGCCGACGGAATATCCTCAGGTATTGGTACTCGAAATGGGTATCGACCGCCCTGGAGATATGGATTTTCTCCTTCAGTTTGTACCGGTGAAAATTGGTATCGTGACCCAGATTTCCTCAAGCCATATTGCCTATTTCGGAACGCTTAATGCCATTGCTCGCGAGAAAGGGAGAATCATTGCCACCTTACCAGAAGACGGCTTTGCTATCCTGAATGCTGATGACAGTCGGACACTCAAAATGAAAGAAAAAACCAAAGCGAAAGTCATCACCTACGGCTTTGATGAAGGGGCGCTTATTCATGCTGACAATTTTGTTTTTCACCGTGAAGCCCGTCGTGCGGAGGGCCTCTCGTTTAAAGTGAACTTTGATGGGAAGACCGTACCGCTTCGTTTACCGAGGATTGTGGCCAAGCACCATGTTCCGGCTGCTCTGGCCGCCCTGGCGGTAGCGGTAGCACTCAAGCTCAATGTTTTTGATGCCATCGAGGCGCTGGAAAATTTTGAGCCGTTACCTGGACGATTACGATTATTGCCCGGCCGCGACAATACTTATTTACTTGATGATACTTATAATGCTTCTCCTTCATCAACTCGGGCAGCGCTTGAGGTGGTTGGGGAGCTCATGGCGCCGCGCAAAGTGGCTGTACTGGGAGATATGCTCGAGCTCGGTGCAGAATCCGATCGTGAACATGCCGCTCTGTCGCAGGCGCTTCAGGTATCAGGTGTTCATATCGTGGTGACGGTCGGGAAACACATGCGAGCCCTTCATGAACAGTTGCTCAAGGACGGGTTTTCGCGGAAGCAAGTTTTGTGGTTACCTGATTCACCTTCGGCTGTTGAGGCAGTGCTTGGTATCATTCGCTCTGAGGATCTCATTTTGATTAAGGGTTCTCAGGGTATGCGGATGGAGAAGGTGACGGAACAATTGTTGGTTGATCCGCGTACGGCCACTTCTTTTCTTTGTCGGCAGTCAGATGATTGGCGTAAAAAGATTTTTACAGCGCCGGCTGAATGGACAGAGGAAGTATAAGATGAGAAAATGAACGAGCATAACTGACTCCCTTTTGCTATGGACATTTTTTCGGGTCTGCTCATCATATTCGGACTTATTTTGTTTGAGTCCGTATCGAGTATTGATAATGCTGTTATCAATGCCGAAGTGCTCTCAACCATGGGACATAAGGCGCGGCGCTTTTTTCTAACCTGGGGAATATTCTTCGCTGTTTTTGTTGTACGGGGGTTGCTTCCGTGGCTTATCGTCTTTGCAACCGTTCCCAGTCTCGGGTTTTTGGGATCATTTACTGCTACTTTTTCTAATGATCCAGTCGTGACGGAAGCAATCCAATCCTCGGCCCCGGTGCTTCTCATGGGGGGCGGTGTTTTCCTCCTGTTTTTGTTTTTGCACTGGCTCTTTCTTGAGGCAAAACGTTTCGGCTTGCGCGCAGAGTGTTTTTTTATGGAACAAGGAGTATGGTTCTATGCAGTAGTATCGGTACTGCTTCTGGTTATCGTCTGGTTTGCCCTGGCAGAAAATCCGGCGCTTGCCTTTGGAGCAATTGTTGGCTCGACAGCCTTTTTCATCACTCATGGGTTTCGTCAGCATGCGGAAGAAACCGAACGGCGATTGCTTGAGAGTCGCATGTCTGACATGAGTAAAATTCTGTTCCTTGAGGTTATTGATATGAGTTTCTCTATAGACGGAGTACTCGGGGCTTTTGCCTTTACGTTGTCGGTGCCGCTCATTCTCCTTGGAAGTGGTATCGGTGCCATTATCGTGCGTCAGTTAACGTCGGCTAATGTCGAGCGAGTGAAGAAATATGTCTACCTCAAAAATGGCGCCATGTATTCTGTGCTCTGTCTCGATCTGGTGATGATTGCTGAGGGATTTGGGATTCATGTACCGGAATGGATTTCGCCGGCGGCCACGTTCCTCATCATTGGGTATTTTTTTCAGAAATCACGTCGAGAAATATTGACAACGATGGTTGCAGACTCGACAAAAAAAGAGTAATATGTGAAACAAGGGGACGCACAAACATTAATCCGTGAGGCTCTAGTCATATGACTGACAACGCAATGAAGGATCGGGATTTTATCGAGTATGTCGTCAAGATGCTCGTCGATAATCCAGACGATGTGAAGGTAGAACGAAAGATAGACGAAATGGGCGTACTCATCACTCTTGATGTGAACCCAAAGGATATGGGAATGGTCATTGGTCGCGAGGGAATGACTGCCAAAGCGCTCCGGACCCTCCTCCGGGTTATCGGTGCTCGAAACAACGCCCGAGTGAACCTGAAGATTAATGAACCGGAGGGATCAGAACGACCGCATCGAGAGTCGCGAGATTCGTTTGTTTCAGCTCCAGCCACGGAAGAACCCAAGGCTCCGGAAGAAAAAAAGACTCTCGATGACGTGATGAATGACATCCGTCTCTAGTCTCAGAAAACCGCCCTCCGGGGCGGTTTTTGCTATAATCTAGGGGATATTTTAGAATGAGAGAGCATGCTTTTTACGATATATTTTTATGAAAACAGAAGAGACGATTTTGGAGGGTGTCGTTATTCTCACGCCTCAAGTGTACGCCGATGATCGCGGTTCATTTATGGAGTTGTTTCAGGCAGAACGTTATCAGGAGCTTCTTGGTCTCGATCCTTCTGAGCGTTTTGTTCAGGATAATTTTTCTGTATCAAATAAAGGTGCTGTGCGGGGATTACATTATCAGGCGCCACCTTTTGCTCAGGGCAAGCTTGTGACGGTGCTGCGCGGGCGGGTGCTTGATGTGGCGGTTGATATCCGTGTTGGTTCGCCGACCTATGGAAAGCATGTGGCGGTGGAGCTTTCCGGTGACAACCATCGACAGTTATGGATTCCCCAGGGCTTTGCTCATGGCTTTGCTGTACTTGAAGACGAGACTTTTTTTCTCTACAAGTGTACCAATATCTATTCCAAGGACCACGAACGAGGCATTCTTTGGAATGATCCGGCTCTTGGCATTACGTGGGAAGTAGCGCAGCCGATTGTTTCCGCCAAAGATGAACAGCATCCATTGCTTCAAAATATCGTGCAGGAATTTACCTTTGAAAAATAATACTATGAAACTTTTGGTCACGGGTGGGGCAGGGTTTATCGGCAGTAATTTTGTCCATCATATCCTCCGCGCGTATCCAGAGTATGAGGTGGTAACACTCGATGATCTCACCTATGCGGGAAATCTCGAAAATTTGCAGGCAGCCGAAGGGAACGATCGGCATCGGTTTGTAAAGGGGAGCATCACGGATGCGACGCTCGTCGATCAGCTCGTAGCAGCATGTGATATCGTAGTACATTTTGCAGCCGAGTCACACGTCGACCGGTCCATCATGAACCCGGGTACTTTTGTCGAAACCAATGTCCATGGGACGTACGTGCTCCTCGGGGCGGCCAAGAAACATGGGAAGCGCTTTCATCATGTTTCTACTGATGAGGTGTTTGGAGCGCTCGGGAAAGATGATGCACCGTTTCGTGAATCGACCCCGTATGATCCGAGAAGTCCCTACAGTGCCTCGAAGGCCGCGTCTGATCATCTCGTCCGGGCGTATTTTCATACCTATGGTCTCCCGGTGACGATTTCGAACTGTTCCAATAACTACGGCCCCTATCATTTCCCAGAAAAGCTCATCCCACTTGCTATCACCAATATTCTTGAGGGCAAGTCGGTGCCGGTGTATGGTGACGGTCTCCAGGTGCGTGACTGGCTCTACGTCGAGGACCACTGCCGCGCTATCGATCTCATCATTCATCAGGGGAAAATCGGCGAGACCTACTGCATAGGTGGCAATGCCGAACGGGAAAATATTGTTATCGTCAAAAAGCTCCTTGCGCTCCTTGATGAGGACGAGAGCAAGATTGAATACGTGACAGATCGGGCGGGTCATGATCGGCGCTACGCCATCGATTTTACCAAGATAAAAACCGAACTTGGTTGGGAGCCGACGGTTACTCTCGAAGATGGGCTCGCCAAAACGGTTGAGTGGTTCAAGCAAAACGAGAATTGGTGGAAGAATGTAAAAAGCGGGGAGTATCAGGAATATTACGAGAAGCAATATGGAAAATAATTTATGAAAGTTACCGATTACCGTAACGTAAGCAAGGATGAGGTGACCTCTAGAAAGTTTAATCCTTGGATTGGTATTAGTCTTGGAAATAAATACTTTACTCAAGAGCATTTAGCAGACTATATTCGATCTTGTTTAGATATTGCTCAGAGTGGAGTCTTGGTAGTCATTGCAGATGAACCGCATAGTATCAACTATCGAGTTTTTGAGAGTATGCCAGCTCAAACAGCCCTTGCTAAAGCGTGTAGGAATGGTGACAAAGTTGATTTTCTTTTACGTGAGGTGATTTCGTCATTAACGATTAAGGAGGGAAAGAAAATAAAAGTAGTGAGATGGGGTGAATTGGCTTGTACTGATTGGTATCGGGAAAGATTCAAAATTCTTGAAAAAATTTTTCGTTCTGATGAAGATTTCAAGAAAAATCTTATAGAAATCGTTCGATTGAATATGGGGGATAGGTTGGAGGGATTAGAACTATCTCAGATTGAAGAGCTTGCAACGTATGTATTGGTAGAATTACCTATTTTTGTAGGGGATCTTAAGTTTGATGAGACGGTTTATGATTTGCATCTTTACCCCGGACTTTCCCTGATGGATGAATTTATTCTTGGGCTTCGGGAAGGAAAAATATTTCCTGAAGTTAGCTTAAAAATTCCCGCAAAACAGAAACTCGTAATTCTTGAAGCATACGCAGACTAAAATATTGTCTATGAAATTTCTCCTCACCTCAGCTGGCATAGTAAATAGCTCTCTTGAAAAAGCTTTGTTTGAATTGATTGGAAAGCCAGCTAGTGAAACGAAGGTAGTATTTGTGCCAACGGCGGCGAATCTCGTCGCTGATGATAAAAGTTGGTTGGTGCGGAATTACCATGATTTTCTCAAGCTCGGTCTCCAGTCTTTTGATATTGCTGATATCGCGGCTGTACCAAAGAAGAATTGGATCGCTCGTTTTGAGTCGGCAGATGTACTGTGTTTTGGTGGAGGAGATGAACAGTATCTGGCGCGTGTCATGCGTGAGAGTGGAGTGGCAGAAGCGCTACCAAAACTTCTCGAGACTCGAGTTTACATGGGTATCAGCGCGGGGAGTATGGTTGTAGGTAGACTATTGTCGAGTGCGTTCACTCGGGAGTTGTGGCCGGAAGAATCTTTTGAGGGAAACGAAGAGGGGATTGGGCTATACAATTTCTCAATTCTTCCACATCTCAACTCTGACTATTTTGCACATCTCCGTTCTCCACTGATCCAATCAATGAAGGAACAATTTCCTCGTACTGTGTACGCACTTGATGATCAGTCAGCGCTCAAAATAACGGATGAAAAGATTGAAGTAGTGAGTGAGGGAGAATTTCTGAAATTAGAAAAGTAGTATGACCATCGAAGAGTTACAACAATTTATAAATGATCAGGATGCGATGTTTCGCGGACGACGAACAGGAGATTTCACTGATCGGGAACATGTCTTTGCCCGAACGATTAAATTGGGCGAGGAATATGGCGAACTCTGCGACGAGGTCCTGGCTTCCATCGATGGCCAGCGTCAGGAAAAAATGATTGGCCGTGAGGCAGCTCACCTTGAGGACGAGTTTGCTGATGTGCTCATCACGACCTTTATGCTCGCCAAGGCCATGAATGTTGATGTGATGAGCGCACTCGATCATAAGGTGCAAAAAATCCGTGAACGGAATAAGGTTGATTGAATTTTTTGATACGAATCAATAGTAAGAAAAAAGAAGCGTAGGACGCTTCTTGAGATGAGACGTGGCTCGGCTTTACTCCTTGGCTGGTCGAGTGCCAGCGAGAGTGTGTTGTTCGAAGAGCTCGAAGTCACCTGTCGTGTCGGGACAAATGCAAAAGCGTTCCTGACATTTGGCACATCCATTTCGGTAGCGCTCGATGAGGAGTGTCTCGATATCGATGACTTGGTGGTTGGCAATGGCGAGAGTGCGCATGAACAAATCCGGCAGTTCTTGAGCGAGGGCTTCTACGCCTGAATGCGTTGGGAGAGAATGCGTTCTGGCATACTCAAGCCATCCGATGGCGATGAATGTCTCAAGAAATTCCTCTCCTTGCCAGGCAACGAGCCGATCAGAGGAAAGAGTCGAGTTTTTCATCCCATATACCAGAAGATGGTGGCTTTGCCACTCACTTAATGACCACTCTGATTGGTCAGCCCCAAGCCTGATGTTACCTTCTTGTTTCCAGGGCTTCTCCTTAGTGGCTCCGCACGAGCAAGGAAGTGCGTGGCAGTAGCTGCAGCCAGAAGCTGGATACTTGAGCTGGAGAGTGGTCAGAAATGGATCAATACCCCAGAGTCCCACAAGGGTAAAGAGACGTTTGGTAAAGCCTGTAAGAAGACTTGGGAGACGTCGCCCGTTACGTTTGATTATTTCGCTGTTGATTGCCTTTAAGGAGGCTGCGATGAAGACGAGGCAGCCAATAGGAGTTGTGAACATCTTCTCGCGCTCATTCTTCTTGGCGTGAATAGAGTTGATGTCAGTGATGAGTTGCCGAAGAGAGCAGCTCGGAGTAAGGAAGGTTGTGCTCATGAAGCATTCCCCTGTCGGTTGAAAATTGTTAAAGAGAGTTTGTTACTATAATAGTATTAAACATCATTGTCAAGGTGACCAGAAGGAGTCCTATTGGTATACTAGATAAATGGAAACAAAGAAGGTGCTCATACTCGGGAGTCTTGGGATGCTTGGGCAGGAATTGGTCCAGGCGTTTTCGTGTGACTCGCAGTATGAGGTAACCGCGTGGGACAAAGAAGATATTGATTTGACGGATTTTCCTTTGGCAGAGGAGCGTATTTTGGCGGTACGACCCCATTTCGTGATAAATGCGGTGGCGTACAATGCTGTGGATCGGTGCGAGACCGATGATAGTGAGTACCAGAAAGCACTGCTCCTCAATCGGGATATCCCGAAATTTTTGGCCAAAATTGGCAATAAACTCAATTTTCGACTGGTGCACTACTCGACAGACTATGTCTTTGACGGGGCACTGGAAGAAAACAAAGCTCGGACGGGTTGTTGTGGCGGCTCGCCTCGGGGAGCCTCGGGCGAAGCGGGTGGTTGTTGTGGGGCTGGTTCATCATCCCAAGTAGGGTATAATGAAGAGGCTCTTCCGAACCCACTCTCTCGTTATGGCGAGAGTAAGTACGCCGGAGAGCGCGCCGTGCGAGAAGGGACGAGTGACTACTATCTCATCCGTCTCTCCAAGCTCTTTGGACGACCAGGGAAAAGTCCTGAGGCCAAACGGAGTTTTTTTGCGGTCATGCTGGAACAGGCAACGACCAAAAAAGAGGTGATGGCCGTGGATGATGAAAAAAGTTGTTTTACGTACGCTCCCGATTTGGCTCAAGCAACCAAAGAGCTTCTTGAATCAGGAAATGGTTTTGGAACATACCATTTGGTGAACGAGGGAGCGGCCACTTGGTATGAGGCAGCACAAGAGCTCTACGCGTTTGCAGAGAAGGGGATGACGGTGATACCGGTTGGGAGTGATGCTTTCCCACGACCTGCCAAGCGGCCGAGCTGTTCGGTACTGCTTAACACCAAACGTCCGAAACTTCGTCATTATACGGAAGCACTCGAAGAATTTATACAGGAAGGACTATGAGATAAATTTTCAATTTTCAAACATGATGTGGTTTCTTAATTGATAAATTTAAGAATTATCTCGTTGGTTTAGAAATTGGAAATTAAGAATTGAAAATTACTTTGAACCTTTATGATGAAACATCCACTTTTGAAAAAAGCTGACAAGGAAATTTATGCGGCGGTGCTCGGCGAAGAAAAACGCCAGGCGGAGGGGCTCGAGATGATTGCCTCGGAGAACTACGTGTCAGAAGCGGTACTTGAGGCGGCAGGGACGGTCTTTACCAATAAATATTCGGAGGGGTATCCGGGGCGGCGTTACTACGGCGGTCAGGAGTTTACCGATGTGGTGGAGACGATCGCGATCAATCGGGTGAAGAAGCTTTTCGGAGCAGAACACGCCAATGTCCAGCCACACGCGGGGGCTCCGGCCAATCTTGCTGCGTATTCCGCCATCTTGAAACCCGGCGACACTATCCTCGGGATGGATCTCTCACATGGTGGACACCTCACTCATGGCCATCCGCTCACATTGCCAGCCCAAGTCTATCGTTTTGTTGGCTACAAAACTGAAGCAGATGGGAGCATTGATTATGGCAAGCTCGAGAAGCTCGCCAAACAGGTAAAACCAAAGCTGGTACTGGCCGGCTTTTCGTCCTATACTCGTCAGCTTGATTATGAGAGGATCGCGGCTATTGCTAAAAAAGTGGGCGCCTATTCCATGATGGACATGGCTCACATCGCGGGGCTGGTGGCTGGTCGTGCTATACCGAATCCAGTACCCTACTTTGATATTGTGACGACGACGACACACAAGACGCTCCGTGGTCCGCGGGGAGGTGTTATTCTCTGTCGTGAAACTCTGGCCAAGGCGGTGGACCGAGCCGTATTTCCGGGACTACAGGGTGGTCCGCTCATGAACACGATTACTGCTAAGGCTGTCGCTTTTGGTGAGGCGCTCAGACCAGAGTTTCGTAAGTATGCTAAGCAGGTCTTAAAGAACGCCAAAGTTTTGGAGAAGGAAATGATGAAACGAGGTGCCCAGATTCTCTTTGGTGGCACCGAGAACCACATGATTGTCATCGATGTGGTGAAAAGTTATGGCGTGACGGGTAAAGAGGCAGAAAAAATGCTTGATCAGATCGGTATCACAGTGAATAAGAATGTCGTCCCAGATGATCCGCGCGGTCCGATGGACCCTTCGGGTGTCCGCATCGGTGTCCCGGCAGTCACGACTCGGGGCATGAAGGAGAACGAAATCAAGATTATTGCCGGCTGTATCGACGAAGCGCTTCGTTCCGATGGGAATAAAAAAGTCTTGCAGGATATCCGGAAGTCTGTTATGAAACTTTGTAAGCAGTTTCCGGTTTATTAATATCACACTCTATGAAAGGTATTATTTTGGCTGGTGGTACAGGGACGAGACTCTTGCCACTTACAGCTATCACCTCGAAACAATTGTTGCCGGTGTATGATCGGCCCATGATTTTCTACCCCCTCAATACGCTCATCAAAGCTGGTATCACGGATATTCTTATCATTGTGGCACCAGAGCATTCGGGGAGCTATCTTAACTTACTTGGCTCCATGTTTCGCAAGTTTGGAGTCAATCTATCGTTCGTTGTTCAGAAGTCGCCTCGTGGCTTAGCTGAGGCTTACGTATTAGCGGAGGATTTTCTTGATGGTGAAGCTTCCACTTTGGTCCTCGGTGATAATATTTTTGAAGAGGACTTTACCGAGGCTATTCAGTCTTTTCAAAAGGGCGGTCGCATTTTCGCCAAGGAAGTCTCTGATCCGGAGCGATTCGGGGTAGTGGAATTTGGCGAGGATAATAAGGTGCTTTCTATTGAGGAAAAACCAGCCGAGCCCAAGAGCCGTTTCGCTATTCCCGGTGTCTATATCTTTGATGGTCGGGCTATTGAGGTAGCCAAGACACTTGAACCGTCAGGTCGGGGAGAGTTGGAAATTACTGACCTCCAGCGATTTTATCTGAATGCTGGTGAGCTTGATGTGCGCGTCATTTCTGGTGCCTGGTTTGATACTGGGACGCATGAGTCGCTGTATGAGGCGACTGCCTTTGTCCGAGACAAGAAGCTTGGAGCGCAGATGCACCCGATGATTAATGAAGCTATCGCGGAGTTCAATGTCGAATATAAGAAGATTGTTTCTATTAAGAAGTAATACCCCGTCTATGTCACAAGCATCTATTCAGAAAATCAAAAAGGCCGTTATTGCGGTTGCGGGAAGCGGTACTCGTCTGTTACCGGCAACCAAATCGATGCCCAAGGAAATGCTTCCAATCGTGGACAAGCCTATCATCCAGTTGGTGGTAGAGGAGTTGGTAGAAGCTGGTATCGAGGACATCATTTTCGTAACCCGGTGGGATAAGAAGCCACTGGAGGATCATTTTGATTATTCTACTGCCCTCGAGGATGATCTCCGGAAGAATGGGAAGGAGGAGCGCTATGAACAGGTGCACCGGATCGCTGAAATGGCCAATTTTGTCCATATTCGTCAGAAGGGCCCGTATGGTAATGGGACGCCGGTGTTGTCGGCCGCCAGTCTCGTGGATGATGAGCCATTTATCTACTGTTTTGGTGATGATCTCGTCAAGTCAGAAGTTTCCTTTACGAAGCAAATGGTAGATGAATACCATAAACATGGTCATCCCATGCTTGGGGTTCAGGAGGTGCCGGAAAGCGAAGTTTCGAAGTACGGTATCGTTGATGTTGATACTGAATCGATGCTTGTGAAAAATATTATCGAAAAGCCGAGTCAAGAAGAAGCACCCTCGCGTCTCGCTGGCTTTGGTCGCTATATTCTCAATCAGGATATTATCGACATCCTCCGTTCGACAGCCCTGGGAAAAGGAAATGAACTGTGGCTTGTTGATGCTATCCACAATTACATCAAAAACGGCGGTAAGTTTTATGCCAAAACAGTTGAAGGTGGTCAATGGATGACAACGGGTGATCCACTTAACTACATGATGACCATTCTGTCTTATGCCGTTGAACGACAAGATATCGGAGCGGCAGTGAGGGAATACATGAAGCAAATTTTGAACAAAGAAGCGTAGCGTGGCACGCGTCTAGCCCTCTTGTCTTCAATCTATGTATTGGATTTATCTCGCTATCTTTGTCCTTGCTATACTGACGCCGAAGTTTATTCAGGATGGCAATACGTTGTTTCGGGAGGAGGATATCGAGGCCCTGCTGATTTTCTGTTTTGGAGCTTTCGGATTTGTGATTTATCTCGCTAAGGAGAAAACCCTCCTGCGTCTTTTTCGTGAAAAGCTTCATCTGCAGAAGCAGACCAATATGATAACGCGCGACCTTTCTGATTCTTATTCTTATATTGGGGAAATGAATCGTAAGCTCGACATCGTTAAAGAGCTCATTTTTGAATTGCCCAAGACTACAGCATCAGCTCTTGAAAAGGAGGAAAAGTTTTTGTATGTATCCCTGCTTGAAACAGTTAGTCTCCTGAGTAAGACAGATCAGGTGGCACTTTGTTTCATCAATACGAAAAAGAAATCGGTGGAGCGTATCTTTGAAAAAAATACGGAGCCATCATTTGAGCCCCATATTGACCCGGTAAAATTATTAGGGGAGGGAAAGTTTTTTTGGGAGGAACAGGATTTTGCGGTTGTCCGTTCGCCGCGTCAGATGAAGGGGGTGACCGCCTTTTTGATTTTTGCCAAAACAGCCAATCATATTGAGGATAGCGACGTGTTCAAGATTCTCGTGTCTCAAGCTTTGCTCCTGTATGGTCTCGAGCACAGACAAAAGCACAGTGAGCGATAATTACACCAATATGCGAATTGGTATTGATGCCAGGTTCTATGGCTCGCTCGGCAAGGGTCTGGGGCGCTACACCGAAAAACTTATCGAGCAGTTAGAGCGGATTGATGATGGTAATGAATACGTCATTTTTTTGCGGCCAGAGAATTTTTCGGAATATGCACCACGATCACCGCGATTCCGCAAGGTGATGGCTCGCTATGCCTGGTATGGTCTGGCAGAACAGACGCTTTTTGTGTGGCTGCTCTATCGCTCCTCTCTCGATTTGGTCCATTTTCCGCACTTTAACGTGCCGCTTCTCTATCGGCGGCCTTTTTTAGTCACGATTCATGACCTGATACTGGTGCATTATCCCACTCTTCGTAATACGACTCGACTGGCCATGGTGTACTGGATAAAATTTTTTGTTTACCGATACGTAATCGCATCGGCGATCACCCGGTCTAGACATATCATAACCGTGTCTCATTTTACGGCCAATGATATTATTACTACCTATCCACAGGCGCGGGGAAAAATGAGTGTTACCTACGAAGCAGCGGATGATTATTGTCAGTTGGCGACTCGTCAGGAAGAAGAACGGCTTTTTCGACAACTCGGTTTGTTGCCTAGGGATATTACTCAAAAAAATGGTTACTCGTTTCATGATATACTACAACCGTATTTCCTCTATGTCGGGAATGCCTATCCACATAAAAATCTTTCCGTTTTGTTTTCAGTAGCCCGAGCGTTTCCTACACATCTCTTTATTTTGGTAGGGAAAGAGGATTATTTTTACAGTCGCCTCAAAGAGGAAGCAAAAAGGCAACATGCAGACAATGTTATATTTGCGGGGTTTTTGACGGATAAGGAGCTCTCACTGCTCTATCGTTTTGCGCGAGCCTATCTCTTCCCGTCGCTCTATGAGGGTTTCGGTTTGCCACCGCTTGAGGCCATGGTTCATGGCACACCGGTAGTTTCTTCTGATCGAGGATCGCTTCCAGAAATTTTGGGTGATGCTGCGCTCTATTTTGATCCTACCAATCCCGAGAGCTTAAGGGCGAGGCTGAGAGAATTAGGGGAGAACGTTGCTCTGCGGGATGTGCTCAAGGAACGGGGATATGCGCGTGGTACTCGCTATTCCTTTCGTACTATGGCGATAGAAACGCACCGTCTCTACCAGACCTTCTTGTTCAAATAGAATTATTGTCATGCCTCAGACCGATTCCCTCACATCCCGTATTCGTCCAGGTCACGCTTTGCGTCGGCCAAATGGGTTCTCTCATCCAGTATCGGTGCCCCAACGAAAGGAAGCGCCGTTATTTGAGCCCTTGAGTCAGTATCAAGGACAGCCTTCACAGGGAAAACCGTTTTCGACTCCCAAACTGTCAGTATCAAGAAATCGTAGACGAAGGATTGTTTATGGAGGGTTGTTTTTACTTGTGGGTGCGTTTACCCTCCTGGGATTGAGAATGTTTTCTGTTAAGGAGTTAGTAATACAAGAGAGTGAAAAAGGATATGAGCAGCTTTCTTTGGCAGTAATCCATCTTAAGGAGAAACAGTACCCGGAAGCGAATGTTGCATTTGATCGAGCTCGTGCATCATTTGAAGCTGCTAGTGCGGCTCTCTCTTTTCCTTTTGATTGGGTACTCGAAGGAACTCGTTTTGTCCCGGGGTTGAGCGTGGCGGCATCGGGAAAACACGCTATTGAAGCAGGACGTTACTTTTCTTTAGCGGGCAAGCCATTAACCGCTCTGGCAGAGAGTGCACTCTTGTCCAAGGAAGCCTACGATCAGGGAGAGAAAGTTTCCCTGATTGAACTTATGCGGCAGGCGCGGGAACCAATTTCACAGGCAAAGGACTGGCTGAGTCTGGCAGATACAGAACTTCAGGCTGTTTCGTTGACTGATATTCCAGAAGGTAAACAAGGAAAATTTTTAACAGTACGGAGTAATTTGCCAGTTTTTCTTAATCTTCTTAAAGGCTTTGAAAAAAATGAGAAAATCCTTGAGGAATTACTGGGTGAAAATGGTCCACGCACCTACCTTTTTCTTCTTCAGAATAATCAGGAAATGCGGGCGACCGGAGGCTTTATTGGTACCTATGCTTTGGTTGATGTAAACCAGGGAGTCATTCGTCGTTTTTTTGTCGATGGTATATTTAATCCCGATGGTCAATTGAAAGAAAATATCGTGCCGCCAAAGCCTATTCAGAAAATTAGTGCTGGTTGGAGTTTGCATGATAGTAATTGGTTTCCTGATTTCCCAACCTCAGCTGAAAAGGCAATATTTTTCTATGAAAAAACTGGCGGGCCAACGGTTGATGGCGTCATCACCCTCACACCGACAGTGATGCAGAAACTTTTAGCGGTTATTGGATCGATTTCGTTACCGCAATACGGGCTGACTGTTGATGCGGAAAATTTTATTCCAGTGATACAGGAACAGGTGGAGGTGAAATATGACAAGGAGCTCAATGAACCGAAGAAAGTATTGGTTGATTTGTCACGAGCACTTGTGGAGAGAGTGTTTTCTCTTCAGGATAGGTCGGTTACGGCGCGTTTAGCTGAAGCGTTGACCAATGGCTTGAATGAAAAGCATATTCTTATGTATATGCGCCATAAGGAGACGGAACAGCTCATCGATGAGGTTGGATGGTCTGGGCGGATGCTTGATACGGCCAAGGATTACCTCTCGGTCATTCATAGCAATATCAATGGTTACAAAACTGATGGAGTGATAGAGGAGCAGATTAAGCATCACGCTACTCTAGCAGAAGACGGATCTATCATTGATACAGTTACCATTACGCGTCACCATAAAGGAGGGGATACCCCGTATGATTGGTGGAATAGGGTTAATGCTGATTATCTTCGTGTTTACGTCCCAAAAGGATCGGAACTTATTTCAACGAAGGGAACAACGTGGGAGTTTCCTGAAGCACCACTTGATTATGACCGACTCGGGTTTAGGCGTGATCCGATGGTGGAACATGAAGAAAACAATACGGTCATCGATGAGAAAAGTGGCGTTAGAATTTCTGAGGACGCTAACAAAACTGTTTTTGGTGCCTGGGTGTATGTTAGTCCGAAAGAATCAGTGACAGTAGAGTATCAGTATCGTTTGCCGTTTCGTATCGATATGACCGCTCTCAAGCGTGGAGCAGTGGATTCATATTCCATCCTAGTACAGAAGCAGTCAGGCTCGCTGGGGAGTATCCTTCAAACGGAAATGACGGTACCGGATACGGTACAGATGATTTGGCAGACCGAACCGAATCTGGTACCGTATGGACGGACGGTCAAGGATGAAACATCACTGGTAACGGATATATTTCGAGGGGTAGTTTTGGAACATAAATGAGAGTATCTATGTTAAGGAGGTATCTGCGATTCATGCTTTCTTTGGGGAGTACCCCGAGTGCGACGGTTGGAAGTGCAGCACTTCTCATTGCCTTTGCTGGAATTGCCAGTCGATTTCTTGGATTTCTCCGTGATCGTGTTTTGGCTTCTCAATTCGGAGCTGGGGATATACTTGATGCCTATTATGCTGCCTTTCGTTTGCCTGATTTTATCTACGGTCTTTTGGTACTCGGAGCTTTAAGTGCTGCTTTTGTTCCAGTTTTTACAGAGCTTTTGACTCAAGAAAAAAAGGCGGAAGCCTGGAAGCTTACTTCTGGCGTTCTTCATACTACTCTCTTTTCACTCGGGTGTTTTTCGTTTTTTGGTATCATCTTTGCCTCGTATCTCACTGATTGGCTAGCGCCTGGTTTTGATGCTGAGAAAAAAGAATTAGTAACCAGCCTGACACGAGTCATGCTTCTTTCCCCACTTTTCTTGGCAGCGAGTTCTGTCTTTGGGGGAGTATTGGTATCCTTCAAGCAGTTTGCCGCGTATTCCTTTGCACCAGTGTTCTATAACGTCGGTATTATTTTTGGAGCTCTGTTTTTGGCACCAGTTTTTGGTCCACTTGGTCTGGCGTGGGGAGTAGTGGTTGGCTCTTTTTTTCATATGATGGTTCAGTATCCGGCGATGCGTCGCGCTGGATTTCACTACGAATGGGGACTCTCGGCGGCGTGGCGTGATACTAATGTACGGCGTGTTCTTCGGCTCATGTTGCCACGTACTCTTGGGGTGGCCATCAATCAGGTGAGTCTCTTGGTTATGACTATATTTGCCTCGACTCTTATCTCTGGTAGTCTGGCTGCTTTTACATTGGCTAATAATATTCAAAGTGTGCCACTCGGACTTTTTGGGATTGCCTTTTCCCTCGCTGCTTTTCCGGCCCTGGCGCTATTCGCTGCCAAGAAAAGTGATCGGGATTTTTTTATTACGTTTGCGGAAACTTCACGCAAGATTCTGTTTTTCGTAGTGCCACTCTCAATATTCATGATTATCTTTCGAGCACAGTGCGTGCGTGTCATTTTAGGATCTGGTCATTTTGATTGGCAGGACACTATCACTACGTTTGAAATACTCAAATTTTTAGCACTGAGTTTATTTGCCCAGAGTCTCATACCGCTTTTTGTGCGGGCTTTTTTTGCTTTGCAGGATACCAAGACTCCGCTCTATATAGCCTTGGTGAGTGAGGTGCTTCATATTATTCTTATCCCTATTCTTTTGCCGCAGTATGCCGTGGCTGGTCTTGCTATTGCTTTTTCTGTCAGTACGGTACTGAATTTTATTCTGCTTTATTTTTTCTTACGCAAGAAATTGTCGTATTGGGAAGATAGTATGATGCTTTGGCCAGTGGGAAAAATTATATTTGCCGCGTTGTTGGCTGGTATCGTAGCACAATTATCCAAGTCATTGTTTGCACTTACGACGAACGAGCTGGATACTTTTATTGAAGTCTTTTTGCAGCTTTTCATCGGGTTTGCGATAGGGGGTACGGCCTATACTCTTTTTTCGTATTGGTTCAAGGTGGAGGAATTGGAGCGAGTGAAACGCTTCGTTCTGTGTCGGGTGCTTCGTCAGCCTGAGGCGGCTGCCTTAACCGAGGATCACCCCGAGCGGGGGGATTGGTAGGAATAATTTTTTTTGGTAGTATTGTAATTAAGAGAGTGTTATTTCTGTTGTTATGTATTTTTGGAGGGTAGTTTTGTATACGGGTTTCTTCTTTTTCGGGTTTCTTGTTTTTCCGAATTCCGGGAAGGCAGCTGATTTTGCGGTTCATGTGTGGTCTTCCCGCGGTGAGCCGGTAGTGGTTGCTCCTGGCGAATCCATAGAGCTTATATGGCAGGTCCGTTGGAGTCAGCCATTACCAGTGTTTCCCATCGCCTGTTCTGATTTTAATGGACAGAATTACACGGTTGTTAATACTGGTTCTGATCCCTCTCAAGTTAAGGGAATAGTGAATCCTAGTATCCCGACTACTTATACTGTGAATTGCACTGCTGCTGACGGACAAAGGAGCAGTGGAAGCGTGTCGGTTGGAGTGAGTAGTACGCCTGTTGTAAGTCTTTGGTCAAGTCAGACCTCGTTTCCTGTTGGTGGGGGAGCGACTACCATAGGCTGGCTGGTTGGTGCCGCGACAGGATGTTCTCCTCTTGAGGGAACGAATGAATGGCGGGCTTTGACTGGAATGAATAATGGAGGAGTGCAGTCATTTACTGTTACGCGCACTACAACGTTTACGCTGCATTGCTATACAAGTTCAACCTCCACTGATAAATCCGTGACGGTGATAGTTGATGGGAGTGATACTGGTAATGATGGGAATGCCCCTCAAGTAGTAATCAGTGCCTCGCCTAATCCTATTGCTCGGGGTCAAAACGGAGCAATAGAAGTGATGATAATCGGAACAGCGACATCCTGTGTTGCTACTGGGGGTGACGATAAATGGTCAGGTTATGGAGGTGTCCAAAAGTTTAGTTTTTTTATGGGGGCACAACCAAATGCGACACTCACATGGAGTATTGAATGTTTCAATGGCAATCTATCAAGCGGTGTAAAGAGCGTGACATGGGAAGTAGTGGAGGATACAGCGATTATGCCATCAACGTTTCTCACGGTATCGCCAGAAATGGTGACAAAAGATGGCTCAGCAGTACTGACATGGAATTCAACCAATGCTGATTCATGTCAGAGAAAAAGCTATACTGAATCGGTATCTTCTGTTGGGCCTGATCCGGATTGGAATGAGCAGTGGCTTGAGTCTGGACAGGTGGCTGGCGGTTCTCAGATTGTTCATCCTAAAGCAAATACGGTTTATATACTCATTTGTCACAATTCATCCGCGAATCGCTCTTCGAGTGGGCAGGTGAAAGTGTGGTATACGGAAAATCCTCTCCAGGTGTCATTAACAGCTACTCCTGCAAATGTGTTACGTGGCGGAGCTAGTACGCTGAAAATAAATATAGCGAATTCTATTCCACATCGAGAAACGTGCTATATAGATATATATAATACAGCCGGAGTGATGGTAGATATGGCATGGTCCGGTGAGTACGTTGATGGATCATCCATTCAGGTTTCGCCGACAACTACTGCCATTTATGGAGCGCGTTGTTTTCGTACATACGATACATTTCGTCTCTTTTTCCCATCGAATAAAGTAACTGTATCAGTAGGTGGTAGCAGTGTTGGTCCAGGAAGTACTTCTTCTAGTAATTCCTCAAGTGGCGGTGACGGCTCCTGCCTCTCTCCCAACCTCTGCCAAGCTGGCTCCTGTGG
>CAZIZG010000002.1:0-137190 GCA_964543815.1 uncultured Bdellovibrionales bacterium | reverse complement strand
CACTCGCTGCCCTGGTCATAGTGACACAGATGGCAGGGTTGTTTGTGTAAAAAAAAGTATGAGAAAAAAAGAGCGGGCAGGAAACTTTCGTTTCACTGCCCGCTTTGGCTTACGTGGAAGCCTAGTAGTACCAGCCGATCACCCACTTCATGAAGGTGTTCTCGTAGTACGGAACGAACATGAGGTTCAAGGTCATGGTGCTTGCGAACTTGTAGTCATGCCCACTTTCGATGGCATGCTGGTAACGCAAGCAGTGCTCGCCTTGGGGCGGGAGGAACGGCTTCATTTGCTTGGCCCCTTCCACCATGAGCGAGCTCGCCAGGTCGCTGTCGCTCATCCGTGTGCCGTCGGTGATGCGCACAGGGATTTCGCCCCGCTTGCGTCCCAACGCGACAAACATGAAGCGCTGGTTCTTCGGGAACGATGACAGGCCACAGATTTCGCCGGCATTGCGGTCTCTCATGGTGAGGGACGCTTTGTCGTAGTACCCAGGGCCGGTGAGCCAGTAGATTGTGGCAACCACCGAGAGGATACCCACGATGAGGATTTCCCACCACCAGCTCATGGAGAACATCCCAGGCGTACCCTTGCCAGCTGCGGGAGCAGCCGGAGCAGTAGTCGTTGCGACTCCTGCTGGTGCCGACTTCCTCTTGAGGAGTCGGTACCCGATGAAGGCGAGGGCTATCGTTCCAACGACAGCCAGCCAGTGGTTCTGCCACCAGCCGCCGTCGGTTACCTTGGCTCCGGCGACGAACTGTGTCGCCTGGGCGGTAATGCTCTGTGTCTGTTCCTTGCGGTTCAGAATGTCCCAGGCTTGCTGTTCTTGGGTGGTCAGCTTCGTGCCCGCTTCCAGCTTGGAGCGGAGCAGCTTGGCCAACTTCCGTTCATCCTCAAGCCTCTGTTCTTCTATGGTGGCATGGTATTCCTGAACTTCCTGCACGGCCGGATCGGTCACCCCGCGTTGGAGGGTATTGATGATGCCCCAGCCGAGGATGCCGAGCACGACAACGAGGAGAGTTGTTCGAACTGCCGCTTCGAAGGTTTCGCCGTTCGGCCATCTCCTCACGCAGAGATAGATGACTGTCGGAAGCAGGGGCAGTCCGAAGACGAACCACAGCTCGATCCCCCTCGTATCAATGAGGAGCATCGCGAAAAACCAGATGGGCAGCGCTAGGAGAAGTACATAACCCGCTTTGTTGAGAAGGGGTGTACCGTACTCCTTGAGGGCGGTCATGGCATCCTTGAGACTGATGCCACGCTCACCGCCAAATTGGCCGGCGATGACCAGAATGCCGCCACCAACCAGCCACAGGGCCGGTGAGAAGAGAAGAGGCAGTGCCACCAGCGTCAGGTAGAGGTAGAGCTCCACCAGGATGGCTTTCTTCATGCCCCAGGCCGAGAGGTAGACGGCCAGGATGCAGCTGCCCACGTAGAGGACCCAGAAGAATACGGATATTCTCCAGAGAGCCCTCCGATCAAATCCGAGCCGTGTGAACAGCTCGTCGAGTGCTTCGTTCATGAATGCTCCTTGTCGGGTCAGGCCAAGACTGCGAATGTGATAGCCGCAATCACGGTCAGGCCAATGAAGATGCGAAACCTACGGGTTGCCGCTCTGTCTTTTTCCTTGCGGCCGGTGTTCGCTGCTTGGCTCTGATCTCTCAGAAACCGGCGCAGTTCATCTTCCAGTTGACGTTTGGCATCAGCGTTCGGAGCAGCCTTGATGGCTGCTTCGAGACGTCTGAGCTCCGGGTCGGTCGATTCTACTTTGCCGACGAATCGGTGGATGGCATCAATCATGGCATCCTTGCCTTGGCTCGCTGTTGCGGCTGCCCGTTGTGCGGACGACTGCTTGGCGATGAAACCACCGGTGATGAGGTAGCCTTTGGCCGCTTCAATCCCATCGGTCTCTACCAATTGAGAAATGAGGATCAGATGCCTCACTCGTGGGTCCTTTTTAGTCCACTCGTAGTCACGCTGTCGGCGCTCGAACTTGCGCTCGATTCTTTCCTGACCTCGGGGCTGTTGAGCTCCGGGTTGGTTGGGATCAGCGCGGTTGCCGCCTCGCGTGATGGTTTCAGAGGCGAGGGCTTGCTCGAACCGCTCAGTCAGCTTGATGGTGCCGATATTCTTGCGCCAGTCTGCGAGCTGATGTGGCTCGAGGTTGGCCCGAAGGAATCGGATGTTTCGTAGGTGATTGAGACCACCTTCCATCTTGACGAGAGCAGCATCGATGGCCATGAGAATGGCCTCGTCGTCACGGGTCGGCAGAACCGACGTGAGTTGCTGCTGGAGTGAGTCCTCCTTCTTTTCAGCAGATGAGGCAGCTCCACCACCTTGTGCGGGCGCTCTATTTCTGGCCCACAGCATGAGTGTTTGGATGGCTTCCCAGGTAATCTCCATTCCCAGTAGCTTCATGATGTTCTCCTTGTTCAGTTGTAAAGGTGCGGGTGTTACAGTCCGCACCCGAAAGGGGGTAGGGAAAATTCAATTCTGTAACTATCTATTATAGCACTTTTTTATGAAAAAGTCAATAGAGCAGAGCGAGGGAGAGATGGTAAGATAATGGCTCTGAAAAGCCAAAAAAATGAACGTATTTCGTGGTTGAAATGTTAGGTAATTTCATATTGACAAAAGGGTGCTTTTCGACTATACTCTAAGCACAGTTCGATAGGGTATGGTAGTTCGCTTTAAAGCGGGCTTTTTTTAATGTCAATTCGTGATTTTAAGTAGGTAACGTAATCGTTTATGGCGAAGAAAAAAGTGGTAGTAGAGGAAGAAGCAGAAGTTACCGATGAAGGGAGTCTCTCGGGACGCCTTGGTGAATTCGGGAGTGCGGTCATGCAGATTGCTGACGAGAAAGGCATCTCGAAAGAGCGGGTACTTGAAGTGGTGGAAGCTGCTTTGGCTGCTGCGTATAAGAAGGATTACGGCAAAAAGGGCCAGGTTATTCGTGCTTCGTTTGATGAGGTGCAAAAGAGCGCCAGCTTTTTTTTGGTAAAAGAAGTGGTGGATGAGACAACCCGAGAGTTTGTCGAAGAAAGCGAAGAGGATGAGGAAGCTCCTGAAGTATTGGAAGTGACTGGTGATGAGGAACGTCTGCCTCGTTTCAACATGGAACGTGACATGACTTTGGAAGAGGCTAAGAAGATTAAGAAGGATGTGGTTCTGGGCGATCTCATCGAACTGCCACTCCCGCCATACGATGAGTTTGGTCGGGTAGCCGCTCAAACTGCCAAGCAGGTTATCATTCAACGTATCCGTGAGGCGGAGCGCCAGACGATGTTTGATGAATACAAAGAAAAGGAAGGTCAAGTCGTGAATGGCACCGTCCAACGAGTGGAGGGTCGTAATGTTTTCATTGATCTCGGTAAATCTACCGGTATCCTCTTTCCTTCGGAGCAAATCGAAGGCGAAACCTATCGCACGGGTCAGCACGTTAAGGTATATCTGGTTCGGGTCGAGTCCGACACGAAGGGCCCGGGACTTCTGCTGTCTCGTACTCATCCGGAGATGGTGCGTCATTTGTTCTCACTTGAAGTGCCAGAGATCTTCACTGGTACGGTGGAAATTAAGGCAGTGGCTCGGGAAGCGGGTTCTCGGACGAAAATCGCTGTATTCTCAGCCGAAGAAGGCGTTGATCCGATTGGGTCGTGCGTCGGTCAGAAAGGTACGCGGGTTCAGACTATCATCGATGCCCTTGGCGGTGAGAAGATTGATATCATCGAATGGAATGAGGATGTAGAGAAATTTATTAGCGCGGCACTTTCCCCAGCTAAAGTGCTCTCAGTCGAGCTCTACGAGGAGGAGAAGCGAGCCGTGGTTACGGTGCCAGAGGATCAACTTTCGCTCGCTATTGGCAAGCGTGGTCAGAACGTGCGTTTGGCAGCCAAGCTCACCGGCTGGAAACTTGATGTGACCAGCGGTCCGGAAGAGGCAGCAGCAGAAGTATCGGAGGCCGTATCAGATGAGGTGACTGAGGAATAGTATTCTTTCCATCAGCATAAATCTTAAATCAAAAAGAGTATGAACTTGTGGCACGAAATTTCGGCGGGGGACGATATCCCGAATATCATCAATGTGATTGTGGAAATCCCGAAGGGTTCCAAGAATAAGTATGAGATTGACAAGGAGAATGGTCTCATCAAGCTTGATCGTGCGATGAAGAGCGCTCAGGACTACCCGTTTGACTATGGGTTTGTACCACGTACCCTCTGGGAGGATGGTGATGCGCTCGACGTGGTGCTTCTTACGACCTATCCGCTTCATCCTGGTATTCTCGTCGAGGCTCGGCCGGTGGCGGTTATGCGCATGATTGATGGTGGCGAGGGCGATGATAAGGTCATTGCGGTACCGAAGAGTGACCCGCGTTTCGAAGAGGTGCAGGATCTCAGTGATGTGAACAAGCACACGATTAAGGAAATTCAACATTTCTTTGAAACGTACAAGACGATTGATGGAAAGAAAGTGGAAATTACTGGCGTGGATGATCGTGCTGCAGCCCAGGAGGCCGTCAAAAAGGGACTCGCGCTGTACGCTGAGAAGTTTCCGCAACAGGCCTAATCTAGATTATTGATGACAGTATGAACGTAACGGTAAAAAAACTCCCGGAATCACGGGTAGAGATGAGTGTGGTATTGCCATGGGAAGAGTGGCAGGGTGAGATTGCTCACGCCCAGGAGGGGATGGCTAAGTCGGTCAAGATGCCGGGATTTCGCCCTGGAAAAGTACCAAAGAATATGGTTGAGCAACGGTTTGGCAAGCAGGCTATTATGGTAGAGGCAGCCGAACACGTCGTTTCTCATTCTTACGCCAAGGCTTTGGAGCAGGAAAAAATCGATGCTATTGGTCAGCCAGAAGTGAAATTGGGTAAGGTGGAAGAGGGTCAGGAATTTACCTATACTATCGTAACCGCCGTGATGCCAGCAGTGGTACTCGGTGCCTGGCAGGCCAAGGCTAAGAAGATTAATGCTGACTTTGCCAAGAAAGAAACAGTCGTAGAAGAAAAGGAAGTGACAGCGGAACTGGAACGATTGGCGGCTATGCGAGCCAAGCTTGTGACAGTAGCGCGCCCGGCCAAACTGGAAGACAGTGTGCTTATCGATTTCACCGTCAAACAAAATGGCGTAATTATTGAGGGCGGTAAAAGCGAGAAGCACCCACTGGTTTTAGGAAAAGGTGTTTTTATTCCTGGCTTTGAAGAAGAGCTTGTGGGCATGAAGGAGAATGATGAAAAATCTTTTGAACTGACGTTTCCAGGGGAATATCACGCCAAGCATCTCGCCGGGAAACCAGCGCTTTTTGAGGTGAAGATGCGTTTGGTTCAGGAGCGGGAAGTACCAGTGCTTGATGACGAATTCGCTAAGAGCCTTGGTAAGTTTGATACCCTTTCGCAGGTGAAGGAAAATCTTCAGACGGGTATGCTGGAAGAGAAGAAAGAGCAAGCTAAAAACGAACATCGCACGGCGTTAATTGATGTGCTCGTTGACGAGGCTACTATTGAGTATCCAGAGATTCTGGTAAACCAGGAATTGGCACGGATGCTTCGGGATTTTGAAGCTCAACTTGAACAAATGGGATTGAAACTTGATGCTTACCTCGAGCAAATGAAAAAAACCAAGGAGGCCCTGGAAACTGAATGGTTACCTCAGGCTAAGCGTCGTTTGGCAGCGAATCTGGTAATAGAGTTTTTGGCAGAAGATGAAGACATCACCGTGGAAACAGCGGAAGTAGAGGCTGAGATGAACAAGGCGCTCCAGTACTACAAGAATATTAAGGATGTTGAGAAGAATATCGATATGGAGCGATTGTACAGCGCCGTATCCGGACAACTAAAGAACGAAAAGGTTTTGGCCTGGCTAGAGACGCTCTAAGTGTTATTCATAACCGGTTCTCTATGAACAACAGTTATCTCATACCGATGGTGGTAGAAAAGACGAACTTTGGTGAGCGAGCGTACGACATCTACTCGCGTCTTTTAAAGGATCGAATTATTTTCATCGGGTCACCGATTGATGATGGAGTAGCCAATGCTATCATTGCTCAGCTTTTGTTTCTTGATTCGGTGAATCAGAAAGAGGATATCAAGATGTATATCAATTCGCCCGGTGGATCCGTGTCGGCGGCCTTGGCCATCTATGATACGATGCAACACGTTCGGTCAGAGGTACAGACGATTTGTATTGGAATGGCGGCATCAGCAGCAGCACTTCTTCTCTCTGCCGGAAACAAAGGCAAACGGATGGCTCTTCCCAATAGCGAAGTGATGATCCATCAGGTTTTGGGTGGGGCTTCTGGTCAGGCGACCGATGTTGATATCCATGCTCGGCATATTCTGAAGACCAGGGATCGGCTCAATAAAATTCTGGCCAAACATACCAATCAGAAATTGGCCAAAATCGAGAAGGATACAGAACGTGATTATTTTATGTCAGCTGAAGAAGCAGTGAAGTACGGTATCATCGACAAAGTCATTTCGTAGAAAGAAAAACCCGTGGATGACACGGGTTTTTCTTTTGATGGGATTTAAATTTATTGCAAAGACGAGAGCAGGCTCGCCCCGTTCATTTCCGGTGGCTTAGCGATTTCCATTAACTCGAGAACGGTGGGGGCAACATCAGAGAGGAGACCGTTGACCTCATTTTGTTCTCGCATCATTTCTTCAGCGCTTTTTTCTCGGTGATTGTCAGGAGTGATGAACCAGAGTGGGATAGGGTTGGTTGAGTGTTCAGTATCAACTTCACCGGTGGAGGATTTTTTGAGCTCCTCAACATTGCCATGGTCGGCAGTAATGAGCGTGGCCCCGCCTGCTTTCAGAATGGCCGGGATGAGAATAGAGAGACTTTTGTCGGTGGCTTCAACGGCTTTGATGGAAGCTTCTTCATTGCCAGTATGGCCGACCATGTCTGGGTTGGCATAATTTACCAGGATAAAATCATATTCGTTTTTCGAAAGCGCATTGACGAGTGTTTCGGTTATTTGGGGCGAACTCATTTCTGGTACCTCATCAAAATGAGAGACGGTTGGTGAAGGAATAAGGAGGCGCTCTTCGCCAGGAAAGGCTTTTTCTTTGCCGCCGTTGAAAAAGTAGGTAACGTGGGCATATTTCTCTGTTTCGGCAATACGAAGCTGCTTTTTGTTGTTGTTGCTCAAAATCTCACCGAGGCTGTTTTTGATATCCTCGGGAGGAAAGGCGATATGAACTGGTAGATCCCGTTCGTATTCGATGAGGGTGGTGAAAAAAAGATCAAGGAGTGGCCGCTCGAAGCCGTCAAAGTCCGGCATGACAAAGGCTTTAGTGAGTTCACGGGCGCGATCTTCCCGGAAATTAAAGAAAATAACAGAATCATCCTTTTGGATAAGGGCTACTGGAGCATCTTTTTCCGTGATGATAGTCGGTTCAACGTACTCATCAGTGATGTTTTGAACGTATGATTGTTCAAGAGCAAGACTAGGATCATCGGATTTTAAGCCAATACCCTCGGTCAACATGCGATAGGTTTTTTCAATGCGATCCCAGTTATTATTGCGATCCATGGAAAAGTTACGCCCTGATAAGCTGGCAATTTTACCAATGCCAATGAGACGCATTTCGCGGAGGAGCTCCTTGATTTGTTTCATGCCATCCGTGGGTGCTGAGTCACGACCATCGGTAAAGACATGAACGTACACTTCTCCTAAACCTTCGTTTTTAGCTAATCGGAGCAGAGCGAGGAGGTGATCTTTGTGGGAATGGACAGAACCGGAACTAATAAGACCCATCAGGTGAAGCCGGCTCTTTTTTTCTTTAGTATTAGCAATACTCTGGAGGAGCGCCTCATTTTTGAGAAAGCTACCGTCTTGGATGGCAAGGGAAATGCGGGGCATATTCTGGTAAATAACCCGACCAGCACCCATAGTCATGTGCCCCACCTCGCTATTTCCAGCGGTATTCCATGGGAGACCGACAGAAATACCCGAGGCCTGGAGGGTGGTCATTGGATAGAAGCGATTGAATTTTTCAAAGGTGGGGAGAGTGGCTTCACGAATGGGATTACCCTGAACATTATTAGAGAGGCCCCAACCATCAAGAACGACGAGAACAACAGGCTTATACATTTTTTGTGTTTTTTAGGTATTTTTCATCAGTTATTTTCTATGATAGCACTCTTGTTTCCCTTTTGACAAAAGATAAACAGGGGGCTATCATGGGAATACAGCTATTAAACAGTGAACTGGCGCCTCAGTCCGATACGGGGTACGAAATCGCAACTATCGCTTTCTATGTTAAGAGTCTTATCGTGGCAGTCTGGCAAATACTCTGATTCATATATCCTTGTTCTTACGAAAAGGATGAGCTTTTAGTCATTCGTACTGTTCGGATACAAGCGCCCTCTATCTATGTTAGGGTCTATTATTTTTTCCGTTGGAGCACTCCTTGTGGGGGCTGCTGTCGGGTATCTCATTCGTCAAAATGTCGCTAAAAATCAGCTTTCTACAGCGGAGGGTCAGGCTGCTAAAATGCTGACTGAAGCTGAAACCAAGGTGAAGGAATTGACGCTTGAAGCAAAGAACCAGGCCGTGCAGATTCTTGAAGAAGCTAAGAAACAGGAGCAGGCAAGAGAAGAGAAGATTTTGGTCCAGGAAAAGCGTCTCGAGAAGCGTGAGGAGCAAATTGAGAAATTGGCTGATGAAGCAGAGGCGGAGAAGCGAAAGCTTTTACAAAAGGCTGATGAAATCCGGGCGATTCGTGAGGAATCTCTGAAGGTGCGTGAGGAAGAACTGGCTAGACTTCAGGCGGTAGCGAAACTTTCGCAAGAAGAAGCTCAGGCTCAGATGTTTCGATTAGTAGAAGAGGAGAGTAAAGATGCGCTCGTGAAGCGCATGTCGAAGCTTGAGAATGAGGCTCATGACGAACTCGAAAAGCGCTCGCTTAATATCATGGCTACGGTGATTCAGAAGTACTCACGCTCCCATGTTTCTGAATTTACCACGACGACAGTGACTATCCCGTCTGATGATATCAAGGGGAAAATCATTGGTAAGGAAGGTCGCAACATTCGCGCTCTCGAGAAAGAATCAGGAGTGGAATTTATCGTTGATGATACCCCCGGCTCAATTGTTATTTCTGGGTTTGATCCCGTACGTCGTGAAATTGCTCGTATTGCGCTCGAAAAATTGATTAGTGATGGACGCATTCATCCGGCCCGCATCGAGGAAGCTGTTGAGGAAGGAAAGAAGGAAATCGATCAGAAGATTAAGGAAGCTGGTGAGGCAGCGGCTTACGATGCTGGGATTGCCGGGCTTCATCCAAAGCTCCTCTACATCTTAGGGCGTCTGCGTTATCGCTACAGCTATAAGCAGAACGTATTACTCCATTCCCTTGAAGTTTCTTATCTGGCCGGAGCATTGGCGGCGGAACTTGGGGCTGATGTGGCCTGTGCCAAAAAAGCTGGATTGCTCCATGATATTGGCAAAGCGGTGGATCATGAGATCGAGGGAACACACGTCAAAATCGGGATGCGTATCCTGGAAAAATTTGGTTTGGGGCAAAACGTTATCGACGCCATGAAGTGTCACCATGATGAATATCCACACCAAACCATCGAATCATTTATCGTGACGGCGGCAGACGCTCTTTCGGCGGCTCGACCTGGGGCTCGTAAGGAAACGGCTGAGAAATATATCAAGCGCTTGGAGGAGTTAGAGGCGCTTATCAATTCTTTTCCAGAAGTAGAAAAGTCCTATGCTATTCAGGCTGGGCGTGAGGTGCGTATCTTTGTCAGTCCCGAAAAAGTAGATGACCTCGGTGCCATGAAACTGGCCCGTGATATCGCTAAGCGTATTGAAGAGGAATTGAAATATCCCGGTGAGATTAAGGTGAATGTTTTCCGTGAAACGCGTGCGGTTGAGTATGCCCGGTAGATTTCTTGGAAAAAAGGCTTAGGCATTGCATACTTTAGAAAAAAGGCTTAAAATAGAGACAGATAGTAACTAGTGTCTTCACTGCCGTCAGTCGACTCTGGTGGGTCAACTCGAGCGGGTGAAGCTCTAAACTAGAAAGGCAGGTGAGATGTATGAAAAACGTAAACAAAGACGCACTCGTCCACGCTATCGTTGATAAGACTGAACTTTCGAAGAAGGATGTCGAAGCCGTGCTCGAAGCGATGCTTGATGAAATTACTCGGGAACTCACCGCTGGCAACAAAGTGACTCTCACTGGTTTCGGAACCTTCAAGGTTTCTAACCGTGCTGCGCGTGAGGGTATCAATCCTCAGACCAAGGCCAAGATTACGATTCCGGCTATGACGGTTCCAAAGTTCACCGCTGGCAAGACCTTGAAAGAAGCTGTAAAATAGTCTCATCTGTTGTGCTTCGAATAGGACAACAGAAAAGATAGAGCAACAATCCCGTTTAGTGCCACAGTTCGTGGTATTTGGCGGGATTGTTGCTATATGAGGAGCTTCCATTGACGGAAGGGCGTAGATTGCCTACACTTATTAGGTATCCTGAAATTCTGAGCGGTGTGATGATAGCGAGTGACTTGGAAAGCGACCATTTTGCTCTTTGGTCCAGGTTTAAAGAGTGGAGCAAGACGATTTACCAATTCGGAGCATAGTATAGTGGTAGTACGAGTGGTTTGGGACCATTTAGTCCCGGTTCGATTCCGGGTGCTCCGACATGAAAAAGGTGGTGACAATTGGCGGTGGAACAGGAAGTTTCACGCTTCTCTCAGGACTCAAGAAGTATCCGATTGAGCTCTCGGCTATCGTCTCGATGGCTGATGATGGTGGATCAACGGGGATTCTTCGGGATGAACTTGGAGTTTTGCCACCAGGTGACGTGAGGCAGTGTCTCGTGGCGCTCTCTGATACCCCAGACATGCTCCGGGAACTCATGAACTATCGCTTCGCCGAAGGCGGTCTCGAGGGCCATAGTTTCGGCAATATTTTTCTGTCGGCTTTGGAAAAAATCACTGGTGATTTCGGTCGGGGAGTAGAGGAAGCCTCCCGCATTTTGAATTTTCGAGGAGTGGTGATACCGGTAACCCTTTCTGATGTTCGTCTGTTTATGGAGCTCGACAATGGTAATGTATTGTCCGGTGAAAATGAAATTAATGTGAGTAAAAAGTTCGAGAAGGTAGGAGTAAAGAAGGTTTATCTGCGGCCTGTACCGAAAGCAAATCCTTTGGCAGTAAAAAAAATTCTTGAGGCAGATCTCATCGTGATTGGCCCAGGGAATCATTATTGTTCCATCATTCCGAATTTATTGGTCCCCGGGATTGCTGAAGCGTTACGGAAAACTAAGGGAAAAATCGTTTATAATTGTAATCTTATCAGCAAGCGTGGTCAGACGGATCAGTTTTCTTTGGAGGATTATATTCGAGAAATTAATAGCTATATCGGGAGTAAACGAATAGATTTTGTTACCTATAATAGTAAAAAACCCTCTGCTCGTCTGCTTCAGAAATATCGCTCCGAAGGTTCGTTGGTACCCTTTCATAAGAACACAAAAAGAAATTATCGGGTTATTCAAGCTGATCTTCTTTCTAGTGAAAGAATAGTTCGAAAAGCTGAGGATAAGATTGCTCATACTCGAGCCTTTATTCGGCATGATCCCGAAAAATTGGCCAAGGTACTCGTTATGCTTCTGGAGCTCGAAGGGTACGAAAGCATCCTAAAGGACATTGTTTAGCTCTTGACAGGATTTACTAGCTGTACTATAATAATTCCAATTGTTCCTTAAGCAAGTACGTGAAGTACGGTGGGCAGACGAGTGTGGCTATGGGCCATAGTCGCCTGCCTCCCGTACCGGTTGGTATTGGGTATTCTGCGTTGCAGGACGCGCATCCGCTGACTCCAAGGAGTTCTCCCATGAACCGTCCCAAGACCCTGTCCATGGCTGCGCTGAGCGCCATCGTGCATACGGCCGCTTTCGCCTCCATCCTGAACGACACGCGCCACGCCGGCTCGCTGGACGACCACTACACCGGCCTGGGCCTGCTGAGCATCGACGACGACGTGACCGACGCCGGTGGTGAAGGCAAGAAGTCCGACGACGGCACCGTGCTGGCCAAGGGCGAGATCATCGGCAACGACACGCAGACGCAGCAGCAGGCTGCCGCCGCGAGCACCGCCGCCCCGGGCACCGAGCTGGACGCCAACAAGGTCGGCACCGACGCCAGCGCGCTGAACGAGCAGGCCAAGACCGTCATCGGCGACCCGGCCAGCGGCCAGACCCAGCAGGTCTGACGACTATGTCGGCACGCAAGCAGTCCCCCTGAGGAGCCCTGGCTCCGAAGTCCCGCCAAACCCATTTGGCGGCCCAATCATCTGATGGAGAGTCATCTACCAAGATACTTCACCTACGTTCAACGACGGGGAGAGAACCCCACACGATGTGCTCACCGAGCACGTTAACCGACGCCCCGGAGTCCAAGGATTCTCGGGGCGTCATCATTTTTAAGGGGTATTTACTCTTGACAAGATTGTCAGGAGTTGCTATAATAATATTTAAAGTTCTTTTGCATAGATGTAGATATGATTGGTGGAAAAGTGTGGCTTTCATAGGCCATAGTTTCCCATCAACCATGGAGTGCCTATGAGCAGCCTGCATCTGTAGAGTCAACACGTCGGCGTCACCACTTGCCAGTGGATTTTCCAACAAACTTTCGGAGGCTCCAATGAGTTGACGATTGATTCCGGGGAGTCTGGCCAACCCCCACCCGGCCCGAGCAGTCATCCGATTGCCCGGGCCGTGTCATTTTTTGACAGAGAAGAAGAGAAAAGCTAGACTGAAGCCACAGAGTTACCTCTGTTTTTTTGTTCTCAAAAACGATATGGCTAACTTTACGCTCACCCTCAAGGAACAACGCGCTGTCGCTGATGGTACGGAACTGTTTGTTTTTGACAAACCGGCTGATTTTTCCTTTGAGGCAGGGCAGTATGTGGCTATGATGCTTACGAATCTCGTGGCACCGGATACCCGGGCGGGAGTGCGATCACTTTCTATTGCTTCGGCTCCTTGTGAGGAGAATCTGTACTTCGCCATGCGTCAGAGCGACAGCGGTTTCAAACAAACTATGTTTGCTTTGAAGCCTGGCGAGACGGTCGCCGCTACCAAAGCCATCGGTCATTTCACGCTGTCGCATGCTGCAGATGACCTGCCAATCGTGTTCCTTATTGGCGGGATTGGTATTACGCCAGTGAGAAGTATCTTGAAGCAGGCGGAGCATGATGGGAGCAGTCGCTCCTTTACTCTCTTTTACTCAAATCGTTTCGAAAAGGATGCAGCTTTTCACGAAGAGCTAAGAACTATCAAGTTGCCGAATTATCGCTATATTGCTACACTCTCTCAGGAAACGAAGCCCTGTGCTCTGGCCAATGAAGAGCGGGGGTATATCTGTGAAGATATGCTCAAGAAGTACCTGTCTGATGTCCACGGCGTGTGGTTTTATCTCGTGGGCGCCCCGGCTTTTATCGAGGCGATGGAAAAGATGCTTACCGAGATGGGAGTAGCCAAAGAGCGCCAGGTCTGTGATCCTTTTACTGGGATGGCGACAGCGACGCAGATGAAGAAATAGACAAGAGAAGCGGGACTCGTAGTGTAAGCGAAGGGAAAACGAGAGAAATAAGGAAAGGAAGTATTGCAGAGGTAAGCGGGCGTCGTATAGTGGCTATTATATCAGCCTTCCAAGCTGAGGATGCCGGTTCGATTCCGGTCGCCCGCTCAAAAAACAGAAGAACTCCAAGAGGAGTTTTTTTGTTTTTCGGGCCGGAATCGGACGGGAAGGGGTCGGGAAACGGGAGTTGCCCGTTTGGGGTGACCTAGTCTCTGGGGCTAGAGGGCGGAAGCCCTATAGAACGCAGGCCAGCGGCCGAGTAGCGAGTGTTCCGGTCGCCCGCTCAAAAAAGAGAACTCCGCCAGGAGTTTTTTTGTTTTGATACCGTGTATAATGATGATACAGTTATGCTTCCTTTTTACTACCAACAGAATCATCGGGTCTTTATTCGCAATCTTTTGTGGTTGTTTATGGGTGGGTTGGTAGCGGCTGCTATCATCTTCTTTTTTGTGTTTCGAGAGGCCCCTGGAAATGAGGATCAATCTGTCACCGCTCCTGACGAGAATACCTCAACCCTGTCCGACTGGGTGGATGAACAGCCAGTCATTGGCGATACAAAGAGTGAATCGGACACGGATGAAAAAGAATATCCGGTTTTACCCCCACCGCCACCACCAGTAATCAGCCTCATGAAGACAAAAGGCTGTATTACGGACGGTTTTCTTTCTGGCTACGGAGGCGATACTAACAGTTCTGTTTCGATGATTAATCGTTCCCAATGCTACTATTTGCATCGAGCTCTTGAAACATGGCTCAAGCCACCAGATTTTAAGCAGGCGCGGAAGATTATGGCTCAGGTGACCAAACCAAATACGGTGTATGGGATGTTTATTGCGGAGGCTATAGATACCAATGCGAATTATTACTATCCAGATGAACAGCGTGACTTTGATTTTGATGCTATGTGTCGAACGGGAAGTAAGAACTATTGGGGGGAGCATACCTGTAAACCGTCGCTCGAGCGTGAAGAATATCGCAAATATGTGGCGTATATTACGAACGAGGCTATGAATATGGGAATTCAGAGCTTTCTCTTCGGCCAAGTTTTTTATCAGGATAGCGCTGATCGAGCAGTCACAAAGATGCCTGAGATTATCCGTGGTATGCGTGAACACGCGGACTATCTCGGGTTAAAGATTGTCATAGGGGCTCAGACAAACGACATCGAGGATGAATCCTATCTGCGACTTTTCGATTTCATCGAAGGGGGAGTGGGACTGCAATCGGATGGGAGCGTCGAAAGTGGGCCCTGCTTTTCGCGTTGGTGGAAAAAGCCAGGGGATTGGTGCTGGGCCCTCCTGTGGCACCCTGACTTTGCCACGAAAGCCAACAACGTATTCGTGCATTTTGATTGGAGTGGCAAGCTCGGGGATGATATGAGTATTTTTACTCGGATGGATCAAAGTGAACGTTCAGCGGCACTCAAGCGTCTTCATGCTTATTTTACCAAGAATGGTATTGGGTTTCTCATGCCAATGCTCGCCACGCTTCAAAAGGATAATGGTGGGTGTAGTGGACCGAAGAAGCGTTTCTACTCGGCTAGTCGTAAATATACCTGTCAGGATGAAAGTGTTATCAATGATATTCTCAGTCGCTCGCACTAAGTGAACGGAAGCTGCTATACTAGAGCAAGAGTTTCTGATACGAATATGACCGGAAGTAAAGTTTTTCAAAAACGGAAAGAGGATTTCCAGTGCGAACAATGTGGATTCTTTGTAATTGGTACGGGTTATACCAATCATTGTCCGCGGTGCCTCTATGCTAAGCACGTTGATATTTTTCCTGGTGATCGCGCCGAAGCCTGCGGTGGTCTGATGGAGCCGATGCGGTACGAGAAGGACCATGGCCAAGAGAAATTAACGCACCAATGTCTCAAATGTGGTAAAGTACGGAAAAACAAAGTACAACAGGGTGATTCATTTGAATCCCTATTGGCGGTGGCGAAGAAGGCGGGAGTATAGCCAACCAAAAGAACAACAAAAAGAAATATGGCGTGGAAGAATTTTGCTGCAGAAGAGGGCATAAACGTACTTGCCCAATTGGAAAGCGGGGCTACCGGACTGAGTGCTGAGGAGGCACACAAACGTTTACGGGAGAATCGTGATAATCGGATTCGACCCAGTACGTCGGTACTCTTCGGTATCTTGAAGCAAAAACTCGCCTCGTCTTTTCTGTATTTGCTCTTGGCAGCTGCTGTTCTTTCGTTTTTCTTGGGTGATCATATCGGTGGTGGTCTCATCTTGCTTTTTATCCTCATTAATCTCAGTCTGGAGACGTTTCAGGAATACCATTCGGCCAAGGCCATCAAGTTACTCAAGCGATACCTGGTCGTGCATACGCGTGTATATCGGGATGGCAAACGGGTACGAGTGGAGAGTACGAAAGTTGTCCCCGGGGACGTTATTTTAGTAGAGGCAGGGGATCGGTTGCCAGCTGATGTGCGATTTTTGCATGCTAATGGATTACGGATTGATGAAAGCGTATTGACTGGTGAGACGCTCCCTACTGAAAAAACAGCCGGGCTATTGTCCGTACCAGCAGTCGAAATGTTTGAGGCGCATAATATTGGATTTGCGGGAACAGTCGTGGCGAGTGGCTGGGGGGAGGGAGTCGTTTTTGCTACCGGTAAAGAAACGGCTTTTGGTGACATCGCCACCCTTACGGAAGAAACAGAAAAGGAAACAGTGTTTGAGAAGGGTATTCGTGAATTCAGTCGTTTTATACTCAAGCTTGTTCTTTTCACCTTGGCTATTATTTATGTGGCAAATGTTCTCATTCGAGGTGGTGATTCGAGTAGTATTGAACTCCTTATTTTTTCTCTGGCGCTTGCCGTGTCTGTTGTCCCAGAAGCCCTGCCGGTTATTCTTACGGTGGCTCTTTCTCGGGGATCACTTCGTTTGGCACAGAAAAAAGTGGTAGTGAAGCGATTGTCGGCTATTGAAGATTTGGGCAGTATCGAAGTGTTGTGCTGTGATAAGACGGGTACCCTTACCGAAAATTTACTTTCAGTGACGAGTATCCAGGCTAAAGACGAGAGAGCGTGTCTCAAGTTGGCCTTTGCGAGTTGTCTTGCTGTGCCTGAAGATCGGGGCAAGCTACAGGATGCTTTTGATTTGGCGCTTTGGCAGGCACTTTCTGTGGCTGAACATGAGGAGATGCAAATTGGCAAGCGACTCGACAGTATTCCCTTTGATCCGGATCGGCGACGGAACAGCGTTTTGTTCGAGACTCGAGATGGCAGGGAAGTCATAGTGCGAGGTGCGCCAGAAGAAATTTTACAACGCTCCCGCAATATTGATAACTATACCCATACTAAGCTAATGGAATGGGTAGCGGCCGCCGGCCGGAAGGGAGAGCGTGTCTTGGCAGTAGCTCATAAATCTTTTCCAGAGGGACATAAATATTCATTGATGGAGGAGCAAAATCTCATTTTTGCTGGACTTATTTCTTTTGCTGATACGATTAAGCCAACGGCTCGCGAAACTATTACCAAAGCCAAGGCACTCAATGTGTCGGTCAAGATTATTACGGGTGATAGTCGTGAGGTGGCCGGTGCGGTTGGACATGCCGTTGGCCTGATTGAAAGGGCGGAACATGTCGTGACCGGCAAAGAGCTCGATGAGATGAATGAAGCGGATCGCCGCCAGGCTGTACTTGCCGGCACTGTTTTTGCTCGCATCTCGCCTCGTCAAAAATATGAAATTATTAAAACCTTACAGGAAAAATACGAAGTCGGATTCTTAGGTGAGGGTATTAATGACGCGCCGGCACTTAAGTTGGCCAACGTGGCCATTGTTGTGGAGAGCGCCTCTGATATTGCCCGAGAAGCTGCCGATGTGGTATTGCTTCGCAAAAGTCTTGGCACAGTGGTGGATGGTATCAAGGAGGGGAGAATTATATTTGCCAATATACTCAAGTACTTGCGTGTTACCATGACTTCGAATTTTGGAAATTTTTACTCGGTAGCGCTCGCATCACTCTTTCTGCCTTTTGTGCCACTCCTTCCTATCCAGATCCTATTACTCGATCTATTATCAGATTTTCCCATGATTGCTATAGCGACTGATGCTGTGGATGCTGAGGAATTGGAAAAGCCCAAGAATTATCAGGTCCACAGTATTGTGCTCATGGCAACGCTGTTTGGGGCAGTGAGCTCCGTGTTTGATTTTATTTTGTTCGGAGCGCTTTACCGGGTTTCGCCGGAAACACTTCAGACGGCATGGTTTTTACTGAGTTTAATGACGGAAGTCATCCTCATTTATTCACTTCGCACTCGCTTCACATTCTTTCAGGCAAGACGTGCGTCATGGACGCTAACCATTTTGTCGTTCTCTGCTCTGATTATCAGTTTTATTCTCCCATTCGTACCGTTCGTGGCTGGTGTCATGCATTTTGTAATGCCCAGTCCGGAGCTTCTCCTTTTTGTTGGGGCGTTGGCGGTAGGGTATTTCTTTGCTACCGAAGCAGTCAAGAGTTTTTACTACCGACATATACATGATGGATACAAGCAATCCGTTCAGTAGGGTGTATTAATAAAAAGCCCGGAAGTGTCGTCCGGGCTTTTTATTTTGGAAGTGAGCGGGCTACTGCTTTTTTTCTATAGCTTCCAAGATGAGTTCAATTGTTTCAGGGAGAGTCTTGCTGCCTAACTGTCCATCTTTTCGATGCTCTACCGATACAGTCTCCGCCTCTTGTTCTTTGTCGCCAACAACTATGAGATAGGGAGTTTTTTCCGTTTTCGCCATACGAATACGTTTGCCGAGTGACTCACTGGTCGTATCTACTTCGGCACGAATGCCTTGCTTGTTCAGAGTTTCGCCAATTTTTTTGGCGTATGCGTGGTGACCTTCTCCAATAGGAAGTATTTTGGCTTGGACCGGAGCAAGCCAAACAGGGAAGGCGCCAGCGTAGTGCTCAATGAGGAAGGCCATGACACGTTCAATGGCGCCAATAGACGACCGATGTACCACAACAGGGCGTCTTTCTTGTCCATCAGCTGCCGTATAAACTAAATTGAACCGATCTGGCATACAGAAGTCATACTGTACAGTAAAGGCGGTATTTTCTTTACCCCGGGCATCTTTCATTTGAATATCAATTTTTGGCCCGTAGAAAGCGGCCTCACCGATAGCTTCAACGAAGTTTCCTTTGCGGTTTTGAAGTACGTTTCGTAACATTGCCTCGCCCTCATCCCAAGCCACATCGTTTTTGTAATACTTGGTTTCGTCGCTTCGATCCCCCAGAGATAATCGGTAGGAATAGTTCTCACCGAGAGTGAGCCCAAAGACCGAGGCGATATACTCGATGAGATCGAGTGCCTTGTCAACTTCATTTGCAGCCTGATCTTTGTCAGTACAAATAATATGAGCGTCAGCAAGGCAAAAGCTACGAACCCGAACGAGACCAGATAACTCCCCAGATCCTTCATAGCGGTAGAGTTTGGCGAGCTCGGCGATACGGAGCGGTAAATCACGATAACTTTTCGGGCGATCGGCATACACCTGGAAGTGATGGGGACAGGTCATGGGACGAAGCATGAACTCATGGTCATCAATCTCAATAGGGGCGTACATAGAATCCTTGTAGTACGGGTAGTGCCCAGAAGTTTTGTACAAATCAAGTTTGGCAATATCGGGAGTATAGACATGGTGGTAACCCCAGGCGATTTCCGTATCGACGATAAAGCGTTCGAGGATCCGGCGGATAGTGGCTCCTTTGGGGAGCCAGAGGGGGAGGCCACTTCCCACTAGGTCAGAAAAGGTAAAAAGACCAAGTTCCTGGCCAAGACGGCGATGGTCATTAGGAGCAAGTACCCCTCCTTCCTCGACTGCTTTTGCTGTTTCGGACATATGGATAGTAATGAGAGAGCGAATGATAACTGTATGATAGCGCCTGAGGCTGCATTTGGGCAATATATACTTGACAAACAATCAAAAAATGGTATGTTTGAAGTAGTTTCTGGTGGTTGTCTCCTCGCGCAGATTCTTGCGCTTTCCGTCCTCAGTCGGTCATGCCGGCTGAGGACTCGTTTTTTCTAGGGGATAGAAGTATCCAGGAGACTATTTCTTTTCTTCGACTTCTTGGAAGGAGAGGTTGAGGTCCTTCTGAAGGTCAGTGGTTTGATCGAATGTCTTGCCGTCTTTGGTCTTGATATGTACGGAAACGGGGATGGTGCCAACACCAGACTGTTTTTGTATGAGAAGTCGGTAGTTATCTGCTGTCACTGTTTCTGGGAGTTCGTATTTGAGCATCCCCTGTGTTTCACCGCCGATAAGTACGTCAACGAAGACACCGAAGTATGTTTTATTGAAGGCTTCGTCAGTGAGTGGCGATCCAACGAGTTTGCGTTCAAGGAGTTTGGCTCCCTTGGGAACGTAGGCGCGTAAGTAACTGTGGTAGTCACTGGTGCGCCAGTCACCACGAGCAGCAGTGTGTTTGTAGGTATAAAGAATGGTTGCCGTGGGTTTCTCGCCAGAAAAATCAACCGTATAGTCAAGAGAACGGCGCATATAGTAGTCGCTCTTGAGGGCACCCATGTTGGCATCTACCAGCATGAGATAATCACCCTCCCAGTCTTTGGCTACGGACCCATCCCAGTGAACACTTTCTACGAGAGATTGAAGGTTGGGATCGGAAAAATACAGCATGATATCACGGTTACGCAATTCGTTCTGGGAAAATTCAACGAGTTTTGGGATATTACCGACCGTTGCGACGCGATTCATAATTTCCGCTGCCAATCGTTTCATGATAGCCTTACGATTTTGTTTGAGTTCAGCGGGAACGTCCTCACCGAGGTAGGCTCGTTCAACGCGCTCCTCAAGCTTGTAGGCGCCATCTTCACTGGTATAGACATTACTGTCACCAGCGATTTGAATGGGACCGGTGATATTGAGAATGTTATTAAAGACGCGTGAATTGACCGCGATAACGCCATCAAATTTTTCGCGTCCTCCGGAAAGACGGTAGAAGTATTGGGCCTTTTCAGCGTTAGTGGGAAAATCAGGAGAAAAGTTCGAGTCACGAAATTTCCATTTTTTCAGCTGAAGCTTTCTTTGAAAGGGGTAAGGTGGGGTAATTTTGGCTACGATGCGTTGATCGAGAAGATTAGCGTCCTCGACATAGGTGGAGGTGACGGCACCATTTTTAACTTTGATGACAGCATACTGTCCTAAGAAACCACCTCCCGGACGGAGTTCGTCGGCATTTTGAAGCATAATCAAAAAGACGCGAACCTTGTCGTCTTGTTTGGTGAGTTCGGCAACTAACTGATTGACGACTTCAAGTTCCTTTTTGGTGTCAGGAGCAATGGGAAGGAGCTTGGAAACTTTTTGAAAAATATTGAGGGAGCTTGCAGCGAACTCTGTTTTATGCGTTTTGGCATAAAAGAAAAGATAGTAGCCTGAGGCTGCAGCGAGCATTACGAGTACTAGGGCGATGATTCGCCCCTTGGTGAGGAAGGCTAGCATGGAGGATAAGAAAAAATTTATACTTTGACAGTATACCAGAAAAGGGGAGGCTCGGCACCTTTGCCCTCAGCTGAAAAGTGCGGTACAATGGCGCTGCCAAGAATAAAAGCGGGTATAGTATAGTGGTAATACATGACCTTCCCAAGGTTAAGCGAGGGGTTCGATTCCCCTTACCCGCTCAGTGAAAGATAAAAACCTTCCGTTTTGGAGGTTTTCTTATCTTTTTCGAGTTTATAAGGGGAGGAGAAGGGCATGAGTCGGATACGATCAAGCGAAGTATCCTGCGTGTAGTGCCCAGGCTCCGCGTCGGAGCGCGGAGGATTCCCCTTACCCGCTCATAGTACAAATAGACTCCGTTAACGGAGTCTATTTATTTAGATTGATGAATGGTTCTGCCAGTGATTTAAGAGCTCATTCATTTTTTGGAGGAATCTTTTCCAGGGGCTCAATGAAGTGGGCTCGGTAATGGGTTCAGGGGAAATGGAACCAGAAACTGTTTCTTCAAGCATGGTTTCCGCTCCGAGGACCTGCTTCTCCTCTATGTCCTCCGGAGAAGCAGAAGGGGGTATGGCCTCGCTTTGGGGAGTGACTGTCTTTGGTAATTCTGTTTGAGATTGTTCCTCTCTTGGCTTCTCGGCTGTCACTTGGATGGTTAGCTTCTCTGATACTTCATTGTGCCATTGCCAGCGGCCCCCTTTTTCTTTTTGATATGAAGCATCTTCGGCTGCTGTCTTGGGTAATTTGTACTTAATGGCTTGAAGAACAGAGTCGTCGGGTGCACGCAGTTCAATCTTTCCTTTCTGATTGGGGAGGGTAAAGAGCGAAATATCATGAGTGAGTTTCTTTGTGCTACCGGCTGGGATAATGAATTTTTCTCGGATAGGATGATTGACGAGTTTTTTCCAGCCAGTAGCGATACTGAAGCCCTTAAGATCAATGGTTTTTTTCCCGCGGTTTTCGATAAGGAGGAATTCATGATTTGTATCGCTTCCGGTTGGATTAGGAATGAGCTTAACTATTCTAATATCGGGTTTAGGGAAAGAGATAATTTCAAGAGGAAATACCTCTGTAACGTCATCTTGACCATCACTTGTAATGAGCGTGATGGTATACAGGCCATTTTCTAGGTAGGTATGATGAGTCGCTTTTTTGTAGCTTTTGTGACCATCTCCAAAATCCCATACATATTTGAGGGTATCATGATCTTCATCACTCCCGCGGGCATCAAAATTTATTGAAAAACCACGATATCCTTTCTCGGGTACTTTTTCTTTGGTTTCTGGCAGTGTATTGATAATATTCTCTGTTCCTGGAGTGGGGGTACCGCCCCGCCAGCCGTGAGGAGTGAAGTTGTATGAGACACCCTCTCTTGTTTTGTTATAGGAAACAGTTTCAATGAGGATTCCATCGGTCTTAAAAAGAGAGAGCGTCTCAGAGCTGTTATTGAGGGAAATTTTCGAGATGCTTCTTTTTAAAACAAAATATGAATTTCCTTCCACTCTGGTTGCAGCAGGAAAAGTGTATTCACCAGATTTTGAAGCATCATGGATGCGGTAGCCACTCAAATCAGTTGGTAATGATGAAGGATTGTACAGTTCAATGAATTCTTCTGTGCTTTCCTCGCCGGTCGGATTGGCGTAGATTTCATTCAGTCGGATAGCTGGTGCTACGGCGGTTTCGGGAGAGAGGGGATCCGGTGACGGAGGAGTGACTGTTTCATGACGACTATTGGTTGGGGTGAGGAATTCAGTCATTGACCAGAGGAGGGTGGTAATATCTTTCGTAAATGAGGATTTCTTAGGAAGATTGGAAAATCGGGGAGCATTAGGGGAAAAAGGCGTGCCAGAACCCCAGGAAATACTCTCAATGAGGAGTCCATCAGTACCGGATGAAGTATAGAGAGCAAGACTGTTATTATCAGAGAGTGGACTGGTAGTCTCGGTATCTGCTAAAGGGGAAGCAAAAACTCCATGGCTGTTGGCCCAGAGGTAATAGCCATGGGCTGGAATAAGAGCGTCCTTACCAAAGACCTTAATTGAGCTTTCGGTACCGCTTTCCGTGCGACGTCGAAGCTGCCAACCAGCGATTGAAAGCGGGATGTCACTTGGATTGTAGAGTTCAATGAACTCATCGTTTGCTGAATCGCCAGCGAGAGAGACCTCGCTGAACATCACAGAAAAATCAGTGGTCGCTTGGGACCGAGAAGGAAAAAATAAGAAAAAGAGAATCCCGAACGCCCCCACGCCGAGGTACACACCAGGTTTCATTTCCTTTTTTTAGTGTTCTTATTATAGCATAGACTGAAGAAGTCGATGCGATAGTTTTAAAATATGCTATAATAAATACGAACATAAAATTATGACAGAAAAAAAGAAAACAGAATCAGCGAGAACTAAAAAGAGTGATAGTGCCCTTGGATCATTGGGAGGGGCAGTGGAATATGTTTTGGGTGGCATGCAGGGGATTGCTCAGGGAGTAATGCAGAGCGCAAGGCACGGTGTGGAACGTTATGTGCAGGTACTCCTTCGTCGTATTATTCTGGTGGCATTCTTTTTTCTTGGCGTACTCTTTTTTCTGGTTGGCTTGGCGAGGATTTTGGATGCGGCCTACCAGCTTCCTGGACTGGGAGAAATAGTGGTAGGCATCATCATGGGGTCGGTAGCGCTTTTACTCTCAATGGTTTCCAATCGTGAATAATTAAATAACATTACGGTAAAGTGTATGGCAAAGAAGCAAACGGTAGCATTGGCGGAGGCTCTGAAAGATAAAGTAGTAGCCCAGATAGACAAGAGTAAAGTGTTGGCCGAAAAGGAGGTAGCCAAGGTGAAGAAGCAGCTTGAGAGCACATATTCAACAGTTGAGAGCTATGTTAAGAAGAATCCGGAGAAGGCAGCTATTGTAGCAGCTGGTATTGGTGCTGCTTTGGGCGCGGCTGCTGCACTGCTCATGAGTTCTGGAAAAAAGAGCAAGAAGAAATAGACACTTTTTTCTTAGAGGAGAAAACATGGCCCGGCATCAATGCCGGGCTTTTTGGTCCTTCGGGGAGCAGGTGTATACTTGAAATATATGGGACTATTTGGGCTTCTTGTGACGTTGGGTATTATGGTACTCGGTGCTGGGTACTATTTTTTCAGTGTTTCTCATTCGACGATGAACTTTACTAATTCTCATTCCGTGCCTGAGACATCAGGATTGGGGCGGTATGAGCAATTAAAATCAGAGGCCAACACGATTAAAGATACGGCCGAGAATCGGGCCCAAGAAGAGATGGCGGTGCTTGAGATTGAAACAGAAACAAGCAAAATTGCCGATGTAGAGGCGATACCGGAGAAAGTAGAAGGTGGTCCAGCGATATCACGACGTCTCATGAATAGTGGCTTTTCTGTTTCAAAGAAATCCCGAACTATTGATACGATTGTGCTTCATTCGTCCTATAATCCCAACGGCAGCGACCCGTATTCAGTGGAAAAAATCGTTCAGATTTATGAGGGATACGGGGTGAGCGCTCATTATCTCATCGCTCGTGATGGCACCATCTATCAGCTGGTAGAGGATCAAAACATTGCTTATCATGCCGGAGTGAGTAAGATGCCGGATGGTCGCAAGGGCGTGAATGATTTTTCCATTGGTATTGAGATAATGAATAAGGAGGATGCGAATTTTACGAAGGCCCAGTATGAAGCCGTCAATGCGCTTGTGTCGTTCTTTAAGAAGAAGTACGGTATCAAGTCTGTTGTGGGCCACAGCGATATCGCGCCGGATCGCAAGACCGATCCTTGGAACTTTGACTGGAAACAGCTACACTAACCTCTACTTATGTCTTACGTATTAAAGCTTCAACTAAAAAAGGCAACCTCATCTCTAGCGCTACTGCGAGATGGGGAGTGTCTAGCCATTCGTCAATGGCCGGAAGCACGCGATATGGGTCAGCAGGTTTTTGGGGGGATAACTGAAATTTTGAAAGAGTATCAGCTAAAACCAGATGAGATTGCTGAAGTAGTGGTAGAATCAGAGCTTCCCGATGTATATACCTCGACTCGCATTGCTGAAACGGTAAAAAAGGTGTATGCTTTTGGTGTGAAGCAGAAGGAATCCTCCTGATTTTTCAGGAGATGGTATTACCCCATGTGAAGTACCTTGTGGAGCCAAAACCAATATTTTTCGTAACAAGGGCCTATTTTGAGCCGTTTTTTGGTTTCTATTTGACAGAAAAAATAAAGATTGTTACACTGAGTCGTACTGTGGAGAAAAAGTGACTGACTTTTCTAGCCTCGAATCGCCTTTGGGTGCAAGGTCTATGGCGAGACCGAGAAGGAAATGGTTGCGCTGAAAGCAAAGCTAACATTTTCCAACCCAATGGAGCGGATCCACCTCCTATCCATAATCCAATAGTTTATCCGATAATCTCATCGGCCCTACTTGTTCTAACAAGGAGAGCGCCCATGAGTGCCTTTTTATGTCCAAAGCAGAGAAAGCATTGCGAGTGAAAGAAAGTTTTGGGAAGGAATCATCCCTCTCGAAGCGTCGGTTTTTCAATAATCGTATAACGGTATCACTTCCTGACCTTATTGAGGTACAAAAGGACTCTTACCAGTGGTTTTGGGATAAGGGTCTTAAGGAGCTTTTCTCTGAAATTAATCCTATTGCTGATTTTACGAGCAAGGATTTGGAATTGACGATTACAGATTACTACCTTGATGAGCCGAAGTACCCAGCTCTTATTGCTAAGAATAAGAATATTTCCTATGAGGCACCACTCCGTGCCAAGGCGACGCTCCTCATGAAAAAGACCGGCGAGGTCAAGGAACAGGAAATTTACCTCGGTGATTTCCCCATCATGACGGAGCGCGGTACGTTTATTATCAACGGAGTGGAGCGCGTTGTTGTCTCTCAGCTTATTCGCTCTCCAGGCGTGTTCTTCACCATGGATTATCAGAAGGGGAAGAAGCTTTTTGGGGCTAAAATTATTCCGAATCGTGGTGCCTGGCTCGAGATTGAAACTGACCTCGACGGAGTAATTTCTGTGAAAATTGATCGCAAGCGTAAGCTGCCTATCACGGCGCTTTTCAAGGCCTTTGGTTTTGATGAGAAGCGATTGCGGGCTGAATTTACCGACACTGATCAGGGTGACAACAAATTTATTGAGAACACTCTTTTAAAGGATCCTTCGCATAATCAAGGTGAAGCCTATCGGGAAGTCTATAAGCGCCTTCGTCCAGGTGATTTGGCTACTGAAGAGAATGCCAAGCAGATGATTGACGCCATGTTTTTCAACTTTGAGCGCTATGACTTCGGTTCCGTCGGACGCTATCGTTTGAATCAGCGTCTCTCTATCGAACGGGCCGACACTGAGGAAAACCGTATCTTGAACACAGATGATTTGATTCTCATCGTTCAGGAGGTTATTCGTCTCAACAATGATCCGGAAGCCAAGGCTGATGACATCGACCATCTCGGGAATCGTCGGGTGCGTGCCGTTGGCGAACTCATCCAGAACAAACTTCGTGTTGGTATGTACCGTATGGTACGGAACATCAAGGATCGCATGAGTACCTGTGACCCTGATACAGTCGTCCCGGGACAGCTGATTAACCCGCGTCCAGTAGCCGCATCGGTCAAAGAATTTTTCTCAAGTTCACAGCTGTCGCAGTTCATGGATCAGGTGAACCCGCTTGCAGAGCTCGAACACAAGCGTCGCCTCTCAGCGATGGGTCCTGGTGGTCTCACTCGTGAGCGTGCTGGTTTCGAAGTTCGTGATGTGCATCACAGTCACTATGGTCGCATCTGTCCAATTGAAACACCGGAAGGTCCAAACATTGGTCTCGTGGGACACCTCGCGAGCTATGCTCGGGTCAATGAATACGGCTTTCTCGAAACGCCATACCTTGCGGTGAAAAAGGAAGTGGCAGCTAAGAAGGAGGAATTGGAAAACCGCATTTTGCGTGAAGCAGTAGCTGGTTACAAGGCAGGTGAGAAGCTGACTACTGAAATGGCTGAAAAAATAGCCAAAGAAAAGAAGGGGGAGATGGTTAAAGTGAAACCATTTGTGACTCTCGATATTGAGTATTTGAATGCTATCGTAGAGGATCGAAAAATTATCGCTCATGCTCGTATTTCACTCGATGATCATCGTAATATCAATGAGCAGATGGTGGGTGCTCGTGTAAAAGGTCATCCAGAAACTATCGAGGCGGAGGCGCTTGATTATATCGATGTTTCGGTCAAGCAGTGTATTTCTATTGCGACGGCTCTCATTCCATTCCTCGAGCATGATGATGCCAACCGTGCTCTTATGGGCTCAAACATGCAACGTCAGGCTGTTTCTTGTGTTATTCCGCAGGCACCGATTGTTGGTACTGGGATTGAAGACAAAGCTGCTCGTGATTCTGGCCAGGTAGTGCTCGCGCTTCAGGCTGGTGAAGTTATCGCTTCTGATGCCAATCGCATTGTTGTTCGTTCAGCAGCCCCGGCTGGTGCCAAAAAGGATTATATCGATACCGAGTATCTCCTCCAGAGTTTTGAAAAGAGTAACGCGTTTACCTCCATGAACCAGGTGCCGCGTGTGCTTAAGGGAGAAATGGTTAAGGAGGGTGATCTCCTGGCTGATGGTGCCTCAACTGATCATGGTGAGTTGGCCCTCGGTCAGAATATGGTGGTTGCCTTCGTTTCTTGGGAAGGATTTAGCTACGAAGATGCCATCGTCGTTTCTGAGCGCATTGTTCAGCAGGATCGCTGGAGCTCTATTCATATCGAGGATTTCTCCATCGATGTACGTGATACGAAGCTTGGACCGGAAGTGGTAACTCGAGATATCCCTAACATCGGTGAGGACCGCCTCAAAAATCTTGATGAGAGTGGTATCATCCGTATTGGTGCCGAAGTTTCTTCCGGTGATATTTTGGTCGGAAAGATTACTCCGAAAGGTGAAGGTGATTTGACTGCTGAAGAACGATTGCTCCGTGTTATCTTCGGTGAGAAGTCGCGTGATGTGAAGGACTCCTCACTCTACCTTCCGCACGGCGAGCACGGTAAAGTGGTTGATGTGAAGGTGTTCTCCCGAGAACGTGGCGACAAGCTCCCGATGGGTGTGTTTGAACAGATTCAGGTATCGGTCGCTCAGATGCGTAAGATTTCGGTGGGTGACAAGCTTGCCGGACGACACGGTAACAAGGGTGTTATCTCAATGGTGGCGCCAGCTGAGGATATGCCGTATCTGCCTGATGGTACTCCGGTTGATGTGATTCTCAATCCCCTGGGTATCGCTTCTCGTATGAACATTGGCCAGATTCTTGAAACTCATTTGGGCTGGGCGGCCTTGAAACAAGGGTATAAGGTAGCTTCGGTAGCTCTCGATGGTGTTTCTGAAGGAGATATCCGTGAGGAACTGAAGAAAGCCGGTCTCCCAGAGAACGGCAAGATTCGTCTCGTTGATGGTAAGAGTGGTGAACCGTTTGATAATGAATCAACAGTGGGTGTCATGTACATCATGAAACTCAATCACTTGATTGAAGACAAGCTCCACATGCGTTCCATCGGGCCCTACTCACTCATTACTCAGCAGCCGCTTGGCGGTAAGGCACAGTTCGGTGGACAGCGCTTCGGTGAAATGGAAGTATGGGCCCTTGAAGGGTATGGCGCCGCGTATACATTGCAAGAAATGCTCACAATTAAGTCCGATGATGTCTTGGGTCGTTCCAAGGCGTATGAGTCGATCATCAAGGGCGAGCCAATTAAGAGTCCGAACCTGCCAGCAAGTTTTCATGTATTGGTAAACGAACTGAAGGGTCTCTGTCTCAATGTCGAATTGAAGGGAGCTCGGACAGAGGACGACGACGTGACCGAAGTGGCCGATGTCGAAACCGTCTAACTCACTTTCAATCACTCGTTTCAATTCAAAACTATGGAAAACATTACCAAGGTAAGCGATTTCGACAGCGTGAGACTGACTCTCGCCAGCCCTGATCAGATTCTTGATTGGTCGAACGGCGAAGTGACCAAGCCGGAAACCATCAACTATCGCACTCAGCGTTACGAACCAGATGGTTTGTTCTGCGAAAAGATTTTCGGTCCTTCCAAGGATTGGGAGTGTTATTGTGGCAAATATAAGCGGATTCGTTACAACGGCATCGTGTGTGACAAGTGTGGTGTCGAGGTCACCCGTGCTATCGTGCGACGGGAACGTATGGGCTATATCAAGCTCGCGACACCAGTCTCTCATATCTGGTTTCTCCGTGGCGTGCCGTCTAAAATTGGTCTCGTCCTCGGTATTTCCCCGCAGGATCTCGAGCGTGTTATCTATTTCTCCTCGTACATCATCATGAGTGTGGATGAGAAGCTGAAGGAACAAGCCCTTGATGCCCTCGAAAAGGAGTACAAGAGCAAGCAGAAGGAAATGAAGGCAGCAGAGAAGAACGAGAAAAAACTTGAGGAAGATCTCGAAGAATTGAAAGCCCAGTATCGTGATACCAAAGAGGATATCAAGAACGTGCGTTCCTATCAGATTTTGTCTGAGGTTGAATACTTCAACCTCTCGAGTCGCTTCGGCCAGATTTTTACTGCCGGCATCGGTGCTGAGGCTATTAGAAAGATTCTCGAGAAAATTGATATCCCTTCCCAGGTCAAAGTCCTCAAGGAGGAGCTCTCAACCGACGAATCCGTTGACCAAAAGAAGCTTTTGCAGCGTCTCAAAGTGTATCAGGGTTTTGAAAAGGCGAATCTACGTCTCGAGTGGATGCTCCCAACTGCTATCCCAGTTATTCCACCGGATCTTCGTCCGATGGTGGCGCTTGATGGCGGTCGATTTGCTACTTCTGATTTGAATGATCTCTATCGCCGCATCATCAACCGTAATAATCGTCTCAAGAAATTGATGTCAATTGGGGCGCCAGAAGTAATCACCCGCAACGAAAAGCGTATGCTTCAGGAAGCGGTAGACGCTCTCTTCGACAACTCGGCTCGTCGAGGCCAGGCTTCAACGGCTGCTTCAACTGGTCAGCGTCGAGCACTTCGCTCACTCGCGGATGCGCTCAAGGGGAAACAGGGCCGCTTCCGTCAGAACCTTCTTGGGAAGCGTGTGGACTACTCCGGTCGTTCTGTTATTGTGGTTGGACCGAAGCTCAAGCTCCATCAGTGCGGACTACCGAAGAAGATGGCACTGGAGCTCTTCAAACCGTTCATCATCAATAAGCTCATCGCCAAAGAATATGCTCATAACGTCCGAACGGCTGGTCGCATGGTGGATGCCGAAACCGAAGAGGCCTATGAAATTCTTGATGAAATCATCGAGCACCACTATGTGCTTTTGAACCGAGCACCGACTCTTCACCGCTTGTCCATCCAGGCATTCCAGCCAGTTCTGATTGAAGGAAAGGCTATTCGTCTGCACCCGATGGTGTGTAGCGCATTCAATGCCGACTTCGATGGTGACCAGATGGCGGTGCATGTGCCGCTTACTGATCAGGCTCGTCATGAGAGCGCAACCATTATGCTCTCGTCCAAGAACCTTTTGAAGCCCGCTTCCGGGGAGCCAATTGTTTCTGCGACGCTTGATATGGTACTTGGTGCCTACTATCTGACCCATATGAAAACGGGTCAGAAGGGCGAAGGAAAAGCCTTTGGTACTATGGATGAGGCTATCCTTGCCTACCAGAACGGTATTGTGGCGGTGAATGCCAAGGTAAAACTTTCTTTCCAGGGCACCATTATTGAGACCTCGGTTGGCCGGATTCTCCTGAATGATATCTTGCCGGAAAGTCTCCGCTTCGTGAATGAGGAAATGACCAAGAAGGATTTGAAGGTGCTCATGTCTCGTATCCTTGAGACCCTCGGTCAGGATAAAGCGGCTACATTCGCTGATCGCATGAAGGATTTGACCTTTAAGGCTTCATCGAGGTCTGCTATCAGCTGGGGTATGAATGACCTTATCGTACCGAAGGAAAAGAAAGACTTGATGGCAGCAGCAGAAGTGCGTATTTCTGAGGTGAAAGACCAGTATAATATGGGTCTCCTTACCAATGAAGAACGCAAAAACCGAGTGATTGAAATTTGGAATGAGACCAAGAATAAGATTACGGATGCTGTTCGAGCCAACCTCGATAAAGAGGGGCCGGTCCATGCCATGATTTATTCCAAAGCTCGTGGTTCTGAGTCAGTCGTGGTACAGATGACTGGTATGAAGGGATTAATGGCCGGTCCGACCGGAGAAACCATCGAACTCCCGGTCAAGAGCTCGTTTAAGGAAGGTTTTAACGTTCTCGAGTATTTCATCTCAACTCACGGTGCTCGTAAGGGTATGGCCGATACCGCTCTTCGTACTGCTACTGCCGGATACCTCACACGCCGTTTGGTGGATGTGTCCCAGGATATTATTGTTCGAGAAGAAGATTGTCAGGACACTGAAGGGACCTATTTGTACCGAGCTGATTCTGATGCCATTGGCCAGAACTACGGGAGCCGAATCGAAGGCCGAGTAACGGTCGAGGCAATTAAAGATCCGGAAACCAAAGAGGTGCTGGTGAAGAAGGGCGTGCTTATTGACCGTGAACAGGGTAAATTGGTAGAGGCGAAGAAAGCTATCGATAAGGTGAAGATTCGTTCGTTGGTTGCCTGTAAGTCTCGTCGTGGCGTATGTCGTCTCTGTTACGGTGTTGACCTTGGTCGCAGTGCTTTGGTGGAACTTGGTGCCTCAGTCGGTGTCGTGGCCGCCCAAGCTATTGGTGAACCAGGAACCCAGCTGACGATGCGTACGTTCCATGTCGGTGGTGTGGCTGGTTCTGACATTACCCAGGGTCTCCCACGAGTGGAAGAAATCTTTGAAGCGCGTGTACCAAAGACGGAAGCTATTCTTTCCGAGGTAGACGGACAGGTTAAATCCATTGCCCGTGATAGCGCCAAGGTGGTCAAGATACATGTGATGGATAATGACCAAAAGGAGCATGAGTACCAGGTGCCACAGAACGTGACCCTTAAAGTGAAAGAAGGGGATTTGGTTTCTGTTGGAACCATTCTTTCTGAGGGACATCTCGACCTCCGCAAGCTCTTCACGGTTATGGGCCAGGAAGCAGTACACCGCTATATCATCCGTGAGATTGAAGAAATCTATGCTACCCAGGGTGAGGCTATTAATGACAAGCACATCGAAGTAATTATTCGTCAGATGCTGTCTCGTATCCGAGTGACGGATCCGGGTGATACCCTCCTCCTTCCGGGTGATATTGTCGAAAAGGACCAGTTCTTGGAGGCTAACGAAGAGGCTCTCGGGAAGAAGGGTCGAGAAGCGGTCGGTGAGTCTATGGTCTTGGGCATTACCAAGGTGGCTCTTTCGACTGAGTCATTCCTCTCGGCTGCTTCGTTTATGGAGACCGCCCGAGTTCTTATTAATGCCGCTGTGGCTGGTAAGGAGGACCGTCTCCGTGGCCTCAAAGAGAACGTCATTATCGGACGTCTCATCCCAGCTGGTACGGGCTATCGTGGACTTGATGTTCAGAAGAATGCCTAGTGCTGTGCAGGAGATTCTCGAACAAAACACCCCTTGTAAAAGGGGTGTTTTTGTGCTATAATGCTTGAGTTGAATAAGGAACGAACGGGGTTGAAACCCCGTTTTCTTTTTGGAAAGCAAAAAAAGGACTATACTGAAAACAAACAAACGAAAAGAATATGCCATCATTTGAACGACAACTGGACATTTCTCATACCATAGATCCAAATCTGACGCCGGAGGAGAATGCGGCGCTTTTGGCCGGAGATTTGGAACTGGCACCACTCGATGAAGAATCGAATCCGAATCAGGAACCTGATTTATCAGATGATTCGGCGAATGATTCCCAATTTGGCATGGAGAGTATCGGGCATACCGATAATGTCCTGGAAGTTCGCCCAGGTGCAGAACAGTCATTTCGGGTGGAGTCTGAGGAATTTGTGTCCGAGCAAAGACCGACAGGACCTGACGCCATAACTTCCCTGACCAAACGAGCACGCTTTGGTGAACTGAAACGGGCTACTCAAGACCTTCTCAAAGGAGCTTATGAGTCTGTGAAAAATACAACACCGGTGCAAAATGCTCTGGATCGGTTTCGGGTATGGAAAAGTGCTAAAATGGCAGCTCTGTTTGAGGGGAGGGTAAGAGCGGCTGCTGAGCAGCAAAAGCAAGCCAATAGAGAGAGTGACGCAGCGGCAACTAGGGCAGCTTCCGGAAGAAAAAGCATGAATGATCTCAAAGCAAGCATGGAGAGACTTGGTATGACGGTAAGTCCGGAAGCACTCAAATCAGCCGAAGTCGAGATTGCGCTCGCAGAGGACCGGGAGCGTCAATATGGACAAGAAGCGGGCGTACGGGGCGTACGGGTGGCGGAGCTCCAAAAAAAGTATGAGTCTTATCAGAATCTCGTCGCCTCTGCATCTGAACGGATTAATGCTCGGCTTACAGCTAAACAAGAAGGAAATAATGAGGTTTTGAAAAAACAGCGGGCAGAGGAAGAAAAGTTGTTGGTCGAGAAGCGGCAGATTGAGGCTGAAAGAGCTAAAGTGGAGGCTCAGTATCAAGCACTTGAGACTCAAATTCAATCAATGGTGCGGGGTGGACTGCGGAAGGCGCTTGAGTCATCGATGAAAGATCTTGCACAGCGGAAAGAAAAGCAATTGAGAAGTCTCGGACATCTGGGCGAGGTTTTGGCTGTGGTGCAAAGTGAAATAGCCAGTTTAGAAAAGCAAAATACTGACCTCGAGGTGCGCAAGGTTAGGCCAAAAATAGCTGAAACAGTGGAGTCAGCGGTGCCAGCTGGTCCGGAAGTGGACATTCCAGTGCAACCGCCAGTACCAACGAAAAGGTCGGCGCGGCGCAAATATTCGGTGGCCATGGGGTAATTGATTGAATTGATACCATGACAGAGGATACACAAACCAATGCGAATCACGCTGATATCGAGGCGTTACTTGCTGAAAGTGATACCGGTGTTTTACGTACTGAGTCACTGCTTCGAGAGAGTACTTTGTTATCTGATGAAGCCAGGGCAAGAAACGTGGCGTTGCAGCGGCAGTTTGATGTTGAGATTGAGGCTGAGGTAACCGCCTTGGAACAGGCGGGTATTGACCTTTTGGCTGAGCTTGATAGGGCTGATGCGTCTGGAGAAATTCAACAGTAAACTTTATTAAAATCTATGTCGGAAGCATTTTCTGAGTCGGGGCAACATCATAAAACAGTAGATATCGAGCTTGATCTTGCTCCTTTGGAGGAAGTGTCAGTCGCTTCAATGAAAGAGGGGAGGCTGGTGCCACAAACGATTGAGGAAAAAATACAAGCGGAGGGTTTGCTTCAGCATGAATACGTGAATAAGGGCGCTATCTTTCTGCGTTTGGAAGAAGCGCTTCAGGGTGTGAAGATGCCTGATTTTAGGCGAATATCAGTGCTGTTACCCGCCGAGATACGACCCGCGATTGATGAGACCATAGCCGATCTCATGACGCTTTCATTGTATCGGGGAACCAATCAAGCTATGGTGCGAGAGGAAGTGGAGCGGGTGATACGTGAGAACCGCTTCATGGAAATAAAAGAGGAGCAGGATCGGCTGCTTAATGCTTCTCGGGCACGCATAGGAAAGCTTCAGGAACAACAAAGAGTAGAAACGGCAGCAGCTCGTGCTGCTACCAATGATGTCGCAGCAGCGGAAATCATCCTGAACCAGATGAAACAACAAATGGAACAAGATGGGAGGCTCACTGCAATGCCGAAAGTGGCTGCAAAGAGACCTGATGGTGGATGGCTCGGGAAGATTAAAGGCATGTTTTCATAAGCGGGGTAAGGCGAAACGAATGCCTGCATGCATGGTATAATATTTCTGTTATTGATGGCCTAGAAATTTTATGGGACGAAAGAAAAAAGCATTAGTCGAGGAGAGCACGGAAGAAGGATTTAATTGGGAAGAGATACTGCATAGTGATGCCAAGCGGAGCATCGCCGCCGTTTTTTTATTTGCTTTGGCAATCCTCTTTCTCCTAGGATTTTTTGGTGCCGCTGGTATTTTAGGGGAGTGGCTTGATACGGGACTGGGGATGATGCTTGGTTTTGGGAAGTGGCTCTCGCCGCTGGTGCTCCTCGCGGCTGCGCTCATGTTTCTTCGGCGTCGAACCACGACGCTCGCGGATGCGGTCAAGTTCATTGGGCTTATCGTTGGTTTCGTGGCCCTTCTTGGATTGCTTCACCTCTATACGGCTGATACTACCAAGGAAATGCTTAAGGTGGCTCAAAATGGCCGAGGTGGTGGGTATCTCGGATTTGGATTGGCCTATATCTTTTTTGCTTTTACCGGAAAAATTGCTGGGACGCTTATTGCGCTTGCTCTTTTCGCGGTTGGTATGATTGCGGCTTTTAATGTTTCACTGATGCATACGTTTGAGCAGATGATGACACGGATGCGTGGAGAAAAGGAAAGTAAAGAAGTACCTAAAGAAGCGAGTCAGGAAGAGAGTGTCGCTAAATCAGAAACTGAGCCACTCCTGACATCGCCCCTTGCCGACGAGTTTGAGGAAGCCCCCGTGGCAGCAGCGCCTCAAGCGGCCCTGGAGGAACATAATATTAGTAAAATTGAGTTTCGTGGTGACGAAGAAAAAGAAGTAGCTAAGGATGCTGATGAAGAGACGGTGTTGGTACCAGCTTTCATACGACCAAAACGTTCTTTGCGCCGTCGAAAATATCAGTGGGAACTACCGCCAGTTGATTTGCTTGAGTCAACTACTGGTCAGGCAGTAGGAGGGGATGTGGAGCGAAATAAGCATATTATCCAAAGTACCCTTAAGCACTTTGGTATTGATGTCGAGCCGGGTGACGTTCGTATTGGACCGACCGTGACCCAGTATACTTTTCGACCCGCTTTTGGAGTGAAGCTTTCTCGGATTACGACACTGAATAGTGACTTGGCCCTGGCTTTGGCTGCTAAGTCCATCCGTATTGAAGCGCCTATCCCGGGTCAGTCACTCATCGGTATCGAAGTACCAAATCAGTCCGTGGCGACGGTACGTCTCAAGGCAGTACTGGAAAGTGAATCATGGAAGAAACGTCGTTCCGATTTGATGGTGGTACTTGGTGAGGATGTAGCGGGGAATCATATCTTTGCTGATTTGGCCAAAATGCCACATGTGCTCATTGCTGGTCGGACTGGGTCGGGGAAAAGTGTTTGTATGAATACTTTCCTTCTTTCGCTTTTGTATCAAAATTCTCCCGAGGATTTACAGCTTATTTTGGTTGATCCGAAGCGTGTTTCATTCTCGCGGTATCGGGGTATCCCGCATCTGAAGACGGGGGTTATTGTTGAGAATAAAAAAGTGGTTAATGTTTTGAGGTGGGCGGCCGGACAAATGGATCATCGTTACAAAATCCTTGAGGAGGCACGGGTCCAGGATATTGAAGGGTATCACGATTTGACTGAAAAAGGTGAGAAGCGACGTATCGTTGATGCTGAGACGGGCCGCTCTACCGAAGAAGCTTTCCCACATATGCCATACATTGTCATTATGATTGATGAAATGGCGGATCTTATGGCTACCCATGGCAAAGAAGTGGAATCACTTATTGTTCGTTTGGCTTCACTTTCTCGGGCCGTTGGTATCCATCTGGTACTGGCCACGCAGCGTCCAGAAGCAACGGTCATTACTGGTCTCATCAAAGCAAACATCCCAGCTCGTATCTCCTTTCAGCTCAAGAGCCAAATCGATTCTCGAACCATTTTGGATACTGGTGGAGCGGAGAAGCTCCTTGGAAATGGAGATATGTTGTATTCGGCAGCTGACGGTAAGGAAATGAAGCGTATTCAGGGAGTTTTTGTTTCAGATGATGAGGTAAAGCGGGTCACAACATTTTTGGAAGACCAGAAAGATGATCTCGGAAACGATGAAACGGATGATACTCTCGGTGATGATGCTGGGAGTGATAGCATTACTCTTGCTATGGATGCCATGGACGATGGTTCGAAACAGGATGATCTCTATGATGAAGTAAAACGTATTGTTATCCAATCAGGTCGGGCCTCGACAACAAATTTGCAGACAACGTTTGGTATCGGTTACCCACGAGCGGCTCGCCTGATGCATCTTTTGGAGGAAAACGGTGTGATTGGTATCGTTGACGGCAAGAAAAAGGTACTCCTTTCACAGGCCTCTGGCGCGAGTGATGCCGAGAGTGGTGAGGAGCCAGAGCAAGACGATCCTTTGGCGGAGCAGGCCGAACGTGACAAGTGGCAAATCTAGGAGAAAAGAGAAAGACCCCATGGTGGGGTTTTTCATTTTAGGAAGAGGAAAAATTTAAAATATCCTTTATCTAAAGTATTTTCTCGTCTGTATTGGTATGGTATACTCGAGGTACTATGGCACAATCAGGATTTACTCGAAAAAAAGTTGAGTCGTTGACGCTTGGTGAAAAGTTGCGCAAATTGCGAACAGATTTTCGCATGAGTCTGCAGGATGTTTCCAAGGCTACCCGTATTCAAGTGAAGTACCTTGAGTCATTGGAGAATGGCGCCTACGAACAGTTGCCAGCCGATGTTTATGTGCGGGGATTTCTTCGGAGTTATGCACGTTATTTGAATGTGGACGAACGAGCCATGATAAAGCTCTATGATCGGGAGCGGAATATTAAAGTAAATTTGGGCCAGGAACAAAAGCCTCAAGGGGCGAGTTCTTTTTCCCCGCTCTCATTCGTCATCACGTCGCGTTCATTGGTAGTCGGGCTTATCTTTCTGACAGTCTTTGGCGCCTTTTTTTACCTCTATCGCGAATTTAAGAGTTTTGCAGCCGAACCCCAGCTCTCGCTATTTGAGCCGGAAAACGGATCAGTTATAGATAGTCAGGAGGTTAGTGTGCGAGGGAGAACGGATAAAGGGGCGCAGGTAACGTTGAACGGGCAGAATGTCTTCGTTGATACTAACGGGCAATTTGCTGATACGCTCATTGTTCGTTCTGGCACGAATACGATTGTGGTACGATCGATGAATCGATTTAATCGTGAGAAAGTCGTGACGCTTTCTGTGGAATCTCGCTATGTACCGACTCTATCCACACCAGAGGAATCGGTGGTACCGGCAGTAGAAACAATAAATCCCTAGACAAGTTTTTTGGTGTATTGTAATATGAAAGTGAAGTAAACAAGAAATACATAAATCTTATGGCTAAGGCAAAACAGGTGTCGGGAGAGAAAGGGGAGAAAACACGTATCGATGCAGTACTGGATGCTATTGAGGAAAAGTTTGGCGAGGGAATGATGATGAAGCTTGGCGATGTAAAAAAAGTAGATGTGGAGGCGATACCTACTGGATCAGTTTCGCTCGATATCGCTCTCGGTATTGGTGGCGTGCCACGGGGTCGGGTCGTTGAAATTTATGGCCCAGAATCTTCTGGTAAAACGACACTGACACTGCATATTGTAGCTAACGCTCAGAAAGGTGGCGGCGTAGCGGCGTTCGTCGATGCTGAACATGCTTTGGATCCCGAGTACGCTAAACGGATTGGAGTTAAAATCAACGATCTTCTCATTTCTCAACCGGATACCGGTGAGCAGGCACTTGATATTGTCGAGACCCTGGTCCGATCAAATATGGTGGATGTAATTGTCGTTGACTCAGTAGCAGCACTCGTCCCCAAGGCGGAAATAGAGGGAGAAATGGGTGATCAGCATGTTGGTCGTCAGGCTCGTCTTATGTCACAGGCGCTGCGAAAATTGACGGCTATTATTGCCAATTCCAATACCACAGTCATTTTCATCAATCAGATTCGTATGAAGATTGGCGTGATGTTTGGTAATCCAGAGACGACCACTGGCGGTCAAGCGCTTAAGTTTTACTCATCGGTTCGTTTGGAGGTGAGGCGCAGCGCTCAGATTAAGAAGGGAGAAGAGGTGGTTGGAAATCGAGTGAAAGTCAAAGTAGTGAAGAATAAAGTGTCAGCCCCATTCCGTACGGCTGAATTTGATATCATGTACAATGAGGGCATTTCACGAGTTGGTGATCTACTTGATTCTGGTGTACGCTATGCCGTGCTCAAGAAATCAGGTAATTCGTTTCTCTATGGTGAAACCAAGATCGGTGCTGGCCGCGAGAGCGCCAAGGCTTTCCTTAAGGAAAATCCCAAGATACAGAGTGAAATCGAAAAGGGCATTCTCAAACAATCAAAAGAGATGATTGTGGCACCAGATGGTGATACTGAAGAAGCCGAAGAAAAATAAAACAATAGGAGTTACTCAGTATGCCTTTTGCGCGGCGGTTTGGAGAAATCATGGCTAAATGTGGAGCTATTGTACCGCTTCGGCTCTGGTTCCATACGCTTTGGTTTAGCGGAGTGATACTCGCGTTCTGTGCTTGGTATCTTTCGATTACTGAACCAGGAACACTTCCTGTTATCCTGAATAAGGCTTTGGCTGATGGAGCAATGATACTTATTGGTCTCTCCTTTGGTCTTTCTGGTCTGTGTTATTTCTGGGACTTCGTTGATTGTCTTATTATCTATCGGAAATATCTCGGATTGGCCGGTTTTGCCTTTGGTCTTTCTCATGCCGTTATGTCGCTGGTGTTCTATCTGTGGTGGAAACCACGCGGCTATGAAACAAACCCGATATTTATCCTTGATCACCAATGGAACTTTGGAACATTTTTCGTTTCTAATCTCTATGCGTTTGCGGCGGCCCTGGTCGCGCTCGCCATCTTCATTATGATGGCGGTTATCTCCAATCGTTATGCTATTGAAGAGCTTGGTGGTATCTGGTGGCGACGGCTCCTCCGTGTTGGGTATCTTGCCTATGTGTCAGCAGCACTTCACTTCTTTATCAAAAATTTTCCAGAGTGGAGAATGATGCTTGAGACGTCAACCATGGTCTTGCCGCCACTTAACTTCATGATATTTCTCCTGGTTTGCGCTGTTATTGCTCTTCGTTTGGCTCTGACCATTGCTATTTGGCAGAAAAAGCAAACTCTTCTTCAGAAAGTATAAGAAATGAAAAAGGCGTCCTGGTGTTACAGGTACGCCTAGTGGTGGTTTACCACCGGAGACTAGCTCTGCTGATGATGAGAGATTCCGTGGGAACGATGGTGTCCGTTGCCTGGGTGAAGGGTCGAGCTCAAGCACGGAGCGCCGTGTTGGTTGCCCTCAGGGACATTGGGAAGTAGGCCATGCGCTTGGTCGATGGTGATGATGCGCTGGTCGACAGTCAGGATGATGCGGACATCGAGAGTGGGAACGGTGCCCGCAGCGCTGGCAGCGAAGTGTCCCATGGCTCCATCGAGCATCTTTTCGGCGCTTCGCAGGTGAAAGCGAAGATCGCTTTTGCTGCCGTTGCCCAGTTTCTCTGGAAGATGGATGCCGCAGTATTGGCAGTTGGTGTGAGGCCAAAGATGGAAGACCGTCGTCCTGGCGATGACATGCAGGCCAGAAATCATCTCGTAGAAGGCCTTGCGGCAGTCGGTCTTGCCGGCAAGCATGTGCACGCCACCTGGGGGTCGGATGATGTCTTTGTCCCGAATGATGCCGCCCTCTGACCGAATTCGCTCCACTTCCTGACCCACGACGTCATCGATACGATCGTCGTAGCAGGTCAGAATGGCATGCGTAACGGGGTTTTTCTGAAAATCCACAGCGGGACCTCCTCTGGTTGGTAGGAACTAGAAAAAAGGGTTAATCCAGTCAGGTCAGTGTCCCTTGGAGATTCCCAAGTGTTGACTGAAGTAACAGGACCAACTCGACTAGTATGGAATAAGAGTGAATCCGTGTCAATGCCCCGAAGACCGGGGTATGATATACTAGATGGTACTATGAGCAATATCAAAACCACTTTTTTGAGTCTGTTTTTTCTTGGATTTTTTGGAATCCTCTCCTTATGTGTGTATGCTCATCCGGCGCAGGCTGATGAATCAGCGGACGAGATTCAGGATGATATCGAAAAACTGGAAAAGAAACTGAAGGATGCTGAGAAAAAGTATGGCGCTCTCCAAAGTAATCTCAACCAGATTACGACCAATCTGACATCGACTCAGGCAGCCATACTTCGTGTGCAGAATCTCCTCAATCAGACCAGTCAGACCATCGATCAAAAAGAGGCTGAAATTGCCAATTTGGATAATCAACTTACCTTGGAACGGAAAATTTTAGGGAGCCTCATGCAGGAGCTCTATCTATCAGATGGTACGCCACTTGTGGAAATTGTTCTCTCTCAGGATGATGTAACTCATTTTTTTCAAAATGAGGAGGGTCTGCTCTCAACGCAGGAAAAGATAGCCTCGATAATCGATGACATCAATGTGACGAAAAGTAAAATTGTAGATGAGAAGTCGACACTAGAAGATGCGAAACAAGATCACGAAGAGCTGCTTGCTATCCAAAATAAACAAAAACAAAATTTGGTGGTGGCAAAGAATGATGTCCAGGATGATCTTGAGGACCAGGCTACCACGGTGAATCGATTAAAAAAAGAACTGAGTGAATTGCAGGGTGATTTGAATAAGATACTTGGTAAGTCCTACAACGCTAAAGATATTGAAGATGCCGTAGATTTTGCCAGTAAGAAAACGGGCGTTCCTAAGGGTTTTTTATTCGGAGTTCTCAAAATGGAAACAAACCTCGGTGCTAATGTTGGAGGTTGCACCTATGCTCAGGTTGAGGATGGAGCGAATGCGAGTTATAAAGCAAAGAAACTTGGTAAGACAGCCTGGGCCACTTTTCTCCGTCGGCGTGATATTTTCAAAACAATTACGAAGGAACTTGATATCGATTATCGTAAACAAAAAGTATCCTGTAATCCTAAAGGGTATATTGGAACTGGTGGGGCTATGGGGGTGGCGCAGTTTATGCCCGACACCTGGGTCGCTTATAAGTCGTCGGTAGCCTCAGCAACTGGACATAATCCACCCAGTCCCTGGAATCTAACAGATGGTGTTATGGCGATGGCCTTGAAGCTTGATAAGGTTCCCGGAGTAGATGATGGGAATCGGTCGGCCTGGAAACGGGCAGCCGCAGCCTATCTTGGGACGAGCTATGCTCCATACATCAATGGTATTCTCTACTGGGCTGATAATTATAAAAAGCTCCTTTAATATTGACAAAATGGCTTAATAATGCTATTTTGTTGACAACGAGAAGGCAGGTTAATCCCTTGTTTTTGACTCGTCTCACAGTCACCCCGCCATGCGGGCTTTGACAATTTAGTATCAACTTTTATGGAGGGCCCATCATGGCCTCGGTCTATCGTACGCTTTGCGCGGCCCTGGCCGCGGTTTCATTTCTGGTGCTTTCCGGTTGTGGAGGTGGTGGATCAGCCACTACTCCCTCTGCTCCTGTGACTGACAAGCCCATAGTCGCAGTCCCCTTCACTGGGTCAGCTGTCGACCGCGGTACCGTTTTTGATGGGTCGCCACGGGCTCAGGCGCTCTCAGTGCCACCTTCAGTCGCTCCGGCGACCATCGAAATTCGGTTCACCCCGGCCAAGACCGGTCAGGGTGGACGAGCTCAGGCCCTGGCAGTCAATACTGACCAGGTGAGTAACGACGAGCTCTTTGACTGGGCAGCAGTACGCTACCCGTCGCTCTTCGTCGGTGCGGCGAGCACGAACTACAACGTGCTCGCTGACGGTAACTCCTATGACTACCGTGACTACCGGGGCAACCTGGTGGGCGTGCGTGTCGGCGGCAGTGATGTCGGTGGGGTGTATGGCATCGGGCCCTACACCGGGAATGTCCTCGTGCGCTTCGGCGCTCTCGGTGACTTCAAGTGTCAGGTCAAGCCGACCCTGTGCGGTCCGAAGTTGTTGCAAGCGACGCTTGTCACCGCTGACCGCCAAGTGCCGGCTGATGGTGCAACGGATGTTGTTGCCAAACTGACCAGGCTCACCCTGACCTACGACCAGGTGCTCAATTGCACCGGCGTCAGTGGGACGGGCAAGATGGGTCAAGTGTTGGCGACGGTTACCTGCGACAGTGCGGGGAAGACCGTCAACATCCTCCCGGGTCTCCCGGGTGAAGAGCGCTGGCCGATGGGCGCGAGCAATACGCTCACGGTCGGCGGCATTCAGGGGAGCCTCGGCTACCCCAGTGCCGCTACCACCCTCAGTTTCACTACTCGCTCGGCCACAACCAATGGCCAGGTGTTTGTGGGGAATTGGAAGGGAAACTTCACGACCAAGGCGGGCGTTTCCATTGTCTCGGCCTCGGGTGCGTCGCGGACGGTACACCTGGGCGATGCGCTTGGGAGCTACCAGTTCACCAATGGCCACCTGGCTTGGAGTGCGGTGGCGGGCGTGGTCTACGCTGCGCCGGCCACGTACGCTCAGTTTCTGTATCGCCTGGATGGTGAGACAGGAGTGGTGCTCTCAGCCTTCCAGCTTGATCCGGCGCCGGCTCTGGCACACGGGATTCACAGTGTCGCTTCGTCACCGACGCAGGTGTGCGTGATATTGGGCAATCAGTATCCGGACGCCTATATCTGGCAGGGCAAGGTCATCTGCTTTAATCACCTCACGGGTGAACGGCTGGAGACAGGGCCGGGATTCATTCCGGCCGACATGGTCTCCATGAGGCTGCACTACTCGGCGACTACTGGAAAGTTCTACTCGCTCAATGCTGCCAGAAGTGGTATGTACGGTGAGCAAGACACCTATAAGAGTCGCGATGGTTATCGGGCTGGTACTTCCGGTACGGTGACCGAGTTTGGCTGCGAGTCATCCTGCCAAATCAGCCGAACCTTCACGGTGGGGTCGGTGCCGCAGGATGTGGTGGAGGATGGAGGGGTGCTCTCTGTCGCCAACTCCGGCGACAACACCCTTTCAACCATCACCCTTTCGACAGGCAACGTGGTGACACGTGGCTTGCCGGGGCTTACGGGTCAGTGGCAGCATGCCATGCGACTTCTGATCGATCCGGTTACCAAGCGACTCCTCGTGAGTGACTACGACTCCCATGTCGTGGCTTACGATCCAGCGACGCTTCAGGAAACCGGACGGGTGATGACTGGGGATATGCCCATGGGCATGACTCTGGTTGGGAACGAAGTCTGGGTGGCACTGCCCCGGAAGGACATCTGGTTCGATGGTGACAGTGTGGCGGTACTTGATCGCCAGACGCTTGCCGTGAAGCGTGTCATCGCGGGAGTGGGTCCACAGCCGTGGGCCATTCTCGCACCGAACTGACTGACCATCAGTTTCCGCCAACTTAGAAGAAATTCTAAGGTGGCGGTTTTTTTTTCTCAAAAAATGATGAAATCAAAACAGAAGATTACTCCTTAATCCCATTGATGACAGCAAGGGTTGGATATCTCATTATTTGGAAACAGAGTATATTTGTGGTATAAAAAAGAAAACAAACATTTTTTATATATGATTTTCAGAAGTTTTGTATTTGGATTCGTGCTTCTGGCAGTTTTTTCTTTTAGTGTTTTTTCTGTGCGAGCAGAGGATACAGCCATGCAATCAGTGCCGGCAGATATTCCTGCATCATCACAGCACACCACGGTGGTAGCTGACGTCAACGTTGGAGATGTTTCTGTCCAATCTCGGGAAGATGGAGTAGAGGGGTCATTTTCGGTACTAGGGGGGCGAGGGCAGCAAAATGGTATTGTCTATGGAATCATTACAACGGATGAAGAGGGTAATCCTCTTGATGTAATGCCAATTGGAAAAATCGATACTCTGCACGAAGGGGAGGTAAGGGTTATGCCTCTTTCATACGTTTTTCCTGTTTCTCTTGAAGGTAAAGTTGTAGTATGGATATATGCTGAGACCGAGAGAGGTGTTCCCTTGGGAAGACAAAAGGTAACAGAAAGGGATTTTGGCGAAAGAGATGGGAGCAAAGCATCTTGTTCGGTTGATGGAAATGAAAGTGGTTTTTCCTGTATTTCTCAAGAAGGAGATGAAACGTTGGATATTATTTATCACAAAGAATCATTTTTTGGTGTTGAGGCAGGATCAGAAAAAGTAAATCTAGAGGCCGGCAAGGCTGTAGTAGTGCAGCCAAAACTTTCCGCTGGTGGGTATGTCGCTATCATTCATACGACACAAGGAAAGGTCTCTGTGCTCCGTTTTCGGGTCCCGGGTCCCGCCAGTAAAATTGCGAATGTCCTTCTGTACAAAGGACAAAAAGAAGGAAGTGTGTCAGGGGTGGTTGCCATTAATCGACCCACGAGGGATTTGCGAGTACACCTTGTTTTGAAGCACGACCAAGGGGAATGCGCCGATGTCACTAATGATAGTATGGGCGCTGTCGCAGAGTTTTCATTTCAGGCATCGTGTCGTTCTGGTGTGGCGGAGGTGACGTTGCTTAGTTCATCGGGTGATGTGCTTGATAGTATTGAGCAATCATTCTCTTTGGAAAAAATGACGAATCAGAATCTTTTTCTTCCGCAGGATGCCTCGAAGGATGTTGCATCTCCTTTTTTTACCAAACAAAGGGTCGGGTACGCAATAGTGGGACTCATTGTTATCATGGCTGTTTTCTTTCGAGGGCGAGCCTTGTTCCGTCGATCGAGCGTCATGAAGGTTGGAGTTTTTCTTATTGTGGTAGGAGGAGGGCTTATAGGGGTAGCGCATCAGACTCATGCCATGACCCTGTCTACTACACAAATGTATATGGGTGAAGTGGCGGTCACATCAACAGCTACGGTATCTTCAGATAAGGCATCATACGTTCCAGGAGACACAATGACACTTTCAACGACGTACACCTTTGAAAAGGATACTCCTATGGGGGCAGCTTCAAAGACTGTTGCAACGGTAGGGTACTTTTCAGGACCCATCTACGATGCTGATATAGTCGGTACTCAGACTTTGCCGGCCTGGGGATATGTAGAAGTGCCCTTTTCAGGGATGTCATTTTTTGGAACAGTGGTTGGTCCTTATAATGCCTCATTTGCTATTCCGGGAGGCATGTCATCGGGAGGGCACTTTATTTCGTTGCGTCTCGTCATCAACGTCAGAAATAGCTCCGGCGCCGATTTGGCCTGGTCTATGGATATAGGGCGGTTAAATTTTATGATAGCCGCTCCACCTGCTCCAACGGTGACACTGAGTCCCTTTAATCCCGCTACTATAACAGCTGGGAGTACATCATCAATATCTTTCTCCTCAACGAATGCCACTTCTTGTACGGGGTCAGGTATCTGGAATGGCAATGTAGGAACGAGTAATGCTGGAATTAGTACACCGGCGATGAGCGCTGGGACCTACACACAGAGTGTGACCTGTACGGGCCCCGGTGGGTCGGCTACCTCATTGACGCGGACGCTTCAGGTGAATCCAGCAGTAGTAGCTCCAACCGCTACTATTTCAGCAAGTGGTCCAGTCGCGTCTGTCGAAGAATCTTGGTGGCGAAAAACATTTTCAGTGATAACGGGAGGGGATTCCGTAGTACATGCTGGAAGTGGTACCGTTATCACTGTGGGTGAGAACGCAGCACTGACTTGGAGTTCGACTAGTGCTACGAGTTGCTCGGTTTCTGGAAATGGTATCAGTAGGAGTGACTTGAGCTATAGTAATTATAGGTTGACGGGTCTACCGACCGGGGTATTTACCTATACCATCAGTTGTTCTAATGTGGCAGGAACAGCTACTGATACGACAACTATCACCGTGAATCCTCCTCGGGTAGATGGAGTTTGTGCCCCGACGCACTACAATTGTGTTGCTGGAACAACTCGGTTGGATGGTGATACCGCTACTACCTATAACTGGACCTGTATGGGTTCAGGTGGCGGATCTAATTCCCCCTCGTGTACGGAAGCGAAGGCAGTGAGTGTCCCTGGTACACCCTCGTTGCTTTCAGCAAATCCCGGAGCTTGCGGCAGTGGTACTATAAACATTGGTTGGAACAGTGTTTCCGGCGCTACCAGTTATCAGCTCCGCGACGGTGGAACTCAGATTTATGATGGGGCCACTCCGAGCTTTAATCACACGGGACTGACTGATGGATCCTCCCATAGTTATACGGTACGAGCAACGAACGGGAGCGGATCGTCGGCTTGGTCGGGGGTAGTTAACGCAAATGCTCCGAATGCTTGTGCCGCCGGCATTCCTGGCACACCTACATCGCTTAATGCATCACCAGCTGCCTGCGGCAGTGGTACTATAAACATTGGTTGGAACAGTGTTTCCGGCGCTACCAGTTATCAGCTCCGCGACGGTGGAACTCAGATTTATGATGGGGCTACTTCAAGCTTCAGTCACACGGGTCTCATGGCGGGATCGGCGCACAGCTATACCGTGCGGGCGACCAATGGAAGCGGGTCATCAAGTTGGTCAGGAGCGGTTAATACGAGTGCTCCGAATGCTTGTGTCACGACCATAAACGGAGTCTGTGGCGTGACCGCAGAAACGTGTGTTTCCGGAACGTACTCGAATTCACCGGCTGACACAGCGCTTAATTATCAGTGGACCTGTCTTGGTGCTGGTAGTCCGGTCGGTACCAATAGTGGTACGTGCACCGCACCTATTCCCACGACCTATACCATTACTGCTACGGCTGGTTCAGGTGGGTTCATTTCTCCCTCAGGCAGTATCAGTGGTATTCCTGCCGGAAGCAGTCGCACTTTTACTATTACAGAAAATTACCCATACGTTATTGATACTGTTATCGTAAATACGGGGAGCGGCCCGGTTAATATTGGCGCTCCGGGTTCGTATACGTTTAATAATATTACTTCTAATGGTACTATCAGTGTGACTTTTCGAATGGGAACAACGAGTGGTATTACTCAGGCTCAAGGTTGTACTATTTTGGCGGGTAATAGTACCTGTACTGGGCGAGTGAGCTGGACAACTGCCGGCGATGCGGTGCCGCCAATCGAACTCTCAGTTTCTGGAACGGGCTATACGAGTAACAATCCAGCAGCGAGTAACCAGCCGGTTGCTTTGGATTACGGCTCTCACACGGTTACATTGCGAGATCAGGGAGGATTGTTTGAACAGGCTACTATGACAGCGGTTTGTTTCGGTGCGCTCATCTGGAATCAGGGTATTTGCCAGGCAAGTGGGGGGATGCTTTCGGCTTGGCCAACGAGCTGTACGATTCCCGTGGGTCAATCAACGTGCGATGTCAATTTCACCTGGTGGACACAGAATTTGGCGAGTGCCAGTGTCTATAATTGGACTCGCAATATTACGTATTCAACTGCTCTGTCTGGTACGGCCGTAGCATTTCCCATAACATTTGGGAATAATTCGGTACGTTTGCGTGATGATACTCTTGCCACGCGCGATATGGTCACGGTTCGTGGGACTTGTGCGGGTGTATGGAATGCAACGCTTGGGATTTGTGAGGCGGGGGTACCAACGGCCAACTTCACTAATGGGGCTTGTACCATACCAAATGGTGCTTCAACGTGTAATATCTATGTTGCTTGGACGAGTTCGAATCTCACAATGACTCCCTCAATTCAGCAGGATGGTATCGAGTTTAGTACAGCGACATCAGCTACCCCGGGTACGGTTATCCGACCAATTAAGCACGTTTCTGCTGGAGGGAATACCTTTACTTTCGTCCATGACGGAATAACACTCAGTACTAAAAGTGTTGGTGCTACCTGTGCGATCCCTCTTTTTTGGAACGGAACGATATGTTCAAACGTTTGTGTTCCGACGGATAATTGTGTCAATCATACTGCTGATACAGACAATGTCTGCGTGGGTTCTCAGTATGTTATTACTAATGATGGCTGTGGTAACACCATCAATTGTCCGGGGACTCGCTCTTGTGACTACAACTGGAAAGAAGTGGCGCCATAGGTCACAGGATGGGTTAAATAAGTCGTATTTTCAATATAAAAGCTATGCAACAGAGGAATCTCACAACCTCCATCTTTCTCGGGTTTCTTACGGTATTGGGGTTGGCTGTGCCGCTACAAAGGATCAAGTCGGCGCCAGTTGATTATCCCGTGTCTATATATTGTCTTCCTGAAAATACAAAGACTGATATCGTCGGAGCATTTGTTCAGGTTTCGGGTGAAGCATTGACGGTACATTGTGATGTTTCTGCAACTGATAAAAATAAGGATCTTTCAGCTTTCATTCTCGGAAAGCAGGTTTTTGAGGGAAGAGACCTTTCTACGACTGGAAGTGTGGTTATGCTCAAAGGAAATGAAACAGCAAGTGTCGCGCTTACTTTCCCAGCGGTCTTTCAAGGAGGAGAGTATCAGTACACGTTTTCTCTTCAGGAAAATGGTTCAGGTCGAGCGTTGGCTCACGAGTCCTATCTTCTCGGTTCGGTAGAGGTTGGGCAGACAGAAGCGAGGATAACTGGTGCTAAATTTGATCGGGAACGGTACGCCTGGCAAGATAGTTTTCGGCTTACAGTGAATATCGACCAAACAAAAGCGGTAGTTTCAGAAAAGACCCTCTTCCTTCATGTAACGCTGGATGACATGAGCGGCAAGGAGTGTGCGGTTTTAATGGAAAAACAAATCGTTACCTCAGGTGCCGAGACGGTGATTGCGTCATTTCCGACTGAGGGTACTTGCGCCAATCAGGTGACTGTTAGCCTGCGAGGGAGTGATAATGAGGTTCTTGACCAAAAGATTTTGGCGGTGGGCCTTCCAGAGAAAAGGTTGGTTACAGAGGGAGTCGACGAGAAATACTTGCAGGTTTTCGGTAAGGTTCCTCGTCCGTTGCTGATCTTCCTGATTTTCACAGGAACCCTGGTTCTTGGGATTGGTGGCGCCATACTGATGCGTCGGAGATCTTCCTAGGGGTACTTGCCAAGATTTGATTTTTCTGGTACGCTTCCGACACAACAAGAAAGTCCGATGTTTCTCCCGCCCTGAACTTCGTTGAAGGGACCAGGAGCAACCAGCCCGCATGCGGAGGATTTTCTTTCGTTGTGGGCTTTTTTGTAATTTATTAGTAGTTATAAATGGTATGAAGGAGTACGAGTTATTTTATTTAGTGGGGGAATCGAAAGACGCTGAAATAGGTCGCATCCGTGAAGAGGTAGAGAAGTTAGTGGTTTCTTTTGGCGGTGCATTTCTTGCCCCGCAGACGGAAGAAAAGCGGAAATTAGCCTACCCGGTAAAAAAAGAGGTTCGTGGGACATATATTGCTCGTCGTTTTACTTTGCCTGATAAGGATGAACAGGATGAGCTGGCTACAGTCTCAGAGATTCATCCGTTGGTAGAGATTAATCGGGCCCTGCAACTTTCCAAGGATGTTTTACGATTCCTGATCGTCAGTGCTGATGATTTACCAGAACTCAAGCCGATTCCGCGTGAGGAACGTCCACGGACTGAAAATCGTGGCAATCGTTATGAGAAGCGCGGAGCTGTTCGTCCAATGCCCCAGGCTCCAGTAGTCTCTCAGGAGACAGAAAAGAAGGCAGTGAGCACGGCTGAAATTGATGAACAACTCAAAGCAAAGTTGGACATCTAGATAAACAAATAATCCTAACAGTAGGCGTATGAACGTCAACAAAGTGATTTTGGTCGGACGTCTAACCCGTGATCCGGATATGCGGACAACGACGAGTGGTCAGCAAGTGGCTACGCTTTCGATGGCTACCAATAATTTTTGGACCGATAAGGGAGGGACTCGTCAGGAACGTACAGAATATCATACGGTCATTTTGTGGGGTCGGTTGGCGGAAATTGCCGGTCAGTATCTGACCAAGGGTCAAGAATGCTATGTTGAGGGGAGACTTCAGAGTCGGGAATATACTGCCAAGGATGGCACTGAACGCAAAGTAACTGAGATTGTAGGGGAAACGATGCAGCTTGGTAGTCGAGCTCAGGGTGGTGCCCAGAGTCAAAGTGCTCCGAGAAATACCGCTCCAGCAGCTACCAAGAGTGCGCCGGTTCCAGCAGAGGAAGAAATTCCAACTATCAACCTCGACGATGAAAAGGATGAAATAAAGATCGAAGATGTACCATTCTAGTAGAGCGATTTATTATCTAACATTACGACCATGGAAGCAGCAATGAGCAAGAAGCTCGCTAATATCGATTACAAAGACGCTTATTTTCTCCGCAAGTTTTTGAACTCGCAGGGCAAGATGTATCCGCCGAAGCGTTACGGTTTGTCCGCCAAGGAACAGCGTGGTTTGGCTCTCGCCGTGAAGCGTGCCCGTTATATGGCTCTCGTCCCGTATCTTGTTCGCTAAGGTTTGGACTATGCTCGGATTGACCGATATCAAAACAGGGCGAACCATTATTCATAACGGTGAGCCATATCTTGTGCTTGAATACCTCCACTCCATGATTGGACGCGGTGGGGCGGTGATGCGCACCAAGCTTAAAAATCTTCTCTCTGGGGTGATTATCGACTTCACCTTTTCGGGTGCTGACAAAGTAGAAGAGGCAGAAATGTCAAAGTCACATGCTCAGTATCTTTATCATGAAGGGGACCAGTATCAGTTCATGGATACTGAGAGCTATGACCAATTTTTTCTCTCTGAGGAGGTACTCGGAGCCATGACGAAGTATCTTGTTGAAGGGACGGAAGTCAGTATTCTTAATTGGAATGGTCGCCCGATTAACCTAGAAATTCCGGTTAAAGTGACCCTGACCGTTGTTGAAGCTCCCCCAGGATTAAAGGGTGATACGGCCTCAGGTGGTGACAAAGTGGTAACACTGGAAACCGGACTTCAGGTCACAACACCGCTTTTTGTTAAGCAGGGTGACCGTATCATTATCAATACGGAAAAGGGTACCTACGTCTCACGTGCCTGAGTTACAATCCGTTACAATCCCGCGGAAGCGGGATTGTTTTTTGGCTTATTTAAGGTGTAATATTCTCCTTTCATGGGATTGCTCTTTTGTGGAAAAGCAGCTAGAATAGGAGAGGAAATACAAGGGTACTTCCTGAGTATTTTTTGGACTATTGCCTTTTTCACGCGCTATGTCGCTTCAAGTTTACTTGTGGGGGGTTCGTCTCTTCACACTTCTCTCGTTTGGCGCGTGGTTGGGTATTGTGGTGGCTGTTAATCCAGATACAGGATTAACAGCGGAGGTACTTTTTTTTGTGAGCGGCTTCGCTTTTTTGCTCGGAGTTATGACGCTTATCATGACAGCCCTCTATCGGCGTATGTTAGGAGTAGGCGTGATTCATTATTTGGGCGGAGCTTTTCGACAATCCTTCCTATTAACCCTCTTTATTATCGGGGTTATTTTCCTCCAGAAAGAACGGTTACTTAATTGGTGGGATGCTCTTCTTTTGTTTTCGGCAGTGCTCCTTATTGAATTTTCGCTCCGCCGTATTTTTTCAGACTCTGCAGATTAAACCGCTACATTCAGATCTATGGCCAAAAAGACAGACCAATCTTCATACGATGCGAGTTCCATCCAGGTACTTGAAGGACTTGATCCAGTACGCAAACGCCCTGGTATGTATATTGGAGGCACCTCCCTTGAAGGGTTACACCATCTTATTTGGGAAGTGGTCAACAACTCGATTGACGAGGCCATGGCCGGTTACTGTAATGAAATTATCGTACGCCTGCTCCCGGATAATTGGGTTGAGGTTGTCGATAACGGTCGTGGTATTCCAGTTGATATCCATCCTCAGACGAAGAAGTCGACCCTCGAGACGGTCATGACGGTGCTCCATGCTGGAGGTAAGTTTGGTGGTGAAGGCAGTGGTTATAAAATTTCTGGTGGTCTACACGGGGTGGGTGTATCGGTAGTGAATGCCCTCTCTGTCCATACTAAGGTGACGGTAGAACGCCAAGGAAAGATATGGGTTCATAGTTACAAGCGTGGTAAGCCAGAAGGCGCGGTGAAGTCTATTGGTAAATCTGATCGCACTGGTACCACAGTAGCTTTTCAGGCTGACCCAGAGATTTTTCCAGAAATTAAATATTCTTGGACCAAGATTCTTGAATACCTCCGTTATCAGGCATTCCTTACTAAGGGTGTGCGCGTCAAAGTGGAGGATTGGCGTGAAGCTCCGACAGAGGCAGAAGCTTACAAAGTGAAGCGTCATGGTTTCTATTTTGATTCCGGTATTATTTCGTTTGTTAAATTTCTCAATCGCAAGCGCACAGTCAAGAATGTAACCCCATTCTATGTCGAGAAAAATGTTGACAATATCAACGTTGAAGCCTCGCTTCAGTTTACGGATGGTTTTAAAGAACATCTCTTTTCGTTTGCGAACAATATTTTGAATCCTGGTGGCGGAACACATGTCACGGGACTCAAGATGGCTCTCACGAGAGTGCTTAATGATTATGCTAAAAAGAATAATCTCATCAAGGAAAAGGAGGGCTCGATGACCTCCGATGATTTGGCAGAAGGATTGACGGCGGTAGTATCGGTGAAATTGGCCAATCCTCAGTTTGAAGGTCAAACCAAGGACAAACTTAACAATATTGAGGTGCGTAGCGCCGTTTCTTCCGTTGTATCGGAGGCGTTGGTAGAGTTTCTTGATACTCACCCGAGCGATGCTCGAGCGATGATTGAAAAGTGCCTCCTTACAGTGCGAGCGAGAATAGCAGCTCGAGCAGCCAAGGATGCGGTGCTGCGCAAAGGCGCTCTTGAGGGGATGACGCTCCCGGGAAAGCTCGCTGATTGCACCAGTCGTGATGCCAGTCGGTCGGAGATGTACATCGTGGAGGGGGATTCGGCCGGCGGTAGTGCCAAACAGGGGCGTAATCGAATGTTTCAGGCTATTTTGCCACTTCGGGGGAAGTTGGTAAACGTGGAGAAAACCAGTCTCGATAAGGTGGTGAAGTCTGATACTTTGAAGCCGATTATTATTGCTCTGGGTACCGGTATCGGCGAGACTTTTGATGTCGCCAAGTTGCGTTATCACAAGATTATTATCATGGCCGATGCCGATGTCGATGGTTCGCATATTCGGACGCTTCTTCTCACATTCTTCTATCGCTACTACGAAGAGTTGGTGCGTGGCGGCAATGTGTATATCGCTCAACCGCCACTTTATCGATTGGCCAAGGGTAAGGACATTCGTTATGTTTACACGGACGCTGAAAAAGAGCGTGTACTCGATGAAATGAGAAAAGAGGCCTCGGCCAAGTCGACTGCCAAGAAAGCCAAGAAAGCCAAAGAGGCCTTAGAAGCGGGCCAGGAACCGGTGCTGGAAGAAGCTATTGAGGGTTCGGAAACAATTGGCGGCGTCGCTATCCAGCGCTACAAGGGTCTCGGAGAAATGAACCCAGAACAGCTATGGGAAACGACCATGAATCCTGATCACCGGTGCATGCTTCAGGTGACGATTGAAGATGCAGAAGCAGCTGATGAACTCTTTGATATTTTGATGGGGAGTGAAGTGGAGCCGCGCCGTCGCTTCATTCAAACGCATGCCAAGACCGTCAAAAACTTGGATATCTAGTGCTGATTTTTCATGATGTAAAAAAGAGCTCTAAAGGCTCTTTTTTATTTGACGGAGTGGAGAGGGGTGTGCTACGTTTTTGAACATTGAACATTGATAATTTTGTTGAAAAGCGAGGGCGTTATGTTTGGTTTTTTGTGCGCACACTGTGGTCAGATGGAGATTCTCCATCGTGACCGGTCTGAGCTTGAAAGGAACGCGTCTTCCGGACTGTGGCCCGATCTGGAATACCAGGAGGGTAATCCGCTTCGACGGGGTGGGGATGTGCAAACTTTCTTCAAGCCGAGGCGGGGGTATCAGTACCCACTGCTCTCTTGTCCAGGATTTCGTTATCGGCAATGTGATCGCGGTGACGTGGTGGAACGATTTGCTGAGACCGCATTGTCGAATCCCTGGGTGACAGATTTCCTGCCGGAATGGCAAGATGAGTTGTTTGCTCGGATTGAGATGCTCAGGGCCGCCGAAGAGACGCGCTTTCGGAATGATTGGGAATGGGATCTCGAGGGCGGTGCACTGGTCTATATCGTGTACGATCCGCATTCTGGTGCTTCTTCCTGTTATTATCGCTAGCATGCGATTATGAGAGCCTCCCCAGGCTCTTTTTTCTTGGGGTTGACCTCCATGGTAGTTTCTGGTAGACTGCTTTTACTCAAAAGTTGCTTGTTTCGAGCCATTTTTGCTAGTATACAAACATGAAACTGCCACTTGAAAACATCCAGTCACTCATCCGTTGTCCGGTCTGCAATAAAAAGTACCGTTCGACTAAAATGCTCGTGATTGACGAGGATGATAAGCGTACCACTCTCCACATGACCTGTGATGGCTGTAGTGCCTCAACCATCGTTTTCGTGTCACTCGGCCAGTTTGGGGTCGTGACTCTGGGGACGCTGACTGATTTGGAACAGAGTGAGGCCCGAACGGTATTCTCAGGGGAAGCAGTCTCAGCGGACAATGTCATCGAGGCCCACCAATTTCTGAAACACTATACTGGTGGTGTCGAGGGATTGATACCATAAACATTTTTTTTAAACAGTCTAATCCGGTAGTATTTCGTTATGGCAGATATTAAACTGGCAGCTACTCTTCGTGAAAAAGTTTCGAGTGCCAAGATTGAGGCCGCTCGCAAGAAGGGTCAGATTCCTGCAATCATGTATGGTCACAAGAGTGTACCACAGATGCTTTGGGTTGATTTTTTGACCTTTAGTAAGGTGTATGCCGTGGCTGGTGAATCGAGTATTATCAACCTTGCTATTGGAGACAAGAAGCAGGCTAGTGTCATCGTACAGGATTTGGCTCATGATGCGATGTCTAATCGTATCTCTCATATTGATTTTTTTGAGGTGAGCATGAACGAAGAGTTGGAAGCTCATATCCCACTTGAGTTCGTGAATGAGTCCCCAGCTGTTCGTGAGCTTGGTGGTGTTCTCGTGAAGACTCTCGAAGAAGTAACCGTGAGCTGTCTCCCGAAGGATTTGCCACATAGCATCACTATTGATCTTTCGACTCTCAAGGATTTTTCTACACATGTGCAGGTGAAGGACTTGGTGCTCCCAAGTGGTGTGAAGGTTTTGAATGATGAGTTAACCACTATCGTCCTTGTGGAAGCACCTCGTACCGAGGCTCAGATGGCTGCTCTTGATGAAAAGGTAGAAGCTGATGTCACTAAGGTAGAGGGTGTGGTCAAGGAAGCGGATACTACTGTTCCTGCTGCCGACGCCACCAAGAAAGAAGAGAAAAAGTAATCTTTTTTTCAAATAGAACAATAAAAAGACCCTCGTCACAGAGGGTCTTTTTTGAACTATAGACGCGTTGACAAATGATGGGAATTTTGCTACAATAGGGTTCCACTGATGAGTAGTTTTTGGTTTCTGTCCTCAGGGGAAGAACTGGCATCCCTCCTAGCCCGTTCTTTCTGAAATGTAGGGGAGTGAAGGTTTGTCTTTGCTCTCTTCGGCTGAGGATAGAAACGAGAAACGACAAAAAAGACCGGCGATACGCTGGTCTTTTTTCTTTGCTAATTGAGCCATTTGACAAGCTCATCTTTTACTTGCGGAAAGAGAGCAGAGAGAGTAGCAAGTTCGTCTTTGGAGAAATTTTGGAGGACGAAATCATGGGATGGCATGCAAATACCTGAGACCTCAGTCGGTCGGCCGATACCGAGGCGGATGCGGGTGAAGTCCTGGGTGCCAAGCTTTTCGATAATATCAGCCACGCCATTGTGACCAGCGGCGCGCGATGAGTGAGTGAGTTTGTAAGTACCAGGGGCGATGTCGAGGTCGTCATGGATCACGACGATGTCGGTTGGCTCGAGCTTATAGAAGTGGACGAGCTGACTGACCGCAGTGCCGGAAGCATTCATAAAGGTTTCTGGCTTGACGAGGAGGACTCTGTTTCGGCCAACGGCCCCTTCGCTCACGAGAGCGGACATTTTTTTGTTTGGCTGGAAAGCTTCGGCGCCCCATTCTTTCTGGAGAGAGTCGAGACAAAGAAAACCAGCATTGTGACGAGTGAGCGTGTGATTGTTGCCGGGATTACCGAGTCCAATAATAAGTTTCATAGCGGGATGAGAAGAATTAATGCTTCTTTTTCAGTTGAGGTGGAAGGGGTTCGGAGAAGGTACCGTCGTCAATCGTGGTATCAACTGGCGTATTAGCCAGGGAAAACAAGTCGACGAGATCGCTGCCGAGGAGGATGGTAAAATCGTTGTTTACACTCGAGGTGATATTCCCGGGTAATGAGGCAGCTTTCGTAAGAGAGAAGCGTTTGAGGAGCTCATCCTCGCTATAGGGCTTGTCGAGAGACCCTCTCTTTGTCATGATACTCTCTTCAGGCACTTTTTCCAAAGCGGGCAGGGTGACAAGGGTAACTTTGGCGAAGCCAATTTCTTCTTCGATGAGCGTGGCAATTTTACCTGCCGTTTCTCGATTACTGGCCCCCGAGAGGATGGTGAGTGTTGATGCTTCAGTTTGAATCAAGCTCCTTCGCTTTTCTCGCTGGTCCTGACTGAAGATAGTAGCTGCTAAATCATGAACTTCGCTCCAATTGCCGACCCGGGGTACAAGAATGAAGGCAGCAACGGGACCAACCTGGAGGTGAGAAACACGAAGGAGACTATCTGGTTTCCAGGCATCTACTACCACAGTGGTGACATTCTTGGTATCGAGGGTGCGTGAGAGTTCAAGAAAGCGTGCCATGTCTTCGATGGTCATATTTGTCTTTACGCTGTCACCCAGGGTATCGAGGAGATGGCTCACAGTGGAGACATTAAAGAGAGTGCCAAGCGAGAAGGCCTTGTTCTTGATTGCCTGAATAACCTGTTGCTGGCGTTTGGCCCGACCGAAATCACCTTCTGGATCAGCGTGTCGTTCCCTGACGTACTTGAGCGCAGTGGTACCATCAAGTGTTTGCCAACCTTTTTCAATCTGGAAAGTTTCGTAGCTGTAATTCTTGCCGGGATAGCGGGTATCGACGAGGTCACGGGGTACATCAACGGAGATACCACCTAAGGTGTCAACGACTTTTTCAAAGCTGTCGAAATCCAGTGTCGTGAAGTAGTGAATCGGAAGATCTGTGATTGTCTCAATTGTTTCAAGTAGTGGAGTGATGCCGGTGTTATTTGTGAGGCCGTACTGATAGACGGAATTGAGCTTGGTATAGTATTCGCCTTTCCCTAAGGGGACGTAGAGGTCGCGCGGGAGAGAGAGGAGCGCTACGCGTTTGTGTGCAGTATCAATACTCATTATCATAACCGTATCGGTGAGGTTCTTGCCGGGATAGTGTTCTCCGGCCCGACCAAGGAGAAGGATGTTAATCCGACCCTTCTCTTCACCACGAAGGAGCTTGGTATCATCGCCGAGAAAGGTGTTCGTCAGAGCACGGAGCTCGGTCAAAAATGATCGTTTGGCGCTATTGTCAAACTGCATATGTTGACCGATGGAAATACCCTTTGAGAGTAAGAGGAAAAAGCCACCGATAAAGAGGACTAAAGCAGAAAGAAGAATGACAAGTGATATCCGGAAAGGACGCTTTTTTTTGGGCGGTCTGCTCCACAGCTCTGGTCGTATCGTGACCGTTTCTGGTTCGGTGGGGGTGAGCACGAAAGGACGCGGTCTAGTCTCTGTGATTTTTTTCTTGATATCGTCCATGTCGCGTGTAAGTGATAAAAGAGGCTTCTTTCTGCCTTCATTTGACCCTTGCTAGTGGGTCAAAAATCTGTTACAATAGCAATGTTTTGCTAATTTGAAACGTTGTTTGTGCTATGGGCGAAGAGATGAAGAAGGGAGAAGCAGAGCCAGAAGAAGAGTACCTCGGTATCGGGGGATTATTCAAGGAAATGGTACGCGTCTTTCTTCTCGCCGTAGTTATTATTATACCTGTTCGGGTTTTTTTGTTCCAGCCGTTTTTTGTGCAAGGTTCCAGTATGGAGCCGAATTTCCAGGATGGGCAGTATCTCGTCATTAGTGAGTTTGGCTACAAACAGACTACCGTCGGATTGGGTGACACATCTTTTTTTCAGGTGAAACCTTTCAAAGAAATCAAGCGTCAGGATGTTATGGTGTTCCGATTTCCGAAGAATACGGAGGAGTTTTTTATTAAAAGAGTCATTGGTCTACCAGGCGAGGCTGTTGAAATTCGGCGGGGCAAGGTCATTATCTATAATACCGAACACCCAGAAGGATTTGTTCTTGATGAAAGCGCCTACCTGAGTTCGTCAGTACTGACACAGGATATGCCGCGGATGGAGATTGGTCAGGAGCAGTACTTTGCTATGGGTGACAACCGAATGTTCAGTTATGATTCTCGTGCCTTCGGACCGATTGACGAGAGTAAGGTTATTGGGCGGGTATTACTTCGGGCGTGGCCAGTAAGTCATTTTTCTATTTACTAGTTATTTCATCCTTATCCTTAATCACCTACGGGTATGCCAGAGAAGAAAGTAAGCAAGGAGAAATCCACCAAAAGCACCAAAAAGAGTGCTGTAAAAAAATCTGTCCAGACCAAGAAAGAAGCGACCAGTAAAGATACATCGAAGAAAGTTGTTACCTCAAAAGATCAGGAGGAGTTGCTGCTTCAGACACTGCGTGGGATGCGTGACATCATGCCCGATGAGCAGCCGTACTGGGAACGAGTGCGCAAGGCGCTCTCCGCTGCGTCTCAAGAATATGGCTTTCAACGTATTGACTTGCCGACCGTAGAATATGCCCATCTGTATCTCCGTACTATTGGTGAAGGGACAGATATATTGGATAAGGAAATTTATCTTTTCAATACTCGCGGTGGAGACCGAGTGGCGCTTCGTCCCGAGATGACAGCTGGACTTTGTCGTGCCTACATCGAGCATGGCATGGGTGTTTTACCCAAACCTATCAAGCTCTTTACGATGGGCCCGGTGTTTCGCTATGACCGCCCACAGGAGGGACGCTACCGTGAGCACTGGCAGGCTAACTTTGATATCTTTGGTGAGAATGATCCTATCATTGATGCGCAGACTGTTCAGCTCGCGTATCGAGTGGTTGGTCAGCTCGGGCTCAAAAATATCGAGTTTCAAGTGAATAGTATTGGTACTCCGGAATCACGACGGGACTATGAGAAGGCGCTGGTGCGTTATCTCGAAGCTCAGAAAACCAAACTCTGTCAAAATTGTCGCGAACGATTAGTTGCTAACCCAATGCGCATTCTCGACTGCAAGGAAGACAAGTGTATCCAGCTGACCGCCCATGCACCGCAGTCTATCGACTATCTCGATCAGGAATCACGTGATCATTTCAAGCGTTTGCTTGAATATCTCGATGAGCTCGAGCTTCCGTACTCGATTAACACTCGGCTTGTTCGTGGTCTTGATTACTACACCAATACCGTTTTCGAAATTCGATCGACCGACAAGGATGGCAAGAACTATTCACTCGGTGGCGGCGGTCGTTACAATCGCTTGATTGAAACACTTGGTGGTGAGCCGACCCCGGTCATTGGTTTTGGTTTGGGGCTTGATCGTATCGTGCTTGAGATGAAGCGCACTCAGGTCAAGCCATATCAAGAACCTAAACCCCGTGTCTTTTTGGCGCAGCTCGGTGATATGGCCAAGAAAAAGAGTCTACGTTTGTTCTCGGCTCTCGAGAAAAATGGTATTCTCATTGCAGAGAGCTTTGGCCGGGGCAGTCTCAAGTCTCAGATGCGGGTCGCCAATCGGCTTGGTGTTGAGGTAACCGTTATCATTGGTCAGAAAGAGGCACTTGATGAGACTGCTATTGTCAAAGATATGGTCTCTGGAACACAAGAAACCGTAACCCAAGAGAAACTCGTCGACGCAGTCAAAAAGATTTTGAAAACCAATGTGTCGCTCAATGTCTAAGTGCTATGGCCGAGACTATCTTTTCTAAAATTATTCGGAAAGAAATTCCTGCTGATATTCTCTATGAAGATGAGGATATCTTGGCCTTCCGCGACATTCATCCAATGGCTCCAATCCATATCCTTATTATTCCGAAGAAGCCCATTGAAAGTATCGCCCATTTGGAGGATACGGACGTACTCATAGTTGGGAATATGTTTCGGGTAGCCCGAGATATTGCTCGAGACTTGAAAATTTCTGAAAAAGGGTATAAACTGCTTATCCGGGTAGGGAGGGATGGTGGCCAAGAGATTGACCATCTGCACCTTCATCTCCTCGGCGGGGCACGTTTAAGCGAAAATATTCACCCTGTGTAATCCGGCGTAGCCGGTCCGCTTCGCGGAATTACACAGGGTAAATCTCGTAAGGTGCCCTATGATTCGATAGAAGAGCGAAAGCTCATTTTGAAAGGAGGTCTTGTATATGATTCAGGTAAAAAGAAAAGAGCGCGAAACAGCTGAAAGTCTCATTCGGCGTTTTTCTCGCCGCGTCCAACAGAGTGGTGTTTTGAAGCAGGTTCGAAAGCTTCGTTTTCGGGCCGAAGAGCAGAGCCGTGACAAACGACGTGCTGGAGCTCTCTACAAAGTCAAGATTCGCAAAGAAATTACTCGGCTCAAGAAACTCGGTAAGTTCGACGATGAAGCACTCCGTGATATTAAAAAGAGAATTTAATCTTTTTTGGTCCGTATGAGTCTCTATCAAACTCTCTCCGATGATTTGAAACAGGCAATGAAAGCAGGCGACGCGTTCCGTAGGGACACGCTTCGTCTGCTTCAGAGTGCCGTTAAAAACATCGCTATCGACAAGCGGGTGACGCCAGCAGATATGTCCGACGAAGATGTGATGGATGTTATCAAGAAACTGGTCAAGCAACGCAAAGACAGTATTGAACAGTATACAAGTGGTGGCCGGGCTGATCTAGCTGCCAAAGAACAAGAGGAGCTAACTCTCCTTTCTGCTTATCTTCCGGCCGCGATGCCAGAGGAGGAACTCAAGGCGATTGTGAAGGAGACCCTCACCGAGGCGGGTATTACTTCCAAAACACAGCTTGGTCAAGCGATGGGAGTCGTAATGAAAAAAATTGCCGGCCGCGCTCCTGGTGACGATGTTCGACGGGTAGTGATGTTACTTCTGTCCTAGTATGGCCGTTCACCTAAGCTACAGTGCTGAGGTTGATAATCTTGTTCCAGAATCTTTTTTTGCTGCGATAGCCAGTGAGACCATCAAGCGCTGCCCACTTCCGGGTCTTTTATCCAAAGATATCTCGCTCACGGCCGTGGCAGTGAGTGCGCTACGTATCCAGGAGCTCAATCGTACCTATCGTGACAAAGATGCCGTGACCGACATTCTTTCCTTTGGGGAGTATGCGGACACCGCAGCTTGTGTCGCTGATAATAATCAGGTGGTATTTCTAGGTGAGATTTTTTTCTGCTATGATGTTATCAAGGCAGCAGCGGAAGAAGATGAGGTAACGCTTGAGCATGAATTGGCCTATGTCTTTTCGCACGGCGTACTTCATCTCCTTGGCTATGACCATAGTGATGAAATGTTCACTATTCAGGACGCTGTGACCGAGGCACGCCCCAAGGGGAAATAGGGAAGCAACAAAAAATACACAAAATAAGCAAATTATGCGTAGATTAGGACGAAGTATTCTCCATGCTGCCAAAGGTATTTTTTATACTTTCCGTCAGGAGCGTAATTTTCAGATGGAGCTGACAGCAGCTGGAGTGGTGCTTCTTCTTATGCTATGGTTGCCACTCTCTCATTTTGAAAACATGCTTCTTGTTCTTACCATCGTTATGGTATTAGCACTTGAGCTTGTCAATACAGCAGTGGAGCGCATCATGGATATCCTGAAACCACGAGTCCATCCCTATGCGCGGGTAGTGAAGGACGTAATGGCAGGAGCAGTGTTTGTCGTGTCGCTCGGGGCCTGTATCGTCGGTACCATGATTTTTTTACCGCATATTCTCCGTTAGTCGATAGATTGAAACAAAGAAGGGCCGAGACCCTTCTTTGTTTTTGCGACAGAAAGTATTTTGGGGTATAATGCGAACTACAGAGTTCCGCCGTCGGATGGAGCTTCTCCTTGTATTTTGGCTATTGTGATTTTTTATGTCGAAAAGTAATTACCATGTCGGGCTCGATATCGGATCTTCGAGTATTCGGGCTGTCATCGCACAGGAAATTACGGAAGAAGAACCGCTCCGAGTGGTTGGGATTGGAACGGCTCCTTCGCAGGGAATTCGACGAGGGTCAGTAGTGAATGCTGAGGCAGTAGCCAAAGCCTGCAATGCTGCTTTGGAACAGGCTGAGCATATGGCTGGTCATCCGGCTGAAAGTGTTGTAGCGAGTGTTTCTGGTACAGAAATCGCTTGCCAAAACGCTCTTGGAGTGATTGCTGTTGGTCGGGCTGACGGTGAAGTGATTTATGATGATATGTCTCGGGTTCTTGAGGAGGTGCAGGCTCGCCTTACTCTGCCGCTCAATCGTGAAATCGTTCATGTTATTCCCAAAGACTATCGACTAGATGATCAGAAGAATATCAAAGATCCACTTGGGATGCATGGGGTGCGTCTCGAGATGAATGCACTTGTGGTGAGTGATAGCACGGCTCATATCAAAAATATCAGCCGGAGCTTGGAACAGGCTGGTACGAGTGCGGAAAACTTTGTGGTGGAACCATTGGCATCGGCCGAGGCGGTGCTGCATGATAAACAAAAGGAGCTTGGCACGGTACTTATCAATATCGGTGGTAGCACCACATCACTCGCTGTTTTTGAGGATGGGGATTTGCTTCACCTAGCCGTTCTTCCCGTTGGCGGAGCTCATGTTACCAATGACATTGCTATTGGGCTTCGCACGTCGATTGAAGTGGCCGAAGCCGTAAAGCTTCAGTACGGAACGGCCTTGCCTGACGAGGTAGGCAAGAAAGAAGAGATTGATCTCGGATCGATTGATTCGCAGGAAGAGGGAATGGTATCACGTCATCATGTGGCTGAAATAATCGAAGCGCGACTTGAGGAAATATTTTCTTTTGTGAACACCGAACTGAAAAATATTGGCCGCGAAGGACTGCTCCCAGGTGGGGCGGTGCTGTGCGGTGGTGGAGCGCTCCTTCCTGGTGTAGTGGATTTAGCTAAACGAATTCTTCGTTTGCCGGCACAGATCGGATACCCCAAGGCGCTCGGTGGCATCCTGGATGAAGTGGACAATCCGCAGTTTGCTACAGTGATTGGATTACTGCTCCTGTCACAGGAGACGGGCGGAGAGCGCAAAACGTTTTCTCCTCACAAGATGTTTGGGGCTCTCCCGGAAGGGTTACAAACTATGGTCAGTAAGGTGAAGCATTGGTCAGCTCGATTTTTGCCCTAGGACTCGAAAGTCATGGGTAAATTTTCTTAAAGAAAGCCTTTTTCTGTTTTTTATTTACCAAAAATAGTGGGATTGGCCCTGTGTAATTCCGCTACAAAGGCGGACTGGCAAAGCCAGTATTGCATTGGGTTGACACTCAATATTCTGCTGTGATAGAGTGAATTTTCAGATAATTTCTGCTTATTTGGGCACTTGTGTAGGTGTTGCCAGGAGCGCTATACTGAAAGAACTTAACGAAAACTATTTCTAATCCACAGAGATCTATGGCTGAGATCAAACCCGATATCGAGACATTCGCAAAAATCAAAGTGGTGGGTGTTGGTGGATCTGGCAACAACGCCATTTCTCGGATGATTGATGCTAAGATTAAGGGGGTAGAATTTGTTGCTATCAACACGGATGCTCAGGCACTCCATCATTCTAAGGCTCAGGAGAAAGTTCATATCGGTAAGAACCTGACCAAGGGACTTGGTGCTGGTATGAATCCGGAAATTGGTCGTCAGGCAGCCGAAGAAAATCGTGATGAAATTCAGGAAGTGTTGAAGGGTGCTGACATGGTGTTTGTGGCCTGTGGCCTCGGTGGTGGTACCGGTTCTGGGGCTGCTCCTATCGTGGCTGAAACTGCCAAAGAGTTAGGCGCGCTCACTGTTGGTGTTGTCACCAAGCCGTTTGCCTTCGAAGGATCACAGCGACGATCTATTGCTGAAGAAGCTCTTGAGAATTTGAAGGACCGCGTCGACACGCTCATTACTATTCCGAACGACAAACTTCTTTCCATTATCGATCGTCAGACCACCCTCGTAAATGCTTTCCGTATCGTGGACGATGTGCTCCGCCAGGGTGTCCAGGGTATTTCTGACCTTATTACCAAGCCTGGTATCGTCAATGTGGACTTTGCCGATGTGCGGGCCATCATGGAAGATAGCGGGAGCGCGCTTATGGGTATTGGTATTGCTTCCGGTGAGAATCGAGCGGTAGAGGCTGCCAAGGCGGCTATCAACAGTCCGCTTCTTGAGCTTTCCATCGATGGTGCCAAGGGCGTGCTGTTTAATATCTCTGGTTCAAGCGATCTCACGATGCTTGAAATCAACGAGGCTGCTAATATCATTACGGAAAACATTGATCCGAATGCCAAGGTCATCTTTGGTGCGGTAACGGATGATCAGATCAGGAAGGGTGAAATTCAGATTACGGTGGTGGCGACCGGTTTCGATATTCCTCGTACTAAAGAAATGCCCGGTCTCATCAACCGTGCTCCGAGTGTCGCGAGTCGTCAGCGGGCCGCTCAGATGGCCGTGGTAGAGGAGGAGCAAGAAAAGGACGAAGAGGAAATTCTCGATGAGGTTATTACCTTCCCGTCCCGGAAGATTGAACAGCCAGTCATGATTATTGACGAAAAGATTCAGCCCCGTGGCATAGCTCCTCGGAGCGAATCGAAAGAACTGGTCGAGGAAGAAGACCTCGAAATCCCGGCCTTTATCCGTCGCAAGATGAAGAAATAATAACGAGCGCCCTACGAGGCGCTTTTTAATAGATATAGAATTCCATGGATAAATTAGAAGAGCTAGCTTCTCTCATTGAAAATCGTCCATTTAGCATAATAGCCGATACAAATACTTTTGTTTGGGCCCGCGCTGAACACCCCGCGGTTTTTAGTGAGATTAAAGAAATAGGTGGCGGAAACTTTCTTATAGTCTTAGGCTTATTTGCTGTAATCGGATATTTAGCAAAAATAAATGCAATTCTGAATGGGAGGGATGTGGTTACAAAAACTCAAAAGGATCATGCTAAAGAGTTGTTGAAACCAATTTTTAAAGAACATCCAGAAATTAAAGATCGGGTTTTAGTTAAACGTGTTGGGCAGATTAACGAGACAGATGCATTTAAACAATTAATGGAAGATGCTCACATCAGTTGGGGGATGCCCCAGAATGACCTTTTTAAGGTATGGGATGACTTGCGCAATAAGCTTACGCATATGGTAATTCCTGAAAATGGGTATCAGTTAAATACTAGAATGGGCGGGGAAAATTATAAGCAGGCGAAAGAAGTAGCTGATCAATCTGGTATGGTGTTCATGAAAATGGCTGACGGAAGAATACATTTGTTTGTAGATAATTTTATAAACAAGACAGATGGCCTAAGATTTTGGCTAGCAAATGAGGTTAGATTAGGGAAACACGCTGAAGAGAACATTGATATTGCCTTGAGTTGGCTTAGAGAAAATTAAATCTAAGCTAGTCCCGTTGCTGTTGGACTGATTTACCCGAGGGAAGACCTCGGGTTTTAGTTTGGTTTGATGGACAGAAACACGGAAATATGGTAGGTTGAGTGGTCCGAAATCGGACATGATTTCGCGTTCGGAGGCGCTGCCTCCTTTCCAATCTGAGGAGATGAAGATGATTCAAATGCTGAGGCCTGATATGGTCAGGCGCTTACAACAGCTTGCTGTCAGTCCTTTCCGTCCGCCAGAGATTCTGGTGATGCACGACTGGATTGATGGCGAGAAGCGGGCGCTCGAGGTACGCATGTCCGTGGTCGGGATGGACCGGGAATGGGTGGTGCGTACCGCGGTGGTTGCCGAAATGATGCGGCGACTGGATGCTCTCTACCTGGCCTGGGCCAACAATGAGCTCAGTCAAGTTCCTGCCGAGACTGCTCTCTAGGGGGACACATGACCGAACTTGCTTATCTTCGAGTCTTGATCGTTGACGACTCATTGGCCATGCGCCGAAGTGTCGGCATGTTGCTCCGGGCCATGAAAGCACAGACCGTCGAAGCGGCGGATGGGGTCGAGGCACTTTCTCTGCTCCGGGTAGCCGAGTATGACCTCGTTCTGACCGATATCAACATGCCCAGCCTGAATGGCTTTGGGCTCCTCCAGGCCATCAAGGCCGACGACAGTCTGAAGCATGTGCCGGTGCTCATGATGACGCTTGATCCTCGGACGGAGGACCGGGCGCTTGCTCTGGAGTACGGGGCGGCTGGCCTCATCGCCAAGCCTTTCACCAGGGCAGAGCTTGAAGGAGTTATTCGTCAAGCTTTGGAGAGCCGCGCCGCCACCGCTTGATAGCGGAACCGCCAAGTCATTCGGGAACACTCGGATGACTTTTTCTTTTTGTAATGATTCTTGATATGCTGAATGAAGAATCTCTGTAGCGAAACAAAATCATGTCTATACAGTTTTCACCCAAAAACTTCTCTCATTTTTTAAAATTCTGGCTATTTCTTTTGGTGCTTTCTGGTATTGGCGTGTGGGTGTTTAATCCCAATCAGGATTCGTCTGCTCGAACTGAACCGATAGTAATCGACACGACTACGAGCACAGTACCAACAGTCTTTCCGCCACGTCTGGTCGAAGTGATTCCAGAAGAGGATGCAACCGAAGTACTTCTTGGGATTGAGGATCCTATTGTCGTGCGTTTTCAGGAGTCGGTTAAATCGTATTATATTCACTTCGAACTCGACCCTTTGGTGGAGGTAGTGTACGAAAATAATCCAGAGAAAACAGAGTTTCGGTTATTACCCAAAGAGCCTTTGCGTGATGGCACGCGTTATATACTTCGGATCTCTTATGTTCCGCGAGAAACACCCGATGGAGTGTATAGGCCCTTGATTGAAACGAGTTTTACCACTCAGCGGACCACTACCGTGGCGCCACTTGATGTGGCACCCGCCACTGTCATGGCACGACGGACGGAAGGAAAATATATCGATGTCGATATTGCAAGTCAAACGATGGTGCTTTTTCAGGATGGCCAAGCAGTTAAGCAGTACTTGATTTCTTCCGGTAAGCGGGGGATGGACACACCCAGAGGGGAGTTTTCTGTACAGAACAAGGCCGTGCGTCCTTGGTCCAAGGCGTATGGTCTGTACATGCCGTTCTGGATGGCGTTTACCCCTGATGGAAAATTCGGTATTCATGAATTGCCGGAATGGCCGGGTGGTTACAAGGAAGGGGCAAGTCATCTTGGTCGTCCGGTATCGCATGGATGTATCCGGCTCGGGATGGGAAGTGCTCAATACGTCTATGAGTGGGCTGATATTGGGACGGTACTTGTTGTTCACTAAGCAGTATTTTTGCCTTTTTTCCTGCGATTCTGCTATGCTCTAGATAACTGATTAACCTATGCTTTGCCCTTTTTGTGGTCATCCTGATACCCGCGTTGTTGATTCCCGCGAAACCCAAGAGGGACGGGCTATTCGGCGTCGGCGTGAATGTGAGAAGTGTGCGGCTCGCTTCAGTACCTATGAAGAAGTAGAGATTTTTCGATTACTCATCGTCAAGAAAGATGGTCACAAGGAGGAGTATGACAAGACTAAGATTGAGAAGGGTCTACGTCGAGCATTTGAAAAGCGTCCTCTGGCCGAAGAAAAAATTGAAAAGATTTTAGGGGAAATTGAATATGTACTTCACGAAAAACAGGTTTCAGAAATTCCGAGCCGAGAAATCGGTACCCTCATTATGGAAAAGTTAAAGAATGTTGATGAGGTGGCTTATATCCGCTTCGCTTCTGTGTACAAGTCATTTGGGAGTGCCAGGAGTTTCCTTAAGGCTCTCGAAAAGTTGAAATAGGGTTACGTGGCGAGCAGCGTAATCGTTGGTCAACTGGTATGGAGAAAGAGCGAGTATTCTTCTTTACGTTACTATCATTCGTTGCTGGGATTTTGGCTGGTTCTTTTGGATTGAAGGGCATGTCGTTTCTCCTTCTTGTTGCCGCTCTATTGTTTTCTCTGTGGGTGGCTTTCCAATTCAAGACGGCGCTGTCACTTGTTGTGTTAGTAGCTGCGTTTGGGATAGGAGCATGGCTTGCTTTCGTGCGTAGCGAAGAATACCAGAAACTTTCAGTACCTTCGACTCTAGTGATTGGTGTGGTTCGGATAGTGAATGATCCGGAGGATCGAGATTTTTATCGGCGTACAATTGTCCGTTATACTGAGTGCGAGAATCAAGTTTGTCCGACGGTCGCCGTGTTGTGGCAGGCGCCACTTGGCTCCCGTTTTGAAGCGGGTGACGTGCTTTTATTCCAGTGTACTCTGGAATTGCCCAAGAATTTTGATTCCGATTTTGACTACCGCATGTATCTGGCCAAAGAGGGAATTGGCTATCTATGTCCTCTGGCTCAGTCAGTCGCATTTTTGCCACCTGACAATATCGGGCGAGCAATGGGGTATTTTTATCAGCCGAAACAGTGGTTAGAGCAAGCGCTCGCACAAGTACTCTCAGAGCCTGAAGCCGGTTTAGCCAAGGGACTCCTCCTTGGTGGCGATGGGTATCTACCACAGGAACTGAAGGAGAGTTTCACGCGTATCGGCCTCTCCCACATGATTGCCGTTTCAGGTTACAACATTACCATCATCGCGGAACTTCTCCTTTCTCTCGGACTTTTTCTGGGGTTGTGGCGGCGCCACGCTATCTGGACAGCGCTGATTGGAATTGTCTGTTTCATTATTATGATTGGTATGCCTGCCTCAGCGGCTCGAGCTGGAGCTATGGCGAGTATCGTCTTTATCGCGTTCCAAACCGGACGTCTGGCGCAGCCAGTGAACGCACTTCTGCTTGCTGGAGTAATCATGCTTGTCCATAATCCGCTTCTGCTCCGATACGATGTAGGGTTTCAATTATCGTTCCTCGCCACGCTTGGCATTCTTTTTATTGCTCCCTATCAGGGGCGTCTGTGTTCGAAGCGGGCGGTACTGAAGCAGGTGGGTGAGGTAGTGCTTATGACGCTTTCGGTGGAGATCTTTGTTCTCCCGATTATCCTCTTGTCTTTTCAGGCATTTTCACCCCTCATTGTGGTGGGAAATTTCCTGGTGCTTCTTGTGCCTTTTGCGATGACTACAGCCTTTGGATCGGCTTTTCTCTATCTCCTTTGGCCAGGGACACACGTTTTCTTGGCGACACTTGCCTACCTGATTCTTACGATTATGACCCGTACGGTTGAATGGTTGGGTAATATCCCTGGCACCAGTATTACGGTTGCTCACTTTGGTTTCACGGCATTTCTCGTCTGGTACGCTTGTCTTTTCCTGTGTATTCTAGTGGTGGGACGAATTTTTCCACGATACATTTATGAAATCCGGGTATAAACTGGGATTGCTCATCATAGGTCTGATTGTGGTAATGGGCGGGCTACTCCTGTGGCACTTGTCACTCCTCGAGCAACAAACGAGCGTTACTTTTCTCAATATTGGTCAGGGTGACGCCATCCTTATTTCTCAGGGCGGTGTTCAAATTCTCATTGATGGAGGACGAACCGGCAAAGAGCTCTTAGCCCGAATTGGGCGGCACGTGCCTTTTTGGGACCGTACTATTGAATTTGTGGTGGCGACCCATCCGGACGCGGACCATATTGGTGGCTTGCCGATGCTTCTTGATACCTATCACGTGAAGCATGTATTGACCAGCGGTGCTGAAAGTGAAACTGAGACCTCACAGCTCTTTCATGAGGCAACAGTGCGCGCGACTGGAGGTGAGGCCACGACGGTCTTTCGAGGAGCGACTCTTACCTTGCCACAGGGGGGAACGCTGACGATTGAGTATCCGCTTTCACCACTCTCTAAAGAGTTATCCAACAGTAATACCAATGAAGGGAGTATTGTAGCACGCTTCGTCTATGGCGAGACCAGTTTTTTGTTGACGGGGGATTTGCCACACGAGGAAACGGTGCTGCCAGAGGAAATGCCTGTTACGGTGCTCAAGGCGGCGCACCATGGCTCTAAGTACTCGACGAGCGAAGCCTGGCTCAAACTTATCCATCCGAAAGAGGCTATTATTTCAGTGGGTAAAAACAATTATGGGCATCCAGCGCCAGAAGTAGTTGACCGATTACGACAGGCGGGGATTACTATTCATCGGACTGATGAGGAAGGAGATATTGTTTATCAGTGTCAGGATATGGTCTGTGCTTTCGCACAGTAATTTCTGAGTCTTGCCAATTCGTCTTGGCGCTGATATACTTGCGCCGATACGGAATAAAGCCGATGGTATTGCGCGAAAGAAATTTCCGTGTCATAATAAATTGTGAGCTAAGTTTTTGAGAAGAATCGTATGGCAGCAGCACACCCGAAGAAAGAACAGACCCTAGTAATTGTGAAGCCTGATGGCATTCAGCGTTCACTTATGGGCGAGATTCTCAGGCGCATTGAGCGCACTGGACTCAAGTTTGTGGCCGTAAAATTTCTTTTGCCAAAAGCTGATCAGTGCTGGAAGCACTACAACAAGGATGATGAGTGGTTCATGAAAAAAGGTACCCGTATCGTTGATGATCGTACGGCTCAAGGATTGCCAATCGAGAAAGAGGCCAAGGAATATGGCAAAGATATTATCCAATCAAACGTTGATTTTTTTACTTCTGGCCCAGTATTGGCCGCTGTTATCGAGGGGAATCAGTCAGTGGCAATCGTTAAAAAACTTGTCGGCGGTACCGAGCCAACCACTTCCGATGTTGGAACCATTCGTGGTGATTTGACGGTGGATTCCTACGCTCTTTCCAGTATCGATAATCGGGCGGTTCGTAACCTCATTCACTGTTCCGATAGTCCGGAGGAGGCTCAACGTGAAATCCCGATTTGGTTTGAGCCAACTGATATCATTTCTTACCGCTTGGTACAGGAGCAGGTGCTCTACGATGTAAACCTCGACGGTATTCTTGAGTAGAAATACAGCCTGATAAAAAATAAAGAGACTCTCTCGGGAGTCTCTTTATGTATCTTTTCTATACGAATTTTTCCCTCAAAAGAAGGGCTTTTTTGAGGGTTGACAAAGTAGGAAAAGCGGCGTATAATGCTGCGTATCAGAGAGCCACAAACTCCTGATGTCTATCGGGGCACGTTCATCAAACGCGCTCCAAAGTGGTTCCCGCATTTCGTTTGCGGGTGGAGTTGTTTTAAAACTGAGGAGGCACATTCGTGCCCGACAAGAAATCTCAGATGCCAGGGATGGCATCACGCACTGGCCTTGACCGCGTCACGCGGAATTCGGGGGCAATCCCTTCGCCTCAGCGTCCGCGCTCCGGACAGGCTCAGATCGAACTCTGTTACCACGTAGGCGATTCCCGTCGGCCAACCGTGGTGAAGCGCTACCACACGTAGGAGGCAAACATGCCTGATCAAAATTCCGAGGGTAACCTCGGCCAAGGCGAGCTACCACTGAAGGACCAAGAGGAGAAAAAGGAAGGGGTGGCTATCCCAGTTGCCTCCACATCTCCGCTTGTCACGAGACCCGCGGCGCGTTTCGTGCTCGATCCCGACGACACCTCAATTACCAACTGGAACATCCAGCACTAGTCGGCAACGTCCGGCATCACACAGGGGCACCACCCAACTGGTGCCTCTTTTCATTTGTAAAAATTTCTGTTTCAATAAGCAAATGCGGGCTGTAGTATATCGGCAGTACGCGTCCATGGGGTGGATGTAGGCCGGGTTCGATTCCCGGCAGCCCGACAAGAAAAAAACACCCCCTCATAGGGGGTGTTTTTAGTTTTTTGCTAGGCCGTGCTCTTGGCGAGCGTGCGGAGCGTTTTGGCAGCCAGCTTAAGCTTCATGCCCCCGATACGCTTGGTCTGAATATTGACCGCGAAGGTACGACGGGTATGGCGCTTGGAGTGACTGATTTTATTACCAGTGCGGGTTCCGCGGCCGGTCAAATCACAAGTTCGGCTCATAGGATATCACTTAGGGTTTCCTGCCATGGACAAGCGCTTGGCGCTCCTGGCGGGTTGAGATATTACTTTGGGTACGGTATCATATTCGTATCTCTTTGGCAAGAGTGCTTCTGGGATGTTTTGGAGTTAACCGTATGAATTCTGAAAATTATGGCACACGAAATTGTTTTGGTCGGCTTTTATCTTCTTACCCTTATTTACTCGGTCATTATTCATGAGGTGTCACATGGGGTGATGGCCTTGTGGCTTGGGGACTTAACTGCCAAGTATGCGGGTCGACTGAATTTGAATCCTATGAAGCACATTGATCCCTTTGGTTCGATTGTGCTCCCGGTACTTCTCTTTGTGACGACGGGATTTGCTTTTGGGTGGGCCAAACCAGTACCGTACAACCCATATAACCTAAGAGATCAGAAATGGGGCCCGACGTGGGTGGCGCTTGCTGGCCCTGCCTCCAATCTTCTCTTGGCATCTGGCGCCGCACTTATTGCGTATCTTCTCCCGTTGACCCTTTTGGCGAAACAAGATATTCTCGGTCGCTTTATTGGTGTTATCGGGGGACGAGGGGAATTTATGGAGCGTTTTAGATTGTTGGCTGATGCGCTTTCCGGATCGTTCCCTAGTATTTTCTACGGACTTCTTCTTTTGGTGATTTTCTGGAATGTCGTACTAGCCTGCTTCAACCTCCTTCCTATTCCACCGCTTGATGGATCCAAAATTCTGTATACGCTTCTGCCTCTTTCTGAGCGGACTATTCTCATGCTCGAGCAGTATGGGCTTTTCCTTCTTATTTTCGTGATATTCTTCTTTTCGGCACCGATAGGTTACCTTATCAATTCCGTTCTAGGGATGTTTTTGTGGTTTACCCTGTGAAATCTTCGCGATACGAAGTATTCGCCTCTGGCGGAATTTCACAGGGTGAACTCTGTTTTGTTCCCCAGTATTGACAGAATGGCGCACTGTAGGGTAGTATAGGCACTACGGAAAGCTACGAGTTTTCCTGTTTTTTCTAGACTGTATTTCTGTTACTAAATCCGACCGCTCTGGCGGCACTAAATTCCATCACTGTGTCCACGATCAACCAGCTTATCAAGCGTCCCCGCAGCTCTTCGGCCAAAAAGTCGAAGTCTCCGGCCATGATGTACTCCATCAACACTGTTAAGAATCGCAACACCTTTCACGACAGTCCTTTTAAGCGCGGTGTTTGTATCAAGGTTTCGACTACGACTCCCAAGAAGCCAAACTCTGCTCTCCGTAAGATTGCCCGTGTGCGTCTGACTAACGGTATGGAAGTGACTGCCTATATCCCTGGTGAGGGACACAATCTTCAGGAGCACTCCATCGTCATGATTCGTGGTGGTCGTGTGAAGGATCTCCCGGGTGTGCGCTATCACATTGTCCGAGGTATTTTTGATGCCGCTGGTGTTCAGCGTAAACAGAGTCGTAGTAAGTACGGGGCCAAGAAGGAGAAGAAGAAGGATTAATACTGATATTTTTGTAAGACGCTATGCCACGAAGAAAACGACAATTTGCCCGCGAGTGGAAACCGGATACCCTGTATGAGAATCCGCTAGTTGGTCATTTCGTTGGGATGATTATGTGGAATGGCAAAAAGAGCGTGGCTGAAAAGATTATTTACGATGCTTTCGATATCATTCACGAGCGCACCAAGAAGGGTGGACTCAATACTTTTGAACAAGCCATCAAGAACGTGTCGCCGCTGCTTCAGCTGAAGAGCCGACGGGTAGGTGGTGCTAACTATCAGGTCCCGGTCCCGGTTTCGGGTGAGCGTCGTCAGGTCCTCGCGATGCGTTGGATTAGGGATGCTTGTCGCAACAAGAAGGGGAAGGCTATGTCAGAAAAGTTGGCTGATGAACTCCTCGATGCTTCGAATAAGGTTGGTTCCGCTATGAAGAAGCGTGATGAGACCCACCGAATGGCTGAGGCTAACAAGGCTTTCGCCCACTTCGCCTAAAGGCTCTCCCATGTCCTATTCCTGTCATGAATGAGAAGAAAGAAGAGTCACTTTTCTTTCTTCTTTCCTTTCTAAAGTAAATATCATTGAAGTAAAATAATTTCCTTTCATAACGTGTATGGCTCGCAAGACCCCTATCGACAAGTATCGTAACATCGGTATTATCGCTCATATCGACGCCGGTAAGACGACGACGACCGAGCGCATTTTGTTTTATACCGGTATCACTCACAAGATTGGTGAGGTGCACGAGGGGACAGCGACCATGGACTGGATGGAGCAGGAACAGGAGCGCGGTATCACCATCACGTCAGCGGCCACCACTTGTTTTTGGAAGGAGCATCATATCAATATCATTGACACACCGGGACACGTAGACTTCACGGTTGAAGTGGAACGTTCTCTCCGAGTGCTTGATGGTGGCGTGGTTGTCTTTGACGGGAAGGAGGGTGTTGAACCGCAGTCTGAAACCGTGTGGCGTCAGGCGGAGAAATACGAAGTACCGCGCATGTGTTTTATCAACAAAATTGATAAAGAGGGTGCTGTTTTCGAAGAGGCACTTGCTTCTATCTGGAATCGGTTGACTCCGCACGCGGTGGCTATCCAGTATCCGATGGGGCTGCGTGGTGATTTCTACGGTCTCATCGATCTCATGACTATGAAGGCCTACACCTTCGATGGTGAGATGGGTGAAAAGGTAATCGAAGGAGAAATTCCAGCAGAATACGCTGATAAGGCTAAAGAATGGCGTGAAAAAATGGTAGAAAAGATTTCTGAAACGGATGATGCTTTGACGGAGAAATACCTGAATGGCGAAGAGATTTCCGTGGCAGAACTTAAAGCGGCTCTCCGCAAAGCAACTATTGCGGTGAAACTTCATCCGGTGATGACTGGGACGGCACTTAGGAATAAGGGTGTTCAACTGGTGCTTGATGCGGTAGTGGACTATCTCCCATCTCCGATTGATATCCCGCCGGTTAAGGGAACGGATCCGAAGACTGATGCCGAGGTAATACGAGAAACTCGCGATGATGAAATTTTCTCAGCACTGGCGTTTAAAATTGCGACCGATCCATTTGTTGGTCAACTGACATTCTTTCGTGTTTATTCTGGTACGGTCAAAGCAGGTTCGTACGTGCTGAACTCTACGAAGAATGAAAAAGAACGCATCGGTCGTATTCTCCGCATGCACGCGAACCACCGGGAAGAAATCGATGAGCTTTCCGCCGGTGATATCGGTGCGCTCGTGGGAATGAAAGTAACGACTACAGGAAATACCCTCTGTGATTTGGAGAAGCCAGTGATTCTTGAGTCAATTACCTTTCCGGAACCGGTTATTGATATTTCTGTTGAACCAAAAACCAAGGCAGATCAGGAAAAGATGGGTATGGCCCTGAAGAAGCTTCTCGAAGAAGATCCTACCTTCCGCGTTCATACTGATGAAGAAACTGGTCAGACGATTATGTCTGGTATGGGTGAGCTTCACCTCGATATTTTGGTTGATCGTATGCGTCGGGAATTTAAAGTAGAAGTAAATGTCGGTCGTCCGCAAGTGGCTTATCGTGAAACTATCCGTGGTAAAGCGGAATCCGAAGGGAAGTACATCAAGCAGTCTGGAGGTCGTGGTCAGTACGGTCATTGTTGGCTTCGGGTGGAACCAAACGAAGTTGGTAAGGGCTACGAATTTGGTAATGAAGTGAAGGGTGGTGCTATTCCGCAAGAATTTATTAAACCGATTGATAAAGGTGTGCAGGAAGCGATGCTCACGGGTGTGCTTGCCGGATATCCGATGGTGGATATCAAAGCAACTGTGTACGATGGTTCGTACCACGATGTCGACTCCTCAGAAGCTGCTTTCCGTATTGCTGGTTCTATGGCCTTCAAGGAAGCTTGCCGCAAGGCCAAGCCGATGATTCTCGAACCAATTATGAAGGTGGTAGTTATTACCCCAGAACAGTTTATGGGTGACATCGTGGGTGATCTTTCGTCCAAGCGTGGTGTTATCAAGGAAATGAATGCCCGCGGTGAAGGAGCTGCTCAGGTGAAAGAGATTCACGCTGAAGTGCCACTCTCCTCAATGTTCGGGTACGCTACCCAGATGCGTTCGATGTCACAGGGCCGTGCGAGTTACTCGATGGAATTCGGTCACTACGCCGAAGTCCCCAGTAACGTGGCGACCGAAATTATCGGTACTCGGACAGCTTCCGGCGATGTGAAGCCCGCGTAAGGAGAAAAAGAGTGCCAGGAATTCTCAACCAGCCAGCGATGGCTGGTTTTTCTTTTCTAAAGTAGGCTGAGTCTTAGATTTTCCATTGGCAAGAATCTTTCAAAGTAGCCTTGAAGTCAGAACGGGCATGGTTTTTTCTGGAAGAAAAAGAGTGAGGACTTCAAGGCAATCAGGTCACCATGCTGGGGCGACCCGATGGTACTTTGAAAGGTTGCTTGCCTAAGGGGAAATAACGTATTTTATCAATAATCCTCACTCGCCTTGACAGTTTTTCAACCAGTTGATATTATAGCGAGTGACGCTTTTTCTCGAGCTTTTTTCGTTTTCGGACGGGAAAAATCGATTGAAAAACAACAAGTGTAAATAACGTAATTCGTTTGAGTAAAAGGTTATGGCAGAGCAATTTCAGCGCACCAAGCCGCACGTAAACGTCGGCACCATCGGTCACGTTGACCACGGGAAAACAACCCTGACGGCCGCTATCCTCCACGTCCTTTCCATGAAGGGATTCGCCAAGGAAAAAAGCGTCGATGAGATCGATAAAGCTCCAGAAGAGCGCGAGCGTGGTATCACCATCTCGACTTCTCACTGTGAGTACGAGAGTGATGCTCGTCACTATGCTCACGTTGACTGTCCTGGTCACGCTGACTATATCAAGAACATGATTACGGGTGCTGCTCAGATGGACGGTGCCATCCTCGTGGTGTCTGCTACTGATGGTCCTATGCCTCAGACTCGTGAACACATTCTTTTGGCTCGCCAGGTAGGTGTCCCAGCGATTGTTGTGTTCTTGAACAAGGTTGATATGGTGGATGATCCAGAACTCATCGACCTCGTGGAAGCTGAAGTTCGTGAACTCCTTTCCAAATACGAGTTTGACGGTGATAACGCTGCTATCATTCGTGGAAGCGCCCTGAAGGCCCTTGAGTCGAAGAGCGCTGATGAGGAGGCAGCCAAGCCGATTCTCGATTTGATGGCCGCTCTTGATTCTAAAATTCCTGAGCCGGTTCGTGATCTCGACAAGCCTTTCCTCATGCCGATTGAAGACATCTTTTCGATTGAAGGCCGTGGAACCGTAGTGACTGGCCGTATTGAGCGTGGTGTCGTCAACCTGAACGAAGAAGTGGAAATTGTTGGTATTCGTGATACTGCCAAGACGGTAGTAACCGGTATCGAAATGTTCAACAAGCAGCTCGACAAGGGTACTGCTGGTGACAACGCCGGTCTCCTTATCCGTGGTATTAAGAAGGAAGACGTGGAGCGTGGTCAGGTTTTGGCCAAGCCCGGTTCTATTACTCCGCACACCGAATTCGAAGGCGAGGTTTACGTCCTCTCCAAGGAAGAAGGTGGTCGTCACACTCCGTTCTTCAAGGGCTACAAGCCACAGTTCTACATCCGTACGACTGACGTGACTGGTGAAGTGGTGTTGCCAGAAGGAACTGAGATGGTGATGCCAGGTGATACGGTCAAGCTCAAGATTACGCTCTTGGCTCCGGTCGCTATGGAAGAGGGTATGCGCTTCGCCATCCGCGAGGGTGGACGCACTGTTGGTGCCGGTGTCGCAACCAAGATTACCAAGTAGTTTCGAGGTAACTCCCAGTGGTGGACGATACGAATCGTCCCCACAAGAGTTCTCTTGAAAAAGGGATCAGAATAGAATATAATGAACGCAATGAAAAAGACCGAAACAACGCAAAATCTGCGTGTCAGAATCAAGATCAAGGCGTATGATCACAAGGTGATTGATCAGTCTGCGCGCAAGATCGTCGAAACAGCGGAACGGACCGGAGCGGTGATTATTGGCCCAGTGCCGTTGCCGACGGAAATTCACAAAGTGACGGTCAATCGTTCGACCTTTGTGCACAAGAACTCTCGGGATCAATACGAGATGCGAGTGCACAAGCGTTTGATTGATATCATCAATCCAACAGCAAAAACAATAGACAATCTTACCAATCTCGATCTTCCTGCCGGTGTGGATGTGGAGATTAAGATGTAAGGAATACTCGTTCAAGTCTTCTCTCTTGACTGACAGCAGGTGCGAAAGAAGATACTAAGCGAACCAAATTTCAGGAAATCTGAAAACTGGCGCGCTTTGAAAGCCCAGTTTTTTGTTTGTAATCAGAAATGTCACGGCAATGAAATTCATTATCGGAAAAAAACTTGGAATGACAACGCTCTTTGATGAGGCAAAGGGTGCTTTGAACGTGACCCTTATTGAATGTGCGAAAAATACCGTAACGGTTAATCGGACGCTGGAGAAGGATGGCTATTTGGCGGTACAGCTTGAGACAAAAAAGACGGCCAAGAGTACCGTGCGCAAAGAGTTTCGTATCGACCGAGCATTGACTCGCGGTAAGAGTGCCGAAGCAGTGCAAGTACTGGTCAAGGAACTCGAGAAGTTTCCGGTAGCTACTGAAATGAGTGTGGCCCAGTTTGTTGTAGGTGATACCGTTAACGTCGCTGGTGTGACGAAGTCCAAGGGTTTTCAGGGCGTTGTGAAGCGCCATGGTTTCGGTGGTCAGATGACCAGTCACGGACGCAAACATGATATCCGCAAGCCTGGAAGTATCGGCGCTACTTTTCCTGAACACGTGGTTAAGGGTCGTCGAATGGCCGGACGTATGGGTGGCGAAAATATGACAGCGCTCAATCTCTCGGTAGTGTATGTTAACGAAGCAGAAGGTCTCATCGGAGTAAAGGGGGCTATACCTGGTGTGAGTGGTCGGATTGTCAAAGTCATGAGTGCGAACTAACGAAATTGTATGTCCAAAGTTACCGTCAAGAATATTAAAGGAGCAGACGTTAAGGAATTAGCCTTGAAGGAATCTATTTTTGCTGTGCCAGCAAATGATACGCTTCTTCATCAGGTCTACGTTGCTCTGACGGCGAACACTCGCGTGGCTATTGCTCACACCAAAGATCGTGGCGAACGTTCCGGTTCTGGTATCAAGCCGTGGCGTCAGAAAGGTACTGGTCGTGCTCGTGCTGGTGCGACTCGTAGTCCGCTGTGGCGCAAGGGTGGTGTCACTTTTGGTCCGACTAAAGAACGTAACTTTTCCAAAAACACGACTGCCAAAATGCGTCAGAAGGCTGTTATGATTGCTCTTTCTGAAAAGGTCCGCGCTGGAAAGCTTCTCGTACTTGACACTCTTTCTTATACTGAGAAGCGTACGAAGTTATTTGCTGAGACCCTTCAGGCGCTTGGCACCAACGGTAAGAGTGTGACATTTGCTCTCGCGAACGATGAACTCCTTTTTTCCCTTATGTCGCGTAATATTCCTAAGGTAGACCATACGCTCACTGAGAATCTCAACGTTGTACAGCTTCTGGATCACGAGTATGTTATTTTGACTGAAGCTTCTATCGCGGTACTTGAGAAGCGCTTTGCGGCCTGGGAAACTGTTATCAAGAAATAATCAACCGTATGGCTTTGTTTGATAAGACAACTGAAGAAAAGAAGACGCTACGCAAGCTTACTCCCAAAGAGAGCCCGCTTGCTGAGCGTTTACTGTCCCGTCCTCGCATTACCGAGAAGTCCTACGCGATGAATGTTGAAAACAAATACGTTTTTGAAGTGACCAAGACGTCAACCAAGAAGTCAGTGAAGCGCGCTGTGGAAGAGGTATACGGCGTCAATGTTGTAGCAGTCAATATGGTACGATTGCCGGCCAAGAAGCGGGTCTCTGGTCGCAACCGGACGGTCGGGGTGAAGGGCTCAATCAAAAAGGCGATTGTCAGTGTGGCCAAGGGCCAGACCATCGAGCTGTTTAAAGCAGGCATGTAATCAGAGAGAATTCCTATGGCCATCAAGATCTACAAAAAGAACCATGCCGGTCGACGTAATATGTCGATTGTTAAGCCTGACGGTATAACCGATAAGGCACCAGAAAAGTCCCTGCTTGCTCCGCACAAGAAGCGGGCTGGTCGTTCGGGTGGAAAGATTTCCGTGCGTCACCAGGGTGGTGGTCACAAGCGTCGCTATCGCTTGGTTGATTTTCGCCAGGACAAGCTTGATATCCCTGGTAAGATAGCTCATTTGGAAAAAGATCCGAATCGTTCGGCTCTCATTGCCTTGGTACACTATGCTGATGGAGAGAAGCGCTATATTCTCGCGACAGACGGTATGAAGCAGGGTGGGACGGTGGTTTCCGGGGAAAGTGTCCCGGTGGTGAATGGTAACCGCATGCTTCTCAAGAATATTCCAGCCGGAACCACGATTTGTAATATTGAAATGAAGATTGGAAAGGGTGGTCAGATTGTTCGGAGCGCCGGTTCTCAGGCGGTTCTTATGGCCTTGGATGGTCCGATGGCCCAGATTAAACTGGCCTCTGGTGAAATCCGGTTAGTGAGCAAAGAATGCTACGCTACTCTCGGTCAGGTGAGTAACTTCGAACATAGTGCTGAGCGTATCGGTAAGGCTGGTCGTAGCCGTTGGAAGAATCGTCGTCCGCATGTTCGTGGAAGCGCTATGAACCCAGTGGATCATCCACACGGTGGTGGAGAGGGACGTCAGCCGATTGGTATGCATCCGAAGACACCATGGGGTAAGCCGGCACTTGGCAAGAAGACCCGTAGCCGCAAGAACCAGAGCAATAAGTATATCGTCCGTCGTCGCACCAAGAAATAGTATTGAATCCACAAGAAGAAATCTATGTCACGAAGTCTCAAAAAAGGCCCATACGTTGACCCGAGAGTCTTGAAAAAGATTGAAGGGAAAAAGCTCGGTGACCGAACGGTTATCAAGACCTGGTCGCGTGCTTGCGTTATCTCGCCTGAGATGGTAGGGTTCACCTTTGGTGTTCATAATGGCAAGGATTTTATCCCGGTATTTACCACGGAAGAAATGGTTGGACATCGTCTGGGTGAATTTGCTCCAACGCGCACTTTCCGTCGTCATGGTGGTAAGATGCAAAAGGAAATCGAAATCGCTGCTAAGCAGCGTGAGCTCGATGCTGCTAAAGCCGCTAAAGCCGCTACTACTGCCAAGAAATAATTGAAGCTATGAAAGTATACGCAACCCTCAATAACTTACGAGTCGCCCCACGAAAAGTGCGCTTGGTTACGCATGCTCTGGTTGGCGTTGATACCCGTGAAGCTTTTGTTCAGCTTTCAAAGATGGTCAAGAAGTCTTCGCAGCCGATTGCTACCCTACTCGCTAGTGCGGTAGCGAATGCTACGAATAATTTTGGTCTGGATGAAAACAATCTCTATATCGAAGCGATTCGGGTTGGTGATGGTCTTCGTTTAGAGCGTTGGTTGCCTCGGGCTTTCGGTCGTGCTACTCCACTCATGCGGCGTGGTTCCAATATAACGATTATTCTTGAAGAGCGAGTAGAGGGAAAAAATCGTACCACCAAGAAAGAACCGAAAGTCGTTGTGACTGAAAAGGCTGCTGAGCTTGAAGCTCCAGAGGAAAAGAAAGAAGAAAAGGGAGTAGCAAAAATTGCCAAACCTGAACTCAAGAAAGAGATGATAAAGGGAGCGAAGCCAACTGGTGGCAAAGTGGTCAAGAAAATGTTTCAGCGAAAATCCTCGTAAACTAAAGTACACGTAACACATTATGGGCAATAAAGTACACCCAACTGGCATCCGTCTCGGTATTACGACTAACTGGCAATCACGCTGGTTTGAAAGTAAAAAGACCTACCGAGAACAATTGCGCAAAGATGTTGAAATGCGCGAGTTTATCATGGGTAAATGGAAGGCGGCTGCAATCGCTAGTGTCACGATTGAACGTTCGGCCAATGCTTTACGTTTAGTTATCCATACTTCTCGCCCAGGTGTACTCATCGGTCGTGGCGGGACGGGTATCGAAGATCTCTCACGTGTTATTAAGAAGCGTTTCTTTGCCGGCAAGAAAGTTGAACTCAAGGTGGAGGTTCAGGAAGTAAAGAATGCGGAGCTCAATGCCATGCTTGTTGGCCAGCAGGTGGCTGAACAGTTGGAAAAGCGTATGCCGTTTCGTCGAGTTCTGAAGGGGATGCTTGATCAGGTAGAGGGTAACAAAGAGGCAGAAGGAGTAAAGATTGAAATTTCTGGCCGTCTGGGGGGTGCTGAGATGTCTCGTCGTGAGTGGTTATCTCGCGGTAAAATCCCTCTTCATACACTCCGTGCTGATATTGATTTTGCTCGTACTGAAGCTCGAACGACGTATGGAGTCATCGGAGTAAAGACCTGGATTTACAAGGGAGAAAAATTTAGAGCTACCGAATAAACACGCTTATGTTGTTAATGCCAAGAAAAGTAAAGCATCGCAAAGTCCAGCGCGGCGGATGGTCCGGGAAACCGGCCACCTCTGGGACAAGCGTGAGTTTTGGAAGCTATGGCCTTAAGGCTATGGAGGAAGGGCTCATTTCAGCTCGTCAGATTGAGGCGGCACGTCGGGCTATGACTCGCTCTATCCAGCGTGGTGGTAAGGTGTGGATTCGGGTTTTTCCTGATAAACCGATGACCAAAAAGGGTGAGCAGACCCCGATGGGTAAGGGAAAGGGAAGTGTCGATCACTTCGTCGCTAAGGTCCGGGCCGGGAAAGTACTGTTTGAGCTCGAGGGTATTCCACGGGTAGCAGCAGAAAAAGCTATGAGTCTCGCAGCTTACAAGCTTGCCATCAAGACAAAGTTTGTTGTCAAGCAATAGAGTTTTTGAATAATGATGCGTGTATGAAAGTAAAAGAATGGCTAGAAAAATCTGAAGCAGAACGAGACAAAGCTCTCTTGGAGCTCTCGGACAAGGTGCGCAAGCTGCGTTTTGATTTGTCGACTCGTGAAGCCAAAAACCACAGCGATTATCGCAAGATGAAAAAAGACATCGCTCGCCTCAACACCATCAAGTCCCTCTCTGCCGTAGAAGTAGAAGGTGCGGCAGTAGAAGTCGAGTAGTAGAATATCTCCATATATTTATGACCAATCAGAAAGAGACAATTGAAAAGATGAGCAAGGCGCCTACTCTCAAGGGGGTAGTGGTAAGTAACGCTATGCAGAAGACAATTGTTGTCAAAGTTGACACTATTAAGGCTCATCCCAAGTATCAGAAGCAGTATCGCTCCTCAAAGAAGTACAAAGTACATGTCGAGGAAAGTGGTAAGTATGCCCTTGGTACGATGGTGGAGTTTCAAGAGTGTCGTCCGATGAGTCGTGATAAGCGTCACGCCATCGTCGCCTAAAGAGTATTTCTAAACGTTGTTACTACTATGATCCAAGCAGAATCAAGATTGCGAGTAGCTGATAACACCGGTGCTAAAGTCATCGAATGTTTCAAGGTGCTCGGCGGAACGCGACGTCGCTACGCGTCTCTTGGAGACATTGTGGTGGCTTCGGTCAAAGTAGCTGAGCCGCGTGGTTTAGTGAAGAAGGGTGAGAAGGTCAAGGCAGTCATCGTGCGTCAGGTTAAAGAATATCGACGCAAAGATAACTCCTACATCCGCTTTGACGAAAATGCTGCGGTTATCCTCGACACTAATCTCCAGGATCCCAAGGGCACTCGTATTTTTGGTCCGGTTGCTCGTGAACTCCGCGAGAAGGGATTTTCCAAGATTGTGTCACTCGCTCCCGAAGTTCTGTAACGTATCATCAGTTTCATACTATGAAAATTAAGAAAGGCGACAAAGTACAAATCATGGCCGGCAAGGACCGTGGCAAGCAGGGAGAAGTACTCTCTGTCTTTCCGACGACTGAGAAGGTCGTGGTAAAGGGTGCTAACCTGATGAAGCGTCATATGAAAGCTCGTCGGGAAGGTGAAAAGGGCGAGCGTGTCGAGAAAGAAGCGCCCATCCATGTCTCAAATGTGATGGTGGTCTGTCCTCATACCAACAAGCCGACTCGTATCGGATGGAAGATTGAAGGCGGTGAGAAGATTCGTATGAGTAAGCGTGCCGGTAAGGCTCTCTAAGTGAAGCATTATGAAAACCCCTAGTATCAAGACAACCTATACCGAGAAAGCCGTTCCGGCTCTCAAGAAGGATCTCAAGATTGAGAATCCGATGGCGGTACCGCGCATTGCTAAAGTGGTCGTGAACGTTGGTATTGGTAAGATTTTGAAAGATCAGAAGCGTGTTGATGAGGTAGTGGCTTCGCTTGAGGCTATCACTGGTCAGAAGGTACTTCTCACGAAAGCACGTAAGGCTATCGCTGGATTTAAGATTCGTGAGGATTTGGAAATCGGAGCCCGCACAACTCTTCATGGGAAGCGGATGTGGAATTTCCTCGACCGATTGTTCCTTATTGCTCTGCCACGCGTACGTGATTTTCAGGGCGTGACGGTCAATTCTGTTGACCATAGTGGCAACCTCAATCTTGGTATTAAGGACCATACGATTTTTTCAGAAATTGTTCCGGAGAAAGTGCAGCATATTTTCAGTTTTCAAGTGAATGTGGTGACGACGTCGCGCAATACCGAAGAGGGACGTGCTTTGTTCCGACATTTGGGCGTACCGTTTCAGACGAGTGACACTAACGATAAATAAAGTATTATGGCCAAGACATCTACCCAAGCGAGAGCACTGAAGACACCGAAATTCTCTACCCGTATCGTGAGACGGTGTTGGAAGTGTGGTCGGAAGCGAGGATATTTGCGCCGGTACGACATCTGTCGCATCTGCTTCCGTGAACTAGCCTCAACGGGCGAAATTCCGGGAGTGAAGAAGGCTTCCTGGTAGATATAAACGCGCTATTAGCTAAAGAAGACTATGCTTGATCCAATCGCAGACATGTTAACGAGAATCAGAAACGCTCAGGCCGCTCAAAAGGCCCAGGTCGTTTTTCCATCCTCGAAACTGAAAGCCGTTATCGCTCAGATTTTGGAGCGCGAAGGTTTTGTGGCGCGCGTCGAGAAGCAAACTGATGGTGCTAAGGAAACCCTGTGTGTTTGGCTCAAGTATACGACTGTCTCACCTACCAAAAAAGCGCCAGCCATTCAAGAAATCACTCGTGTCTCAAAAGAAGGATGTCGAATTTATGTGAAGAGTCATGAAGTGAAGAAGGTGAAGAACGGTTACGGTATTGCTATTCTTTCAACTTCACAAGGTGTGATGACTGGTGGCGAAGCGTATGCTAAGGGCTTAGGGGGGGAATATTTGTGCAAAGTGTGGTAGTCGTTATCTCGAGCAATATACACCTATGAGTAGAATTGGAAAAAAACCAGTAGCCATCCCAGCCGGTGTTGAGGTAACACTCGACAAGCGGGTGGTTTCCGTCAAAGGTCCAAAAGGAACCCTGACGTTTGAGCATCGCCGAGAAGTTAAAGTTACTATCGAAGAAGGGCACGTTCAGGTGGCTAAGGTGGGCGAAACCAAACAGGCACAAGCTCTTTGGGGTACTACCGCCAAATCAATTGCCAATATGATTGTCGGAGTGACTACGGGGTTTGAGAAAGCGCTTGAGCTCAATGGTGTTGGTTATCGTATGAACCTTCAGGGGAAAAAACTGGTACTTGCTCTTGGTTTTTCTCACCCGGTGGAAATGTTGTTGCCTGAAGGTATCGCTGCTCTCGTAGAAGGTAACGTACTCAAGGTAACGGGTTCGGATAAGCAGCAGGTCGGGGAGTTTGCCGCCGTCGTTCGTAAGCTAAAGCCGGTAGAACCGTATAAGGGCAAGGGCTTCCGCTATGTCGGAGAAATTGTCCGACGTAAGGAAGGGAAAAAGGCAGCCGCCTAACGTGTGATACATCGTCTGGAATAATATTTGGAACTATGCTTAAGAAAGTTGTAAAAAAAGTGAAGCGATTCGAGCGCAAGCGTCGTATCCGAGCCAAAATTTCTGGTTCGGCTGAGTGTCCTCGCATATCGGTCTTTCGTAGTCTGAAGAGTCTTTCCGTTCAGGCGATTGACGATGCTTCTGGTAGGACACTCACTCATGCTAAACTCGCTGATTTAGGAAAATCGCCTAAAAACACAGTGGAAAGTGCTACGGCCCTCGGAGCGCTTCTCGCTAAGCGTTTAGGTGCGATGAGTATCGAGCGTGCCCTCTTTGATCGTTCAGGCTATCGTTATCATGGTAAAGTTAAGGCCGTGGCTGAGGCTTTACGGGCAGGCGGTGTGAGTATTTAGTAAATGATTCGTACATAATAATCGTATGGCAGCAAAGCAAGGGAGAAAAATGGCACGACGCGAGAAGCCGGAGTTTGATCAGAAACTTCTCAATTTGGCACGCGTGACGCGCGTGGTAAAGGGTGGTCGTCGTTTCCGATTCCGTGCTACGCTGGTTATTGGTAATCGCCGTGGCAAGGTAGGTGTTGGTGTTGCTAAGGGCTCTGATGTGTCGGATGCTATCAAGAAGGCCTATAATGATGCCAAGAAGAACATGGTAACTATAGAGCTTTTGAATGGCACTATTACTCATGATGTTTCAGCTAAACTCGGCAGTGCCAAAGTGCTTTTGAAGCCTGCTTCACTCGGTCAGGGTATTATTGCTGGTGGAGCTGTTCGTTCAGTGGTTGATTTACTTGGTGTAAAAGACGTAGTATCGAAATCGCTTGGCGCTTCCAATCCATTGAATGTAGCCCGCGTTACGGTTAAGGCTCTCCAAATGCTCAAGGCCCCTCGTGTACCAAAGGCTCCTAAAGATGAGCAGAATGAATCCGCATCAGGGGCAGTGGTTACCTCATCCCGCTAGTAATATACGTCTATGCAAATTCACGAACTTAAAGTAGCGAAGAAAAAGAATCGCAAGCGCATTGGCCGCGGCGGGAAGACTGGTACGACGGCTGGTCGTGGTTCTAATGGACAGAAGTCTCGCACGGGCGCTTCCGTTGACCCATTGTTTGAAGGTGGCCGATCAACGTTATTGGAGCGCATGAAAAAAGTGCGTGGTTTCAAGTCTGTTCATCCTAAGAAGCATACCGTAACACTCACTGATCTTGAGCGTGTTCTCGTTGATGGTGACGTGGTAACACGGGCGCTCTTGGTGGAGAAGCGTATCGTGGACAAAAAGGCTCTTCACGAGGGAGTGAAGGTTGTAGCGACAGGGACCCTCTCCAAAAAGTTAACTCTAGGAGCGGATGTTCTTGCTTCGGAGACAGCTAAAAAGGCTTTTGTGGCTTAGTCTTCCTAGTTCTCTTGAGGCTTATTCTCCCTCTTTGAGAGGTGTTGAGAATAAGCTATACTCTATACATGAACGAGACATTCCTCAATATTTTTCGAATCAAGGAGCTCAGGAATAAGATTCTTTTTATCCTCGGGCTTTTGGTTGTCTATCGACTAGCTGCCAATATCCCTCTCCCGGGAGTGGATGTTTTGGCACTTAAGCGATTATTTGAAGAAAACGCCTTTCTGGGTCTCCTGAATATTTTTTCTGGTGGTGGTTTGTCCAATATTTCCATTGTGCTTTTGGGTGTGGCGCCATACATCACGGCCTCTATCATCATGCAGCTTTTGACGACCTTGGTGCCAAGTCTTGAGCGACTTTACAAAGAGGAGGGAGAGCAAGGGCGTCAAAAGTTCAACATGTGGACGCGCTGGCTTACGGTGCCTTTGGCAGCACTCCAGTCATTCAGTATGTTGTCGCTTCTTCGTTCGCAGAATATCTTGGGGGATATTGGAGTTTTTAACATGGTGGTTATTATACTGTGCGCTACTGCAGGTACTATTTTTCTCATGTGGCTTGGTGAGCTTATCACGGAGAAGGGCTTGGGCAATGGCGTCTCTATGATTATTTTTGCCGGTATTGTTTCTAGTTTGCCGACATCATTTTCGCGCTTTCTCTCAACATGGGACCCATCGCAGATTTTCACCTACCTTATCTTTTTGGTTTTGGCTGGGGTCACAGTGGCGGGTGTTATTTTTATCAATGAGGGACAACGGACTATTCCAGTGGCGTATGCCAAACGCGTTCGTGGCGCCCAGGTGTATGGTGGTTCAGCGACGCATCTTCCACTCAAGGTGAATCAAGCCGGCGTTATCCCGATTATTTTTGCCGTGTCCATCATCCTGATACCAACTATGATTTCCAATTTCTTGGCCCAAAGTGCCAATGTTAAGGTGGCGGAAATTGCCTTGAAAGTAAGTGCGATTCTCCAAGACAAGTGGGTGTATGGTGGCGCTTATTTTGTACTTGTAGTTCTCTTTACCTATTTCTATACTGCGGTCGTTTTTGATCCCGGTAAGATTTCGGAAAATCTCCAGAAGCAGGGTGGATATATTCCTGGTATTCGTCCGGGTGCGACCACGGCTGAGTACCTCTATCATATTATCAACCGAATTACACTCGCCGGATCGCTTTTTTTGGGTGTTATTGCTGTTCTACCGTTCGTGGTGCAGGGCGTAACGGGGATTCAGGCTTTTTCACTCGGAGGTGTTAGTGTACTCATTGTTGTCTCCGTTGTCTTGGAGACCATCAAGCATATCCAGAGTCAGCTCACCATGAGGAGCTATGAAAGCTTTTAGGGGGAAGAATAGAGTTTTTAAAATACGAGAACCAAACAGAACACAAGTGCAAAATAATAGAGGTGGCGTTTAAGCTTTGCGTGGTTTTTGTGTTCAGGATTTTGATACTTAATTTTTACAAAAATGCCTTTACGAGACACATATATTCTCCTGGGTTCTGCTGGGAGTGGTAAAAGCACCCAAGCAGAGCTGCTAAAAAGCTCGCTTCATTTGGCACATATCGATATCGGAGCAGAGCTTAGGGCAGTAGCTGCTCACGACACCGAATTGGGTCGGCAGGTGAATGAGATTATTAATGTTCGTCATGAGTTCGTTCCTGATGAGGTAGTGTTTGCTGTTTTGGAAGATGCTATTCGGTCTGTGCCAGAAACAGTAGGGCTCTTGGTTGATGGCATCCCGCGTCGGGAGAGCCAAATCACTAAGGTTCTTGGGCTTTTTCAGGAAACAGGCCGATCGCTTAATAAAGTGATATTTATTGATGTTCCTGAAGCGGTATCAGTAGAGCGTATCTCCAAGCGTTACGCATGCGGTCAGTGCAAGCGTACCTATATCTTGGGAAAAAATTTGATTGATAGTACTAAGCCATGTCGGTATTGTGGTGGCCAGATTGCACAACGAGCCGATGATACAGTCGAAGGGGTGCGTAAGCGGCATCATATTTTTCAGGAAGATACACTTCCGGTGGTGAAGTATTTTGAATCCACGGGACAGCTCCTTTCAGTAAATGGAGATCAGGAAACATACAAGGTTTTTAAGCAGATTTTGGAACATGTCCGTCCGGATTGATGTATGTCTAAACATTGGATTAAAACCAGAGAAGAAATAGAACGCTTGCGAGAATCGGGTAAGCGTTTAGCTACGGTGCTTGCGGCGGTGATGGCAGCTGTTAGGCCGGGTATGACAACGGAGGAAATTGACCGATTGGCAGAAGGACTCATTCGTGAAACAGGAGGTATTCCTATCTTTAAAGGGTATAACGCTGGTTCAGGACGTCCTTTTCCAGCCAGCCTGTGTGTTTCGCTCAATAATGAAGTAGTCCATGGGATTCCTAGTGCCAAGCGGGTCGTACAAGAAGGAGACTTGCTCAAGCTCGATATCGGAATGCGTTTTGAGGGCATGGTTTCCGACATGGCAAGAACGATGGCTATTGGATCGGTATCTCCGGAGGCAGCGCGGTTACTTGAAGTGACTCGCGAGAGTCTCAATCGTGGGATTGCCACTCTTCGGCCTGGTGAGCGCATCTCAGCATATGCGCATGCTGTCCAGAGCTATGTCGAAGCGAATGGTTTTTCAGTCGTGCGTGACTTGGTTGGGCATGGAGTGGGCCATGAATTACATGAGGATCCACAAGTGCCAAACTATACTTCGCGGCACATGCATGATTTTGTGTTGGAACAAGGAATGACGTTAGCGCTTGAGCCGATGATTAATGAGGGAACGTTTGCTGTGCGAATTGCCCCTGATGACTGGACGTTTATTACCGCTGATGGTAAATGGTCGGCACATTTCGAAGACACTATCGTCATCACTGGCGAGGGCGTTGAAATATTGACGCGTTTATGACCGATGGTATGAATTATCTTGGTTTAGATTGGGGTGAATCAAAGATGGGTGTAGCCCTTGCTCATGCGGAAACCGGTTTGGCCTTGGCTTATGGAGTTTTGAAAAATGATGACACGTTACTTACGAATATTGAGGCTCTTTTAGAAAAAGAAGAAGTGGGAACGGTTGTTATAGGAGTACATAAAAGTAGTACCTATTACGGCGAACAGGAAGGAGAGAAACTTGGCAAGCAGATTGGGAATCGTTTCAAGGTAGCGGTGGAGTATCAAGATGAAATGTTTACTAGTAAGATGGCTCAGGACAATCTCGTGGCTCAGGGCTATCGGAAAGTAGCTACTTTAGATGATGCCGAAGCGGCACGTATCCTGCTCCAATCTTTTCTTGATAAAAGAGCTTCGCTCTCGCTATCGGAAGCGGGTGATTTGTGATACAATACGGGTGTCATTCGGAAGTTGTAATGGTTAACATTGATCCGTCGTTTTTTCTATGGAAACACCTTATCTCTCGGTGGTTATCCCAGCTTATAAGGAAGGGGAGCGTATTGGTAGAAATTTACTTGAAATTGATAAGTATCTCAAGGCTAAAAATTATACCTACGAAATCATTGTCATTGAGGACGGGAGTCCTGATAACACGGCTGAAGTAGCGCGTAATTACGGTTTGCAGATTCCGCACCTGCGCGTGATTGACAATCCTGAAAACCATGGCAAGGGCTACGTTGTGCGTCAAGGACTGCTTGAGGCTAAAGGAAAATATCGGGTGTTCCTTGATGCGGATGGTTCAACTTCTATTACCCATCTTGATACTTTTCTTCCTCAGTTGGAATCAGGGTATGACGTTATTATTGGTTCCCGCGATATCGAAGGGGCCTTTGTTCAGGTTCATCAGCCGAAACATCGTGAAATCATGGGTAACGGAGGGAACTGGCTCATTCGTATTGTCCTTGGGTTATGGAGTTATCCGGATACCCAGTGTGGATTTAAAATGCTTACCGGTGAGGCAGCAGAACAGGTAGCCAGTCGCATGGTGATAGATCGTTTTGGGTTTGATTTTGAACTGATTATTTTAGCTCACAAACTTGGCTTTAAGGTAAAGCAGATGCCGGTTCGGTGGATGAACGAAGAGGGCTCGACAGTGTCGTTGACAGGACCGAATGGATTTATTCAGGTGCTTATCGATCTCTTCAAAACGAAATGGCGGCTCCTGACGGGATTTTATCGTATTAGTGACTATACTAAACGCGTAAAGTAGAAAAGGAAGCAAAAACCAAAAAAATGTCAGAACCAATAATCGAAAAAACAAAAGACAGCACTCGGGAATCTGAGTTACGACAGGATATCGTTACTGGCGACTGGGTGGTTATTGCTACAGGTCGTGCCAAACGGCCTGACGCTTTTGTTTTGTCTGAGCGCGTCGCGTCCAAAGAGGAGTTTGATCCGTTTGAGAGCCCGGAAGCAAGTGGTCAAGAAAAAGACGTATTGATTTATCGATTAGAGAATGGCGACTGGAGCTTGCGGGTATTGCCTAATAAGTTCCCTGCTTTTTCCCGAGGGAAACCAGTGAAGGAGATTTCAGAGGGTCCATATTTTGCAATGAATGGAGTGGGTTATCATGAAGTGGTAATCACGCGTGACCCGCATCGTTCGCTGGCCCTCCTTGAAACATGGCAGGTGGCTGAGGTAATCGATGCCTATCAGGAGCGCTATCTGGCACTCATGAATAGAAAAAGTGTGAACTATATCCAGGTAATCCATAATCATGGTAAGGAAGCCGGGGCATCTTTATCACACCCGCACTCTCAGCTGATGGCTATTCCGGTGGTGTCACCATATATTACGCTTGAACTTGATGGCGCAGAGAGCTACTACAAGAGCAACAAGGAAAAAGTGTACAGTGTGATTGCGGAATATGAAGGAAAACACCAGAAGCGTGTAGTGTATGAAAATGATCACTTTATCGTCATTTGTCCCTTTGCTTCACGTGGGGCATTTGAATTGATGGTCCTTGGGAAACGTCCAAATCCGTATTTTGAACGCATAACAACCGAGGAAAAATTTGCTTGTGCCCAAGCATTACAAGCGGCACTTCTCTCACTTCATAAGGGGCTCAATGATCCTGCGTATAATTTCTTTATTCACTCTGCCCCGTGTGATGGCCGTGAGTACCCGCATTATCAGTGGCATATTGAGATTTTGCCTCACACGGCCACTTGGGGGGGATTCGAGCTTTCTACGGGTATTGAGGTTTCGACCATAGAACCGGAGGTGGCTGCTGATTATTTGCGTGCTAAACTTTCTTCCTAGTAATACGGTTATGTTTTATGTTGTTGGCAATCTCAAAATGAACATGCTCTCGCGTGAAGAGGCCGTGCAGTATCTATCGGTTCTCAAGCGTGAATTAAAGGAGCATCGCTATCATTCAGTTAAGAGCGTTCTTTGTCCACCGTTTCTCTATGTCAATGACTTTGCCCAATTACCAGCTGGCATCGAGTGCGGAGCTCAGGATATTTTTTGGGAGAAGAGTGGCGCCTATACTGGTGAAATATCGCCTCTCATGCTCAAGAATGCCGGTGTGACCTCGGTCATTATTGGCCACAGTGAGCGGAGAGCGCTCCTTGGGGAAACGAATGAGGTGGTAAAGAAAAAGGTATTAGCGGCTCTCAAGTACCTTCTCAATCCAATCGTTTGTATTGGCGAAACTGAAGAGGAGCGCCGAACGGGAGAAACGGCGCGAGTACTCGAACTTCAGATGCGTAACGTTTTCTCCGAACTCTCCAAGTTGCAGGCAGAGAAGGTGATGATAGCATATGAGCCACGCTGGGCAATTGGGACTGATATCCTTCCAACTTCGCAGGAAATTCTCCAAGTACGGGTTCTCTTACGAAAAATTTTAACTGAGATTTTCGATTCTGAAACGGCGAGTCGGGTCGTTATTCTCTATGGAGGATCAGTCAAGAGCGCTTTTCTTTCGGAAGTATCATGGGAGGCGGGTATGGACGGAGTGTTGGTTGGGCGCGAGAGTCTTTTTCCCTATGAAATCGTTAAAATGATGAATCTTTTTGAGGCACATGCGTCACAGGAGGCGTCATCTGAAAAATAACATAATTTACCGCTATGATTGTTGATGTAAAGCAATTATTGACAGAGGCTAAGGCTGGTGGGTATGCGGTCGGTGCTTTCAATACTGTCAATCTTGAGACTACGAAGGCTATTATTGAGGCTGCTAAGGAGTTGTCATCCCCTGTTATTGTGCAGATGACGGAGAAGACCTTTGATTATGCGGGCGGCCGAGCGATGTATCAGCTTACGAAAAATATCGCTGAATTTTATGCGCCAGAAATACCAGTTGGGATTCATCTCGATCACGGAAAAAGTTTTGAAGTGGTAGGGCGCGCCATGGATATTGGGTTTAGTTCAGTTATGTACGACGGTTCACGCAAGGACTATGTCGACAACCTCATGATGACCAAGAAGATTGTAGAGATTGCTCATGGCCGTGGAGTGGTTGTGCAGGCTGAGCTTGGTAATGTCCCGTATATCGGAGAAATGCAAATGGAGACTGTGGCCTGGGAAAAATATATGACGAATCCTGATCAGGCAGCGCAATTTGTACAAGAGACTGGTATTGATACATTAGCAGTAGCGATTGGTAATGCTCATGGATTTTTTCGCGAACGGAGTGAGCCTGACTATGAACGGCTTTCGTCTATAGCGCAACTCGTCGATATTCCATTGGTGCTTCATGGCGCTTCAGACTGGCAGAATGGCCGCGTGACCGAAGTTATCAAGCGAGGTATTAGCTGCTTCAATGTTGATACGGCTGTGCGACTGGCGTTTATAGGTGGCTTACGAGAGGTGCTTCAATCTGAAGACGAATCCGATCTTCGGAAAGTAATGGGTAAGGCCAAAGAGGCAGCCAGAGAGGCTGTAAAAGGAAAAATACTAGCCTTTGGGAGTGCCGGAAAAATAGCATCATAGTAGAGTGATAAGCGTTCAAAAAGAAACAATATGAAAAAAATTGCTATCAATGGCTTTGGTCGAATAGGGCGAGCTGCCTTCAAAATTGCCCTAGAGCAACCTGATTTGGAAGTTGTGGCAATCAATGATTTGACCGAGGCCTCTATTTTGGCACACTTACTTCGCTATGACACGGCATACGGTCACTATCGCAAGACGGTAGATTCCCAAGGGGATAAACTCATTGTCGAGGGTAAGGAGTTTACCGTGTATGCTGAACCCGATCCGAAAAAACTTCCCTGGAAAGAGCTCGGTGTCGATGTCGTGCTCGAATGTACCGGTCGTTTCACTGATAAAACGGGCGCCTCTCAACATATAGAGGCTGGAGCCAAAAAAGTTATTCTTTCTGCTCCGGCTAAAGGTGATGATGATGCGGTACCGACATTTCTCATTGGTGTTAATGAAACGAAGTATGTCGACGAAACTGTTGTATCGAATGCTTCGTGCACTACCAATTCTTTGGCTCCGATTGCCAAAATAATTCATGAAAAATTTGGTATTGCCAAGGCACTCATGACCACCATTCATTCCTATACCGCCGACCAGAATCTTCAGGATGGTCCGCATAGAGACTTGCGACGTGCTCGGGCCGCCGGACAGAATATCGTGCCGACAACGACTGGAGCAGCTATTGCTGTTACAGAAGTGATTCCAGAGTTAAAAGGATTGTTTGATGGTCATTCAATGCGGGTGCCAACTATCGTTGTTTCCCTAACTGATTTTACATTTGTACTGAAGAAAAAAACAACCGTGGAAGAAATTAATGCGGTGCTCAAGACAGCTACTCAAGAGTCACGCTTTCGTAAGGTACTCTCGGTGACCGAAGAGCCTCTCGTATCGTCTGATTTTATTGGCAATCCTTTTTCAAGTATCGTCGATCTCTCACTAACTAAGGTTATTGATGGAGATTTAGTCAAAATTGTTGCCTGGTATGATAACGAATGGGGATATTCCAATCGGCTCGTTGAGATGGCTCACATTGTTTAATACATTTTCCCAGATTTATGTCGCAAGCAGCACCGCAGTACGATGAACGACTCAAAGAAATAAGCGCCATGGTTTTTGGTGATATGACCGATGACCAAGTACTTCAAATCTTGGCTGAACGTAAACAGCTAACAGAGCTTCGTGCTCAGTATGAACAAGTCCAAAAAGAACAGGCTCTTTTGCGCGAAAGAGAAAATGAAAAGGCTCATATTGAGGAAGAGCTGAAGCGTTTAAATAGTCTTATTACAGCTGATAAACCTGATGATGAGCTGATTCATCTCATTGAAGAACGTAAGTCGTGGGAAGCGAAGCTTGAGGCACTTACCGGAGTTATTCCCGAAAAGAAAGAGGTGGACGAGGCTGCCAAAGAGGTTACGGAACAGAAAAGGGAGGCTGCGGCCCCAGCTGAAAAGCCAGATATTGCTTCGGAAGCAGCCGTATCGGTTGTTGATACTTCTGTTGCTCCAGCCCTTTCTATTAAAACTGAAAACGCGAATGAGGTGTCGGCTGGCGTCGATGAGGGGTTTGGGGAGCATAAAATTCAGGATACCGTCATAGATCCGGCAAGTGAACTTGGTCAGGCGCTCACTCGGATACAGAGTGATCCAGATGCCTTGGGAAAGGTATTGGATGAATTGCCTGCTTCTGCCAAGCGAGACAAGGTGTTTATGCTGGCCGTGGCAACTGTTGATCCGGCCTACGCTATGCACTATGCCGATAAGGATGTACTAAAAAAGGATGAGGACTTTAATTTGAAAGTCATTGCTACGAAGGGGAGACGTATGACGGGGAGTATTTTGGCGGAAATGCTACCCGAGGCCCGAACGGCCGCGGTAGTTATGGCGGCCATTAAACAGGATTACCGTAATGTTCGCTTCGCACTTCCGCAAATGGCGGGGTATGATGAGATGCTCGAAAAAGCAAAAAAAGCAGCGCTTGATAAAGTCAAAGAATTGAAAGACAGTGTCGATATGGCACTTCTAGTACCAAAGATTCTTCAGAAAGATAAGACCTTCATGAAAAAAGTCGAAGAAATCGTTCCCAAGGATGAGTAATCCAAACAAAGCGGAGGGGTATGTATGATATTCTCATAAAAAATGGCACTATCGTCGATGGCACTGGTCGGCCCATGTATGTGGCTGATGTAGCTGTGCGCGAAGACAGAATTGTAGCTATTGGTGATTTGGCTCATGTGCGAGCCGAACGGGAAATTGACGCGACTGGGCACTATGTAACTCCTGGTTTCGTAGATGTGAATAATCACTCCGATACCTATTGGCAGCTATTGGCTGATCCTCACCTCGAGAGTATGCTCCGCCAAGGTGTGACCACAGTAATTGGTGGTAATTCTGGTTCATCACTGGCGCCTTTGGCTGACCCGAGTGTTATCCGATCGATTCAGAAATGGACCGATGTCGAACGGATTAATTTCAACTGGCTTACCATGGACGACTTCTTGGGGGAGGTTGAAAAGCGGGGACCTGGGGTAAATTTCGCTACTCTTGTTGGACACGGAACGATTCGTCGCGGTGCCATGAAAGATGAAACGAGAACTATCACTCCGGATGAAATCACCTTAATGCAGCGGTTCCTTAAGGGGGCCCTAAAGGAAGGGGCTATTGGGCTATCAACCGGACTCAAGTATACCCATGCCCGTGGAGCCGGAGCAAGAGAGTTAGTAGCACTTGCTAGGACAGCAGTAGCACAGGGAGGTATTTATGTTACGTATGTTCGAGATGAGGAGGAGAACCTGGTCAAATCAGTCGAGGAGGCTATCATGGTAGCCCGGGAGGCACAAGCCCCGATTCATATTTCTCACCTCAAGGCAGTCGGAGAGAAGAATTGGCATCTCATGGATGAAGTGTTTAATCTTATCGAAACAGCAGCACTCAACGATATCTCAGTAACCTTTGATGTATATCCATACACGTCAACTGGCTCAGTGCTTTATACACTTTTGCCAGAGTGGGTAACGGAGAAGGGACGGACGATGATGATAGAACAACTTCGCGACAAGCAGACGTATTTGTCCGTTCTTCGCGATATGAAAAAAGAAGCTGTTGATTATTCACAAGTGATTATTTCAGCTTCAACGCTTTCAAAGATGCTCACTCGCCGTCGTATCTCAGAGATCGCTATTCTTCAGGGAAAGACCCCAGAGGAAGTAGTGCTCGATTTGCTTTTGGCGAGTGACGGTCGGGCTATTGTTTCGATGGAGGTACTTTCGGAAAAAAATGTCTTACGTGCTATCCAGCATCCCTTCTCTGTGATATCGAGTAATGGCGTAGGCTATGATTTGGCCCATCGGGCCACAGGAGACTTGGTCCACCCGAGAAATTTTGGGACGTTCCCTAAGGTATTTGCTGATTATGTTCGAGGGCAAAAGGCATTGTCTTGGGAAGAAGCGGTACACAAGATGACTGGTAAGCCAGCCTTGAAATTTAATCTGGAAAAACGGGGTCGTATCGCGGATGATTATTTTGCTGATTTGGTCATTTTTAACCCGGAAACCATCGCTGATAAAGCCACTATGGAAGATCCTTATCAGTATCCGGTCGGCATTTCTCATGTCATTATCAATGGGCGGATTGCTTTAGAGGGGGAGCAGCTTTCTTCGAAGCGAGTAGGGCGAGTATTGCGCCAGAAAAAGGGTCTTTTTCCCTGGTAAGGAAGCCCCAGTATCCCGTGACAGAACTCTCTAGATATGAGAAGATAGTATATCTGAAAGAGTTTCCCTATGACCGAAAAATCATTGTTTACTGATAAGCGTATTACGGTTTTTGGCCTGGGTCTCAATATGGGCGGGGTCGGAACGGTGGTATACCTCGCGGAGCATGGGGCGCGTGAAATTATCGTGACCGATATCAAAGGTCGGGAAGAACTCGAACCATCACTCCAAAAGCTGGTCCGGTATAAAAATATCACGTATGTGTTGGGGCAGCATCGACCGGAGGATTTCACCCGAGTGGACATGGTGGTGAAGAATCCGGTTATCCCATGGACAAACGAGTATATCAAGTTGGCGCAAGCGCACCATGTGCCAGTAGAAATGGATTCCAGCCTCTTCTTTCAATTGTGCAAAGCCCCCATCATTGGCGTGACAGGGAGTAAGGGAAAAACGACCACAGCATCACTTATCGTTCATCTTTTGAAACAAGCGGGACGACCCGTAGTGTCAGCGGGCATTAGTCAGACCGGAGTACTCGGAGTGCTTTCAAAAATTACCCCGGAGAGTTTCGTGGTTTTTGAATTGTCCTCCTGGCGATTGTCAGCCCTCCGGCAGCTCAAAAAAAGCCCATACATCGCTGTCCTCACCAATATCTATCCTGATCATTTGAACTACTACAAGTCTATGTCAGCCTATATGGCTGATAAGGCCGAGATTTTTTTGCATCAAAAAAAGAATGGTATCTGCATCGCTAATTTTGATAATGAGGCAGTACGGGAAATGATTCAGGACGCCCCCGGGATACTCCTCCCTTTTTCTACTAGGCAGCCAATTGATGGTGATGGCGCTTGGCTTTCAGATGAGACGTTATTTCTATCACACCAAGGGAAGGAGCAAGTCTTGCTTCCGCTATCGGATATTCCGATCCGGGGTAATCATAACGCGGGAAATATCCTGGCAGCTTCTTTAGCGGCCCTGGCGACTGGGCTCACCCTGAAAGAGATTCGCTCCGGGATTATGAGTTTTACGGGAGTGCCTCACCGCTTGGAACGAGTAGTGATGAAAAATGATGTCACTTACTATAACGATACGGCCGCAACCATTCCTGATGCGGCAGTGGCCTCGCTGCGGTCGTTTCGTGAACCAATCATACTGATCGCTGGGGGGAGTGACAAAAACTTGGACTTCACATCACTGGCAAGAGAAATACTGACTCGTCCTAAAGCAGTGGTGTACTTCAAGGGTGAAGGCACTAATAAACTTTTTCAAGCCATTCAATCCATCGCTCCGGGATACACAGAAACGCATCGGCCGCTCGTGGTGGACAATATGTCGGATGCCGTTCGTGAAGCGACGCGCTTGGCTGGCTCGGGGGATATCGTACTCCTTTCTCCCGGAGCTGCCAGCTTTGGTCTGTTCAAGAACGAATTTGACCGAGGAGAGCAGTTTCGCGCGGCCGTAGCGATGCTTGTTTAAAGAATATTGACAGGAGGAGGGAGAGAGTGTAATATACCCCCAGAGGGTATATTTAACGTCTCTGCCTATGCCAAGCAAAAAAGCCACGTCACCCGTCCTTTCGCGTATCGCGCGGATTGAGGGTCAGCTCAAAGGCGTGCGGCGGATGGTAGAGGAGAAGCAGGATTGTCTCTCAGTTATCGCCCAGATCACTGCTATTCGCGAAGCGGTAGCTATGCTCGGGGTAGAACTGCTGAAAGATGATATCACCTGCAAGTGGGATGGCAAAAAGAAGATTGACGAAGCCTACCTCAAGTCCCTCTTCAGAATGCAGTAGTACCTTTGAGTCATAATCCAAACCAAACGGAGAACAAACATATGAACAAGTCACAGTACCTTATCAAGATGCAGCCGAACAATCACGTTCTCGTCTTGGGTGGGAGCGGTGGAATTGGTTCTGAGGTTGTTCGTGCTTTGGCTGCCAATGGTGCCGAAATTATCACCATTGGCTACGGTGGTAATCAGGCAGCAGCTGAAAATCTCAAGGCTGAAATTGAGGCCTGGGGTGTGAGAGCCTTTGTTGTCAAGATTAATCGTTCAAGCTTTTCAGCTGTCAAAGCGGCCGTTGAAGTGGCCGTAGCGCAATCCGGACGAGAAATCACGGATGTGATTGATGCTATTGGCATCTCGCCGAACATTCCGTTCAAGGATCTGCAGCTTGAAGATGTTGATCGGGTGTATAACACCAACTACCGTGGGTGTGTCGCCTCCACCAAAGTGTTGGCTGAACGGATGAAGGAGAAGAATATCTCTGGAGTGTTTGTCATCGTCACTTCGACCAACGGCGACAACTCGTTTTCGGCTCAATCACTCCCGTACGATGACATGAAGCGGGCTCTTGACGGCATGGTGGTGAGTCTGGCTGAAGAGTATGCACCTTTCAATATTCGCCTCATTGGTGTCGCTCCTGGCTGGATTGATACAGGCATGAATGATTCGCTCCCTGAAGGAATGCTTGAACGCGAACTGGGTTTCGTTTACATGGGTCGTCAGGGAACGGCAGTGGAAGCGGGAAAGTTCATCACGAGCATACTCATGGATTCGCACTCGTATGTCACAGGCGCCACCTACAAGGTTGACGGTGGTTATCCTCGGCGCAATCCAGTCCGAAAGGACTAAATAATAGGAGGTTTTCGCGAAAGCGAAGCCTCCTTCTTTTTTTCAAGCAGTAATTTTTTTCAATAAATATATGTACGACGTTACCATTATTGGAGGAGGGCCTGGGGGAGTAGCAGCCGGAGTCTATGCGGCAAGGAAACAAATGAAGACCCTTTTTCTTACCCAGGATTTTTTGAGTCAGTCTGTTGTCTCAGCCTCTATTGAAAACTGGATCGGTACGGTGACGGTGCCAGGTTACGAGTTTGGTCAGATGCTCGAGAAACATCTCCGGGCTCAGGAAAGCATCGAGATTAAAACCGCTACCAAGGCCTCAAAAATTTCAAAGCGAGCCGAGGGCGGGTACCTGGTGGAAACAGAAGCTGGAGACCGGTATGAAACAAAAGCCATCATCATTGCATCAGGTGGTCGCCATCGCCATCTCAATGTTCCGGGGGAGGAGCAGTTTGTTGGGAAGGGCGTTGTGTTCTGTTCCACCTGTGATGCACCTTTTTTCCGTAATAAAAAAGTCGCCGTGGTTGGGAGTGGGAATTCTGCTCTTGAGGCAGTAGAAGATTTGCTTCCGTATGCGTCGGAAATTGTTCTTCTGGTGCGTTCGGGAGAACTGAAGGGTGATGCGGTGACACAGGAAAAAATTCTGGCCTCACCAAAAGTGAGCGTCAAGTATCATATGACCACGCAGGCTATCTTGGGAGAGGGCCATGTCACGGGGATGACACTTCTTAATACCGAATCGAGCACTTCGGAAGATATCGGAGTAGACGGGGTGTTTGTGGAGATTGGTATGGTACCGAATACTGAGTTTGTGAAAGAGTTGTTGCCTCTCAATGAACGAGGGGAGATTGTTATCGATGGCCGGACGGCTGCGACGGCACTTCCTGGTATCTTTGCTACTGGTGATGCTACTGATTTGCCCTACAAGCAGAATAATATCTCTGCTGGATACGGGGTGGTAGCAGCACTTTCAGCCTACGACTTTGTCAGGAAGGGGAAATAAGAGGTCTTTACAGGAGTAAAAAAACGTGCTATAATGGATGCACAAGTGAGAAAACGGGCCGTCTGATGAAAGTCAGCCGAGCCTCGGATAAAAATACGGGTGCCCCTAGAGGGAGCCCGTTTTCTTTTTCCGAGTGAGTGTTTCAGGGTTTTTCTGAAGCCATCGCTCGGGGAAACCCGAAAAAATGCACCTTAAAAACCAAAACCAAAACAAAAATACGCAGAGTATGTTCCCATACTCTCGCCCCTCATAAAGCGGGGCAATATTAACCGCCTTGCGACTGCTGTTCGAAGGCGGTTTCAAATTTTTCAGGGGTTGACCCTGTGTAATACTGGCTCAAAAGTCAGTCCACTTCGGTGGAATTACACAGGGTTGAAATACCAACCCGTTCGGGCTATACTGAGCCAGAGGCAGCAGCGTTTTCTAAGAATATTTTTATGGAAGTTTTCGAGATTCAGGGCGGAAAAAAACTGTTCGGCACTATTGCAGTTGCTGGATTAAAAAATGCCGCGACCCCTATTCTGGCAGCTACTCTTTTGACGCGCGAGACGTGTATTTTGAAAAACATTCCTCGTATCGAGGATGTATTTCGCATGATTGAAATCCTAGAAAGTCTCGGGGCGACGGTCGTGTGGCAGGGTGAACACGAAGTAGCCATTACCGCTCGTGATATTGATGTTACTCGAGTAGACCAAGAAATTGTGAAACGTCTCCGTTCGTCTATCATGCTCTTGGGGGCACTCTCGGCACGAGTTGATCATTTTGAGATACGGCAACCCGGCGGTTGCGTCATTGGCGCGCGTCCCGTAGGTACTCATATTGATGCTTTGGAGAAATTAGGGGTGCGTATCGTTGGTGATGGTAAAAGCTATGTTGTTGATGCCACCGGAAAGAAAAATGGCAAGGTAGTGCTTCAAGGATTGTCAGTGACTGCCACTGAAAATGCCATGCTCTTGGCCGCGACGCTGCCGGGTAAAACCATTATTAAAGTGGCAGCCTGTGAACCGCACGTGGAAGACCTCGGACGGTTTCTTCAAGCTCTTGGTGTGGAGATTACCGGATTAGGGACACATACTCTAACTCTTGTTGGGAAGGAACACTTGGGTGGTGCCACGCATACCATCATGCCTGATCACAACGAAGCGGCAACATTTTTAGTACTTGGAGCAGTGACAGGGAGTGAGCTCACCGTAGAGAATGCTAGAGAAGATGACTTGGATATTGTTTTAGAGAAACTCAAAGAATTTGGGGTGACGTTTACGGTGAAAGAAAATGCCATTACGGTTCATCCGGCGAAAGAGTTACGTGCTATACCGCAGGTGGATACACGGACGTATCCAGGAGTGCCATCAGATGACCAGTCACTTTTTGGTGTGCTCGCGACACAGGCCGAAGGCGACACGCTTATTTTTGAAACTCTCTACGAGGGGCGTTTCTCGTATATTCCTGAACTTATAAAAATGGGTGCTCGAGCCGACGTACTCAATCCTCATCAGGTAATGATTCACGGTAAGACGCCGCTTCGTGGCACAACTATCAAAAGCTTTGACTTGCGGGCAGGGGTAGCGCTTATTATCGCTGCGCTGGCCGCCGAAGGGACAACCATTATTGAGGAAATTTATCAGGTTGATCGCGGCTATGAGCAGATTGAGACGAGACTACAAAAAATTGGGGCTAATATCGTGAGAAAAGACATGGTATGAAATGGGATATGAACTCCATGTTTCTTCGAAAAATCGGGATTGATCTTGGAACAGCTAATACCTTGGTCTTTGTGCCAGGGAAGGGTGTCGTAATCAATGAACCATCGGTGGTAGCAATATCGCTTACGGAGAACAAAGTGCTTGCTGTTGGAAATGAGGCCAAGGAAATGCTTGGTCGGACACCGGATACCATCGTGGCGAGTCAGCCGCTTCGAGATGGCGCTATCGCTGATTATCGTATCACCGAAGCCATGCTCAAATATTTCTTGGGGAAGGTGGCTGGTCGGGTGCGATTGTTTCGTCCAGAGGTGGTGCTTTCTATCCCGGCTGGTATCACCTCAACTGAGCGTCGGGCGGTAATTGATGCTGCGCTTAAAGCGGGGGCCAAGGCGGCCTATGTGGTGAAGGAACCAATCCTTGCGGCTATTGGAGCAGGAATACCGATTCATACGGCCCAAGGAAATATGATTATTAATATTGGTGGTGGTACTTCAGAAATCGCTATCATTAGCCTCGGAGGAGTGGTGGCAGCACATAGTGCTCGGGTAGGTGGTAACAAGATTGATCAGGCTATTTCTGATTACATCAAGCGTAAATATAGCCTCGCTATTGGTGACCGGACAGCAGAGGAAATCAAAATGAAAATTGGTTCGGCTATTGCTCAAGTTAAGGAGGACCATCTGGAGGTACGTGGCCGAGACCTGATGGGAGGACTCCCCAAGACAGTGACACTCTCTTCCAATGAAGTGACTGAGGCCATCCAGGATGAATTGCGCGAGATTATTAATGTCATCAAACAAGTCCTTCAGGAAACGCCGCCGGAACTCGCCGCCGATATCATGGATAAGGGCATGGTGCTTTCCGGTGGGACGGCTCAGCTCCGTTATCTCGATCAGTTAATATCCAAAACGATTAATGTCCCATGTTACGTAGCCGATGATCCGGCATTTTGCGTCGTCAAAGGAACTGGTATTGTTCTCGAGAATCTGGATGTTTACAAACGGAGCATCATGCTCGCTAAATAGTTCCTATGGTTATTGGCATCGATGCTTCCCGTGCCTTTCTGAGGCGTCGGACAGGAATAGAGGAGTATGCCTATCAGGTATTAGCTCATCTCCGTGACGAACTTCCTGCTGATTCGTCAGTAGTGTTGTATGTGCGGAAAAAAATTAGGTGGGTGGGCGGCCGCATGGTTATGCAAGGACCGGTAATTGATTTTCCTTTGCCACAGCATTGGACGGTGCGGACGCTTTGGGCACCGCGATTTTGGACTCAAATAGCCTTGTCACTAGAAATGTTTTTTCGTACGCCGGACGTGCTGTTTGTACCTGCTCATACCGTACCGCTGATTCATCCCAAGAAGACGGTTGTGACGATTCATGGGCTGGAGTATGAATACTGCAAAGAAGCATATTCATGGTGGGAGCGGGTCTATATGCACTTTTCTATCAAATATTCCTGTCGAGTGGCGAGTACGATTATATGTGTTTCGGAGAATACGAAGCGCGACGTGATGAAGTTGTATCGGGTGGCCGCAGAAAAGATTCAAGTAGTGTATGAGGGATATGAGTGCAATGTCAAAATCTCTCCGCCCAAGGCGGACCAGCCTCGGGCTGGAAAGCCCTACTTGCTTTTTGTTGGCCGACTGGAGACGAGAAAAAATATCGTGAGAATAGTAGAGGCGTTTGAGTTCTTAAAAGAACAATACCACATACCGCATGAGCTGGTGTTGGCTGGGAAGCCAGGATACGGCTACGAGAAAATAAGATTAAGGATCTTAGAGTCGAGATTTAGGGATGAAATACGCGAAGTTGGCTATGTGAATGAGGAGGAGAAATGGAAACTTCTCAATGGCGCTGATGTGTTTCTTTTTCCGACCCTGTACGAGGGATTTGGTATTCCGATTTTGGAGGCACAGAGTGTAGAGGCACCGGTAGTGACATCGGTTACCTCATCGCTTCCCGAGGTAGCTGGTGAAGGAGCAATTTTTGTGGATCCGCTTCGGATGGAAAGTATCGCTGAGGGAGTGCAAAAGCTTCTCGTAGAGAGCGAAATTCGAAGTGGTATAATAAAAAGAGGGACCCACAACGTGAGCCGTTTTAGCTGGATGTCCTGTGCTAAAAATATTGCGCGTATCCTTGTCCATTCTCAGGTATGAATCATTCGAAGAAAATAGCTCTGGTGCACGATTTTCTCGTTTCCTATGGAGGTGCAGAACGAGTGTTTCAGGTGATGTGTGAACGGTATCCAGAGGCGCCTATCTATACCCTCTTGGCAAATACCAAGATTGCACAGAAACACTTTCCAGGTCGAGAGATACGGACTTCATGGCTGGGTAGGCTACCGCAATTTATTCAGAAGCGCTATCGGTTGTTTTTGCCATTTTTCCCCGCTGCAGTGGAGAGTCTTGATTTGCGGGAATTTGACCTAGTGATTTCCTCGTCGGGGGCCTGGAGTAAGGGGATTATTACTCGGCTTCATACTACTCATATCGCTTATCTTCATTCACCGATGCGTTATGTTTGGGATTGCCACGAGAGTTATCTTGCCGAACTTGGCGCTCGAGGACGGAGTATTTTTACGAGGATGCTCTTGAGTTATCTTCGTATCTGGGATAAGCAGGCTGCGGAGCGCCCAGATGTACTTTTGGCTAATTCTCAGTATACACGGGAAAGAATCCTGAAGTACTACCGGCGTGAAGCATCTGTTGTCTACCCACCAGTGACTTTACTCGATAGCGATGTGATGCAGAAAGAAGTCAAGCGAGAGTACTTTCTTATTGTTTCTCGTTTGACCAAATCGAAAAAGGTAGCTGAGACAATTGAAGCGTTTAACAAATTGGCGCTGCCGCTCGTGGTAGTTGGTACTGGACCAGAGGAATCATATTTGAAGCGTATTGCCCGGTCAACGGTTTCGTTTCGAGGGTTTGTTGATGATTATGAACTTATTTCCCTATATCGAGGGGCTAGAGCGCTTATCTTTCCAGCGGAAGAGGATTTTGGCATGACAGCAGTAGAGGCATTATCACAGGCGACACCGGTTATTGGCCTCGATTATGGAGGATTGCGAGAGATTCTTTCTCCTGAAACGGGAGAGGTATTCCATAGTTCAGCCCCGGAAATTATCGCTGAAGGAGTGCGACGCTTTCTTGAGCATGAAGGGCAGTATAATAAGGAGGCTATGAAGGAGAGGGCGCAGTGTTTTTCGAAAGAGCGGTTCCAGAAGGAGATTACAAGTATACTTTCGAACTCTCAATCATAAATATTCATGAGTCTTGGTGGTGTGGCGCCAAAAAAGAAGGTTTGATATTTTAATTTTATTTGACATTGAGTATCTAGATTTTGAGAGTAACATGGTATGCGTATTATTGGTCATGAAAAAGAGCGTCAGGAACTGGCTAAGAGAGATGGTAGTGGCATAATGGCTCAATCATATCTTTTTGCTGGGCCGCGTGGTATTGGTAAGAGTTTGTGCGCACTTGAATTTGCTGCCAACCTTTGTGGGGAGTCAGAATTTGTACCATCACCAGAGAAACCGACGCCATACGATGTTAAAGTACTCCGACCAGAAGAAACAACAAAACAGGGGGTGACAAAAACGAAAAATATTCCAGCCGAGTCTGTGCGCGAGGCACTTTCATTTTTGAGTCAGTATCCGGCACGAGGAGCGTATCGGGTACTTATTATCGAGGATGCTCATCGTCTTTCGGAGACCGCTCAGAATGTTTTGCTCAAAACTCTAGAAGAGCCGGTATCTACAGCAGTTATCATTTTGGTAACACATGAAGTGGGTACTTTGCTTCCTACTGTTCTCTCACGAGTAAAACGTGCCCATTTCAATTTTGTGCCTGAGGCAATACTTCATGAGGACCTTGGAAAGATCTACCCCGGGAGGGATTTCTCGGCAATTGCACCGTTCTTTTTTGCCCTGGGTCGACCAGGCATGATTCTCTCTGCCATCGAGCACCAGGAAGTGTTTTCTGCTGATCGGGAGTATTTAGGACAGCTTTTTCGCCTTTCGACCCTGAGTGTCTCGGAGCGTCTGACGCTCGCTCAACAATTGGGAAATCATACGGAACAAGCCATACGATTGCTTGAATGGTGGTTACCTGGTCTTTATCAGCAGGCGGTTCGCATATCAGAACGGAAAATGACGTTACGATTTTTTCGTCTGCTTGCGGATGTGGAACAGACAATGCGTCTTCTGAAAACCACTCAAAGTAACACTCGCCTCCTGTTGGAGAAGTTATTTTTGAGCGTTTAGTGTTTCATGATACCCGTATGCGTTTTTTGTGGAAGTCACAGTTGAAGCGAGAGCGAGGGAAATTTCTGCCGAAAGCTTCCGCTATTCATAAAAAAACTAATCGTAAGGAGCAACTCGAGATCAAGGCGGGTCGATCTATGGGGGCTTGGCTTTTGACCATTATGCTCTGGTTTTTCTTTTTTGGAACGGTTGGATACCTCGTGTTTTTTTCGCCGTATTTAGCTCTCGATCCGCCCCAGATTGCTGGACTCTCTCTCATAGACGAGGCTTCATTTCGAGGAGTAGTAAATTCTGAACTTGAGCAGCAGTTTTTTGGATTGCTGTCGCGAAACCGTTTCTTTTTAGTCCGGCCAGAAAAGCTTGCTGAAACCGTACAGTCACGCTTCCCGCTGATTCGAAATATTCGCATAGAACGAATTTTTCCAAGCGCCCTTGTTATTACGGTAGAGGAACGGGAAACTATCGTGCTCTGGTGTTCGCAAGAGAAATGTTTTCAGGTATTGGAAAACGGCGATGTCGTTCCAGTGACTGACGCGCATCATAGTGAGCTGAGTGCTTCGCATACTATTACTATCACGGACGAAAGCGGTCAATCAATGGAACCAGGAGAGCGTGTTTTCGAACAGGGATTCTCCTTATTTCCAATGACCCTCAAAAGGGGCCTGGAAGAAAGGTTGGGAATTACTCTTGAGAAGAGCATGACGGTTTCTTCGCGTTTTGCCAATGAACTTCGGGTGACGACGGATCGTGGGTGGCGCCTTTTTGTCAGTACTCGTCTCCCCGCTCAGTCATCAATTGATGCGTTGACGCTACTGCTTGATGCTGAGCTTTCAGCCGAAGCGCAATCAAAGCTCCAGTATATAGATCTTCGAACCGAAAATCGGATATTTTATCGTTACCAAGATGGTCACGAGGAGCAAATAAATAATCAACCTGAGACGAGCAATCCCTCAGGGGATAAGATAAATACAGAGAACGCAAAGACCGAAAAGAAAAAGAAAAAGTGAGCCAAGCCTTCTAGTGGTTTCCAGGGAGATCTTCTGGTGTTATGTAGTAGATGAAGAATGAATCACCGGCTCGCGCAATCGGTGTTTTGTTTTTCAGCCAGGCGTAGTTTTGTTCGCCAGGGGCAAGTTTCTTGTAAAGACTTTCTTGATAAAAGAAAGATGATACGGCATACCAGCCAGTCTCTGGTGTGCGGCTGGCCCACCATGATTGGTAGGTATTACCGAGATAGTATCCTGGGTTGCCACCGCCAAAGTAATCAACTCGTATCGTATCGATTTTTGGATAGCGGGCGAGAGTACAATCAGTACCAAGTGGAGCAGAACCATTCTTACAGGCGTTTTGCTGTTCAACAAACTTGCGTAGGTGTTTCAAATCCTGGCCCCAGTCATAGTTTGAGTCGGTGACATAGAGATATCCTTTGGTGTGGCCACCGGCGACGGCGTTGAAGTAAGAAAGGTAGCTTGGATATGAGAGGATAGGTATAGCAATGACAGAGCACATGAGAATACCGATAATGATAGCCAAGAGTCTGTGGGTAACCGGTTCGTGTTCGTGGCGCTTGTACAGGTCGGCTACGGATTTGGCTATGAGCATGTAAAGAAATGGTAGTATCGGAAAGAGATGACGAAAGCCAATATTGAGATTGCCGGTAATACTGATATACGTGTAAAACAGGATAAAGAAAACTGAGAGATACTGTGCGATGCGACTTTGAAAGGAATGTTTGAGAAACTGAGAGACGCCCTGGGCGCGTTCACGTAGGAAAGCTAAACAAATACGGTAGATGCCATATCCAGTCGTAAAAAGAAGTAGAATAAGGAACGGGAGGGTTTCTTTTAGAAAAAACACAACAGGGAAATACCAAGGTGACGAAATATCGGTGACAGTGCCCAGAAAGTAATGCATGTTGCCACCGGCTACACGGGAGAAAACCATAAATACGCCGAGGAGGTATTCTCCGAGGGGTTTCAGGATAGTTGATTGACTCATTGTGACGATGAGATTGTGCGCGAGTTGGGCGAAGGCATTTTTCTGAGCCAGGAACTGATTGGCTAGAGCGGCTAATTTTTCGCCTGGCATGGCGTAGGTATTGGCACTGTAGACGATGTAGATAAGTATCAATGAAAGAAGGACAATTTTAGTATAACCAAAAAGAAAGCGCCAAAGAGTTGCGAAGAGAAAACGTCCAGTGCTTCGTGTATCAGTAATTGCCTTCGTCTGAGCGAACGCAAAGAGGAGGGCGAAGAGGCCAAATATTGGATACAGGAGTACGGCAGAGAATTTGGAAAGTTCAGCGAGTCCAAGAAAGAGACCGGCCAAGAGAGTGGTTTTGTAATTTGGATGTTTGAGGAAACGCACGAAAAAGTAGAAGGCAAAGAATATAAAAGCAGCACTGCCAAGATCGGTTGTTACGTAATGGTTATGGGCAATGACATTAGGATCGAAAGCATAGAGTGTTACCGCTAGCACGCCAGCCAGTGTCCCGCCGAGTTCTTTGGTCCAGAGAAAAAGAACGATACCGAGGAGGACAGCGACGATAATGATAGGTGTACGGGAGAAGAGCAAGATAGTATCCGTGTCGTTACAGCCATGTTCTGGTTTGGAGCAATTAACGAACATGTCTCCGGCTAGCCATTGTTCGTTAACACCGGTTTGCCATTCCTTGGAGTTCAAGGGGAAATCGAGGCGAAGCGGGAGCAGGAACAGTCCGGCGAAGTCTTTGAGGAGTGGGGGGTGTTCGGGGTTCAGTCGCATATCGCCATAGCGGACATAGCTGAAAGAAGCGGGGATGTGCGCTTTCTCATCAAAGGTCATGGATTCCTGTGATGAGACAATCATGGAGAGGACAAAGTGAAAAAAGAGAATCGTAGTAACCAAAATCACGGCGCGATTTTTGATGAATTCCATAGTGCTTGAATGAAGTGATTAAGGTTCTATGATTGAGACGACTGTCCTTCAGCGGACGGAATGACAATAACATTAAACTCACCCCCTTGGCGCTGAGGACCATTGATATCCTGGTGGTCAACATACGATCCTGGGTAGAGACGAAGTATTTTTTGGGCGATGACTTCATTATAATTGAGCATGAGTAAAACGGATTCGCGACGTATGGTGGTGTCCTCTTGAATAATTTCCATATTGGTGACACGGTGGTAGGTGAGAAAATAAACAGGATGAGCATGTACCGGGAGGTCGAAGCGGTTATTATGACCTTTTTCATCGATAAGGACGTATTTGTGGGTGGTGTCCGGGAGTTTGAGGAGGTAAGTAGCCATGTTGCGGTAACTTTCGTTGAAGGATTCGGATGAATGAATGTTGTTTGGGAAGAGAACGAAATATTTCGTCAAATTAACGACGGCTGACAAACCAAGCATGAGGACAAGAATGGAGAGAAAAGCAAGTCGGCTGCCTGGTTGGGAGCGTCTTGCTTTTTCATAAACCCAAAACGCCGGGATGGTAGCCATGAGAAAGACGGGCATCTGTGTCCCGATAGAACGAAGAGCGTGCGGTAAACTTTCATCCGTGAGGAATTCCGGCATAAGCATGACAAAAAACGATCCAAGGAGAAAAAAGTTTCTTACCAGACGTAGGTCACGATCGCCCTCCCGTAGACGTTTTCCGATGAGAGTGACCGTCTGCCAGATGACAAAGAGGAATCCGGCTAGGAAGAGAGTACCAACAAAGGGATCAAGGACAGGATAAGGGGGATAGTTATGGCGCCAATTTTGATCACCCCAGAAGTTGTATTTAAGGAGAGAGAGAGCGAATGTCTTGCCGAGAGTTCCAAGAAGATTTCCGTGATTGATTGTCGGTTCAAATATGGATATGTGCGAGGAGCGTGAAGCAAAATCATCTGGATGCGAAACAAAAAAATGATAAAGCATGGGGGATGCAGTAATGAAGGCACCGAGGATAAATGCGAGGCCATGCTTCCAGAAGCGCTTCAGAAATTTTTCGTAGGAAAGTATGAGGGCTGGTAGGAGAACAACCAGGATGAGGGGGGCGACCCGAAAGGCGATATAGGTATGGAGGCCGGTACCAAAAATGAGGCCGGCAAATAAGAAGTCACGAAATTTATGACTTCGTAATCCACGGAAGAAAAAATAAAATGAAAAAGTTAGTAAAAAAGTGGTCATAATGGCCCGGAAGCCAATCCGAGAAAAATTGATGGCCCAGTATGAAGTAGCGAGCATAAAAGCCGCTAAAAGACCAGCTCCTTTGCGTTGAAAGAGCTCGCGCCCAACGAGATAGATGCCGAGGACGGAGAGAGTACCAAAGAGGATTGAGGCAAACTTCAGTCCAGTGATGGTGTTGCCAATGAGGGAAACGAATATGGCCTGAATGTTGATAAAGAGCCCCTCGCGACCAAAGTTGGCAGGGTAGAAGAGTTGGTACGCACCAGTCTCGAGGGCATGAACAGCATCGACACCGTTGGCGGCTTCATCCGGGTAGAGACCGACCGGAATCTGTTCGATATGGTAGAAGCGAACAAAGAAGGCAAAAAGTATAATGATAACAAGGGTGCCTGTTACCACATGAGCGGCAGATTTCTTTCCAATCATATTTTTTGGTGAACCGTGCTTCTTTTATAGAAGCAGTTCACATTTTTTATTTTTTGTTTCTATGGTAAAATTATAGCAAACAGAGGGGCAAAAGAAAAATTTTTATTACTATGACTTTTGAGGGTTTAGCTCACTCACTTGGGTTGGGAAAGCATGAAGGTGTCTCGGAACGAGCTACCGTGGTTCTTACCGACCTTACCTTGCGGAGAACATTTCAAAACGAAAAGACGGGTGCTCGGGTCAGAATTATGAGCCTTAGCCCTATTATTCTCTTGGACTATTCTGTTTCTGATCCTGCCAAGCAACAGCTATTTTTTGGAAGTCTTGATGAGTTGAAAAATGAGCTCGAAGGACGAGGGCTCCAGCCGGCCGCTATTGAGGAAACGCCGGATCAAAGCGACGCATTAGGTGCTTCCGGGGCCCAAGTGATTGATATAGCCGCCAAGCGGGCAGAGAGAAGCCAAGAGGTAGAGTCTGATGGCGAAAAATTAACAGCGGAACGTACAGTTTTGGACGAAAAATTGCTGGAGAAACAAGTAAGTATCAATCAAGAATTGCTCAGAGTGGCAGAATTACTCAACCAGAGTGACTCGGGTAACGAAGAGGAAATCGAAGGCATTCAAAGATCAATAAATGAGTTTTCCGACCGCGCCAGTGGTTTGATGCGTGATGATGAGGCGGCTGATACGGCACAGGGGACAACGGAGGTAACCACTGAATTCCTTGCTGCTAAGGAAGCGCGCTTACAAAATCTTGAAGCGATACTCAGTGAAGTACAGGAGTTTTCTCAGGAAGTGCGTCAGGCGTTGCAGGCAGCAGATCAGGTTGAGGATGAAAGTGCTTCTTTCGGGACTTTAGTAGATACAAACGTACCAAAAAAAATCGACAAAAAAAAGAGAGGAAAGCGAGCGCGGGAAGGGGACGAAGAAGCAGAAGCTGATAGCAAGAGAGCAAAAAGAGGCCATTCTAAAAAAGGGGTTGATAGCGAGACAGGAGTCGAACTCGGCGGGGCGGCTCTAGCACATGGCGGGAATCTCGAAGCGCTCCTTCAGGCCAGGTCATTTGCTCGACCTGCTGTTGAGGAATCTCAACCTGTAGCATCAAGTCCTCTACCCCCTGAAGCCGTGGCGACGGCTTCGCCGGAAGCAACAGTGAATCCAGAGGCAGAGTTTGAGCGAGAATGCGAAGAGGCATTAGCGGCTTTTCGGGCCGAAGGAGAAGGTAAGAACGAGGAAAAGGTCAAAGCGTACAAGGAAGTTTTTCGAGGAGAATACGAAGAATTGAGACATAAGATTCATACGCTGCGCGAACGACTGACGAGACAACAACGGAATTTTCTGTGGTCGCGGTGGGAAATTATTATCTTACCAGGGATTAAAAAGATACTGGTGCAGGATTTGAAAGACCAATCAGGGATGAAAGTTGGGCAAGCCAAGAAAATAGTACAGGGAATTTTAATAGAAATGAATCAAGAGTTTACAATCAATCAACAAGGGTAATATTATGTCGGAGCCAAGACCCGAAATACCAGCCGAGTCGCCTGTCGCGGGGGAGGCGGGCCCAGAAGCGCGTTTTACAGACGCGCAATTTGATGCGGTAGTGAACGATCATTTACGCGATTCGGAAGCGCGGGTTTTAGGGATGCTTGCTCGAACGAACAGAGAGTATTCTGCTCAACAACCTGAGATTCCTTCAACAGAACCCGTAGCAGGAGCTGGTCTAGAAGTGACACCAGTGGCTGAGTCAGTAGTTCCTGCAGTAGGCGTTTCGGGAGAAGCAGTGCATGATCGTGGTGGTATCGTTCCGCAAGTGGGGACGAAAGGGCAGATTCGAAAGGAACCGCGTAAGCGTGAGAAGAAGCCCGATAAAGGAAAAAAGCCGGGACTAGCAACGTCAGCATCGTCTACAACGTCTGTTTCTGGAGCTGCGCCGGCACAATCATCAGGGCCTTCTCCGAAGGAACAGTCGGTTATTGCTGAGAGAGAACCGATTATTCTTGGGAGGTATCGCGATCATGAAGGGTTTTTGTGTGACGTCCGCTGTGAGGATGGTGTGTATTCCTACGTCATTCTTGAGGGGCCAGACAAGGGTACAGCGCTAACCCCGTCTGCGGCTGCCAGTATGAGAGCACTCATGGGGAATGAGTGGGAAAAAGTAGATGATACTACCGAACCAGCCAAAGAGGTGCCGGTCTCGGTCGCATCGCTCGTCGCTGAAGCATCTGCGCCAGCGCAGCCACCGGTAACATCCGAAGCGCCTCCTGCCAATCTCGTAGTGCCTGACCCGCTTGATATCAACTTGGATGACCTTGAACCGTTGCCGGAAATCTTGGCCTCCGGCGAAAGTAAATACTTCCTCTTGCCGGCACTCGGCAAAGTAGTGCTGCTTACTCGAAAGATGAATCGCTATGCCTTTGCCGATGTGAAGGGGGGGGATGAAACGGAACTCGATGATGAGCTGAGGCTTCGTGACATGATGGTGGCTGCTCATTGGCGGGAAATAACTCCTGAACAAGCACAAAAAATTGGTAATGGTTGGGATGAAAAAACGGCCGTGGAAGATGAGAAATACCGAGAGATTTTCTCGGGTGATATCTGGGTAATGCGTGATGAGGCTGGGAAGTTTATCAATGCCTACAGAGTAGGAACCATCTTTCCGAAGGAGGATGGAAAGAAACGGGTGAATGTTGAATATCTCGATGAAAAACTGAGTCCATCAGGGACGTTTGAATCCTTTGAGGATGTCGAGAAGGCTCGAATGATGGATATGGATTTGGAGAATCTTCGTTTTATTCTGGCGCATGGTAAGTATGAGCGCCATGCTCAGGGTCAGCGGAGCGAAAGTGCTAAGGCGCCTGAGCGGAAAAAGCCAGAATCTCGCTTTGTGCATATTGATAAGTTGGGAGATGAAGCAGTCTATGTACGTCATCAAGACGATATCGTGCTTGATGGTCCGGCTACCATCCGAGTGAAGCGGGTTGAAAAAAAGGAGGGTGGCAAAATGCTTCAGGGATATATGGTGGAGGATAATGCTTCACTGAAACACTTCGCGCCGTTTTTTGTTCTGTACGACGATATTGCCGATTTGGCGGCACGAGAGGGTTGGGTGCCTGAGGAATTTGCTGATACAGTATCAATGGAGGCATCTGCGCAGATGCCGGACTTTTTCGAAGGTGAAATGACGGAGGTACAGAAACTGCGCATCAAGGCCGATGAGGCTCGCTTGCGTTTTGTCACGACTGACTATACTCAGAGCAAAGTTTGGAACAAAATTATGGGAGTGCTTCATCTGCGGGACACTACCCGTGATGATCTTGATACGCGGGCAGCCAAAGAAGAATACGAGCGCGCGGTGATGGCTCTTCAGGAAGCCGAGCTCGCCGAACTTAAAAAAGAAAAGCTTACCCCGGCTGAGCTTCGAGAACGGATGGCGGGGATGCTTCATTTCTATAAGCTCGAGGAGCGTATTGAACTTTACAAAGACCGAACTATTGTGGCGGCCGAGCAAAAAAGTTGGCCAGGAAAAGTATTAGGAGTATTCCAAAAAATTGGTATTGCCTATAATAAGTTACCCGCTAAGGTTCGCTTGGCTGCTGCGGTAGCTACGTTTGCTGGTGCGGGGGTTCTTGCCTTTACGGGTGCAGCCGGAGCAGCAGCTGGGGCGCTCGCCCTACGCCGGGCTATTGCGTCACTTGGGGCCGGGGCGGGTTTGGATGAACTAGCCAAACAGGGGGCAGAATATTTAAGGAAACGGAGTGTCAACAAGGAGCAGGAAGAAGAATCTGAAGAGATAAGGAAACTCCTGACCCCGGTTCATTTGCCGTCCGCTACTGATTGGGAGATACTCGAGGAGCAACCGCTTGATCGGGAGCTTTCTTTTGCCAAAATGAAAGAGTTTCTGGAGAAAGATACCAAAGCACTCGATCAGAAATTTCAGAGTCAGAAGCGAGAACAGTTTTGGCGTAAAACCCTGGTGTGGGGTACTGCTATCGGTGCTAGCTCCTTCTTTACGTATAAATCCGCTTTTGCTTTTGGTGGAGGGCAGGGTTCCTCTGATGACGAACTTCTTCGGCGGTTTCTGGAACGCGCGACAGCCTCTTCGACTGAACATGGTGCCTCGGCTCCTGCATCTTCAGCAAGTGCCGCTTCTGCTGCTGAAGGTGTGAGCCCTGCTGCTTCTGCTCCAGTGACTTCTGGTTCTCCGGCGACTGCTTTTGATCATCCCGATGCCCTTAGTCAGGCTGGGCATGCCGCTGCGCAGCCGCTTGCCGAAACGATACCAGCTGCCAAGATCGACCTCTTGCGGCAAAGCTACGATGTGACTGGTGCCAACGGGAAAGCGGGTCTCTGGGGCATTCTCAAGGAACGTTTGCCGGGTGATTTCCCCAAGGAGGGTCAGAATCGAGCGATTCAATCACTGGAAAATGCCATTCGTCTCAAGCTTGACGCGATGTCACCAGCAGAGCGCGCTGCAGTTGGTTTTCACGGAACACTTGAGAACGGCAAGGTCAACCTCGACCTCATCCGACCTGGTGATAAGATTCTGTTTGAGAAACTTTTGACACCGGATCAAATCAAAACCGCCTTGGAGGGGAAATCTATTTCGCTTCCAAGTGCTGCTGAATCTGTTGGTAAGGGAGTATCAAAATTGGATACTGAATTAGTTGGAAAAGGCTTCAGTACTCATGATGTGTTAGCACAGCAGGCTGAACAATCAGCGGCGCCTCGCCCAGTCATGGGGGTGACCGAACCCTACGAGGATGCTTCTCGTGGCGCCGTAGGAAAATCGTTGGTTGGCGTACCTGATCCGTATGAGGATGCGCCGGCTCGCAAAGTGATATCATCAGCCACAATGGGTCAAGAGGGACGAGTATTGGTGGCAGAAAAGTTACAGGCAGTATCCTTCAATTCACCAAGGACTATTGCTCAGTTTCTGGCAGAAAATCCTGACCGAGTCGGGCCATTCAAAAGTGTTTTGGGTGATGTTAGAAAGAGTATTTTCCTCACCCGGCCACTCCTTGACTATAATGCTGCCACTGCTCCCTATGACTACCTCACCCATCGCAATATGGGTATGGTCAATATGTTCCGGGTACAGGAAACATTTGCTCAGTTGCACAACGGTACCTTGCAAGAATATGCTTATAACAAGGCCGGTTTCCCACTTCATTCTTCTCAAGTAGAGAGTTTGATGCGGGTAGTGGCAACCGCTCAGGATCCACGCATGTTGGGAGTGGCTGGGCTGCCCCTGCGTGAAGAAAGTATTGATCAGTACACGAGGCGAATCGCGGCACTTGTAGTGGCCCGAGGGAATGAACAGCAGTTCGCTCTGGCGCTCCGAGGGGGAATACGTATTTAAACTTCTAATGGTAATTTTTCAATCATATGGCACTTGATCAAACAGATTTACGGGAGGAGCTGACGAAAGCCTTTCAGCTTGATAAGATTCCGGCTGACAAGCGTGATGAACTTCTCGAAAAAATGGGAGAGGCGCTCCTCAAGCGAGTTTTTTTGGCCACGATGGATAAACTCGGCGATGAGGGTATCAGGGAATATGAAGCGTTACTCGACAAACAAGCAAAACAGGAAGAAATTGAGGCATTTTTCGAACAGAAGATTCCGGGGTACAATGTCTTTGTTCGTGAGGTAGCCGAAGAATTTAAGGAGGAGATGACCAAGAGCCTCTAAGTATTGAATTATTTACTGTTATGCCGGAAGAAGTAATAGCCGAATCACCGCTCATGAATGGAACGGAAAATGAGACGCCAAAGACTGAGTCGAGTGTCGTGGCTGCACCGGAGGTGCCGGTAGTTCCAGAAAAGGCACCGGAAAGAATCGAGGGAAAATATCAGGAGCTTCTTTCTCGGGTGACACCAACCAAGACTGCTTCGCCGACCGATGACGATCATGAGGATACGGTCGTGCTCGATGCCAAACATATTGGTGCTATGACCGATGAAGAATCTAAAGTACAGAAGTTGCTTGATTTGGCTAGTACCAAAGGAGTGATTCATGCAGTCAAAGTAGCGCGTTCTCTCAAGGATGCTTATGCACTCGATCGGATGCATGATGAGCTATCAAACAAACTGTATGATGGACTCTTAGAACGAGGACTCATCACTCGAGAGTAGGAGGGATTTTAACATCAAAACAAAAACATGACCGTGACGTTTGATCCTAATTTTATCCTGGTGCCACTCGCGTGGCTCTTAGCCTTTACTACGCTGGCGAGCGGACTGTTTCTGGTGGTGCGCAGTTTTTTTCGTTTTCGTTACCAGGTGAATCAGTCGCTCAACATGGATCTTGAGGTCATTCGAGTACTCCGTCAAAAAGAGGGGGAGGGGCAGACACAAAATGCTGAAGGCTGGAAAGACGAAATTCTTGCCATGGAACAACTCCTGTCATCGCTTGCCTCACTCAAACCAACGGGGAACTTTTTGAAGAAGCTTTTTTTTGAAGCACCCAATATTGTTTTTGAAATTGCGAACCCCTCCTCGAGTGAAGAAATATTTTTCTATCTGTCGATTCCGAAACGCTATCGGGAAAGTGCCGAGAAGCAGATTCATAGCTTTTTTCCTCACGCGGTCGTTGAGAAGGTAACTGATTACACGATCTTTTCCCCAGGGAGTTTCACGGCTGTGTCAGTGCTTCAGCTCAAAGAGAGCCATGCTCTCCCGCTCAAAACCTATCGCAATCTGGGTATTGATCCGTTAAATGAAATTTCAAACTCGCTCTCTAAGTTGGCGACCGAGGCCGAAGGGGCGGCGATACAGATCCTCCTTTCTCCGGCCGGTCAGGCCTGGCGCGGTGAGGGGCGCAAGATTGCTCAGCGGATGCAGGAGGGAAAGCGTCTCAAGGATGCGCGGAGGAATGATTCTCTGACAAGTGGTCTTGGCAAGGATATGGTCAAAGCTCTCGGGCCTCAGAAGAAACAGGCTTTGCCGGAAGAGAAAAAGGTAGTGACCCTGACACCCGAGGAACAGGAGTTGGTGAAATCTATCGACGGTAAAACAAGCAAAACGGCCTTTCGGGTCAATATCCGCCTCTTAACCTCAGCTGCGAGCCAGGAACGCGCAGAGGAGATACTTGGGCATCTCGAAAATGCCTTCGGTCAATTTGAGAATCCGGAAGTCAATAGTTTTCGGATTAAGAAACGAGTGCGGGGGAAAGATGCTATTTATAACTATATTTTCCGGAACATTGATGATGAGAGTATTATGATTCTCAATGTTGAAGAATTAGCGAGTGTCTTTCATTTCCCTATTTCAACGACTGCTACGCCTAAGATTAAGTGGCTCAAAGCCGGTGCTGCTCCACCGCCGGTCAATATACCAACTGAAGGAATTCTCCTTGGCTATAACGAATATCGTGGTGCCAAAGCTGAGATTCGAATTACCGACAATGATCGCCGCCGCCATATGTACGTCATTGGACAAACTGGTGTCGGTAAGTCGAACTACTTACAAGAAATGGCCAAAAAAGATGCTCAGAGCGGCAAAGGCTTTTGCTTTATCGATCCCCACGGTGATGCTATTGAAGATATTCTGACCGCTATCCCTAAAGAGCGAGCCGAAGATGTTATTATCTTTGATCCGGCCGATGTCGCTCGTCCTATTGGCATCAACATGCTCGAGTATGACCCGGCTCATCCCGAGCAAAAGACTTTTGTTATCAATGAAATGATTGGGATTTTCGATCAGCTCTACGATATGAAGGCGACCGGAGGACCGATGTTTGAGCAGTATATGCGTAACGCTATGCTTCTTATCATGGAGCACCCGGAGAGTGGTTCGACGCTCATGGAAATTCCCAAAGTGCTAGCTGATGAGGAATTTCGTCGTTACAAACTCAAGCACTGTACCAATCCTATTGTGCGCGATTTCTGGTTGAAGGAGGCGGAGAAAGCGGGAGGTGAGGCGTCGCTTGCCAATATGGTGCCGTATATTACCTCGAAGCTCACCACGTTCATCAGTAACGATATGATGCGGCCAATCATCGCTCAGCAGAAGAGCACGCTCAATTTCCGGGAACTCATGGATGGTGGCAAGATTGTTCTTATTAACCTATCCAAAGGGAAAATCGGGGAGATCAATGCCCGGTTGCTTGGGATGGTCATCGTGGGCAAGATTTTGATGGCAGCGCTGTCACGAGTAGATATCCCAGAATCTGAACGACGTGATTTTTATCTCTATCTCGATGAGTTTCAGAATGTCACCACGACGTCTATCGCTCAGATTTTATCCGAGGCACGCAAGTACAAGCTCGTGCTTATCCTCGCTCACCAGTTCATTGCCCAGCTCAAGGAAGAAATTTCCAAGGCGGTGTTCGGTAACGTGGGGTCGCTCACCGTGTTCCGGGTTGGTCCGGAAGATGCGGAATTTCTCGAGAAACAATTTGCTCCGGTATTCTCCGCGAGTGATATCGTGAATGTCGATAACTACCAATGCTTTGCTCGTCTCCTCATGAACAACGAGCTCACTAAGCCGTTTAACATGAAAACCTATCCACCAACTCACGGTGATCAGGAGGTGGCCAATGCCCTGAAGGAACTCTCCCGGCTCCGCTATGGTCGTGATGCCACCATCGTTAATCGGGAAATTATGTCCCGGATGCAGCTTGCCGAAGGAGCGAAAGTTTCATAGTTTTTTCTTCGAGGAATTTTCAAAGCAAGCAACCTTCCAAAGTACCGCTTGCTTGCCCCGGCGCGGCAAGCCTCACTACATTGAAGTCTTCCCCCTGCCTCCTTCGTCGGAAACCGTGTCCGATTGGACCTCAAAGTTACTTTGGAAGATTCTTGCTTTCTACATCCGCAAAAGAATTTTTTGTGAGTTTTTTGTTATTGACTTTTATTATAAAAAGGTGTATAATATAAAACCGTAGCTTAACATCAATTATTGTGCTTTCGGCCGGAGCGAAGAGGTCTAAAGTGGCTCACTAGAGCCTTCTTCGCTCCGGCAAACTGACACATTCGTCAGCCCGAGAGCAGCCCTCCGCAAGGAACGGTGGTGATACTAGGTCTAAAGGAGGCCTACATCATGTCAAATCATCAATTGTCAATCACGGCTGGCCAGGTAGGCAAGTTCATTCAGAGCATGGCCGAGGTCGGTTCTGAGAACTTTCAAAGGCAGGGTGTACCCTTGCTCCACCTCTTGGCCGAGTACTTGCGTCAAGAGAAACCCAGAATCCCTAGTCTGACAGCCATGCGTATGGTCCTTGGTCTGCCAGCGCGGCCTGATTTGGGGGTTGCCAACGTTGAGTGGGCCAAGGCAGTCCCTCCGCAGCGTCTCAGTGAGTTTGCTGTCAGACCGGGTGGAAGGAAGAGGGCGTGGACGCAGGTGGCCCGTCTTTTTCCGGAAGACCTGGGACTGGTTTCAGGCGATGTTGTCCCGTCTCAGGTACTGGAACGTGCACTCGAGTGGGGATTTCAACTGATTCCTCCCGAAGCATTCGTGGTCCTTACCAGGAACGTCTTTGGTGGACAAGTGGTGCCGGGTGATGCCATGGCCTATCTCGACGAGAAGATTGAACATCGCCCCCGCGTCGTGCACCTGTTCAATTATGTGCAAGGACACGGCTTTCGGGAGGGAGTGACCATGGAACGTCGAACGTCTCGGGATTTCCCCGAGAATTGGTCCATCCTGGTCGCGTCAGAAACCATCGAAGCCAAGTAGGGAGAGAAGTATGATTCCTACCAAAACTCGTGGCTGGCGCACCCTTCTCTTCGGAGAGCGAGTCGTTGAGATTCGCAAGCTTCAACCGAAGTCAGGCATCAGTCTTGATCAGACCGTAGCGGAAGGACTCCGTCGGGGGTATCGTTACCTCGTCGATGATGAGGTGAGTCGATTGCTTGTTGACGCAGTCAAAACCCCTGGCTATCTGGTCATCCCTTCCAATCCCTGGACCGTCAAGGTTTACGTGGTACTGGAGAACGGAACGGTTCGACCGACCATTCGACTCAAGTCCTGGGTCGAAGCTTCCGGAGTCCCATTTTCGGTGCTGATGGCCGAGGACTAGCTCGTAAGCAGCGTAAGCGCAGTATTTCCCGCGACGTGGCAGTGCCATGACGCGGGTCTTTTTTTATCAAAAAACGAGAAAAAGAGCCATATTTACAAATAATCCCCAAAACGCTACCATAGGGGCGTTCCTTAAAAGCCCTGTTCGGGTCATCGGACCAGACAGAATACGACAGTGACAAAGAAAGGATTGAGGTCATGGAAACACCAGTAACCGGCCTCAATCTGCGGATTGGCGGCCATACAGGGGATTTTCGTTCTGAGGTGATTGAGCGAGCCACACGCATGCTTCGTGCGGTGCTCGAAGCCGCAAACTATCGTGGAGACTGGCTCTACATGGTGACGGGTCAAAGCGGGAGTCTTGGGAATCCGTCCCAGTACTGTCTCGAGGTGCGTTTGGCTTCAGAGGTAGTGACAAGCATGGTCTGTGTTGTCATGCGGGCCAGCCTTGGTCCGGGCGGGACGCTCATCGGGATGCTCAGGCTTCCCCCAGAGGTTCTCTCCTCAGAGCTGATTGAAAGTTTGAAGTTACCCGTCAGCACCTTTAACCATTCTGGATGGCATGGTATCCTCACTCCCGAAGTGCGCGAGCAGGCATTCTATGTGGGTAAGCCCCTTGTTACAACGCCGCTTAAACCGGCCATGAGAGGTGCTCGAGAGTCAGATGACGATTCGAGGCCGCCGGCCCGAGTAGCGCAACTTGATGGGCCGACTTATCTCGCTCGTGAGCGAGCACGGACGTTGCCGATACAAGCAAGAGCGCGTCCCGATCCGTTGCCAAGAGCACCAACGAAGGCCGTGGTTTTTTCGGCTTCCCGGCCGGAAATTTCTCGGGTGGACATTCCAGTGCAGCCTAAGGCAGCGCCACAGCCGGAATTCCCAACCATCGGGAGTCCTGCTCCCACAGCGAAACAGGAGGCAGTAATGCCAGATTCCACAACAGAGCACCATGACCGGTTGGCACAGTTTCTGCGTCAAGTGCTGAGTCAAGACTCAGTAATAAATGGTGTCTTTAGCGGAACGGGAGTGACGAAGTATTCACAGCCGCTCTTCCCATCGGCACCAGTAATCTGGCAAAGGATGGGCATTCTTCGTGAACTCGTAGGTCTCAAGTGGATTCGTCGGGTTGGTCACGGTGAATACCAGGTTGAACAGAGCTTCGTTACGAAGCACGGGCTCTCGATATCGCTCGCTCCTCGCGACAAGGCGGCTCGTGGCGATAAGAGGAAGCAACCGAAGCCTAATGGCCACACACAGAACGGTGGTGGCCTCCAGGCGCTTCTCGATGAGGCCGCTACGCTCAATGCGAGAATCCGAGAAGAGGCAGAGCGTGAGGAGCATGAGCTCGAGGTGTTGCTTGTAGAAGCGCAGGCGGCAGTGGTTCGCGCTCAGGCAGAAGTTGCTGAGCGGCAGGCGGCACTCGATGCCTTCAAGGCACGACTTTCCGCCGTGCTCGTTGCACCGGGAGCAGTAGCTCCGTCGGTTTCTGCTACTGGTCCGTAGCGCAGTAGCACCCGAGTTCGGTATTCCGACTCGGGTTTTTCATACCCGATGCTATTTCAATTTGTAGGAAAGGAGGGCGGCGTTGGTGCTAATGAAAATTTCACCACTTTTTTCATTGACCGAGATGGTCTGACCCTCAGAGAATTTTTCGTGGGAGAGTTCACGAATGAGACGGCCATCGGTATTCCAGATGAGGATACGGTGATGTGAGGTATCGAGACCATAAACGTTTTGGAGACCGTAGAAGGTATAGAGGCTAATGATATTCATGCCATCGCTTGGGCTCTCAAAGGTACTGCTTGCGCGACCACGAAAATAACCTTTAATGGTAGTCGGGTCAAGCATGAGATAGATAGTCTCATTGACGGAGAGACGAGCGCTTTGTTCGATAGTTACTGATTCTCGGAGCCAGGGGGTACCAGTACCAAATCCGCCTTCGGCTCGAGGAAACCGGTAAATCTGGTCAGTGGCACTATCGAGAGCGTAGAGATAGGTGAGATAACTCCCAATACCGGAGAGAGTTATTTGACCTTCGACGGGAAGGGAATTCTCAATAAATTTCTTGGTGATGGGGCTCCAGGCGTAGAGCGTACCCCGATCAGTCTCGACAAAAATGAGTCGCAGGTCATTCATCGCCGTGGCGAATTGTATCCGACCGCTTGGGAGAGCATAGGTTTCTCCACTGGTGGTGCGAACGCCATTTGGCATGATAACGTAGAGTTCATCATTCAAAAGGAGGGAGGAAACGATATTTTCAAGTGAGGGAATAGCCACAGTCAGCTCACCCATGCTTTGATTGGTTTGGCCAGGTTCGGGGAGAGGGGTAGGAGTGGTGGCCACTGGGGCCTGGACGGGAGTATCAATCGAAGGAGAGTCAAAAATGAAATAGGCGCCACCAAAAACAAGGACGCTTGCTATGATGGGTATTCCCCATCGATAGAATTGGGGGAGGGTCCGGTAACGAGTAGTGGCTTGTGTCGTGATGGAGGCAGCCACGGATCGTGTACGGTGTAGAGTGGGTATAATGTAGCGACTGAGGAAGAGCTGAAATGTGGCGCGCAGCTTGAGAGATAATTGTTTTCCGGTTGCGCCCGTAGTATCAATTTTTGCACTAAGTTTATCCCAAAGAGGTGTGAGTTTTAATTTTGGAAGTTTTGGCTTCTGATGCGTCGTTGGTGCCACCTCTGAGGCAGAGAGCGGGGGAGTGTCTTGGCGTTGGTAGAAGGTGGCTAAACGTTCTTTGAGGAAATCGGGTATTTCTGCCTCAGTTGAGTTTTCATTTGATGAGGACGCTTCTTCTGACACCTTGGTCTGCTCAATCCCCGGTTCAGTGAAATCCTGGTGAAGAGTGGGGCGTGGAATATCAGTAATTTTTGGAAGGGGGACTGAGGGGAGTTTCTCTGCTACGGTAGGGGTGTGTTCCTTGGCCTCGAGGCGAGTTCGCGTGGCTCGTTCCTCGGCTCGTTTGAGTCGAGTCTCATTAAATTTACGCCAATTACGACGAAGCATTCGACTGAAGCGCCTCCCGAGAACGGTAGTGTTTTCTCCAAGGGTAGAAAACCCTAACCCAACTCGCTTCGTGAGTTTGCGGAAGTTTTTACCCTGGTTCGTGATAACGATTCGGGTAAGGCGGAGCCATTCTTCACTCTGGATACTGAGTGTTTCAAGCCAGGGATGATAAGCGGCTGTTTCTGGGCTATCTCCTTGGACATAAATATGGCCGGTCTTGGTATCAATATAATCAGACTCCTTTTCCTGCTGCTCGCTGACAAGGACGTCGTGAACAGAGGGGGCCTCACTGGGCTTTTTGGGTTTGAAGGCTGATTGGCTGAACACGTTGTTGACGCGTGAGACTGGACTTTCCAGGACGGGAACCTTCTCGTGCTTTGGGTGTTCGACTGACTGATGCTCTTTGACATCGATAACCATAAGACCAGCCATATCCAACTCATTCACGAGGGCGGTCTTTAAAAACTGAGTAAACTGTTCATTGCTCATGCGGAGAGCATTGCGAGTGAGTTCCTCTATGGAAAAAAGAGCGAGGAGCTCCGGAGAGGCGGTGAGAATTTGATCCCCAACCGAAAGACGACCACTTGATATTTCAACGAATGTTTTGATGGGGTGGAGATGCGACTCATCGGAGGCAAGTCCTTCGCTTAAGTCAGCAAATGCGCCATTCCGTAGTAGGAGAATTTTAGCCTGACCAGTGACAGAGAAGTGAAGATTATTTTTTTCGAGGACGCCGATAGCGCCATGAAGCTTTCCTAACCAGGTGACGTTGCCGTGTTTGACGAGTTCTGCTAGGGCCAAGTTAATTTTATGGAGCGCTGCTTCGAAACTCTCAATGGCACCTCGCCGGGGGTTACTCCAGTATTCTTTTTTGGCAACGGAAGCCAAAAAATTTACGATATAGGCAGAATCCTCATTTTGGTCATCGATCTCAAAGACCCCGATAAGGGTACCAAGATTCTGTTTGGTGACGTTTTCGCCGACATAGCTAAACGTCCGTATAAACGGTTGGTACGATCGGCCATTGGCTACCAGTATTTCCGTTACGGACGGTCTCATTTCTGGCAGAGGACTCATTTTTTCTTGGGATTTTTTCTCTGGCATAGACCCTCATAGTATACCATAAAAAGCTCTTATCCGAGAGCTTTTTTATGGTGTTTTTAGAAGAGAGGCGTTTATTTTGACTTTTCTCTGATATTCTCTATACTGAGAGGTGCGAGGGCGCGTCCCCGTCTTGATTTGTTTGTTAATGTCTGTCCTGTATGTCGTTGGCCCTCTTCGATAGCTTGTTTGGATCAAAAGCACGTTCTCGTCTCATCCGTTTCTTTCTTCTTAATCCTGGCATCGAGTTTAGTGCGGCAGAAGTCTCGGAAAAGACTCTGGTCTCTCGGCCTGAGGCCTCTCGAGAACTCCTCAGGCTCACCAAAATGAAGCTCATTATAGAGCATGCGCGCAAAGGAAAAAAATGCTTTATTGTCAACGAGGATTTTCCATTTTATGTTGAGCTGAAGAGTCTGGTTTCAAAACTCAATGTCCATGCTCAGTCCCAGGTATTTCGTAAACTTAAGATTGTTGGTGAAGTGAAACTCATCCTCATCAGTGGTCTTTTTCTCAATTATCCCAAGAGTAAAGTGGACATGATTCTCGTGGTGAACAATGTGAATCGTACCAAATTGAAGCACGCAGTAGCACATTTAGAGGCAGAGGTTGGAAAGGAGATTCGATTCGTACTCATGAACATGGAGGAGCTCCACTATCGTCTCAATATGCTCGATCGTTTTTTCATCGAATTTCTCGAAGGACCCTACGAAGAAGTGGCGAATAAAGTACCTGAACTGAAGCGATTTATTGCCGGTCTCAAGAAGTAAATACACAAGTTGAATACGCATCTCTATGTCTTCGTGGATTTTTATCCTCGCCATAATTTTTTTCGTCAGCCTGCTCTTGTGGCTGGCTTTTTTTGTCTTGGACCGTCGGGCCAGGCAACAGGACAATAGGGTTGAACTATTGACCCAGATGGGGAATCTGGAAAAGCATTTCGACGATCGGATGCAATTCATCTCGCAGACCCTCAACCAACAACTTGGTAACTTTCAGCACACTCTTGATCGACGACTGGATGATAATACGAAGCGTCTTGACCAGCGTTTAGACGCAGCAGCACGATCCTACGGCGATGTTCAGAAGGGCCTTGAACACATGCGCCAATCAAGTGATAAAATTCTTGAAGTAGGAAAAGAAGTAGCGTCTCTTCAAGAAATTCTCAAGGCCCCCAAGATTCGGGGTGGTTTTGGTGAACTGATGCTCAAGGACCTCCTGACACAGATGCTTCCTAAAGAGAATTTCGCGTTGCAGTACGGTTTTAAAAGTGGTGAAACGGTGGATGCTATCATTCGGCTTCAGGGTGGGCTTATCAGCGTTGATTCTAAATTTCCCTTGGAAAATTTCAAACGGGTCGTGACAGCCCATTCTGATGAAGAACGAAAAGTAGCACGTCGACAGTTCTATACTGACGTGAAGAAGCATATCGATGCTATTGCGACCAAGTATATTGTGCCAGAAGAGGGGACACTTGATTTTGCCCTGATGTACATTCCGGCAGAAAATGTTTATTACGAAATTATTATCAAAGATGATGATGAGCAGGGATTGCTAGATTATCTTGGGACGAGGCGAGTGATACCGGTATCGCCCAATTCCTTTTATGCTTATATGCGAACCATTCTTTTTGGACTTCAGGGATTTCAGATTGAAAAAAGAGCTAAGGAGATAATGGGGCAACTCGAGAAACTCAGTCGTTCGTACAGTCGTTTTGAGAAGGAATTTGATGTACTCGGGAATCATATCGGCAATGCGTATAAAAAATACGAAGACGCAGAGAAGTATTTAGGGAAAGTTGGCGATCAGCTAGAACATGCTCGCATCGGTGAAGCGGGTGAAGCAATCTCGTATTTGTCTGAGGCATCACACGATGAGGGCGAAAGAAGCTAAAGGTTTATTTTGTTATGAGAGAGAATGTTGCGAGTGCCTGGGAACACTCTCTGGCGCAATCAGATGCCGGGGTAAGTTTCTGGAATAATATACTCGTTCGAATATTGCTTATTTTTCCGATAGGGGCTTTATTGGCGAGCTTAGGAATACTTTGGTACTCCGTTCGTCCCAGTGAGACTCCTCTTGTCTTACACTACAATGTGTATTTTGGAGTGGATGTACTAGGTATTTGGTGGCAGGCCTATATGTTGCCATTACTCGGGGGTATACTCATCCTTGGCCACCTCGCTCTGGCACGGCGGTTTTACCAACAAGCGGAACGTATCGCATCCTATCTGATGCTTCTTTCTTCGAACATGCTTATTTTTGGCATTTTACTTGCTATCATCAGCATTGCTTTTATCAATTATTGAAGTTTGGAGTGTTTGTATGCGATTTGATTTGTTCCTCCCACCGTTTCTGACAGCTTTCGCTTTGACGAGTACGTGTTGTCTGTTATTGCTTTCCCTCCCAATGTTTCGGAAGCATATTTGGCGGTTAGGAAAACGTCATATTGGTAAGACCAGCCTTTCGCGTCTCGGCGGCATTGCCCTTCTCGTTGGTTTCTTAGGGGCGATAGCACTTGATCGTCACCTTGTCGTCAGTCGAGAAATCCTAGGGTTGGTGCTCGGGAGTTTGATTATAGTAGCCTTCGGTCTTTGGGATGATTTTCGCGAACTTTCCTTTAAGGCTCAGGGATTTTTTCAGGTAGCCATTGCAAGTATTCTTTTCATTTTTGACATCAGGATTACATCACTTCGTAATCCTTTTGGGGAGCCTTTTTTATTTACTGACACGAGTATTCTGACCATGGTACTCGGTTTTATTTTGTTGCTAGTATGGATTGTACTTGTGTTAAACGCGGTGAATTGGCTCGATGGATTAGATGGTCTCTTAGGAAGTGTCTCAGGCATAACTTTTTTGACTGTTTTTTGGCTGAGCCTCAAACCAGAGGTCAATCAACCGCCGGTGGCGATTGTCGCTATTATTGGAGCAGGAGCCGTAGCTGGGTTCCTCTTTTTTAATCTTCACCCGGCACGTATATTAGCCGGTACGTCTGGCTCATTATTCATCGGCTTTCTCATCGCGGTACTGGCTATTGTTGCCGGCACTAAAATAGCGACAGCTCTTTTAGTGCTTGCCTTACCGGTAGCAGATGCGCTCTGGGTAGTAGCTGAACGACTTTTGGCTCGTGTATCAATATTTCAATCAGATGAGCGTCATCTACATTACAAGCTTCGTCGCCTAGGGTGGTCAGAAGGGCGCATCGCCTGGTTCTTTTCGCTTCTCACTGGACTCATAGCTCTCCTTGCTCTGTCTATTGAAACGCTCGGAAAGTTTCTCGTCATCCCGCTTGTTTTCATGCTTATATTTTCGTTCCTCTCGTTTGTGGCATTGAAAACAAGGGAGAGGGAGGTGTCTCACTTATGAAACAGTATTTTTTGTTGGTTTTGGTTGGTACTATTGTACTGTGTGGCACTTGGCTGGGATACAGGCATTTTATTGGTGCTCCACTGCGGATTTCTCTCGGTCAGCACGAATACACGCTTGAGGTGGTACGTACGGATGAGGAACGTCGTTTAGGCTTGGGAAATCGGGATATGCTTTGTGGACACTGCGCCATGCTCTTTTTGTTTGATCAGCCTGGCCAGTATGCTTTTTGGATGAAAGATATGCGTTTTCCAATCGATATTGCCTGGCTTTCTGGTAATCGAATAGTTTGGATTGAACGAAATGTGTCATCCGAAAGTACTATGACTTATCAGCCTGATGTTGTGGCTGATCAAGTCCTCGAGTTGAATGCCGGAGCTCTTGGTGAAATACAGGTGGGGGAGCAGGTGAAGTTTTGGAAGTAAAATTGACAGCATAAAACCCCGCCGTTGCGGGGTTTTAGCTATTTCTCTAGAGAAAGAACGGAAGGCTTTCGATAACGGTCTTAGCGGAAAGCGCTCACACGAGCGGAATATTTCTTCAGGTTCTGGAGCTGTCGGTCATTCAGTGTCTTTGACTTCTCAATGGCCTGATGAATCAGGGTCTTGGAGAAATCAATCGAAGTTCCAGTCTTGACGCCGCCTTGGTGGCTAACGTTTTTGCGGAGATAATCTTCAATGTAGACTTTGTGCTCAGCAGAAAGTGAGGAATCAGTATTCTTTTCGAGGTAGTGAGCCAGTGCACGGCGAGCAAGGTGAGTAGTCCCTTCACCGCGTTCGGCCTGCTCTACGAATGAGGTCTCGGTTTCGCGGCTGAGTTCCGGAGTGACAACAACACCGGTACCGGTATTGGTCATAGCGGTTGGCTTGGTCGGAGTCTCTCCAGACGGAGTGACAACATCGGTCTCGCCGCCTTTCGTATCGAGTAACATATTGCTGTCATCAACAACGGTCTGAGATCGCTGTGAGTACGAATAGATACCGAAAGCGATAGCAACAACGATAAAGACGCTCACTAAGATGCGGAGATTTTCTTGAACCCATGCCTTGGCCTGATCAGCAGAAGTCTCTTCTTCAAACATCGGATCTTGATGTTCCATAGTATGCACCTCTCTTTCTAGTTTCTGTAATTTTTTTAAAGTTCTGCTTGCGTTGAAGCCTGGTACCCGGAACGTTTTGAAACGTTTGCGAGTACTATCGACCCCCTGTGCTTGTATACTAAAACGCGACCAGTGGACTGTCAACTGGACAAAAAGTGTCTTTTTCAGCTTAATGTAAGGATTTTTTGTTGTAGCCGTTCTTGATTGGCTCGGTGATGAAGTGATGAGCGTTTTTGGAGATGATGAGAAAAATTATTACTCTTTTTTGATGAGTCCTGACCAAAACCAGAGGTGTCAAATCGGAATAAAAAAACAATATGCTTCCTCCTGGAAAAATAAATTCATCCAAAATATTTTTCCATACAAAAGAATTATGAAAGAAATCTTTTTTCTGGAAAAGAGATTGTTTGTGTTTAGTTTTTGTTGAAGAAGTATGAGCGTGGGGTTGACAGTATTTTTTTTCTCTTTGCATTTTGAAAAAAAAGAGTATAATAAAAACATACAGAAAAATTCTGTATCACACACAAAAAAATATTGTGTTGTGAAAAATAAAAAATAAAAGTCCTCATGTTCACAATCACGGTGTAAACATACATCGAAAATAAAGAACAGAGGTTTAGAAGGAGGTGAGTATTATGGCAGCTAAGAAAAAAGCAACAAAGAAGGTTGCAAAGAAGAAGGTAGCAAAGAAGAAGACCGCTAAGAAGGTTACCAAGAAGAAGGCCACCAAGAAGCGCAAATAGTTTGCCTTCGGTCTTTGGAAAACCAAAACAAAAATCCCCGCTTGTTCGGGGTTTTTTGTTTTGGTGGATTTTCTCTCAAAAGACACCCTGTACAAGCCGTGATTTGCCACTGAGATCAGTGCGAATATGAGTGATTGCCTGGGGGAGAAGCGTGCGGATGTGCTGGGTGAGAAGCGCATCTTGTTCGGGACTGATTTCGAGAAGAAAGGTAATGGCTGAGTAGTTGGTTCGAAGATCGTGAAGCGCCCTAAGAAGACGGCGATAGTGATCAAGTCCATCCGATCCACTTTCGAGCGCGCTCTTGGGTTCGAAGAGTCTGACATCTGTCATGCTAGCTTCCCAGAGCGTCGTTGACAGATAGGGGAGATTGGCGATAACGAGGAGGTGGCGATGTGTGTTGGTTGGATGAAAGCGGGAGAGTAAATCACTCTGTAAAAATTGTATGGGTGATTTTTTTTTGAAGCTGGCTGCATTTTTTTGTGCGACGTCGAGTGCTGGTTTCGAGATATCAATGGCAGTGTATCGTGGAATCGATGCCGGAAACATCTTTTCACATTCGAGAGCGATAGAAAGGATGATATTGCCACTTCCAGTGCCAACGTCGATGATATCAAACGATGAGATATCATCACGTCCGGTGTCAGTGAGTGTGCCGAGGGCTTCCTCTACCAGGAGTTCGGTCTCTGGTCGAGGAACAAGAGTGTCGTGGGTTATAAAGAAATTCCGGCCGTAGAACTCTTTCTGTCCTGTTATGTAGGCCACTGGTTCGTGAGCGAGGCGACGTTTCAGGGCTTCTCGCAGGGCGGTTTCAGTCTCTGGAGTGAGGAGGTATTCCGGATGCGCTAGTAAAAATGTTTTACTTTTTCCGGTGCAGTGAGCAGCAAGAACAAAAAAATCTTCAGGCAGGACTCGGTTATTTTTCGAGGGGAAGTACTCTTGTTGCAGTAGAGAGAGTGCAATCATGTCAGCGGCCCTGTTGTTCAAGCTTGCGGCGGATGTCCTCCGCTTCCAGTGCGTCAAGAATTGGGTCGAGATTGCCAGCAAGGATAGTAAGAAGGTTGCTCCAAGATTCCTTAATGCGATGATCTGTTACCCGATCCTGCGGATAGTTATACGTGCGAATTTTTTCGCTGCGGTCACCGGTTCCTATCTGGCTTTTCCGAGCATCACCCAGTTCTTTGGCCTGACGTTCTTCCTCGAGTTGGTAAAGGCGAGAGCGAAGTACTTTCATGGCTTTCTCGCGATTTTTTATCTGTGATTTTTCATCCTGACACGATACCACTAGTCCACTCGGCATATGAGTGATACGAACAGCGCTGTAGGTGGTGTTGACGGATTGGCCACCAGGACCAGAGGAACAGAAGGTATCAATACGGAGATCTGCCTGATTAATAGTGATTTCAACATCTTCAGCTTGGGGGAGTACGGCAACGGTCGCGGTAGAGGTATGGATACGACCGGACTTTTCTGTTTCTGGAACGCGCTGAACACGATGGACTCCCGATTCGTACTTCATTTTTTGATAAACAGAGGTTTGGCTACTGCCGCGGTTAATTTCAAAAACTGCCTCTTTGAAACCACCCACTTCTGTTTGATTCGAATGCATGAGGTGTATCTGCCAACCTTGTTTTTCGGCATAGTGAGCATACATGCGGTAGAGTTCTGCGGCAAACAGTGATGATTCGTCACCACCAGCACCGCCACGTATTTCCACAATAATGTCCTTGGTGTCGTGTTTGTCTTTTGGTAAAAGGAGCCGCGTGAGAGTATTTTCAAGTGCTATTTTTTCTTCGGCTAGCGAGACATTTTCTTCTATGGCCATGGCCTTGAGTTCGGGATCGGTCTCGTTCCCTTGGGTCAGTTCAGCATTATCACGCATGTTCTTTTCAATAGCACGAAAACGCCCAATACGTTCCATGATCGTATCGAGTTCCGCCTTGCGTCGGCCAAGGTCGGCCATTTTTTTGGGAGTATGGGCGATATCGGGTGAGCTCAGTTGTGCCTGTACCTGATCATACTCGCGCTCGATTTCTACTAAGAGTTCATCCATATTTTTAGAAGCATGAGTATTTCCAATATATCTGGTATCGATGGTATTTACTAGGTGGTTTGACTGTTTATAATGCAAAATCCCGTTGGTACGGGATTTTGGGCGCTTTCGAAACGGATTTTTTTACAAAAAACGAAAAGAAAGCAGGTATGTATACTAAGCAGCAGCCTCAGTCTTGGCTTTTTCGGATTTCTTTACTTCCTTAACCTTAGGGGCCTTTTTCCGGGCCACCTGCTTTGCCTGTGATTTTTCAGTCATCTTCTTGAAGCGATCAACACGACCAGTGGTGTCGATAATCTTTTTCTTGCCTGTGTAGAGTGGGTGACACAAAGCACAAATTTCTGTATGCATGCTTTCAACAGTAGAGCCTGTCTCAAGGACAGCTCCGCAGGCGCAGGTAATGGTGGCTTCTGTAAAGTAATTTGGATGGATTCCTTGTTTCATAAGAATGTCCCTCTCAGGGTGTATTAACGTAGCGGGAGTCTAGCACGGATAGTGCATATTGGCAAGTGTTTTGGGAATTTTGCTCGCTTCTTGCCAAAAGACACGGGCTCTGATACACTGCAAGCTGTATTTTCCCCGCATCCAGGCTTTTTTTTGGCCCCGAAGCGGAAAAATCAGTCATACTTCTTGTCCAAGTCTCTTCCTGGCCTGCTGAGCAGTGCATATGAGGCTTGTATACGGTCAGAAGTAGGTGGCCCCTCGTGGGCAGTAATTCTCTAAGGAAAAACGCTATGACAGCAGTGACGACACAAGAAGAGGGGTTAGAGGGAGGAGTAAAGAAGGCAGTGGTTGAGAATTATTTCTCCACTGTCGATTTTAAGGCGCTTGATGTGAGTCTCGAGGGCTTGCTCAAAGCAGGTGTTCATTTTGGGCACTTAAAATCGCGGCGACATCCCAAGATGGACGAGTATATCTATACGACTCGCAAGAACATCAATATTCTCAATCTCCAGAAAACCGTTGAGAAACTCGAGAGCGCAGCTACCTTCTTGTCTGGAATAGTGAAGAGTGGAAAGCCCATTCTCTTTGTAGGTATGAAGAAGCAGACTCATGAAACAGTCCGTTCGTTAGCACAACATGTTGGACAGTATTACATGGTGGATCGTTGGCTTGGCGGAACACTCACGAATTTCGAATGTATCCGTGGGCGTGCTCGACATCTTCAGGATTTGGAGGCGAAGTTCGCTACGGGTGAATTTAAGAAATATACCAAGTTCGAACAAGCGAAGAAAATGGAAGAGGTTGAGCGCCTAGAAAAGAAAGTCGGTGGTATTAAGGGTATGGAACTTTTTCCGGGGGCCATCGTTATTGCCGATACCAAAGAAGCGGGATTAGTTCTTCACGAGGCAGCCAAAATGGGTGTTCCAGTCGTAGGCATCGTGGATACCAATACTGATCCTTCCTTTGTTGACTATCCGATTCCGGGTAATGACGATGCTTTGTCGTCTCTTCGCCTTCTTTTTGGTTATTTAGGCAAGGCTATTCTTTCAGCCAAACAAGCTGCCAAAGAAACAGCTGAAAAGACAAAGGAGCAAAAGGTGGCCTAATGAGGGAGAGGGTCGACTAATCAAGATAAAAATGAGCTATCTATGAGTCAAATGGAACAAATTAAAGCACTGCGTGAAAAAACGGGTGCTGGTATCGTCGATGTCAAGAAGGCGCTTGATGAAGCAGGTTTTGATGAACAAAAGGCTATTGAAATCCTGCGCAAGCGTGGTCAAGACAAGGCCATGAAGAAGAGTGACCGCGAGACGCACGAGGGGATTGTGGTTTCTTATGTCCATTCTAATGGCCGCATCGGCGCTCTTGTTAAGCTGTACTGCGAGACTGATTTCGTCGCTCGTACAGAAGAATTCCAAGAACTTGGTCGTGATATCGCTATGCATGTCGCCGCTTCGCAGCCGCAATACGTAAAGCCCGAGGAGGTACCAGAGGAGCTTGTTGCCAAGGAAGAAGCGATTTGGCGTGAGCAATTGTCGGCAGAAAAAAAGCCAGCTGAGTTGCATGACAAGATTCTTCAGGGAAAACAGGAAAAATTTCGCAATGATATTTCGCTCCTCACTCAGTCATTTGTGAAAGACCCAAGCAAAACGGTCGGAGCCCTGCTTACAGAGAAGGTTCACAAGATGGGCGAAAATATTCAGGTAGGAGGATTCGTTCGGTATGAGCTGTAGGAGAGAGGTTGATGCCAGTAACAAAAACTAACTCAAAGAGTGAAATCATTTGCCAGCCATGTGGTATCTTGTAGTCCCACCGATTGTCGTTGTTCTCTGCCTGTCTTTTTTGGTGTGGTATTTATCACGCAAGGGTGATGATCCAGCTATCGTTGAAAAGGTGTTAGCACATACGGGAGGTGATAACGGTATTTCGTTCCCGCGTACCAAAGAGTTCTTTTTGAGAATTCTTGAAAAATCCGGACAACATTTCAAAGTGTTCTTTCTTCGCATGCACAATGCGTTTCACGAGTTCACTCAGTCAGTTCGGGCTTCTCGACGTAAAGTGCATACGGCACTTTCAGCCGGCGAACAAGCTATTGTAGTGAGCACGCCTCCTGAGGTAGTTTCCGTACCAAAGACTATGGAAGGAGTGACGGAGGGCGTAAAGGACGAGTACACAAAAACTGAGGATGTGCTTACTATGCCGATTGTCCGGCGTGAAAGATCGGCGGCTCAAAGAGAAAATCTAACGGAAGAAAAAAAAGATGTGACTCCACGGCCAATGGTAAGTGAGGTGGCGGTTCATCCTGAAAAAAAGAAGCGAATCGCGCGTCCAAATACCGTCCACGAAGAGGATTTGATTGCCAAGATTGCTCGGGATCCGAAGGATTTTACTGCGTATGAGGCGCTCGGAGATTACTATCTTGAAATGGAGAATATCAAAGATGCGAAAGAATGTTACCGGCAAGTCTTGAAATTGTCGCCGGTTCACAGAATGGTTAAGATTAAGATTCGTCGTCTAGAAAAGTTATTGACCAAAACAGGGGAGTAAAAAGCCATCTTAGCTCAGTTGGTAGAGCAACGGTTTTGTAAACCGTGGGTCGTCGGTT
>CAZIZG010000001.1:21473-235683 GCA_964543815.1 uncultured Bdellovibrionales bacterium | reverse complement strand
CTAACGTGGCGGGGCGTTAAAACCCTCGAGAGTTCGAATCTCTCCCTCTCCGCACTGAGTATTGAGTATCGGATGACCCGAGTGCCTCATTTCGAGCATTAAGTCATTTTTTAGTCATATGGGCATATTTAGCTTCATTCACAGGCATGCGGTCGCGAGTTATCAAGATGACATCAGGGCATTGGTCGAACTATATCGACCGTTAGAAAAAAGACAGCTTGCTGATTACTTTGTATACAGCACTTGGACTAGAGCAGGACTTCAGAACGAAGGTCATTTTAAACTACCCGATGGACAGCCTAGCCTCTCTTCTGATGTGAGTTATTTCATGCTGCCGCCTTTACAGGACGCAGTCAAAACTTTACGGAAAAGAGGCAGTAACACAGAAGCGGCTGCGCTTTCAATTTGGATGTATTCTGCAAGAGGTGTCATCAACCAAGAAACGGATGAAGAACTGAAGCAGTTGTGGGCGCTCATAATGGATACCAGGGATTACTGGGACGAGCATCTCAGCAAGCTCTACGAAGACGATAAAAAATCTGGCATGGACCAGGCTCTAATAGAGAGGACATTTGCGCTCTCAAGAGAAATTCTAGCAAATGTACCTCCAGTGCAGTTCCGATAGGACTGTTGATAGCTCAAAAAGGAAGTATTTAAGGAGATGGATTTTCTCCACATTTCGTAGTACACTTGCGTATTCCTATGAGTGATAATTTTCCCTACCAAAAAGGATCAGTCTGGCGCAAGTGGGATCTCCATGTGCATACGCCAGCCTCACATTTGAATAGCCAGTTTCCGGCTGACTGGGATGAGTATGTCAAAGGCCTGTTCAAAACTGCCATTGCTAAGGATGTTGCGGTACTCGGGATTACCGATTACTTCACTATTGATGGCTATAAGAAAATTAAAGAGGAATACCTGGGTGACCCAGCGAAATTGCAGGCACTCTTCACAGCCGACGAAATTGAGAAAATATTAAAAATACTGGTGCTGCCAAATATCGAATTTCGTCTCAATAAATTCGTTGGTGACAGTAGCATCAATTTTCATGTTCTTTTTGCCGAAGATGTACCAATAAAGTCTATTGAGGAAAACTTTTTGCATGACATAGATTTTGTCTACGAGGGTAACCCTCAGGACCCGGAGGAAAAGGCGAAATTGAAGATCTCCAATCTCACGACCTTGGGTGCGAAGCTGAAAACACAGCACAAAGAATTTCAGGACCGATCTGATATACACATTGGCATGATGAGCGCTGTTGTTGATGACAGTCAGATAACGAGTATTTTGGAGGGTGCGCCATCAAAATTTAAAGGAAAATACCTTATGGGCGTGGTAGCAGATGAGGATCTTAGTGGTATAGATTGGAATTCACGAGATCACCAAACAAGAAAAGTGTTGATACAGAAATCAGATTTTCTGCTGTCTTCAAACCCAAAAACACGAGAGTGGGCGTTGGGGCGGCCCCCTTATGGGGAAGGCGAAGGGAAGTTCATCGATGAGTTTAAGACACTGAAACCTTGCTTGCATGGATCTGATGCCCACGAAATAAAATACATTGGGCACCCCTGTGCTCATCGTGGTAAAGCAGACCACGATTGTGCGAACAGCGAACACTATTGTGAGCTCAGAAATGCATGGATAAAAGCAGACCCGACATTTGAAGGGCTCAAGCAGCTTCTCTATGAGCCCTCTGAGCGAGTTGTTATTCAGCAAGAAGATCCAACACCACTAAAGAGTAAATACACACTAGCGGGGTTCAGTATCAGTCAATCAACGATAGGCACCGAGCTTTCAATTAAGGAAACTAAGATTCCGCTTAACGCAGGATTAGTTGCCGTTACGGGAGGTAAGGGCGGAGGAAAGACTGCCTTCGTTGACCTGATCGCAAACTGTTACATAGATCGATGTCATACGGATGATCCTAACTCATTCGTGCGACGCATATCTGATCAAAGTCCTGTAATCAAAACAAAACTTGATTTTAAAGATGGTTCAGCTTTCGAGAAGGATGTTTGCGATGACGCATTTTTTCAAGATAGTGGCATCGTTTATGTTGCACAGGGTGAGTTAGAAAAATACATCGGTGATGACTCTGACCTTGATATATACGTGAAAAACCTTGTATTTGAAAGTCCGCAGATAAAAGACACTGTAAAAAGTTTCGAATTTGAGCAATTAGCTGAAGGCGTTAGTGAAACCCAGGAAAGTCTCTCTCAAAAAAATGAGAGTATCGTTTTTTTGGAACAGCGAATTGGAAAAGATATCGCCCAATCTATAGAACTTGAGTCGAAGCAAAAGGCAGCTGAGTTGAAGGATATCGAGGAACGTATTAAAGAGCTTGCAAAGGCTCAAAGTATTGAAAAAATTAAAGTCGCGCAGGATAAACAAAAAATCATTTCCGATCTTAAAGCCAAAAAGGAGGACCTCGCGATTCTCAAGAACCTTCTTGCTAGTGCTGTGCATTTTATCGACACGGACCTGGTAGCATTTAATCGCCAGCTTACTTCCATCAATACGGTTCTTACAAAACTTGGGATAGCTGAAACCCTTGATCTTATTGCTTACGGTGAGAAATCGAAACTGGAGGGTAGAACAGTCGAGGTTAAAAACGAGATCACCTCAATAGTCAAAGATATAGAAGTCGCACAAAGAGAACTTGCGAGTTTTGAGGCGGGCATTAAAGATCATGCGAAGCTACTTGATAAAAAAGCTGAGCTTGAGGTAGCTATTATCTCTATAAAGTCGAAAGCAGAACAGTTTAAAAAAGATGAGCAGTCGCTTAGCGTCTCAGTAGGAGACCGGACTACTCTGTTTAAAAAGTTGATCGAGACAGTTATTTTACAAAAGAAGAAGTATGAGGAAATCATTGCTACTTTCTCGTCTGAGAAGGCTGATGTGCTTTCTGATCTAAGCTTCGGAGTGAAAATACAGTTCGATTCCGACAGATTTCTTCAAACAGCGGAAGATGTAATGGATAACCGAAAAGTGGAGGTAGCTGGTAAAAATGGAGAGTCTATCTTTGCCAAGTTTTTGATTCTCATGAAAGAAGTCATTGAAGGTGACGAGACGAAAATCGTGGATTTAGTAGCTGAGGTGGACAAGCTTAACCTGGAACACAAAGATAAGCTCAAAAGTTCCAAGGCGATTAGTATTGGTGACTTCTATAGCTTCTTGTACGCCGATTACCTCTCCGTGACACCCACAGTACAATACAAGAATACCTCCTTGTCTAAACTTTCTCTTGGACAGAAAGCAACAGTATTGATCAAAATTTACCTTGCACAGGGAGACAAGCCAATTATTATCGATTCGCACGATGACCACCTCGATAACGAGTTTATTATGGATGAGTTAGTCCGCGCTATCCGACAGGCAAAGACATACCGTCAAGTTATCTTGGCATCGAACAATGGCAATGTAGTTATAAATAGTGATGCTGAACAGATTATCATTGCAAATCGAGATAACGGAGAGATATCGTACATTTCTGGTTCGATCGAAAATCCTATTATCCGTGATCGTGCAGTTAAAGTTCTGGAGGGGGGATCGGAGGCATTCCGGCAGAGACAGCAGAAATATCGTCTTGGATAGAGGTGTTCAGCATCCAAAGAATCACTACCTTTAACAATATAGTAAAACCGCCATCACTGGCGGTTTTACTAAGTTTGCTTACTGGATATTCACGAGTGTTTTACAGCCCGTATCCATAGTGCCGGATATCTTCGCTTCCTGCTCTAGGAAATCACAAGCCGCTTTCTTGTCGAAGTTTTGCCAATTAATCTTTCCATAAGTTGGCTTATCGATAAAGTAGGTAAGAACAACATCATTTTTCTTATTCCCATAGCGATCCGTGGTTTCAGCATAGTACCAGACAATGACATCATAAGCCTGGATACTTGGAACATCGTATACGGATTGAAAAATGGATGTGGAAAGCTCTCCTGTATCTCGGAGAAGTGAGTTCTTACTGTAGAAGCTTTTCAGGTCTACTTTGACCGTCACCATTTTCGTATCTTTGGGACGATCAGCGTCAGTCTTTTGGATATCCATCCCTCGATAGGTCATATCTTTACCGCCGATGCTACTGACCATACCACTGAGCTTCTCTTCAAGAATCTGTTGATCGGTCTTGGGTGCAGGCGGTGTCTCCGGAGCTTTCTCTACTTCGGCCCGTGCATCGTTCTTCACTTCTTCGGCAGCGGGCTGTACTACCGTTACTTCACTTTTACTTTCTTCATCTGGGCCATCGAAGATATCTACTATCGCCGGAAAGAAGAGAATGATGGCTATAGTAATCACCCACCATTTCTTGTACCAGGGCTTCTTGGGGTTGTTTTGAGTCTGTCCCAAAGACTGAGTTTCTTGATTCATAGTGTTCGCGTAGGTTTCTTATCTCATTCTTCAGAATTAAAGACCAAGGAGCATCTTCTTCTTTTGATCGAACTCCTCCTGAGTAATAATCCCTTTGTCTTTCAGTTCGGCTAACTTTTCAAGATTGTTTAGATTGGTACTGCCTGTTCCTTCTGAGCTACTAATCTTTTCTTCTATCAGCTGCCTCGCCTCTTCAAAGTCCTTATTCTTATTGAAATGGAAATTGATACTATTTTCATCTGTTGTGGATTGAAACAATCCGCCCTTTGATTCAGAGCCACCCTTGAGAGTTAACTGTAGGTAACCCGCAGTCATTCCTGCTTTTTTCAATTGCACGGCAACGATACTGCGGTAGGGAATGGTTTTATCTCCCCGCAGCATACCGCCTCCAAGTAGGACGCCTTTGAGTCCACGTTTTATTACAACCCCTGTATCTGTGAGGATGAGTGTCCCGTTGTAGCCCTTGAATTCTTTGTCGTTAATCATAGGTTTCGCGTAGGTTTTTTGATTAAGATCCGATTGAGATTTTTAAGATACAAAAATGGTCCTCCGACCAAAGCAGACAATTCCTTTCGAAACTGCCCGATAACTCTTTCGAGCTATCGACCTACGCGAATAAGTGCCGGTCGGAAGACCGTTTTTATTCGCGTAGGTTCTATTATTGAGCCATGCCTCTACCTTTTAAGGGTAGAAGTTTAGGCAACATTGTACGGCTATTATAGCTTTTTAAGGGACAAAAATCAATCCTCAATTCTAGGGTGGTTCCATGGCTTTTCTTGGTCAATAGTAACGATGTGCTTCCTTATTTTGATCTGGGACTTAAAGCATCCCATTAACTCTCGTTTCTCTTCATTCGTTCCATCTCGGAGGATGTACTTTGCATAGGTACGCAGATCAAGGGCCTCATGATCTTTGATTTGATTTCTAATCCCGAGAACGCCACGGTTGAACTTGTTATACCTTTTCAATTCTTCCTCGAACTTGTGTTGCACCCCAGTCTGATTAAGATCGATTTGATCCATGATCTTTATGAGCTGTTCAGTTAACTCTTCTTCCCTGAGGTACGGATTTTTGCAGTGGCGATCCTTTGATCGTCCACAGCCATAGTAAATGTACTTCACAACTGAACCATCTTTGAGTTGCTTGTACTTCTCTTCAGCAGAGATGCCTGATCCACACAATCCGCATAGCATAAGTTTGGTAAAGGCAAACTCTCTACTTTGGCGGACGATCTTGTCGCGTTTTAACTGCTCCTGAGCTTTATCAAAAAGCTCTTTGCTGATGATTGGCTCGTGCTTTCCCTGATACCAGTTACCGGAACCCCTCGGATACTCGAAGGGGCCGTAGTAGATGGGGTTTTGAAGAATGCGGAAGAGATTGCCGAGAGCCACATGATGATTTCCTGTGCTTTTGAAGTTGAGCTCAAACTTGAGCCAGTGGTAGATCTTTCGACCGGACCACTTTTCGTACGCCATCTTCTCGAACATTTTTTTCACTACAGGAGCGCGTTCGGGATCAACAATGATCTGACACTTCTTCTCGATGTGTTTTTGATTCAGATAGCCGAGGGGTGCGACTCCGGGCCAGAGCCCCATCTCGACCCTTGTCCTGAGTCCACGTTTTACATTTATCCCCCGGTTGTCATTCTCGAGCTTGGCCTGCGAGCCAAGAATCATCAGGAGAAACTTCTCATTGGGATTGTTTGTGAATACCTGGCTGAAGGTCCTGATCTCAGCAAGCTTTCCGGCATCCATCAGATCGACAATTTTCCCAAGGTCACCAGCGTTACGCGAGATGCGATCTGGGGCCCAGGTGAGGATGCCGTTGAACTTTCCTTCCCGAAGTTCATCGACGATTTCGTTGAAGACGGGTCGTTGCCCAGTTTCTTTAGCTGAGTGAGATTCGCGCTTCATCGTGATGACCTCAAGCCCTTCACGGTCAGCCAGCTGAAGCATTTCTTTAATCTGTGAGTCGATAGAGAGAACCTGGCGTTCCTCTGACTCGCTGCTTTTTCTGGCGTACAGGCAGTACTTCACTTTTACCGGGATTTGTTGTCTGGTAGTATTGCCCTGAATTTGCATGGTATCCATACATACATCAATGACGCGTACTCCTAAACAAGTCCAGACCTCTCAAAAAGCCCTTAAAACCTTCCTAAGTTGTCCCTAACAAGCTTCTTAGAACTGCTTGTAGAGCAGACTCTCAGAGCGTTTGATACGTTGATTGAGTCGGGCGAATTCTTCAAGAGTTTCTGACATAGAGCGTCCATTTTTCTGTACGCAGTAATCAATAAGCATCGTAAATGCATCCGCCAAATCGTCATGTTTTTCTGCCTTAAACCCCACTAGTTGCCGGATGAGGATATCTGCTCCATTTCTCGGGAAAAGCACCACACCGTTTTTTAGCTGAGGCGTGATGAGAGAAAGGCGGACCCGTTTGTCGCTGCTGTGCTGTACGCCCTTGACCGGATAGCCTTCTTTCTCCAGTGTTTGGAGCATCACTTTCTGATAGCCATTAATCTCGACCAAAAACGTGATCCGCTTGTTATGTTCCAGATACAGACCCTTGATAACTTCCAGTTGCTGAGGAAAGTTGATCCGCTGATTGATCGGATGCGGCAGGATGTAGATTCGCATCTTCTTGTCGTAACCAAAGACTCGAGCGACCGGTATGGCCGTGTAGTCTGCGCTCGTACTTTCGGAGATGGCGAGATCGATGGCCGCTATCGTATAGCGATAGGAAAGATCGTCTATGCTCGGCATCTCATCGTAGTAGGTAATCCATTCAGCAAGAACCACCTGATCGTCTTCGGGAATAATGAGAAGCAGGTACTCGCGCATCCAAGCATTGCGGCTGCCGATCTTTTTCTTCTCGGTTTGGATCGAGACGGCATCAGGGAATTTACCGGGCCAGAGGGAAACACCGGAATCATCCAGTAGCGGATACTCTCGGAAGAGCCCAGTGAGTTCTCCAGCTTCGATGCTTTTCTTGAGACGCACGATGAGCGAATCTTCATGGAGGAGGTTACCGACGACTATCACCCGCGTATCGAGATCGCCTGAAGGCAGGACTTCACCCGTAAACCAGCGAAAGGTCTTGTCTCTGCTTTCTAGCGTCTTTACCGAAGCTAAGTCTTCCACGTCATCGCAGACGATGAGATCGGGACGATGCGCACCATACCGGGTACCACGGATACTCTGCTCGGTGGAAGCCGCAGCAATCTTGGCTTCGAAGTTCAAGAGGACCAAAGAAAAGGAACCCCACTCAGCGCTCTCTTCCTGAAAAGGTCCAAGATCATTCCGAAGTAAAGGATTTCTCTCGAGCTCAGCCTTGATGTTCTGAAGATGCTGACGAGCTTGCCACTGGGTTTGTCCGGCGATGACCACATACTTTTTCTGCTGCTTACCCAGGATTGACCAGAGGACATAGGCCATGGTGACAATGGTGGATTTTCCTGAACCGCGAAAGGCAACGAAGACGAGGGTCTGATGAGCTTCATCTTCAAGCAGATTGAACATTTCCTTTTGAAAGGGAGCAGTCGCATACTTCACATAGTGCGAGAAGTAGATATAGAAGAACATGTAGAAGCTCTCCTGAGAAAGTTTTCGCCGTACCTTGCGGTTACGGATAATCTCTTCTAAGGTTCTTGGTTTAGTCCTCATAGCTCTGGGGTTAAGCCAGCGAGCTTCAGCGCCTCACTGACCATGATCCGTTCCTCTGGAGAGAGTTCCTCGATCATTTCTATCCGTCCGCCGATTTCGACCTTGGTCTTGAAGTCTGGATGGTGGTTCGAGAGCCAGAACTTAATCGCACCCAAGTTCTTGTCTTTGATCGCTGAAATGAGCTGAGAAATTGCCATGTCATTGATGAGTTCTTTCCCTGCCTTGAGTGCTTCATTGGAGCCCTTCTCAAAAGCAGGATCTTTCTCTCTCCACCGATAGAAGGTGGCTTTGCTCACACCGGAACGCTCGCAAGCAACATGAACCACTGGCGTCTTCTGCAGCGCTTCCAGAATATCTTTCTTTTGCTTTTCCATGCGCCGATCAATCGACGCTTGTTGTTTAGCGTACATAGAGCTTAGCTTTCTTACCGGTTAGTTTTTCCCATCTCCTCTTTATGACCTCCGCATAGACTGGAGATTTCTCCATGAGGAAGCACCTTCGATTCATTGTCGTAGAAGCAATAAGGGTGGAGCCTGAACCGCCGAAGGGTTCAACGATGAGATCGCCCCGCTTGGTCAGAACCTTGATGTAGGGAATAAGGATCTCAATTGGCTTGGTACCGAAGATGATGCCTTGGCCGGAAGATTTCTCATCAGCGGCTTTGTAGTCGATGAAATCGGTTGGGCAGATTCTTTTTCCTTTCTCATAGCCTTCCCATTGGGGCTTTCCTTGAATGGCATAGAGAGCAGTTTCGTATTCGTTTTGAAGGAGCTCTTCCTCCGGAGCGAGGTTGAAGCCACGTGCTTCTTCCGATGATCCAACCATAGCGATATCGTGTTTGGAGAAGAGCTTGTACTTGGCAGCAAATCCCTGCATTCGATTGGGGAGATGCCATACGATCATATTCTTCACTTTCCAGTACTTCTCCATGGCTCCCCAAATCGTCCGAATGTTCTTCCAGTTTTCGTACACGATGATGTGGAAGTCGGGCTTAGCGATCTTTGAAATGTTTTCCATCCAAAGCTCGGTGAAGTTATCCGGCAAGGAATCCGTTTCGAGGTAACGACGATCACGTTTGGCTCCGAATCCTTCAGTCGCCTTGCCGTTCTTTTTCTTGCCGTGTAGATAATCGAGGATGTAAGGCGGATCGGTCAGCACCATATCAGCTCTCTCATTTTCCATGAGCTTTAACATGTCGGCTTCAATGGTTGAATCTCCGCACATGAGGCGTGAGCCATCCAAATCGTAGACATCGCCTTTCTTGATGTTGATCTCTTTGATATCGAGTTTCTCGAGTTCTTTCTTCAGGTCGAAGGTTTCCGGACTTCCTTCAACCGCAAAGATATCGTCGAGCTCTTCAGAAGAGAAGCCAACCTCTTTGAGGAAGCTCTCGCCGAAGTCAGTAAGGAGATCCCAATCAAACTCACCAGTGTTCTTGTTAAGCCGGATATTCAATTCTTTTTCCTTCTCAATATCTGGCAGGTTAATGTAGACCACCGGTACATTCTTTTCGCCCAATTCTTTGAGCGCCTTCAAGCGCATGTGGCCACCAATAACGACATTCATCCGGTTCGGAGCACCGTTCAGAATGATTGGATCAATGGCACCGAAACGTGACAGCGACTTCTTCAATTCCTCGAGTGCCTCTTTCGAGTGCTTGCGAGGGTTGTATTCCGCGGGGCGGAGAGATGCGATGGGGAGATACTGGATCTCCAATTCTTTCTTTTCCATATGGTTATGGATAATGATTAACAAATAAAAAGGGCGCAGACGGAGTTAGCTGACAAGCTTATAAAAAGCCGATCAAGTAACTCTGCCTGCGCCCAAGAAAAATCTTGTTCACCTACGTCTCTCTTCGAGAATTGAAGAGGACGACTGCAGAAGTTATATCTCTAAGTTGTATGTCTAGTATATGGGGATCATGTATGAACCGTCAAGCGGGGCGGTGGATAACTATAGCCATGCGTTGACATTCCCTCACATTTTGTACTACACCTGAATAAGATGACTCATCTCATTTGGGTCTTCCATTGAGGAAAACAAAGATCTCTATGACACTTGCCAGCAAAGTACGGCTTACATCATAATGTCTAACGGAGACGTGGTTCAGTCTTCGCTCAGGGTGTGTTTAGGGCGTTTACGAAGACGCAGATGGTGAAGAGCACTTAGAGTAAATATAAATTTCCTTCCCCTTGAGATAATCGGAAAAAAGTAGTATAGTGTAAGTGTTTATGAAAACTTCAAAGAAAATTGCTTCTTTCGGCTTTATTGCGGCTTTCGCTTTCTTTGCAAGCGGCTTCTGTGCTTTTCCTATGGGGGTGTCTGCGGCCTCCCATATGCAGATGTCAGATATGGGAGGGGCATCGGGCTACGAGAATACAGAGGAGAGCAATCAAGTAAATCCTGGTTGTGCTACCTGTGACTCAACCTCGAAGAGCATCAATGGTTGTACGATCTCCTGTGGAAACTCAATATCAAAAACAGGGACAGTGAAAAAAGTAAATGGTTCTAGCGAACTCCCTGTTTTAGCAATCACCCATTGGGATTCGGTAGCATACCTGCCAATTGACGAGTCGGGTTTTGTTAATTCGTCGCCTCCTGGACCACCTCTTCTCACAGAGGTTCTACTTTCCGTAGCCAAAAAAGAATAGATTTGTTGAAACGCCAGAGAGGGTGATTTTCTCGTTTGAGATGATACTCACTTCTTTCACTGGCGTTTTTTGTAACCATTTCACTACACAGAAATGGATTTTAGTCTTCAAACAAATCTATCCTATGCAAAAACTTGTTGTACCCATTGCGGGAATGCATTGCCGGTCTTGTGAGATTCTCATCGAAGATAAACTTTCTGAAATTCCAGAGATCAAGAAGAGTCATGTCAATTACAAAAGAGGTATCGCTGAGATTTCGTACGAGGTAAAACCAAGCAAGCAAGCGATTGAAGATGCCATACGTTCTGCTGGTTATACGATCGGGGTGGTAGGGAAGAAACCGTGGTTCAGTCGCAACGTGAGTGATTACAAGGATCTCGGTATTGCGTTTCTTTTCGTGCTTGGACTTTACTTTCTTCTGAAAGAAACGGGCCTATCCGATCTCATGAACATTGGGAACGCGGCAAAACCGACAAGTCTTTCAGTCGCTCTCCTTATTGGGTTGACCGCTGGTTTTTCCACGTGCCTGGCTCTCGTGGGAGGGCTCATTCTTGGAATATCGGCAAGACATTCCGAAAAACATCCGGAAGCTACTCCGATGCAGAAGTTTCGGCCACACCTCTTCTTCAATGCCGGAAGAGTTCTTTCCTATGCGGTTTTGGGAGGTCTCCTCGGTTCTCTCGGATCGTTCCTCCAACTTTCCGGCACCACCCTGGGTGTCGTCACTATCGCTGTCGGAATCGTTATGCTCCTCCTCGGCTTGAAATTGACAGGTGTGTGTCCACGACTGGAAACAGTAAGCTTCGCTCTCCCTAAAGGAATCAGTCGATTACTGGGCATCAGTGACAAGCAAAGAGAATACAGTCACAAAAATTCGTTCGTTCTCGGTGCTATGACCTTTTTCCTGCCCTGTGGCTTCACTCAAGCCATGCAGATCTACGCTGTGAGCACAGGAAGCTTTGCACAAGGCAGTCTCATCATGGGACTCTTTGCCCTCGGAACGGCACCTGGACTTCTCGGAATTGGTGGGCTGACTTCGGTGATCAAGGGTATCTTTGCTCAGCGTTTCTTCAAGTTTGCAGGAATAGTAGTCATCTTGCTGGCCATCTTTAATGTCAATAACGGCCTGAACTTGACTGGCTGGGACTTCGGTTCGACGAGAGCTGCTGAAACGGAGGCAGTGGCGGTAAAGTCTGCTGATCCGAGCGTGAAGATTGAAAATGGCGTGCAAGTGGTTCGTATGACCCAGGCAGCCGATGGTTACTCCCCAAGCCAGTTCACGGTTCAAGCGGGAGTTCCGGTCAAGTGGATAGTCAATTCTACCAATCAGTTTACCTGCGCGAGCACTATTATTGCCTCCAAGCTTGGCGTTCGTAAGAATCTGGTGGCAGGCGAAAATGTGATTGAATTTACTCCGAAAGAGGTCGGACAAATCCCGTTTTCCTGTTCTATGGGCATGTATCGTGGCAACTTCACAGTGGTCGCCAAAAACTCTTAGTGACAATAATCCGAACGTACTCAATATATCTCTTATGAATACTCTCCATTTCAAAGTAAGCGGAATGCACTGCGGATCCTGCTTCAAGGTCATAGCGCTTAAAATCAAAAAGATAGCTGGTGTGACAGACTTCGCGCTCCAAGAAAACGGCGAGGCTGTTCTCACCTCAGAAAGAGTGATCGTTCTCGATGAAGTACAGGCTTCACTTCAAGGAACCGACTATGCCGTTTCAGCTGCCTAATTCTCTCAAGACTATTCTACGAGTATGACGAAACGAATAACATTATCTATCCGCGGCATGACCTGTCATTCCTGCGAGATACTCATCGGGGAGGAGCTTTCCGTGCTACCAGGAGTAAGCGAGGTCAAGATTGATCATAAAACGGGTCAAGGCACATTTCTTCTGGATGACTCTCAAACCTCTCCTGATGAAACTCTGAAGGCCGTTGAAAAAGCTGGCTATCAGGCTCTCCTTGCAAATGAAGAGGCTCTCTCCTTAGAGGAACCAGAGAAACAGGAAAAGAAAACAGCGACTGATGTTCCGTTCAAGGTAAAGATTGAATCACGAATAGAGGCTACAGGAAAAATATTGGAAGACCCAACTGGAAAACCCTATTTTGAGGGCACTATTTCGAACAGTCAATCGGCTGAGATAGAGAGTCCTGAAGAGAAGACATCCTTGAAAGACATGGTAAACCATGTTCTGAAGACCGTTGGAAGTATTCAGGGTATTGGAGGAAACCTTTCACAAGGAAGAGATGTGGTGCAAGCGCGAGGGACAGCGCTGGCTTCTCAAAAAGATATGCAGGGAGAGGCTCAACGCGATTCGAATAAACGCATCAGCCTTTCATTGTTTGGCATGCACTGTTCGTCCTGTGCAAATCTGATTGAGCGTTCGCTCAAAAAGGTGCCAGGCGTGAAACAAGCCAGTGTGAATTTCGCTGCTGAAAAGGCATTGGTCACATTCGATGAAAACAAAATCCAGATCGCTTCCTTGAAGCAGGCGGTTGCACAGGCGGGTTATAAAGCGGAAGAAGTCGATCCGAAGGACACTGAGTATGAACGGCGCAAACGCGATAAGGAAATCAGTAGCTACTTCAATAAGTTCATTTTCGGTTTTACCATGAGCGTCCCGATGCTCTACTTCATGCTATTCGACTTCTTCGCAATCCCTGGGAAAACGACGCTCTTGCCGTATGTCGGAGTTTTCTCACTGCTCTTTACGATTCCGATCCAGTTCATTATCGGCGCCGGATTCTATAAGGGTGCTTGGTCTGCTCTCAAGATGAAGACGTTCAACATGGATAGTCTGATTGCCATCGGAACATCGACCGCCTTCTTCTACAGCCTCATTAACTTCGTTCTGTATGTGGTACAGAACGGAAGTGTGATTGGTCAGAATGGAGAAAAAATTCCAGAACTCTACTTTGAGACAGCCGCCTTTCTGATCACCTTCGTCATTCTGGGTAAGTGGCTCGAGGTACGAACCAAGGGAAGAACTTCTGATGCCATTAAAAAACTCATGGGCCTCCAGGCCAAGACAGCTCGGGTGATGCGAAACGGTGAAACACTCGATGTGCCGGTAGATGCAGTCGTTCATGGAGATATTATTATTGTCCGTCCCGGCGAGAAGATCCCTGTCGATGGGAAAATCACGAAAGGATCTTCGGCGGTTGATGAATCCATGATTACCGGAGAAAGCATCCCGGCCGAAAAGAACGAAGGCGATATGGTGATTGGTGGAACGGTCAACAAGACTGGTGGCTTTGAGTTTGAAGCGACTCGGATAGGAAGCGAAACAGCGTTGGCTCAAATCATCCGCCTTATTGAGGAAGCGCAAGGCTCGAAGGCGCCGATTCAGAACTTTGCTGACCGCATTTCTGCCTGGTTTGTTCCGGTCGTGATTGGAATTGCTATCCTTACCTTCGTCGTCTGGTACTTTTTCTTGGGTGCTACCTTGGCGTTTGCTCTCATGGCCTTTACCGCTGTCATTGTGATCGCGTGTCCATGCGCTCTTGGGTTGGCAACGCCGACAGCACTCATGGTCGGTACAGGAAAGGGTGCGGAGAACGGGATTCTCATCAAAGGTGGTGAAGCGTTGGAAGCCGCCTGCAAAATCAATGCCGTCATCTTCGACAAAACAGGGACTCTCACCAAAGGAAAGCCTGAGGTGACCGACATCCTTACCTTCAATGATGCCGATGAAGATGAAGTTCTTGAAATAGCCGCCAGTTTGGAAAAGCTTTCCGAACATCCTTTAGCTGAAGCCATCTACGAATATTCCAAGGAGGAGGGCTGTGTCTTGGAAGATGTAAGCGACTTCAAAGCTATTCCGGGACATGGTGTGCAAGGAATTATCGGCGATACGGAGTACTTTTTTGGGAATCGCAGGCTTATCACAGATGTTATTCAGCTTCCACTCGATCGTATCAACCGGAAACTCATGCGCCTGGAAGAACAAGGGAAAACCGCTATGATCTTGGCTACCAGAGAGAAGGTTCTCGGTGCGGTCGCTGTTGCTGATACCGTGAAGGAATCATCAAGAGATGCTGTCAAGAAACTTCTGAATATGGGAATCGAGGTCTATATGATCACGGGAGACAATGCACGGACGGCCAATGCCATAGCTTCGCAGGTTGGTGTAACAAATGTGTTCGCCGAAGTACTCCCTGAAGACAAGGCTCTGCACGTCAAGAACCTTCAGGAACAAGGGAAGCGTGTCGCTATGGTGGGAGATGGGATTAATGACGCCCCAGCGTTGGCACAAGCCGATTTAGGCGTAGCCATGGGATCGGGAACCGATGTCGCTATGGAAGCAGGAGATATAGTCCTCATGCGAAGCGATGTGCATGATGTGGTGACGGCCATTGAGCTTTCCAAAGAGAGCATGTCAAAGATCAAACAGAATATGTTTTTCGCTCTCTTCTACAATGTGATGGGTATTCCAGTAGCGGCTCGAGTGTTTGCCGGGGTTGGGCTGGTCTTGAAGCCAGAGCTTGCTGGTCTCGCCATGGCCCTCTCATCTATTTCTGTCGTGGGCAATTCGCTCCTTCTCCGTTTCTTTCGGCCAGGGAGAAGAAACTTCGCATCCTTGGTAGCGCCGCTTGTCATGGTAGTTGCATTCTCAGTGCTCTTTTTCCAATTCGCAAAGTTTAGCAGTCAAAATATGGAAAAGGAACTTCCAGTAACAGCGATAAATAATCAAATCAAATAATGAGTATGAAGTATAGGAAATCATTATTGGTCATAGGGGCTGCTGCCATACTTGGATCTTTTTTGTGGTACGGTCAAGAAAGATCCGAGCAAAAAATAGTGAGTGCAGAACCCGGTACTATCTCGGTCGACAGCGTGGAAACCGCGGCGGTTCCGATAGCGCGAATGGCCACCGTTTACAAAGCGCCGAATTGTGGGTGTTGCAACGGTTACGTTGCAGAATTGAAGAAACAAGGATATGAGGTTGACGTGAAATCCACCGAGAACATGGGTTCCATTAAGGAGCAATATGGTATTGGAGAAGATAAGCAAAGCTGCCATACGACAGTGATTGGAGATTACTTTATTGAAGGACATGTGCCATTGGTCGCCGTTGAAAAGCTTCTCTCAGAAAAGCTGAATATCGACGGCATCGGTCTTCCTGGTATGCCGATAGGAACTCCCGGTATGCCTGGCGTGAAGCAAGCTCCCTACGAGATATACCAGAAAAGCGGGAGTGATTTCTCACCATTCATGACTCTCTAAGAGAAGTAAATAATCATTAATTAGTTTCGTAAATCATAAATACAACTCTATGAGCAACAGACAAGTAGTGTGGGTGGTAGTAGTGGTAGCCGTTGTGGGCTCGCTTGCTTGGTATGGAATAGTCAGCCGCCAGGGAGAAGTCGATTCCATTGGAAAAGGAGCTTCGAGCTTGAATGCTTCGCCATCAGGAGATCTGAAACAAGCAGCTTCTTCTTCAGTCATTGACTTAAAAGATGGCCAATCGACAGATCTCGTTATTACACCCATCCAAAAGAACATTGCCGGCCGTACCGTGAAAATGCTCGGATACAACGGCTCTATCCCGGGGCCGACCCTTCGTGTTGCTGAAGGATCGGAAATCACCATCAATCTGAAGAATGGGGGTGACATTGCGACCACCCTCCATGCCCATGGAGTTCGAATGGATAATCCCTTCGATGGCGTGCCGGGTGTGACGCAAAAGGAGATCGGGATTGGAGAATCATTCACCTATAAGCTTAAGTTTTCTGATCCGGGGGTATTTTGGTACCACCCACATGTTCGGACGGACTATACTTTGGAATCCGGTCTCTACGCCAATTTCATCGTGACTCCGAAAGATACAGCCTACTGGTCGCCGGTGAATCGTGAGATTCCGCTCACGCTCGATGACATCGCTCTCGATGAAAAGGGCATGCTCCCATTTGATGCCAAGGTAGCCGATCATACGCTCATGGGACGTTTCGGCAATGTGATGCTCATAAACGGGGAAACGGATTATCAACTGTCAGCCAAGCAGGGCGAGGTAGTGCGTCTCTATCTTACCAATGCTGCCAATACACGACTCTTCAATTTCACGCTTCCTGGAGCCAAGATGAAGCTCGTCGGCGCTGATGTCGGAAGGTACGAGAAGGAAACTTTCGTTGATCAAGTGATGGTGGCTCCCGGCGAACGGCGTGTTGTCGATGTGTTCTTCGAGAAGGCCGGTGAATATGCCATGAAACACCAGACGCCCGAGAAGGAATATGCACTCGGAAGAGTGAGCGTTTCTTCAGAGGTAGCCACCCCTGCTTATAGCAAGGAATTTGCAACACTGCGGACAAATACAGAAGTTGTGAATGAGTTGGAGGGTCTCATGAACACTTATCTCTCCAAGGCCCCAGATAAGAGTCTAAACCTTTCGCTTGATATGAACTCGGAGATGCGCAAGGGCATGCCGATGGGAATGCATTCGATGGGTAGTGGCGGGATGGCTATGTCAGACGAAGATATGGGCATGGGTGATGATGGCGATGCTCTGGAGTGGGAAGACACGATGGCCAGTATGAATGCCCAGTCAAATTCGAACATGATGAAATGGAAGCTGGTCGACAAGACAAATGGCAAGGTGAATATGGACATCAAGGACTGGAACTTCCAGTTGGGTGATAAGGTAAAGATCCGCATCTTCAATGATCCGCAATCGATGCATCCAATGCAGCACCCGATCCACTTCCACGGGCAGCGCCTCATGGTGCTCTCGACAAACGGTGTAAGAAACGAAAATCCAGCATGGGTTGATACGACACTCGTAGCCAAGGGCGATACGGTAGACATCTTGCTCGACGCCTCCAATCCGGGCACATGGGTCGCACACTGTCACATTCTCGAGCATGCGGAAAGTGGGATGATGTTCTCCTATACCGTAGGAAAAACTGATTAAGCTAAAAAACCAATTAATACTTATTGCTATGGAAGACTGGTACAAGTCAGAGGAAGGTGAGATAAGAGAGCCAATCAAGATGAGGAAAGAAAAGGAAATGCCAAGCAAAGCAGCCTGGATCATTGCCGGATCAATTCTTCTCGGCGGGTTGATCATTAGCGCGAGCATCCTCTCTTCAGGCGGTGCTTTTCAGAAAGGCGTTAGTGTCGGATCGGCAGCAGTAGGACAACCGTCGGGAAATCCATCGCCGACAGCGCAGCAGCCGAGTAATCAGCCAAGCGGTCCGGTCAAGGTGTCGGTAGATAACGATCCGGTCATGGGAGACAAGAATGCGCCTCTGACACTGATCGAGTTTTCCGACTATGAGTGCCCCTTCTGCAAAAAAACCTTCACTGATTTACTGCCTGATCTCAAGAAGAATTACATTGATACAGGCAAGGTTAAATTAGTCTATCGGGACTTCCCGCTTTCCTTTCATGCGAACGCAGAGAAAGAAGCTGAAGCAGCTGAGTGCGCGAGAAGCCTGGGGAATGATGCGACTTACTATAAGTTTCATGACCAGATCTTCGCGAAAACTACCTCGAATGGCACCGGGCTTGCTCTCACAGAATTGCCTGTTATTGCCAAGAGCTTAGGACTTAACGTGAATCAGTTTCAGCAATGTCTGGACTCTGGAAAATTCAAAGACGAAGTAGCGAAAGATATGGCTGATGGCACGGCAGCTGGGGTATCTGGTACGCCGTCATGGATTATCGGAAGGTCGAGCAAGGATGGTCAGATTGAAGGTCAGCTTATCGTGGGAGCCCAACCATTTAGCGCCTTCAAGACTATTATTGAGGAGAAGCTAAGCGGTAAGTAAGGAGGCATAGCCTATGAAGCAAATCTGGTCTGCAAAAATCATTGTTCCTACGTTCATCATCGCGATGCTCTATGTCATAGCGGCCGTTTATCTTATGAATGCGAGCCTCGTGCAGGATGCGCTGTTTGGAGGACATTCTCTGGTCTATAAACGGGATATTCTTATTGCGCTCCTCGTAGGTATGTGGACTGCTATGAGCGGACTGAGCCTCTTCCTGCTTATCATTGTTGCAGTGCTGACGGGATTAAATCTCATGCTGACGCTTGAGCGTCTTCGGCCAATCCGATCTTCTGGGAAAATGCATTGGGCTATCGGTGGGAGCTCCATTCTGGGGGTGGTAGGAAGTGGTTGTGCGAGTTGCGGGCTGCCGATACTCGCCCTCCTGGGTTTCGGCGGTGCCGCTGCCTACTTACCTTTCCAGGGTATGGAGCTTTCTCTCGTGGCCATAGGTTTCCTTTCTGTGTCCTTATATGTCCTCGTGCGGGGACGAACGGAGAGCATATTCTGCGTCATTGAACCACTAAAGTATCAACAACCGGTTGTCTCTCCAGAATAATTTCTATGATACGAATATGGACAAGAAATTGAGTATCAGTCTGAAAAAAGCTTCCAGTAATATCCGGAAGACACTTTCCATGACCGAGGATGGGAGACCGCTCATTGACCTCCTCCAAATCAATGCCGCTACTCTCGGACTCTTGCGTAGTGCCCAGAGAATACTCATCCAGAACTACATAGAGGAAAAGTTAAAGAGCGTCTCTCATTCAAAGAAAGGTAAAATATCGAAGGAATTGCTCGAACAGGTATTCAAGATGGTGAAATCGTATGATAAATAATTATACGAAAGGAGGTGAAGATATATGATGGGTAATTGGGGTTATGGGTACGGATTGGGGTCATTCGGAATGATTTTCGGATGGGTCTTGATGATTGCCTTTTGGGTTTTCGTCATTTGGGGTGTCGTTGCATTTGTTCAGCGGATGAGCAATCAGGGAGTAGAAAAGAACAGAAACGCAGCGCTGGACATTCTCAAGGAGCGCTATGCGAAAGGTGAAATAACTCAGGAAGAATTTGAGGCAAAGAAAAGAGACATTAATTCATAAGAGCAAGCTATGAAATATGGATATCAACGAAAAGTGGTGCTCTCCTTTGCTGACGCAGTATCAAAAACAAAGGAAGAACTTTTAAAAGAAGGGTTTGGCGTACTCACGGAAATTGATGTAAAAGCGACGCTCAGGAAAAAGCTCGATGTCGAATATGAGAACTACGTTATTCTTGGAGCTTGTAATCCGCCGTTTGCTTTCCAGGCCCTTAAAAGTGAAAAAGAGATAGGACTCTTTTTGCCCTGCAATGTTATTGTGTACGCAGAGGATGGAGAAACATTTGTATCAGCCATTCTCCCGACGGTTGCTATGAGCATGGTCGAAAACCCTGCCTTGGCTGTTATTGCAGCTAAGGTGGAGGCGAAGCTCAAAAAGGTAGTTGATTCTCTTTAATAAACCAGTCAATTTAAAAGTATGAAACCCTCAAAGTTAATGCATGTTGCAAGTGTTATCGTCGGTTTCGTCGGAGTCGTTGTGTTTGCTGGCGCCATCCTAGGTGGGTCGGATAATCTTGTTTTTGGAATTACAAAAATAGATGCCTTACTCTGTGCCGCGATTCTTATTCTTATTGCCATCTGGCTCCAGGTTGCGACCATTCACCATATGATGCTTGAGAAGCGCGGAGAGCTTGTTTAATTCATTTTTTCAAACTATATGGAACAGTCTGAAACGTTTTCTCGAAGGACATGGTGGATTATTTTGACTATAGGTTTGGTCGGGTTAGTATTTCTCTTGAGAAATCATACCTCACATGTTTTTTCAGTATTACCATATCTCGTTCTCCTATTATGCCCACTGATGCACTTATTCATGCATAAGGGTCATGGGCATAATAACGAACACAAATAATTATGGATCATAGTCAGCACACTGGTCACGTCACACATGACATGACTGGGATGGGTTTTTGGGCGAAGCTCAAAATGAGTATGTCGATGACGATGGGCATGGATCATACCGGACTGGCTGGACGGGAAATGGCTCGCCTCATGGAAATTGATATTCGCAATAAGTTCTTCTTTGCGTTTGCATTGACTATCCCGATCATTCTTTACTCGCCACTGGGTACAGAGTTTCTCGGTCTCAATCTTCCATCTCCACTTCCGCTGCCGTGGCTTCTTTTTCTGCTCACCACGCCGGTCTTCTTCTATTCTGGTTGGATTTTTCTCTACTCGACATACTTCGCATTGAAGAATAGGACGCTGAATATGGCAGTACTCATCGCTGTCGGCATCACGGCAGCCTATGGATTCAGCGTTTTACTTACTTTGATCGGGAGTGCCGATTCCTATTACGAAGCGGCCGCCATGCTTATCACCTTCGTCCTTTTCGGCCATTGGATGGAGATGAAATCCCGTCGCGGAACGACAGATGCGCTGAGAGCCCTCCTCAATCTTGTGCCTCCTCAAGCTCGTATCATCCGTAACGGCAAGGAAGAACTTGTACCGACAAGCGAGGTCAAAGTAGGAGATGCACTCCTTTTGAAACCTGGTGACAAAATACCAGTGGATGGCGAAGTATCCGAAGGAGAATCAGCCGTAGATGAATCACTGGTAACGGGCGAATCTCTCCCAGTTACAAAGAAACCAGGAGACAGAGTAGTGGGTGGCTCCATCAATCAGAACGGCTCTTTGCGTTTTCGGGCGACAAAGGTTGGTGATGAAACGGCTCTCGCACAGATCATGAAATTGGTGGAAACGGCTCAGAACTCAAAGGCTCCTGGACAAAGAATCGCGGACAGATTTGCGAAATATCTGGTCATTGGGGCTATTGGATCAGGGCTACTGGTCTTTATTATCTGGTATTTTTTCGTCGGTGCGCCGCTTCTTCTCGCGCTCTCCTTCGCGATCGCCACGGTCGTGATTGCCTGTCCGGATGCGCTGGGATTGGCTACCCCGACGGCCGTAGCGGTCGGGACGGGTCTTGGCGCCAAACACAACATTCTTATCAAAGATGCTCCAACCCTTGAACAAGTCTCAAAGATTCAAGCTATCGTACTCGACAAAACCGGTACGCTTACTGAAGGAAAGCCGAAAGTAACTGATATCATCGTATCCACTGGATTTTCGGAGGAACAATTACTTGCTGTTGCTGCGGTTACGGAGATGCGTTCCAATCATCCGCTCGCGCGGGCGATTATCGGAGAAGCCGAATCGAGGGGGATTGCTTTGACGCAGAAGGTGGAGAACTTTATGTCTCTTGCTGGACACGGGATTGAGGCACAAGTAGATGGAAAGTCGGTATCCATCGGAACACGGAAGCTCCTCGCTCTTCGCAATATTCCTTTGGGAGATATCGACGAGCAGGCAAAACCACTTGAAGCCGATGGTAAAACGCTCATGTTCATATCCGTCGATAAAAAAGCAGTTGGCGCCATCGCGGTGACTGATCCAATCAAGGCAACAGCCAAACGGGCTATTGATGGGATGAAGCGGCTCGGAATCGAAGTAGCCCTTATCAGTGGCGACAATCAGAAGACGGTTGAGGTCATTGGAAAAAAGTTGGGAATTGACCGCTTGTTTGCAGAGGTCTTTCCTGAAGATAAAGCTCGCTATGTTGAATCACTCCAAAAAGAAGGGAAGTTCGTAGCAATGGTCGGAGATGGCATCAATGATGCCCCGGCACTCGCTCAATCGGATGTCGGCATCGCGATTGGTGCCGGTACGGATGTTGCGATTGAGACAGCAAAAGTGGTGCTTATGAAATCCGATCCGCTCGATATACTCCGGGCAATAACCTTGAGTAAAGCAACGGTGCGAAAAATGAAACAGAATCTTTTCTGGGCTTCCATCTATAATATCCTGGCTATACCGGTTGCAGGTGGCATCCTGTACCCGAGTTTTGGCATTATGCTCCGTCCAGAATTTGCAGCTTTACTCATGAGCGTTTCGTCGATCATTGTCGCGACGAACGCGGTATTGCTGAAAAGAGTTGAATCAGAACTCTAGATCTAGCTGAGATAGGTGCTATGAAGAAAGGAGTTATTATCGTCGTTCTAGTACTCGCCCTTATGGAGGGTGTTTCGTGGTGGGTTTATAAGTCTTTTTCTTCCAAGGAAGCCAATGAACCCTCTCAGCCTTCAGAAGAAGAACAAGTGCCAGTATTACTGCCCAATGTCGTCAGCCAACAGCCCATCGAAGAGCCCAAAAATAATCCGGCAAGCGATGGTCAGGTCTCAGTTGCTCCTGAAGCTTTTTTACCCGGTCTTCCGCCAAAAGGAATGGGTTCTAGTAGTTCAGAAGGAAGCTTCCCACCCCCCAGTACCGAGGTAGTCAACGGTGTGACTGAACGTACGATCCATATGGGTGTCAGGCAATATGTTTGGGAACCAGCAACCATTACGGCTAAGAAAGGTGAATTGGTAAGGCTGATCATTCATAATGCTGATGTGAAGCATGGCCTCGTCATTCCTGATCTCGGCGTGAATCAAGACGTTCCTCCCGACGGGGCAGTCGTGGAGTTTGTTGCTAGTAAAATGGGCACTTTTGAGTTCTTCTGCTCGGTCTGGTGCGGAGAAGGACATATGGAAATGAGAGGAAAGATTGTGGTGGAATGAGACTATTCCCGAAATCACCTAGGAACCGTCTCATTTGTCTCATTTGGTAAAAAGAGGCCCTAGACTCGGGTGCCTCAGCAAACCCTTCCAAAGGATGCTAAAATACCCCTCAACGGCCCCATCGGTGGGTACTTAACCCGAGTGGCCCGCACCAATAAAAATACAGTACCCCGGTGGGGTGCTGTATTTTTTTGGTTTGGAAGAGAGGGAGAGATGAGAAGGCCGGACTTTATCGTCAGCAGACGGGAAAGGAGGCGGGGTCGCGACCGGATGTACGGCCGAAGAGGCCGGATACAGACGAGTTGTGACCGAATCTCTCCTCTGTTAAAATGCACTCATAATCGAGGCAGGGTCGTGGAAATTGTTGAGCGACGGCGAGACGATTATCCCTGACTGAGCTCTCTCCCTCCTCGTATTGAGTATTTAGTGTGAAGTGAACCAAGTAGAGAAGTAAAATTAATAAGCAAGTATTCATATGAGCATGGAACAACCAGCAGCCCCGACACCAGAGAAACAGGCAAGGCTTGAAAAGGAGCGTGCTGAATGGTCACAAGTATTTGAAAATCGAGCAGAGAGCCATAATAGTCGAATAAAGAGGTGGGGTGGAGTGGAAATGTCAGCGATTGATATGGCACATGAAGAAGCGTTGAAAGACGACGCTTCGCGCGACCGCTATATAGAACGAAAGGAGGAACGAGAGAGACAGGCGCGTGCCGACGAAGTCACAAGAGCTTTCCGAGAAGCAGAAGAAGCAAGAAACGGGGGTTCTGCTCCAGTAAGGCATGGTATGTTTGCAGAAAATCAGCAAAGAACTCAAATGATGGATACTATGCTTAGTAAGAAAGCGGAAACGCCTGATAAAAATAAATCTGGGGTCTAAGAACTGATGAAAGTAAGAAAAAGTAATGGTATTGATAACCTTCTTGAGGAAAAACGAAGTCTCAGCGATTGATAATGAAAGTATCGAATAAGCGAATCAATTGGGATATTGCAACAGGTATCTTAAACTTTTGGAATAGTCGAGTCAGATTTGAATCCTTTCTGTCGGTAGGCAGGTCCCCCTCTCTGCAGAAGCAAAATCAGCGTCCTGGCGGCACTTTTTTTATTTGAAACCGCTTATCGAATTCCTCCAAAATTTGCTACAATAGTCGCATGACCAAGGTTTCAATCAGTTCCGGTGTTGTCCATACGGTTCCTCGGGATTTGAAGGAAGTGCTTTCGGGTGCGCCAAAGCTGCTTGAGCTCTGGAATGGCCTGACGCCCTTGGCCCGGAACGAGTGGATATGCTTCATTACTATCGTCAAAAAACCAGAGACTCGAGCGGAACACATCAAACGATTAGGACAGGATTTACGCGGAGGGAAGCGACGACCATGTTGTTGGCCGGGTTGTCCACATCGGCGACCGAATGCCGCCAAGTGGTTCGGAAAAAGAGTTGTTGGAAGTGTTGAAAAGTAATCATCCTTAAGCAGTAAAAAGTTATGGAACTCAATTATATTGCTATCGTGGTGGCAACGGTGCTTCAGTTTATCATCGGGGCGGTGTGGTACATGCCGATTTTTGGAAAGACCTGGGGAGCGATGCACGGGTATGACAAACTCTCACAGGAAGAGCAGGATAAGGCCCAAAAGGGAATGGGGCCGTATTTGGTGCTCCAGTTTGTGGGGACACTCATCACTACTATCGTCCTCGCGTTGTTTCTCGAGGGATTGCCCGGAGATTGGAACGTGTTTGGGGTAGCGGGATTTCTGTGGCTTGGCTTCGTAGTACCGACTCAGGCGATTGCGGTCATGTTTGGGGGCACGCCAAAGGAATGGATGGGTAAGAAATTCGCTATCATGGCTGGTGGATCACTCGTTTGTCTTATGACGGCTGCCGCTACGCTCTCTTACCTCTAGATTCGTTTCGGGTATCTTTCAAAGAGTTACGTAACAAATTACGTAACTCTTTTGATTAGCGGGCGAGGACGATGCCCCAGACGGAGCGAGCGCCGTTTGCTTTAAGTACCTGGGCACATTCTTCGAGAGTGGTGCCGGTCGTGGCGACGTCATCGACGAGCCATAGGTGTTTATTGACGATGTTTGTTTCTTGTCCGGGAACGATGACAAAAGCCTCCCTGAGGTTCCTGAGTCGCTCTTCGCGCGAATCAGTTTTCATCTGCGGTTTGGTGTACCGGGTACGGATGAGGGCTTCCGTGACAGGGAAATCAAGACCGGGGGTGAGGCGTTTGGTGAGTTCGGTAGCGAGGAGCGTGGCTTGATTGAAACCTCGAAACCGGAGGCGCCTCGGGTGAAGTGGTACCGGGATGAGAGCATCGGGGAGCGGGAGATCGCTCTCTCGGAGGGTGGTCGCGAGAAACTGGCCGAGCGGTGCGGCGAGGCCGGGGATAAAGCGGTACTTCCAGGTATGGATAGCATGAGGGAGAAGCGAGTCGTGATAGTAGGAGGCGACGAAAAGACCGTCGAGGGATTGTGGGTTGGTATCACGGCAGGAGAAACAGACGGCTCCATGGGGAGTAATATGGTGTCGACAGGTAGGGCAATCCTGCTCGAGCCGAATAGGTAAGCGTGAGAGACAGGTAGGGCACAGCCAGTATTTTGTACGGCCGCAGCCGAGACAAGAAAGAGGAAACAGTGTGTCGAGAACTTGTTTCCAAACAAAACGTCCCAATGAAATACATGAGGCCCTGTTTATGCGCACACAATGGTGTCACCTTTTATGGAGAGACGAAGCGTTCTTTTCTTCTGAGTGGACTGGGTAATGAGTTTGCGGGCTACCGGCTTTTCTACCAGGTCTTGAATGTTTTTTCGGACGAGACGAGCGCCTTGTTCCGGGGCAAAGCTTTTCTTGGCAATGTGGAGCAGGACTTTTTTGGGTACACTTAGGGTGACGCCTTTGGCCTTGAGGCGTTTGGTAAGGGTACTGAGCTCGAGAGCGACGATATGTTCGATGGCGCTTTCTGAGAGTGGTTCAAAAACGATGGTTTGATCGAGGCGAGCCAGGAGCTCAGGTCGGAGTTCCTTTTTGAGCTCCCCGAGGACGCTCTGCTTGGTTTGTTCGAAGGCCGAGAGGCGGTTTTTGTTATCGAGTTGTTTCTCAAATCCAATACGCGCTCCCTGAGTAAAGGCGGCGGTGCCGATATTTGAGGTGAGAATGATAAGCGTATTGCGGAAACTGACGCTTCGTCCTTCGGCATCGGTGAGGGTGCCCTCATCAAGAATCTGGAGGAGAATATTGAAGACGTCCGGGTGAGCTTTCTCGATTTCATCGAAAAGGACAACACTGTAGGGTTTACGTCTGATGGTTTCAGTCAGTTTGCCGCCTTCGCCGTGGCCGACATAACCGGCAGGAGCACCAAGAATCTGAGCCACGCTGTGGCGCTCCATGAACTCACTCATGTCCAGTCGAACGAGAGCTTGTTTGCTTCCGAAGAACTCCTCCGCGAGGAGCTTGGCGATATATGTCTTGCCGACGCCGGTCGGACCAAGGAAGAGGAAGGAGCCGAGGGGTCGATCCGGGTCGCTGATATTACTAACAGAACGGACCAGGGTTTCCGTCAGGGCATTCGCGGCTTCGTTTTGGCCGATGAGACGTTCGGCGAAGACCTGTTCAAGTCGAGTAATCTTGCTCCCGGGATTCTCCTCGGATAATTTCTCGAAAGGAATATTGGTCATGTGGGCCAGAGTCCGGAGGATATGTTCTTCGGTGACAACTTTGATATCAAGCGAGGCCTCCTCGTGATGTTTTTTCTTGAGCGCGGCAATTTTTTTGGTGATTTCTTGTTCTCGAGCGTGCCATTTGGCGGCATCATCGTAGTTTTCGTGTTTGATGAGTGATTCCTTGAGTCCGACGGTGGCCCGGAGTTCTTCTTCGAGCTGAAACAAGGCGGTAGCGAAAGGGGATTTGTTCTTACCGTGCTTGGCGAGGGCCGAGGCCTCATCGATGATGTCGAAAGCTTTATCAGGGAGGAAGCGATCTGGGATATGACGAATAGCAAGGTCGACAGCCAAATCAATAATCGGCTGTGAGAGAGCGACATGGTGGAATGTTTCGTAGGAGGTTTTGGTTTGACTGAGAATATGTTTAGTTTCTTCGGCTGTTGGCTCGGTAATGACGAGTGACTGAAATCGCCGATCGAGTGCCGGATCTTTTTCGATATGACGTTTATATTCTGAGAGGGTAGTCGCACCAATACACTGAATATCACCCCGTGAGAGAGCGGGCTTGAGGATGTTGGCAGCGTCGAGACCGCCCGAGGTATTGCCGGCTCCGACGATGGTGTGGATTTCGTCAATAAAGAGGATGACGTCTTTGTTTTGAGAAGCCTCTTTGATGATGTCCTTAAGGCGTGATTCAAATTCTCCTCGGAAATTAGTACCGGCGACGACGAGCGTGAGGTCGAGCATGAGCACGCGCTTGCTAAAAAGAGAGTGAGGCACGTCACCGCGGGTAATTTTTTTGGCCAAGGCTGCGACCAGGGCAGTCTTGCCAACACCGGGCTCGCCGATGAGGAGGGGGTTATTCTTATTTTTTCGAGAGAGAATTTGAACGAGACGGTCAAGCTCTTTTTTGCGCCCTACGAGTAAATGCTGACTACTGCCCGCATCTTTGCCCATATCGAGAGTGAACTGGTCAAGCGAAGGGGTGGCTTTGCTGCTTTTCTTGCTGGTTTCAGTATTGGCTGCTTCTGGAAGGTCAAACATCTTTGAGAGCTGAGGGAAATGGTCAAAATTGAGATGGGCTTCGATGGTGGATTGAATTTTCTTCTCTTTAATTTTGAGAGTGGCCAGGATTGAGTCTATGGTTGAGCTCCGTTCTTCAAGAAGGGCATAGACCAAATGTTCGGTACCCACGTAGGGGTAGTGAAACTCACTCGCGAGGGCATAGGCTCGACGCAGGCTGTGTTTGAGTATGGCTGAGAGCGGTAAGGGGTGAGTTTTGGGTAGGGCTTTGGACCCGGTTTTTTTCTTGAGGCATAATTTTGCCAGACTTTCCTTTTCAAAGCCAATATTTTCAAGCAAAATACTGCCCAAGCTGCCATTTTCAAGAAAAATAGAGAGGAGGAGATGCTCTGGCTCAATAGTAGTGTGACGGGTGTAGTGAGCAATTTCACGGGCTTCTTTGAGGCTGTGCCGAGCATGTAGGGTCAATTTTTGACTGAAAGTCGTTTCGAGCATAGGGGAATGGCGGGTAGGGTTGAACGTATTTATTCTATGGGTTGGTATGGCCTACTGTCAAACGGTGAGGGGCATCCAATTTTGCTTTTGAAAAGAGAAAACCTGTGATATACTTTCAAGAGCAGATGTAAACAAAAAAACGAGAAACAAAAGCGATGTTTTTTGGAAGAAAGAAACCATATTTTCTTGGTATTGATTTTGGTACCTCCCTTATTAAGGCAGTCGAATTGACTGTCGAGGAGGGCAAGCCGAAGCTAGTGAACTTTGGTGAGGTGGATTTGAGTCGTCTCGAAAAGGGTATCATGACTGGTGAGAACTCTTTTGATGATGAGGTGGCGTTGTATTTGCGAGCGTTGCTTGAGCGGTTACAGCCCAAGAGCGACGGAATCTACGCAGCCATGCCGGCTTTTACCGGACTGGTTTCGCTCATTGAGCTCCCTGAGATGAGTGAGGATGAATTGAAGGAAGCAATACAATTTGAAGCTCATAAATATATCCCGTCGTCACTCGAAGACGTAGCGCTTAGTTGGGAGGTTGTTGGGATGCATCCTGCCGCAGAAGAGGGAGGTGCTCAACAGATGGAGATTCTGTTAGTGGCAGCACTCAATAAAGAAGTGGCACGTTACCAGAAATATATCCGAGATGCGCAGAAAAAAATGAATTTTCTTGAGCTTGAGACATTCTCACTTATTCGGTCAATTGTTGGTCATGAACCAGGGGTGTTTCTCGTCATAGATATCGGTTCTCGTGCCACGAATTTGGTGCTGGTGGACGAGGGACTGGTAAAGGTGAGTCGAAATCTTGATGCGGGTGGCAAGGACATTACTCGGACACTCACGGATGCGCTCGGTGTGGCACCAGAACGGGCCGAAGCCATGAAGAAAAGTGGCAAGGATTTTTTGAATGAGGCAGGGTCTTCTATGGTGCTGCCGGCACTTGAGATGATAGCCAGTGAAGCGAAGCGAATGCTTTCGACCTATCAAGAAAGATATCCGGATAAAAGCTGTCAGGGAATTATTCTTTCAGGTGGCACGGCACAATTGACCGGATTAACGACGTATTATACCCGAGTGTTTGGTATACCGGTGAGCATCGGCGATCCATGGAAGCGAATTACCTATGACCCATCAGTAAGCGCAGAGATACAGCGTCTGGGAACATCTTTTTCGGTAGCCATTGGTCTGGCGCTGGTGGGTGTTGACGAAATGACTCATAAAAAGGAGTTTGTTCAAAAGAAGCCGTTTTCTTTGAAGGATCTTCTTACCAAAAAAATATAAATCTCTCATGTTTTTAGTATGCCAGGTGTAAATCTTTCTCAACCAGTAGCAGAAGAAGAGGAGGTAAAGCGATCTCGAGGATTCTTTGATACTGGTATTATTGTGAGTTTGGTACTCTTGGCTCTTTCGGGGTCGGTATGGGGTGGTATGCGTCTTTATCTTGGATCGCTCGACAAAAAGATTGCTACTCTGGATGAAACATTAAGTGCCAATGCAGAGCGTCTAAAGGGCGAGGGTGTTAATCGGGTAGCCGATTTTGACGCCCGAGTAACGTATTATGCCGAACACAGGGATGGTTTGACTGATCCGAGAGATATCCTTCGTCGACTGGAAAGTGTTATGGTGCCCGGCATTGTTTTGACAAGCTTTACTTATGATAACCAAGCTCGCACGAGTATTATCGCCGGGAGAAGCGAGGACTTTCGGAAAATGGCAGAGCAAATCCTGAGCTTAAAGGCGGAGAAAATATTTTCACAGGTCGTGGTTGATCGGATTGAGCGTGATGATAAGGATAGAATCACCTTTGTTTTCAAAGCGAATTTTTAACTACTGAATCCTTTATCATATGAGTTTGAAAATTCTCATTGTTCCATTCTCTATTATCATGGCACTCATCGTTGTTATTGGTTACGTGAAACCAGATACCGATGTGTTGCAGGAGAAAAAAGTCTTGCTTGATACCAAAACCGGGCAGTCTCAGAATATGACTACGTTGCTTTCGAATATTTCAAATCTCGAATCATCTCTTGCCTCGCAAACAGAATCGGTCAATTTGGTAAACTCATTTATTCCAAATGATCACGATCAGGAGCGTGTTATTGATATTTTTAATTATCTAGCATCACAGTCCGGAGTGTTTGTGAGTATTATGGGCATGAAGAATGTGGTTATCAAGCCAGACACTAAATCGGTAGCTTCAGTGGCGGATCCTGCCGCAGGCGCTGATCCGAATGTGGTAGCTGGAGAGACGGTGGCTGCAGCGTTGAAGCCCAAAGTAAAGGCCTATGCCGCTGAAGTTGAAGTGAAAGGAAGCTATGAAGGCATAAAGGATTTTTTTAATCGATTAGCTCATATGAATCGATTTCATAAAATTTCAAATTTCTCTATCTCTGTTCCTGAGGAAGATTCGGCGGATGCCGCAGCAGGGGTGCTTAAGGGGACATTTGAGTCTCAGTTTGACTATTTCCCACCGATGACTCTCGATACAGCGCTGAATGCGCCGATTTTTTCCAAAGGAGTTTTTGATACCGCCCAGCTGACGAGTCTCCTTGCCTGGATACAGTATCCAGTGTCGCCCCTCAAGGATCTCAATCCTGGTCGAGCCAATCCTTTTCAATAGACTTCTTTTAGGGTTCTTTGTTTGATGTATACACTACGATGGCAAGTAAAAAACCTGTTACGGCAACAGAAATAGCTACTGAAGAATTGGCAACAATAAAGGCTCAAGCTGAAGCTTTGGGAGTGCCCTTTGTTGAGAGCGTCCCTCAGAATATCCATCGAGATGTTCTGACACTCATCCCAGAAGACTCCGCTCGAAAATATAGCATGATACCCTTCGAAAGAAAGGGAACAACCTTGTCCGTGGCTATGGTAAATCCGCAGGACTTTGAAGCCCTCAATGTGTTGCGGTTTTTGGCGGAGAAGGAGCGTCTCGGTATCGAGGTCTACTTGATTTCTGAAAAGCTTTTTAATGAGATAGCCAAGAATTATACTGGTACCGAAAAAGTCTTGAAAGAAGCAATTCAGTCTCTTAAGGAGGAGGAGATTGATATCGCTGCCAGAAAGGAGCTTGTCACCAAGTCTGCTGCCGATCAGGATATTTTTCAAGATGCGCCTATTGCGAAATTGGTAGAAGTGGTCGTCAAACACGCGCTTGACAGTCGGGCCAGTGATATCCATGTTGAGCCGATAGAGGGCGCTTATCGAGTACGTTATCGGGTAGATGGGCTTCTCCGGGCGGATTTGGTTTTTCCAAAGGAGGTTGGCCGAGCGGTTATATCACGCATCAAAATCCTCGCCAATTTGAAAATTGATGAAAATCGCAAGCCTCAGGATGGTCGTTTTCGTTTCGAAAGTAAGGATGAGATTGTGGATCTTCGTGTTTCAAGTCTTCCGGTAATGGAAGGAGAGAAAATAGTGATGCGTGTTTTGGAAAAAAATGCTGGCGTGGGTAATCTCGACAATCTTGGTCTGTGGGGGAGAAACCGTAAGGTACTTGAGACCAAAATTCGAGAGCCGTTTGGGATTATTCTTATAACTGGACCGACTGGATCAGGAAAGTCTACTTCGCTCTATGCCTTTTTGCAGATATTAAATAAGGAGGATCGGAACATTATTACACTCGAGGATCCGATAGAGTATTTTATGGAGGGCATCAATCAGAGTCAGGTGCGACCAGAAATCGGTTATACGTTTGCGGCGGGACTCCGTTCGATTCTTCGTCAGGATCCTAATGTCATCATGGTAGGTGAAATTCGAGATGGCGAAACCGCCGAACTTGCTATCCATGCTGCGCTTACGGGCCACCTCGTTCTTTCAACTCTTCATACCAATGATGCTGTAGGAGCCATCACACGTCTCGTTGACATGGGGATTGAACCGTTTTTGCTGGCCTCCTCCCTTCAGGCGGTGGCGGCTCAGCGTCTGGTACGGCGTATTTGTGAACATTGTAAAATTGAAATGCCACTGACAGAAACGCAGTATAAAATAGTGGCAGAATATTTTGCTGATATCGTGGAATCCGAGGTTGTTTCGTACGGTCTCAAGAAAGGGCAAAAAATTGTAGCCTTTCAGGGAAAGGGTTGTGAAAAGTGTGGCTTAACAGGCTATAAGGGACGGATTGCGCTGTACGAAACAGTGGCCGTTGACGAGGTGATGCGTACGGTTATTTCGGACAAGGAGGGCAACGAAAGTGCGGTCAAGCAGGCAGCAAATGATCAGAAAATGCTTACAATGAAACAGGATGGTATATTGAAAGTCTTGAAGGGGATAACGACTCTCTCGGAAGTTGAGCGAGTTACTGAAGGGAAGATACTGATTGATGAAGAATAGAAGCTAAGAGTGGTATGCTATACTAAAGCAGTTACGAGAGAAAAACCAATACCAAAAACATGGAAACACTGCACGTTGAACAGCGTCTCAAAAGTTTATTGCTTCAAGTAGGGCAGCAAGGTGCCTCCGATTTGCATTTGGTGGTTGGTCGGTACCCGACGCTTCGTATCGATGGCAAACTCCATCCAATGACTCAGGAAAAAATGCTGACCCCACAGGACACAAAGGCTCTGAGCGATGTATTGTTGACCGACGAAAAGAAAGAGGAACTCTTAGCTGCTGGTCAGACGGATTTTTCCTATAATTTTGAAGACAGGGTACGTTTCCGTACCAACGTATTTTTTCAGAAGGGATACGTGAGTATTACCATGCGCTTTGTTATGGATAAGCTCCGTGATTTGAACGAGCTCAATGTCCCGAAGACACTTTATGATTTCGCTGGTCATTCGCAGGGGTTGGTTCTGGTAACGGGTCCGGTGGGCCATGGTAAGTCGACGACTCTCGCCGCTATCATTGACTATATCAACCATAATCAGGACAAACACATTGTTACCATCGAGGACCCAATAGAATTTGTGTACAATCAGGATCGTTGCATCATTAATCAGCGTGAGATAGGGCGCGATGCCAAGAATTTTTCCGACGCGTTGCGTGCTGTGTTTCGTGAGGATGCGAATGTGGTATTACTCGGTGAACTTCGTGATTTGGAAACTATCAGTACGGCCATGACTGCCGCCGAGACGGGTCACCTCATCTTTGCGACTCTTCATACCAATGATAGCGCCCAAACCATTGATCGTATCGTGGATGTGTTTCCGGCTCATCAGCAGAACCAGATTCGGATGCAGCTCTCCAGTGTGCTTCTCGGAGTGGTATCGCAGCGTCTTCTCCCTCATACGGGTGGGGGGCGTATTCCGGCCGTGGAGATTATGTTTAAAAATAATGCTGTTGAAAATCTGATTCGGGAAAATAAAAACCATCAGCTTGATTCGGTTATTGAGACGAGCCTAAAAGAAGGAATGGTATCACTCGATCGAGCACTGGCTGATTTGGTACGTCGAGGACTTGTATCGGTAGACGATGCCTTTATGTATTCGAAAAATCGTGATTATCTTCAGATGCTTTTGAGTAAAGGTTCGTAAGTTTCTCCTATGAAGTTTGTTTTTAAGGCCAAGGATTCCCATGGCGAAATACGTGAAGGAATGGTTGAGGCCGCCAATGATAAGTTGGCAGCTGATATTTTAGGGCGCAATGGGCTGGTGCCTATCTCTATCAAGGAAGAAGAAAAAACCCTGACGATTGTCAAGGATTTTCAGAAAATCTGGGAAGGAGTGAAACAGAAGGAGTTAGTAGTATTTTTTCAGCAGTTAGCAACGTTGGTAGAGGCACGTGTCCCGCTGGTTTCAGCCTTGCGGACGGTCGAGGAACAAACAACCAATCGCTACTTCCGAATCATTTTAAAGGAAATGTCTGATGATATCGAGGACGGGGCGCAATTTTCAACAGCCATTGAAAAGCATACCGGAACATTCTCACCACTGGTTATTAATATGCTTCGGGCAGGTGAGGCTTCTGGAGAGCTGCAGAAATCAATTGAAGTGGTAGCGGAGAGTATTGAAAAAAATTATCAACTCGCTTCTAAAATTAAGGGGGCTCTCTATTACCCAGTATTTGTGCTCTTGGTAGCCTTTATTATTGGTTTTTTGGTAGTGACATTTATCTTGCCAAAATTGACTATCATGATTAAGGATTTGCATGTTCCTGTCCCGTGGTATACGGCTATCCTTATTTGGCTTGGGGATTTCATGAATGCCTGGTGGTGGGCGGTACTGCTGGTTATTATAGCGGTTGCTTCTGGTATCGCTTACTATATTAAGACGGATGCCGGGCGACACGAGTGGGAGATTATCATCCTAAAAATCCCTGTGGTAGGATCATTGTGTCGAAGTATCTATGTCACCCGGTTTGCTGAGAATCTAGGTGCTCTGCTTGATGGAGGTATTCCAGTGGTTCGAGCACTGAACATCGTGAGTGAGATCGTGGGAAATCATGTTTTTGAAAAGATTGTTTTACGGGCAGCCGATGAAGTACGATCTGGCGGTACAATGAGTACGGTTCTTTTACGTTCACGCGAGATTCCGCCGATTGTCTCACAGATGGTTCGTATCGGAGAGGAGACGGGTTCTTTATCGGGGGTACTTGCGAGTACGGCCAAGTTCTATAATCAAGAGGTAGAGACAACAACCCGAAGCTTGACGAGTTTGATAGAGCCAATCCTCATCGTTTCGTTGGGAATCGGAGTGGGAATACTGGTGGTGGGGGTACTTATGCCAATTTACAATATTGCTTCCCAGTTGTAGTCCTGTTGAAATGACTCAAAATGTGCTATAGTAAAAATATCAAAGAAATGAAATATAAAAACAAAAACAAGAAGGAGGTGAGCATATGAAAAAAACGTTGAAGGGCTTTACCCTCATCGAACTTTTGATTGTCATCGCCATCATCGGTATTTTGGCCTCGATTGTTTTGGTGAGTCTCTCTAACGCTCGGACCAAGGCTCAGAAGGCTGCCTTCAAGGCTGAAGTGGCCGGGGCAGTGAGTGGGTTGGTACTCGAATGTGATGATAACGCCTTAACCGCTCCGACTGATACCCCAGGGACAACAGATTGGGATGCAGCGTTTGCTGCTTCAAGCTGTGGCGCGGCTGGTGATGGTACATTTTCTATCGGAGCAGTACCCCAGTCAGCTTCAGTAATAGCTGGCGGCTGTACAGCTGCGACAGTGAGTGAAACAGGGGTGGATTTTACGAACTGTCCGTAATGATGGATTGGTCGTGAAAGTATAGAATACTAGTTTTGAAATAAATATAAATTCGTTAAAGGAGGTGAAAGTTATGAAAAAGTCATTAAAGGGCTTTACCCTCATCGAACTCTTGATTGTCATCGCCATCATCGGTATTTTGGCCTCGATTGTTTTGGTGAGTTTGAGCAATGCCCGAACGAAGGCACAATTAGCAGCTTTCAAGGCAGAAACAGCGGGGGCGGTAGCAGGATTTTTGATTCAGTGTGATTCGGCAGCCCCGACAGCTCCGGCGGATTCTGCTTCGACCAACTGGGCAGCTGCATTTGGAGCCTCAAGCTGTGGCGCCACGGGTAGCGGTACGTTCTCTATTACTGCCACGCCGATTAACACGGCTATAGTATGTACAGCGACGGTGACCAATACTGGTACGACGTACGCGGGTGCTGGTTGCTAGTTTTTCGGATAATAAAAAATCCTGCTCCGGCGGGATTTTTTATTTGTAATAGAGTGTTATTTTTTTTGTCTTGTTTCCTTTGAAATTTTCTTGGAAACGACTATACTGATATCATATGGTCGCTTTATTTTTTTTCATCTTTGGGCTCATCATTGGGAGTTTTCTCAATGTTGTTGTTTATCGATTAAAAACAGGGGAGACTTTATTGGGACGATCATATTGTCACCAGTGTGGTCATCAGATTCGCTGGTATGATAATATACCGGTTTTAAGTTTTATTCTTCTTGGGGGAAAATGTCGTGATTGTCATGTTTCTCTCTCGTGGCAGTATCCGATGCTGGAGACTGTCACAGGACTTTGCTTTGCAATAGTGAGTCTTCTTTATTTTGATATAAGCGATCAGCGTTCTTGGATGCTGACGACATGGCTCCTTATAACCGTAAGTATCCTGCTTGCCATAGCGACCTATGATATACTGTATATGGAAATTCCCATCGTCTTACTTTTATCCGTACTAGGGGTGACATTTCTTTATCTCCTAGTAACGTTTTCTGGAAAAGAGGCATTTTGGTCTGGGGTGACAGGACAGTCTTTGCTCGGAGCAATTAGTATAGGGACATTTTTTTTCGGGTTGGTATTTTTTTCCCGAGAAACCTGGATGGGGTGGGGTGATGTGTGGCTGGGGGCGCTTGCTGGTTTGATAGTTGGTCTACCAGCAGTACTGCTTCTTATGACGCTTTCATTTGGATCAGGGGCAATCATCGGTATAGGCATGACTCTTTTTGGCGGAAAAGGCCTAAAAACACAAATACCGTTCGCGCCCTATCTCGTCCTTGGTACTTTGCTCACGCTTTTTCTTCCAGAGATGTACCCTGAGGTATTTCGCTCGCTACTACTGTAGGTCAGTCGGATGTATGGAAAAAAATAAAAATACAATAACACAAGCCGCCTTCACTCTCATTGAGGTATTGGTTGTTTTGGCTATCCTCAGTGTCATGTCGTCAGTGATGTTGTTTGATTACAGTACAGGACGAGTAACACAGGAACTTGAAGGTACGGCCCGAGAGGTGGCGAGTGCTTTCCGAGAAGCACAAAATTACGCCTTGACGGGCTACCAGGGAGTGGCAGGAACCAACCCGTGTCGTTTCGTGGTTTCTTGGGGGACAACGTCATATACTACTACGTACTGGTATAAGGATGGCAGTGGCGCTTGTACGCAATCAGCGATACTTGGCTCCTATACATTGGGGAGCGGCACTGCTTTTGCTGGTACGGGAAATTTTTACTTTACGCTGCCACATGCCGCGGTTTCTTTCGCGACAGCGAGCCAACCAGTCGTGGTTAGTAAGGCCGGAACCTCTTATGTTGTCTGTACGTATCAGAGTGGACTCATCAATCATTTCTCTGGCACAACTTGTCCGTAGCTATGACGATACATCTTTGGCGGATAATGAAGCGTTCTTTTCAGAGTGGGTTCTCTACTCCTGAAGTGCTTCTATCTATTTTTGTGGTATCAATTGGGCTAGTGACTATTATCGCAGTGATGTCGGGGAGTCTCCGTTATTCCTTTGTGAACCAGGATATTGTTATTGCAACGGATTTAGCCCAGGAGGGTATAGAATTGGTTCGGAATGTTCGTGATAATGATTTTGCGTCTGGAGGAACTGGGTTTACGTCATTTTCCAATAATAAGCACTGCCGCATTGATTGGAATGATGCTTCAGGGAGTCTTGACTGCCAGGCAGCGCAAGGAGCTGCCTCGCGATATTATCTTCAGTATGCCAGTGGTATGTATGCCCATCTCGGAACGGGCCAAGAGCGTTACACGCGTTATATTTACGTAGACTATTCTTCTGTTGGTGGCGAACGGGCTTCGGTGCGTAGTTTTGTCGTATGGGGAGGAGGGGCTCTTCCTCCTTCCAATGGGAATCCTGCTACGTGTACACTCGCCAATTCTTGTGTTTATTCAGAGGCTTTCTTTACTGCCTGGAAGTAGGGATATTTCTTATGCTGATTCAAGTAATTCAAAAAAAAATAAAGCCTTGTCTTGTAGCGAAAGGATTCACTCTGGCGGAAGTGCTTATTTCCTTGTTTGTTTTTTCGCTCATGATGGTCGCAGTATCGCAAATATTCGGGACGGCTTTTTCAGGATATCGAAATACGCGTGCTATCCAACGTGATATTGATAATGCCCAGTATTCGCTTAATATTATTGGGAAGGAACTTCGAACGAGCTCTGTGGTGGTTCCGGCTTCTGGACCGGCTGATGTACAGTCTATTCAATTTTTTGACCATTCACAGGATCGTTGCATCCGGTATCGTATCAATGGAGGGAATCTTCAGATAGCATCAGCGGCAGTGGCTGATGTAGCCGCATGTACTTCGCATAACTTTGTTGTGTTTACTAATATTAGTACGGGTGTTATATCTGGATCCTTTAAGGTAACTCCGTCTGCGTCGACTCCGTCGCTTGTAGTGGGAAAGGTGACTATTTCACTTGATATTTCTGAAGGGACTTCACATCATGCTCGGATTCAAACCTCAGTGTCTCTTCGTGATTTTGGCAATATTGGACTCTAAACCAACACGTGTATGACTTTAAAAAACAAAAATCCTCGTGGCTCAGTGCTCGTCTTTACACTTTTGGTGCTTACGATTTTGCTTTCAGCTTCTCTTAGTGCCGCGGGCATCGTTATTTTGGGAAAGAATAGTTCTCGAGCAACCGAAAATTCCGCTCTCGCCTTTCAGATTGCTGACGGGGCATCGGAAAATATTTTAAAACGGGTTTACAAAGATAATGATGCTACGGTGGGGGCGCTGGCTACGAGTCTGTATGGATCGGCCGGGTGTACGGGAGGAGTTGTCTCTGGTTCTCTGCCATCGGCGAGTACAGGAGCCACCTATGAAGTGGCATTTCTTGATAATAGCGATAGCCCACTGCAGTGTAGTGGAGCAGGTTACGCTACGTATGATGAGTGGCGAACTAAGCTCGTGCGTATTGTAGCTACTGGGTATTATGCTGGCGCCACGAGAGCTATCGATGTTACGGTTGAACCGCCGACCTGTACCGCATCAACCGTTACAGATGCCGATGGTAATGTGTATGACACCGTGGCTATCGGGAGTCAGTGTTGGATGCAGCAAAATATGCGGGTTGGGAATAGAATTAACAATAGTATTAATCAGACAAATAACGGTACTATCGAGCGATACTGCTTCGGTAATGTGTCCGCCAACTGCACCACTAATCATCCCAATCAGCCAGATGGAGGGCTGTATACTTGGGATGAAGCTATGCAGTACTCAACGACGGAGGGGGCGCAGGGTATTTGCCCAAACGGATGGCATATTCCTACGAGAATGGATCTGTATACTTTGTATAATCATCTCGATCCTACAGTGAATGACCCGACTTTTGCTGCCACGGTTCAAGGAACTGATGTTGGTTTTAAAATAAGACCAGGTGGAAGTTCTGGATTTGAGAATAATTTTGCCGGAATGGAAACGGGAGGTTCTTTTGGGGGAAGAGGTCTTCCGGGAGATACCTCCGCTATGGCGAGCCTGCTCACCTCTAAGGAGATCGATGCAACAGGGATTTGGGTTGATAACGTTTTGAGTATTGACGGTTTTGGCGGAACAGTAGCTAGACAAAATCTCTTAAAAGAGCAAGCAATGTCAGTTCGATGTATCAAAGATTAGTATCAGGCGGGGTATAAAACGAATACGAATTAAAAGAAAAGAGGTATTTATTAAGTACGTGGTATTTTCTCCTTTTTATTTTTTTGATACGTTTTTTTGGTGTTAATACAATCGTTCGGTTAAGAATTGTTATGATTTACCGTTGAGTATCACGATTTGGCTGATAGAGTTGTTGATGTGGGGTTTTTGGAATGGTGATAGAATGATATACTGGATATATGAAAGACCGTATATCCGAGGAACAAGCCAAAAATCGTATATTGACGCTCAGCCGTGAAATAGAGATTCATCGGCGTGCGTATCATGTCTTGGATCAGCCGACCCTTTCTGATGAGGCCTATGATTCGCTGGTAGCCGAGCTTGAGTCGTTGGAGCAAGAATATCCGGATTTGGTTCTCCCTAACAGTCCAACGAAACGGATTGGGGGAGAGCCCTTAGAAAATTTTCGCAAAGTAAGACATGCTTCGCAGCAGTGGTCTTTTGATGATGTTTTTGATCATAATGAACTCGTAGCTTGGGACAAGAAAATAAAGAAATTTCTCGAAAAAGAGGGTCAATCGTTGGCAGTGGAATACGTGTGTGAATTGAAGATTGATGGGTTGAAGATGGTACTCAATTATGAGAAAGGCGTGCTAGTGCAGGGGGCTACTCGTGGCGACGGGACCATAGGTGAAGATGTGACGGAAAATATTCGGACGATTCGGAGTGTGCCACTTCATCTCAGTGATGAATCAACCTCAGGTACTTTTGTGGGAGAGATATGGCTTCCAGGGGGGGAACTACAAAGGATTAACAAAGAGCGGGAAAAGGCTGGTGATCCGGTATTTGCCAACCCACGTAATGCCGCCGCTGGTTCTATTCGTCAGCTCGATTCCAAAATAACGGCTTCACGTCGTTTAGATTCTTTCGTCTATGATATCGATGCGGTATCACGTGCCGGAATCGATATCTTTCCAGAGACTCAAACGGAAGAATTAGAACTTTTGAAACAACTGGGTTTTCAGGTGAATCCCCATTTTCGTCTTTGTCAGAACGTGGAGGAAATTGAAGCATACTATTATGAATGGAGCGAAAAACGACATACTCTTCCCTACGGACTCGATGGCATCGTCATCAAGGTGAATAATCGGCAGCTTCAAAACACACTTGGCTATACTGGGAAAGCCCCTCGTTTTGGAGTGGCCTACAAGTTTCCGGCTGAACAGGCGACGACAGTCGTTGAGGATATCGTGGTTCAAATTGGACGAACAGGGGCTCTTACCCCAGTTGCTCATCTTCGGCCAGTTCGGATTGCTGGGAGTACGGTGAGTCGTGCTACTCTTCATAATTTTGACGAAATCAAACGGCTTGGGGTGCGGATAGGGGATACAGTGGTACTTCAAAAGGCTGGTGATATTATTCCAGAAATTGTATCAGTCATCGAGAGCTTACGGACCGGAAAAGAGAAGAGGATGGGGATACCGCGTACTTGCCCGATATGCCAAAGCCCTGTGGAACGTCGAACCATGCAAAATGATGAGCTTTCAGCAGCGCTTTATTGCTCGAATGCTCAGTGTTTCGCCATAGAAATGGAATACCTCATTCATGCGGTGTCAAAAAAAGGACTCGATATTCCTGGGCTCGGTGACAAGATTATTGAGCAATTGATGAATGAGGGACTGGTACGTGATATGGCCGATATTTTTGCTCTGACTGCAGGGGATTTGATGCCGCTTGAGAGATTTGCAGAAAAGAAAGCAGATAAATTAGTGGAATCTATTACGCGAGCCAAAACGGTACCCCTGGCTAAATTTTTGTTTTCCTTAGGTATTCATCATGTTGGGGAAGAAACAGCAGAGCTTCTGGTTACGGCCTTTCTTTCTCGTTTGGTTGCGGAGGGTGTTGAGACGCCTAGTAAATTGGGGCGCCTTTTTTCTTCGTTGAAGGCTGATGATTTGAATGCCATCAAGGGTATTGGTGAAACGGTTACGAAGAGTATAAGTTCTTGGTTTAGCAGTGAGGAACATCAGGTATTACTCACCGCTTTAACGGATGAAGGAGTGAAGCTTTCTCTTCCTGAGACGAAGAATCATAATCTGCCGTGGCAGGGCATGACCTTTGTTTTGACGGGTGAACTTGATTCCTTTACAAGAGATGAGGCCAAGGCTATGATTAAGGAAAAAGGCGGTTCAGTCGCTTCCTCCGTGAGCAAAAAGACAGATATGGTGCTTGTCGGTAAGAATCCAGGGAGTAAGTTTGCTGATGCCGAAAAACTGGGAGTGAAGACTATTAATGAGGAACAGTTTCGGGTTTTGCTGAGGAATTAAGTGATAGAGGGATGATATGTTATCTCAGGATGAAGTAGAACACATTGCCTTGTTGAGTCGTATTGGGCTGAATAAGGATGAAATACCGATGTATCAGAAGGATCTATCGGCCGTGTTTGATTTTTTTCGAGAGCTAGAGACGCTTCCGACTGATACTATTGAACCGATTGGTCATATCACCGGCCGTACTGATGTGATGCGGAGTGATGAACAAGTGATGTTTGAAAAGAGTGGCAAGACCCAGATACTTAGGAATGCTCCTGATACGAAAGATAATTTTCTCAAAGTCCGTTCGGTATTTTAGTATGATTCGAGATCTTCACCAAAAATTGGTTAATCGTGAGTGTACGGCTCTTGAGCTTGTCGAACGGTATTTTGCTGCACTTTCAGAAAAAGAGCCAAGCATTCTGGCGTTCCTTACTCTCATGAAGGATGAGGCCATGGCGGAAGCTCGGGCGGTGGATGAACAGATTGCCCGAGGGGAAAGCATCGATTTGCTTGCTGGTATTCCTGGGGCCCTCAAGGATAATATGCTTGTGAAGGGTATCCGCACCACGAGTGCTTCCAAAATTCTTGATAACTATATTGCGCCTCATGACGCGACAGTTGTTGAAAAGTTAAAAGCGATTCATGCGCCAATTTTGGGCAAGACAAACATGGATGAATTTGCTCTTGGTTCATCCACGGAAAATAGTGCTTACCAGGTGACCAAAAATCCCGTCGATATCACGCGAGTGCCAGGAGGTACGTCTGGTGGCTCTGCGGCGGCAGTGGCTGCAGGGCAGGTTGTCTGGGCCCTTGGATCGGATACTGGTGGATCAATTCGGCAACCCTCTGCTTTTTGCGGGGTAGTTGGTCTCAAGCCGACCTACGGTCGAGTCAGTCGCTATGGTCTCATGGCGGCAGCATCGAGTCTTGATCAAATCGGACCGATAGCAACAAGCGTAGAAGATGTAGCCATCGTATTGTCACGCATCGCCGGACGAGACATTCATGATGCTACTTCGGCTGACAGTGGTCATGAGAAGCGATACGAAGATTATTTGGAGACGGATATCCGAGGCAAGAAAATTGGTGTACCGAAAGAGTATTTTGCGGAGAGTCTTGACCCGAGGATTAAGGATCTCTCTCAGGCCGCTCTCAATCGTTTTCGTTCCCTAGGGGTTGAAGTGGTAGAAATTTCCCTTCCTCACAGTGCTTTTGCTTTGCCCTGTTACTATATCATTCAGCCGTGTGAACTCAGTTCCAATATGGCGCGTTACGATGGCATGCGCTATGGGCTTTCGATTAACGATGAAAAGAATTCTACTGTTGGTACCAGTACCCTTCTTGAGACCTATCTCGATACGCGTCATCATGGATTTGGACCGGAAGTGAAGCGCCGAATAATGCTCGGGACCTACAGTCTTTCCTCAGGGTATTACGATGCCTACTATCTCAAGGCACAGAAGGTGCGAGCACTCCTCAAGCAGGACTTTGAAAAGGTTTTTGAAACGGTAGATTTTATCTTTTCTCCTACCGCTCCTGAACCCGCGTTTAAGATTGGTGAAAAAAATACCGATCCGCTCAAGATGTATCTCGGGGATATCTATACTGTTACTGCTAATTTGACTGGCGTGCCAGCCCTTTCTTTTCCTATTGGTACTGTTGATGAAGAAGGAAAAAAGCTTCCTATTGGGGGGCAGCTGATGGGGCGTTGGTTTGATGAGGAAAATCTGCTCGCAGTAGCTCATGCTTTTGAAACAAAGACCAAATAATAGTAGGGTATGGAGGTCGATTTGACACAATTGTCGTTTTTCGTATGGGAAAAGGTCACTCAGTTTCTTGAGCACTCGATTCTTTTTTTTACGCTCAAATTTTTCCTCTTCGTTTATATTGGGGTGCTTTTGGTTGATATCGTGTTGTTGCTCCTTCTGAAGGGACTATCATCTGATCTTAAAGCGGCGCTTTATGGTTCAGAGAGACCCCTAGTGACAAAGAGCTCTCTTATCAAGCGTTGGGAGGCGATTCTGGGACGACTTGATACAGGAAATCCGTCACAATACAAGGTAGCCATTCTCGAGGCTGACGCCCTCGCTGATGAGATTCTTGACGGCATCGGATTTCAAGGAGCAACGATGACCGAGAAGCTTGAGGGAGTAAAGGGGGCGCAGCTTGGTACTAAAGATTTACTCATTGTTTCTCATGAGATTCGTAACCAAATTGTCCATGATGCTACTTTTGTCCTTTCGCGCGAGGAGACCGAAAATCATCTGAGAAACTATAAGAAATTCTTCGATGAAGTCGAGCTTTTTTAGTCCCGCGCCTTTTTGGTGTCATTTCTCTAAAAGCTTCTCTTATCACCATTTATCCGTAGGACATAAAGCATCCTTTAGGTGCCAGTTTTTTGCGTGCTCATGCCAAAAAGATGTGGGATTGACAGCTCCTCTTTTTTCTGGTAATCTCTCCTTACAAAGCCCTCGGGGCTTTTTTTAAGAGGGAAAAAATATGCAAGCCATTCTGACCTTTTTGCGAGAGGCCAAAGTCGAACTCTCACGTGTCAATTGGCCATCGAGACAAGAAATCATCCGCTATACGATGCTGGTGATTACTATTAGTCTTTCGGTGGCAATTTTTCTCGGAGCTCTTGATTTCCTCTTTGGTTTTCTGGTTGAAAAGTATTTGCTCACATAATCTTTTAGGAGGTATTTCTTATGGCAAAGCAAACACAACATCACGGCCGATCCTGGTATGTACTTCATACCTATTCTGGCTATGAGGATAACGTTGCTCGTAACTTGAAGCAGCGTATTGAATCCATGGATATGCAGGAGCTTATCTTTGATGTCTTGGTGCCAAAGGAAAAGAAAATCAAGATTAAAGGGGGGAAGCGTGTGGTGGTGGAGGAGCGCATTTATCCTGGTTATGTCCTTGTTGATATGATGGTGACGGATGCTTCCTGGTATGTGGTGCGTAATACGCCTAACGTCACCGGATTTATTGGTCTTGGTACTACTCCGACCCCTATTGATACCAAGGAAATTGATGCCTTGAAGAAGCGAATGGGTGTGGCCGAACCGAAATATAAGATTGATGTACACGTCGGTGATGCTGTGAAGATTGTTGATGGCCCATTTAAGGAATTCGAAGGGAAGATTCAGGAAATTGATGAGGAGAAAGGTAAGGTCAAAGTACTTGTTTCTATTTTTGGTCGTGAAACACCAGTGGAACTCGATTTTCTCCAGGTCAAGAAGGGATAAGTAATTGATTTATAGAATACTATGGCAAAGGCAATCAAAACCGTCATTAAGCTCCAGATTCCTGCTGGTAAGGCTAATCCAGCCCCTCCGGTTGGACCAGCTCTTGGTCAGCATGGTCTCAATATTCAGGATTTTTGCTCCAAGTTTAATGCTGCCACTCAAGACCGTATGGGTGATATTGTTCCGGCAGAGATTACTGTTTTCGAAGATCGAACATTCACATTTGCGCTCAAGACTTCGCCTGCTTCTGATCTTCTGAAAAAGGCTGCCGGCATTGCCAAGGCCGCGGCTAATCCGCTCAAGGACAAGGCGGGACAGGTAACAATGGCTCAGGTTCGTGAAATTGCTGAAAAAAAGATGGTGGATCTCTCTGCTAATGATGTTGATGCTGCGATGAAGATTATCGCTGGTTCCGCTCGTTCAATGGGTATCAAAGTAGTTGACTAGTTATTATTAAATTCTTGTGGGAGCCCGTTCGTATGACGGCCGAGGCGTTTGAACCACGACAATACTATGAAACACGGGAAATTATACCGTAATATCGCGACGAAACTTGAGGAGGGGAAGGAGTATACGCCGGAAGAAGCCATTGCTTTTTTGAAGGAGAACAAGACGGCTAAATTTGATGAGTCTGTCGAAGTGCATGTTCGTCTCGGTATCAATCCGAAGAAGTCTGATGAAATGGTTCGGGCGACTGTTATTTTGCCGCATGGTACTGGTCGTGCTCAGAAAGTGGCTGTCATCACAAGCAGTAAAGAAAAAGAAGCTGAGGAGGCACAGGCTGATCTCATTGGCGGCGAAGAGCTTATCGCAGATATCAAGAATGGTAAGGTAGTGCCGGGCGTTGCATTCGATGTCCTTTTGGCAACACCTGAACTCATGCCCAAACTCGCTGTTATCGCTAAAATCTTGGGTCCGAAGGGTATGATGCCATCACCGAAGACTGAAACGGTTACCGTTAAAATCAAGGAAGCGGTGGAAATGCTCAAAAAGGGTAAGAAGGTGAGCTTTAAGAATGATGACACCGGTAATGTGCACCAGGTCATCGGTAAACTTTCCTTCACGGCTGAACAATTGACTGAGAATTATCAAACGTTTCGTGAAACCATCGACAAGTCCAAGCCCGAGAACATGAAAGGCAAACTTATCAAGCGTCTCTCTGTGTGCTCAACCATGGGTCCAAGTCTGACACTTAAGGCGTAACGTTTCAAGGGACCCTTTTGGGTCTCTTGTGTTTAATGCTCAAAATTATGATTCTCTCAGATCGTGATATCAAAAAGGAGTTGAAATCGAAGGAAATTGTTATTAAACCGTTTCGGGCTGAGTGTGTACAACCGGCGAGCTACGATGTTCATCTTGACCGTCATTTTTTGGTATTCAATACCAATCAGAACTTTGTGATTGATCCGAGAGATATTTCGTCGGATTTGATGAAAAAGATTGATATTACCAAGAATGAGCCTTTCATCCTTCATCCGGGAGAATTTGCGCTCGGTGTTCTTTTGGAAGAAACGGGCGTGTCAGAGAAATTGGTTGGCCGACTGGAAGGGAAGAGCTCTCTCGGGCGCCTCGGTCTCATTATTCATACAACGGCGGGGTTTCTTGACGCTGGAAATTCACTCAAAATGACCCTGGAACTTTTTAATGCTGGGAAAATTCCGCTCAAGTTGTACTACGGTATGCCGATTGGTCAAATGGCCTTCGAATACCTCTCGTCTCCCTGTGAGCGCCCGTACGGTTCTAAAGGACTGAACTCCAAATATAAGGGGGATACCAAGCCCCAGGCCTCAAAAATGCATCTCAACTTCAAGAAAAAAAGCCCAAAAAAATAGGGCTTTTTTTCTTGTTTCCACTGGTTTGCGGAAGTGCTGTGAGTACGATAAAATGGATAAGAAATGGGATAATTTCTCACTATTGTTAGTATGCGTCAATATCTAGATCTCCTGAAGCATATCGAAGAACACGGTGTCGATAAGGGGGATCGTACTGGTACTGGGACACGAAGCGTTTTTGGATATCAGATGCGATTTGATTTGTCTGAGGGATTTCCGCTCCTTACTACTAAGAAGATGGCGCTCCGTTCCATTATCATTGAACTGCTTTGGTTTCTTAAAGGGGACTCAAATCTCAGATATCTGGCCCAAAATGATGTCCATATTTGGGATGAGTGGCCCTACAAGGCCTATCTTAAAAAAACAAACCAGACTATTCCTGAAACAGGAAGCGGAGAATGGAAATCTGGCCTCAAGACATTCATCGAGCGTATCAAGACAGAGGATGATTTTTCCAAGGAGTACGGAGAGCTTGGTCCTATTTATGGTTACCAATGGCGCAGTTGGCCGACACCGGACGGGCGGCATATTGACCAGATTACGCAGGTAATTGAGCGTATCAAACAAAAGCCCGATGATCGACGGCTCATTGTATCGGCGTGGAATGTGGCTGATATTGAGGAAATGGGCAAAGCGGGACTACCTCCCTGTCACTGTCTCTTTCAATTTTACGTGGCTAATGGGAAATTGTCTTGCCAGCTCTACCAGCGCAGTTGTGATACCTTTCTCGGTGTGCCATTTAACATTGCCTCTTATGCGTTGCTTACCATGATGGTGGCGCAAGTGTGTGATTTGGAGCCGGGCGAATTTGTGTGGACGGGTGGCGATGTCCATATCTACAGTAATCATCACGATCAGGTACAGGAACAATTGACCCGTAACCCGCTTCCACTTTCGATCATGAAACTCAATCCAGCAGTGAGAGATATTTTTGATTTTAAACCTGAAGACTTTACGCTTGAGAGCTATCAATCTCATCCGGCCATCAAGGCTCCAATAGCTGTCTAACATTGACTCCATGTCTACGCCAAAAATTTCCATGATTGTGGCCGTTGATAAAAATCGCGCCATTGGTAAGAATAATAAGCTTCTTTGGGATATCCCCGAAGATTTACGTCGATTCAAACAGTTGACTACCGGGCATACGGTCATCATGGGTGAAAATACGTACTATTCAATCGGAAGGCCGTTACCTAATCGACAGAATATTGTGGTGACGCTCAATCAGTCACTTGAGTTGTCCGGTTGTGTAGTTGTTCATTCAATTGAGGAGGCGCTGCAAAAAGCCAAGGAGGTGGAGGATACCGAAGTATTCATCATCGGTGGTGCGAGTATCTATAAACAATTTTTGTCTCTCACGGAAAGGTTGTACCTGACGTTGGTGGAAGGGGAACATGAAGCGGACACATTTTTTCCGGATTATAGCGAATTTCAAAAAGTACTCAGTCAAGAATTCGGAGAGAATGAAAAGAACAAGTTTACGTATTATATTTTGGAAAGATAAATACTAACAATACAATGTCGAATACTATGGAAAAAATCATTATCGGAATTGCGGGGGAGATTGCATGCGGTAAGGATACGGTAGGGAAATATCTGGCTGAGAAGCATGGAGCGTTGTCATTACGCTTCTCGCAGCCGCTCCGGGATATCCTCGATCGGATGAGTTTGGATCAAAATCGCGAGAATATGGCGCGTCTTTCTCTACATCTGCGCAAGGGTTTTGGTGAGGATATTTTTTCTAAAATTATGTTGGCCGAGGCTAAAAAAAGCGACAAGGAATTGGTCGTAGTCGATGGCGTTCGACGATCGTTTGATATTGTTCATATGGAAACCGAGCCTAATTTTTATTTTGTCTATGTTGAGGCGAGTCCGGAAACGCGCTATGAACGGCTGACGAAGCGCCGTCAAAATACCGATGACGAAGGAAAAACGTTGGCGCAGTTTGAAAAAGACGCTCTTTTGGAAACAGAAGTACAAATACGCGGTCTCAAAGAACGGGCTGATTATGTCGTGAATAACGACGGGACACTCGAAGAACTTCAAAAGCAGATTGATGAAGTAGTGGCCAAGGTACGGAAGTAAGGCAATGAATATGAAAAAGGGAAAATTGATTGTGCTTGACGGGAGTGATGGGAGTGGCAAGGCGACCCAGACACGATTTCTCATAGCGCGACTTCATAAGGAGGGGTACAAAGTAAAAACTCTCGACTTTCCCCAATATGAGACGAATTTTTTTGGTGCCCTCATTGGTGAGTGTCTTACGGGGGAGTATGGGGATTTTATAGCGATTGATCCCCATATTGGATCGGTACTGTACGCTGCTGATCGGTTCGAATCAAAGCCAAAGATTGAGGAGTGGCTCAAAAAAGGATATGTGGTAGTGCTCGACCGCTACGTGAGCTCTAATCAGATACATCAAGGAGGAAAGATTGTTCATCCAAAACGACAGAAGGAGTTTTTAAGCTGGCTTGACCAAATGGAGCATGGTGTTTTTGGTTTGCCACGTCCTGATATTATTACCTACCTTGATGTTCCAACCCTTATCTCTCAGTCACTCTTAAAAGCAGAAGATCAGAAGCAAAAAAAGGTTTATATGAAGAGACGTAAGACTGATTTGGCTGAGGCAAATGTTGATCATCAGGCGGCAAGTCGATCCAATGCTTTGAAGCTTGTTAAAAAACTTAATCACTGGAAGAAAATTGATTGCACTAAAAAGGGCGAACTGCTCTCTCGGGAAGAGATTGCGGAAAAGGTATGGGAGCAAGTAGCACAAATATTATGAAGTTACATGTTAAAAAATTAGCCGATGATGCTTTTGTTCCAGCTCGTGCTCATGCGGATGATGCTGGGTTGGACCTGTATTCATACGAGTCGTTTGTGTTGGCACCCGGGGAACGACGGACTGTAAAAACAGCCATTGCCCTGGCGATCCCTTCGGGTTACGTGGGGCTTATTTGGGATAAATCAAGTGTGCCACACAAGTGGGGTGTAAAGACGATGGGGGGAGTTATCGATGCTTCCTATCGTGGCGAGATTGGTGTTATTATGGTCAATCTTTCAAATGATCCTTATGTTGTTGAAAAAGGGGCTAAAATAAGCCAATTATTGATTCAGAGGGTGGAATTGCCTGAGGTTTGCGAAGTGAGTGAGTTAGATGATACCATACGTGGTGAAGGAGGATTTGGTAGTACAGGTACCCATTAGAATGCGCATATGAAGTACGGAGTAACCATTGGTATGGAGGTGCATGCGGAACTCAGAACTGAGTCCAAGATGTTTTGTGCGTGCAAGAATGGTCTCGGTATGGAGACAGTTCCTAACGTCAATATTTGTCCGGTTTGTACTGCTCAGCCTGGAGCGCTTCCTGTGCCAAATGCGGCTGCTATTGAGGCGGTACAGCGGGTCGGTCTCGCACTTGGTTGTACGCTTCGGCTGGACTCTAAGTTTGATCGAAAAAATTATTTCTATCCTGATTTGCCGAAGGGGTATCAGATTTCTCAGTATGATCAGCCTTTTTGTGAGGCCGGCACTATGGAAATTGAGGGACGAAAATTTCGTATTACCCGCATTCATCTTGAAGAAGATACGGGGAAGTCGATGCATCCGGCAGGGGCGGACTATACTCTCGTTGACTTCAATCGGGCTGGAGTACCACTTATGGAGCTGGTGACTGAACCGGACTTTACTAATGGTCGCGATGCTAGTTTGTTTTGTCAGAAGCTTCGTCAGACACTCCGTTACCTTCGAGTGTCAAATGCTGATATGGAGAAGGGGCAGATGCGCTGTGAAGTCAACATCTCTCTGTATCCGGAGGGCGCAGATCGGTTGTCGGGTACCAAAGTGGAAGTGAAAAATATCAACTCGTTTCGTTCGGTAGAGCGGGCGATTGAATATGAGATTATTCGTCAGACTGAAATGCTTGAAAAAGGCGAGAGTGTTATTCAGGAGACGAGAGGATGGGATGAGAACAAAAACATCACCGTTTCTCAGCGCAAGAAAGAATCAGCCCATGACTATCGCTATTTTCCGGAGCCGGATATCCCGCCTTTTCGTTTCGATGCGGATTATGTAGAGCGACTGAAGACGACGTTGCCGGAATTGCCAGATGCGAAGAAAGCTCGGTTTATGAGTCAGTACGGTCTTCCTGAAAAAGATGTCGTGACTTTAACGGACGAAAGGTCTTTTTCGGAATACTTTGAGGCGGTAGTAAGTGAGCTTGAGGAAAAAATTGCTGCCAAAGAAGTGACGGTGCCGGTAGAACGGGCAGTGAAGCTTGCTTCAAACTACCTCTTGACTGAACTGCGCAAGCATCTCGTTGAAAATAATCAGTCCATTGAAAACCTCGCTCTCACGCCAGAGAATTATGCTGAATTCATTGGTATCGTGGCAGATGGTAAGATCAACTCAAGTGCAGCGCAGACGGTGCTTGCTACCATGTACCAGGGTGGCGATGGCGATACGGATCCGTCGCATATTATCGAACGTCTCAATCTTGGTCAGGTGAACGATAGCGAGGTTTTGGAAAAGGCGGTTCACGCAGTGCTTGAGCGCAATGAACAATCTGTATCGGACTTCAAGTCTGGGAAACAAAATGCTCTGCAATATCTCATGGGTCAGGTGATGGCAGAAACGAAGGGAAAAGCGAATCCTAAACTCGTCATGGAACTCCTTAGAAAAAAATTGGCGTAGTAGAATAGCAGGCAGGTGAAATAAACAAAAAATTACGTAATTCATTACGTAATTTTTTTTAAATCAGGTGAAATTTTTTTGCGACAAGTGTGAGGACTACTTCTTTAGTCTCGGCCCATTCGAGAGGATGAGTTTTCTCGAAACGACGGAGCCATGTCAGTTGGCGTTTGGCGTAGTGGCGGATTTCCAACTCGAGGCGTTCTTTCATTTCCTCACGAGAAATTTTCTTCTGGAGAAAGAGGGCGATATATTTGTACTCAAGGCCAAAACTTTCCAGTTTTTTCCAGCTGATTCCACTGGCGCGCAGCTCCCGTACCTCGGCTACCATACCCTGTTTTAACCGTTTTTCCAGACGTGAGGCAATGTTGCCCCAAAGTATTTCTTTGGAGGGATTTAACGCGAAGATGAGGCAATCGCTCGGTCGTTGCGAGATTTTTTCGGGTCGTGGTACCTTGCCGAGAACGCTGATGATTTCCAGAGCACGAATAAGGCGGACCTTGTTTTTAGGATCGATATTTTTAGCACGGTCCGAATCTTTTTTTTGAAGCTGTTTGAAGAGATTTTCAGTAGAGTACGTTTTGAGTTTTTTCCGCAGGACGAGATTGGGTTTGACGGCCGGAAAAGGACTATTTTCAATGAGTGCTTGAATCCAGAAGCCAGTCCCGCCACAGATGATGGGAGTTTTGCCTCGCTTCCGGATATTTGCCATGGCGTGTTTGGCATCACGGACAAAGTGGGTGACGTTGTAATTTCTCTTGGGACTGGCCACATTGAGAAGCCAGTGGGGAGCGAGTCGTTGTTCTCGTTTGGTCACTTTACCAGTGCCGATGTCCATACCTCGATAGACCTGCCGACTGTCAGCGGAGATGATTTCGCCACCGTATTTCTTGGCTAAAGAAATGGCTAAATCCGACTTGCCGGAGGCTGTCGGTCCAGTGATAATAATCGTAGGGTGGGGTGTATTTGGCATCGGACTAGTATGACAAACTTTCGCCATTTTGAATAGTGTGTCTAGGCTACCGATTCTACCCCCTCGATGGCCTCAATATCTTTCCGGTACTCTGAAGTGGGGCTGATGATAAACGTGGTTTCAATAAATGTCCCTCCCAATTTGACCGAGACCGTGTGGTCGCCGCTTGGCATTGTCTTGAGCAACTGTGAAAGTTTAGCGATGGTACCTGTTGGATTGGCACCACCAATGGTTATGGTGAGGCGTTTTGTGGCAGTCTTTGGTTCTGATGTGGCATCAGGTGCTTCTTTTGACACGGGACGTGATAGCTTGGCCCGAGTGGCTTCGGTGCGGGCAAAGTGAGTGAGTGTCTCGGGCGAAATCTTTTCTACACTTTCGGCGATACATTTGAGCGCCCCGTCTTTATGTGAGACACGGGCATTGACGATGACAATCTCTCCCTCTAGCCAGGATCCAGCAGTGTGCTCGGCAGTTTTACCAAAAACCAGCATTTCAATCCGGCCAGTCATGTCTTCAAGCCCGACGAAGAACATGGTACTACCAGTTTTGGTCAAAATTTTTCTTACGGTGGTGATGACACCACCAATTCTGACATTGGCATTGTCAGATTGCTTCTCGAGTTGACCAAGTGGTGTGGCTACTTTACTGAAGTAAGATTGATAATCACTCGTGGGATGATCGCTTACGTAGAGACCAAGAAGTTCTTTTTCCCAGTCGAGGCGAGTTTTTTTATTGGCAGGGGCGACTGACGCTAACTTGATTTCACTGACGGGCATTTCAATGTTGCCAAATAGGCTGGCGGCATGGGTATCGGCAATAGTTTTCAAATTTTTGCTGTGACGGAGAATGTCGTCGATACTCGCAAAGAGCTGTCCGCGTTCCCCGAAGTCTTCTAGGGCGCCTACCTTGGAAAGTGATTCAAGAGAGCGCTTATTTAAGTCTTTGGTCTGTACTCGTTTGATGAAGTCTTCTAGTGTTTTGAATTTTCCTCCTTGTTTTCGTGCTTTGACAATTTCTTCAGTGCAGACTGAGCCGACGTTTTTTATGGCGTTCATACCAAAGCGTACGCGTTCTTTTCCATCTTCGCCAACGACCACAGTAAAGTCCTCAAAGCTTTCATTGACGGATGGCGGGAGTACTTCCAGTCCAATTTCACGAGCCTCCCGGACTTCGATAGCGATGCGATCAATATCATGTTGGTCGCTAGTAAGAAGGGCAGCCATGAACTCAGCCGGATAATGAGCCTTGAGGTATGCTGTCTGATACCCGATGAGGGCATAGCAGGCAGCATGGGAGCGATTGAAACCGTAGCCGGCGAATGGTTCAATGAAGGCGAAAACTTGCTCGCCAATTTTCTTGCCGACCCCAGTCTGAATACAGCCTTCGATGAATTTCTCTCGTTGTTCGGCAACCAGCTCGACAATTTTCTTTCCAACGGCTTTGCGGAGAACATCGGCCTCACCGAGGGAAAAGCCGGCTAGGTCACGCGCAATTTGCATGAGTTGTTCCTGATAAACAGCAACGCCGTAAGTGTTGCGAAGGATGGGTTCAAGTTTGGGATGAAGGTACTTGACCTCTTTGGTGCCGTGTTTACCAGCAATAAAGTCTGGAATATAGTCCATTGGTCCAGGGCGATAGAGGGCCACCATAGCGATAATGTCTTCAAATACTGATGGCTTCAGTTGTTTCAGGTAGCGTTTCATACCAGAGCTTTCAAGCTGGAAGACACCAGTTGTGTGAGCTTCTTGTAGGAGGCGATAGGTAGCCTCGTCATCGAGTGGTAGTCGGCTCATGATGTCAGCTACAGAGACGGTACTTGCCTCAAGGCCAAGTTTTTGAGCCAAATTATCAAATTTCCCGAGAGCCTTGATGATACGAAGGGTATTTTGGATGATGGTTAGGTTTTTGAGGCCCAAGAAGTCCATTTTGAGAAGGCCAATTTTTTCTACGGCATTGGCTTTCGTGGAGGAGGCGTACTGGGTAACAACGCCCTCGCGTGAACCGGACACTCGTTGGAGGGGGGTGTATTCAGTGACGGGGTCTTGAGTAATAACAACCCCACAGGCATGCATCGAGGTATGACGAGCCAAACCCTCAATGAGTTTTGCGGTGTCAATCAGACGCTTGGCATCGGCGCTACTTTCGTACTGCTTTTGAAATTCCGGTACTTCCTCGAGAGCCTTTTTAATCGAGGTAAACATGGGAATCATTTTGGCAGTTTGGTCGCACAGCGAAAGAGGGATACCAAGGGCTCGTCCAACATCACGAATGGAGCCACGAGCGGCCATGGTTCCAAAAGTAATAATTTGGGCCACATGATCATTGCCATACTTTCCTCGTACGTAATCAAGAACAGCTTCTCGCCGATCATCGGCAAAGTCCATATCGACATCGGGCATGGAAATGCGTTCCGGGTTGAGGAAGCGCTCAAAGAGGAGGTTATATTTGATGGGATCAAGATCAGTAATGCCGGTGAGATAGGCGACAAAGGATCCGGCTGCTGAGCCACGACCAGGACCAACTACGACGCCATTGTTTTTGGCCCAGTTTACGAAGTCTTGTACGATGAGGAAGTATGAGGCAAAGCCAGTTTTCTCGATAACGGATAGTTCATAGTTGAGCCTCGTTTGCTGTTCGTCAGTGATGGTCTGTCCTGGAAAACGTTTCGTGAGTCCTATTTCACAGAGATCGCGGAGCATCTGGTCAGCTGTTTGTCCTGGAGGGAGAGGAAAGGAAGGGAGGTGATTTTGTCCGAGTTCAATTTCTACATTGCAGGCAGCAGCAATTTTTTCTGTATTCAGGATGGCCTCAGGGATGTCATGAAAAATTTCTGTCATTTCCTCTGTCGAGCGTAGCGACAAGTCGAGCGACATCATGCTAAAACGTTCCGTATCGGTGACTTTTTTGTTATCTCGGATAGCGAGGAGAATATCCTGAGTGGAGGCATCTTCTCGTTTTACATAATGAACATCAACTGCGGCCACTACTGGAATACCGGTTTCCTGACTTATTTGGACCAGTCCTTGATTGGCAGCTACCTGATTTTCTATATCAGTATGTGGTCCGAGTTCAAGATAGAAATTATCTTGACCGAAAATTTCCTGGTATTCGAGAGCGGCAAGCTTAGCTCGCTCGTAGTTGCCGTAAATAATTTCTGATGGCACTTCACCCTGAAGAGATCCCGAGAGGGCGATGAGTCCTTCGCTGTATTGTTTCAAGAGTTTTTTATCGGTGCGGGCTTTATAGTAGAAACCATCAAGTTGCGCTACAGAGATAATTTTCATGAGATTTTTGTATCCCACGTTGTTTTTAGCAAGAAGTACGAGCTGGGTGCGTCGCCGATCCTCAGAAGTATTGTTTTTGCTATAGAGATCTTTGCAAACAAAGACTTCGGCGCCGATGATTGGCTTGATACCATAGTCTTTGGCGTGCATATAAAATTCAACAGCTCCGTACAGGGCTGAAGTATCGGTGAGAGCCAAGGAAGTCATTCCGAGTTCCTGAGCGCGCTTCAGGAGATCGTCTACTTTTGGAAGCGCCGTGAGGAGTGAGTAGTGTGAATGGACGTGGAGGTGGGTAAATGACATAGTAAATCTAAATTTCAAAATTCAAATATACAAGTATAGGGTTAAAAAACCAAAATAAAAACCGCAGAATAAGCGGGATTTGAAATTTGGAGTTTAAATTTTGACATGGTTGTGAATTCCCTCATTGCCCGGATTGCTCCTTGGACGTTGCAGGGAAGTTACCTATTAATAGTATATAATGATTTTATGCAAGAAACAACCTTCGAAAAGGAACGAGAAATTACCACGAAAGGCGGTGTTTTGGTCGTGGGGGTGGACGAAGCGGGTAGGGGGCCACTTTGTGGTCCAGTGGTGGCTGCTGCTGTGTGTTACAAACACGGAGACTTTATTATTCCTCCAGGATTGGAAAAGGAATTTTCCCTTATCCGAGACTCAAAAAAGCTTTCAGAGAAACAACGAGAAAAAATTCATAACTTCATTCAAGAACATTTTTTTGTTGGAATTGGGATGGCACATGCTGATACCATTGATCGGATTAATATTTTGGAGGCCACATTTCTAGCGATGAAGTCAGCAGTGTCGGATCTCGAGCGAAAAATATATAATGTCCAGAAAAAAGAAGAGCTCGTGCTGCTCGTTGATGGTAATCAGATGATACCCAATCTTTCCCTGAGACAGGAAACGATAGTTGGCGGGGATGGAAGCGTCAAATCCATCGCTGCCGCTTCCATCATCGCTAAAGTGACCCGGGATCATATGATTATGGAATATGATAAGCATTATCCGGAATATGGCTTTGCCAAGCACAAGGGCTATGGCACCAAGATGCATATGGAGGCCCTTCGGAAATATGGCCCCACCCCCATTCATCGTCTGTCGTTTAAGCCAGTCCAGTTGTCGCTTCCGGAGAATGTCAATAAGCGTTTTTCAAGTGTTTTGAAGCCAAGGAGGGGCTAAATCTTGCCAAAACAGGAAAGGCGTGTTAGATTGAGGACAACGTAAATTTTCAAGTGCAGTAGCTACTGTTATGGCTCTACCAAAGCAAAGACACACCAGACATCGTCGCGATCGTGCTCGCAAGCAATATGATGTGCAGTTGGTAAATACTCAGGAATGTCCAAAGTGCAAAGCCCGAGTTTTGTCACACCGCGCCTGTCCGGCCTGTGGTTTTTATAAAGGACGCGAAGTCGTTAAAATGGCTCCCAAGTTGGAGGCAACCAAAAAGTCTGCTTAGAAACTCCTAGATCTTTGCTCCTTTCGTTGTAGAATGAGAGGAGTAACAATGTATGTGTTTCAGGCAGTAAAATAAAAATGGCAAATCGGCATCTTCAAAGATCAGTAGCAATGCAGTCCCTCTTCGAATGGGATTTTTTGGGTAAACACGATGAACACGCTCGTGATATTCTGAGGCATAATATTGCCGAATTCGCTCCTGGACTGGAAGACACGATATTTGCTGAACACCTGATGGAGGGGACGCTCCGTGAACGTTCCACTATCGACAAGCTCATTGAAAAGTGTGCGCCAGAGTGGCCTCTTGAACAGGTGACAGTGGTGGATCGTAATGTTCTCCGTCTCGGTATCTACGAGCTCATGTTTGGCAATTATGATGAGGTGCCGCCCAAGGTAGCTATCAATGAGGCTATCGAGCTCGCCAAAACTTTTGGAAGCGAGGCAAGCCCGCGTTTTGTGAACGGAGTACTTGGTACTATCTATCGGGAAATGGGTGAGCCGATGAAGGATGATACCTCTGAAAATCACAAAAATCATAGTAAGGATGAAGTGAAAGAGAATGTTTCAGTAGAAGAAGAAACTAATAATTTGTCAGCTCCACCAAAGAAAACGAAAAAGACTTCTTCCAAGAAAAAGAAGACAGGAGAGTAAAGCGTTCATTCATTGACGCTTTTTTCTTAAAGATTGAGCCACTACTATGAGTAGAGAAATCGATATAGAAAAACTGAAGCAGGAACTGAACATTGATGTACGACAAATAGCGCTTTTTCAGGAGGCTTTAACACATCGTTCGTATTTAAACGAACATAAGGGCTATGGTTATCCTCACAATGAGCGTTTGGAATTTTTGGGCGACGCCGTTCTCGAGCTCGTGGTAACTGAGAATCTTTTTCATAATTATGAAAATCCGGAAGGGGAACTGACCAGTTTTCGAGCGGCACTCGTCAATGGTGATATGCTGGCCAAAATCGGAAGCGATCTTGGGTTGCAGCACCATCTCCTTATGAGCCGTGGTGAAGCGAAGGATACTGGCCGAGCACGTGGATACCTCGTCGCCAATGCTATGGAGGCTGTCATTGGGGCGCTCTATCTCGATCAGGGGTATGATGCGGCAAAACATTTTATTTTGGAGACGGTTATTAGTCATTTGCCAGAGGTGTTTGAGCAGGGTTTGCATACTGACGCCAAGAGTCGTTTTCAGGAGTTGGCTCAGGAAAAAATGGGGGTAACACCAGGATATCGGGTCCTTAAGGAATGGGGGCCTGACCATGATCGGAACTTTATTGCCGGAGTATATCTGGGCGAAGAAAAAGTGGCCGAGGGGACTGGTTCATCTAAGCAGGAAGCCCAGCGTGAGGCAGCCAAACAGGCACTTCTGGCCAAGGGTTGGCAGTAGAGTTTTAATGAGTATGTGAGGGATAGGCGCGCGCGAGCGCGTTTTTTCTTTTATCCTGAAATGCGATATACTCTAGGTGATATCAATTCGCCAGTTGACGAATCAGATGCTTTTTTAAACAGGGCCATTTTTGGTAGTTTGTGTTTGATGGCTGTTTGAGCTTTGAAATTTGTTTTCCATGTATCTCAAGAAACTCGAAATTAGTGGTTTTAAGTCGTTTGCGAATAAAACGACGCTGGATTTTTTGCCGGAATGCACTATTGCCGATGGTGGTAAGTGTGGCATCACGGCTATCGTTGGTCCTAATGGTTCTGGGAAATCCAATGTGGCCGATGCAATTCGCTGGGCTATTGGTGAGCAGTCATCCAAAAACCTACGTGGGAAAAAATCTGAGGACGTTATTTTTGCTGGCACTGATCAAAAGACTCGCCTGGGGACCGCTTCAGTGACGCTTTATTTTGATAATTCTGACAAACGAATTCCTATTGAGTTTGCCGAGGTGTCTATTGCTCGTAAGATTTATCGTAGCGGTGAAAGCGAATATCTGATTAATGGTTCACGGGTACGTCTCTTGGATGTGGTTGATTTGCTCGCTAAGGCCGGTATTGGCAAGGACAGCTACTCTGTTATTACCCAGGGTATGTCTGATGCTATTTTGAATGCTACGGCAGTGGAGCGACGTTCTATTTTTGAGGACGCAGCAGGTGTCAAACAGTATCAAATAGAAAAAGAGCGGGCTCTTCGAAAGTTAGAAAGTACTCGAGAGAATCTGGTGCGTGTCGATGCCTTGTGTCTTGAGATTGAACCGCACTTGAAAAACCTGAGGCGTCAGGCAGAGAAGGCTTCGCAGGGAAAAGATATTGCGCAAAAATTAAAAGAGAAACAGGTGCTCTTGTATAGCTACCTTTGGGACAACTTTCAGGGAGAGCGTGGTAAGTTGGTGGCTGAGCGTGATGTGTTGGAAAAATCTGTATTTGATATTGGAGTAGAGACTAATACCCTCGAACGGGAGGTATCGGAGGCATCAGCGAGCATGGAAGATCAGGGTCAGGAGGAAGCGCTTAGTCAGGAGCTTTCGCGTTTACGAGAAGAGGGGAATGTTCTTCTTCGTGATCGGAGCGTTCTTGAGGGTAAGATGGAAATAGAACGTGAGAAGCAGAAGACGGAAGAGGTAATTCGGATTATCCCGGTTGATTTGAACTATGTCCGGCGCGCGCTTGATGAAATTCGAACCCATCAGGCGGAGCTCATTGAGCGGATTCAGAACGTTGAGCGTCTTGAGGATTTACAAGATATTCGGGAGTTTGCCCAAGTCATCAAGCAAAAAATGCATGACTTAGATGTCAAAGCTGGTGAAGGGAGTGTCAAAGAGAAGAAAATCATCGCTTTGCCTGATGATGAAAAGCGGGCAAGTGATGAGCGCCTGGCGACGTATCTCAAGGAGAAGGAGGTTCTCAATAAAAAGTTGGAGCAGTTACAGAAACTCATTGTGACGAAAGAAGCAGAACTCTCTTCTTATCGTGAAACGAGTCGTACCAGTCGTGAAACGTTTTTTGTAAAAGAAAAACTCTGGCGTGAGCGTGAGCGTCAGCTCACAGTGCTCAAGGATAACTTAAACGAGGTAAAGGTCCGACTAGCTCGGGTGGAGGTACGTGAGGAGGACCTGGTTAACCTAGTGCAGGAAGAGCTTCATATGAAGGTAGCTGATTTACGCTATGATGGTACTGAAGTGGATCGGGAGAGGCTGGAGCGGGAAGTGCAAAGGCTCAAGGTGGAGGTGGAACATATCGGAACCATAGATCCAATGGTGGTGGAGGAGTTTGAGGAAACAGAGCGGCGTTATCAGTTTCTCACTCACGAGTCGGCTGACCTGAAGCAAGCGATTGAATCGCTACGCGTTGTGGTGAAAGAAATGGATCAAAAAATTGACGGGGTTTTTGAACAGGCCTTTGATCAGATTCGTAAGAAGTTTGAAGCTTACTTTAAAATTATTTTCGGTGGTGGAAAAGCTGAATTAAACATGGTAAAAATCAAGCGACGTAAAATTACCGAGGAGAATGATGATGGTACAGAGAATGATGAGGATAGTTTAGAACCAGAAGAGATCGGGATTGATATTTTTGCCTGTCCACCCGGAAAAAAGATTACCAATTTGTCGATGCTTTCCGGTGGTGAGCGGTCACTGACGTCGTTGGCACTTCTTTTTGCGATTATTTCTCATAACCCACCTCCGTTTGCGGTGCTCGATGAAGTGGAAGCGGCGCTCGATGAGGCCAACTCCCGTCGGTTCTCCAAGATGCTTCAAGAGCTTTCTGACCATACTCAATTCATTGCTATTACTCATAACCGCCAGACGATGGAACAGGCAGCCCTCCTCTATGGAGTGGCTATGGGCGCCGATGGTGTCTCTCAGCTACTTTCTATTCGCCTGGATCAGATTGGTGAAGGAGGAAAATTTCAGTCTCATTAGATAATTTTTACGAACTATGATGGAAAAACCAATGGCGGGCGATATGTCTTATCAGAGGAACACAATAGATAGGAGTAGGTATGCCGATGTTTTGGATAGGGGGGTAAGGATGTATGAGGAACAACTTAACTTTAAAGTGAATGAACTTGAGGGAAAACGAGTTTTGAATTTGGGAGCTGGTGAGCGACTCACCTTTGAACGAGAAACTCAGGAGGCAGGTATAGATTGTGACATTGTTTCATTGAGTATTGATTTTGCGGATGAGAAGCACCGGAAGAAACTTTTTAAGAATGGCAAAGATGAATCTGAAGGCTATGTGGTCCCTGGTGCTCAACCGATTGCTGGCTTAGCTCAACAGCTTCCATTTGCTAATGAATCATTTGATTGGATTTTAAGTAATCATCTTGGTAGAGCATTTGGGATTTGAGGCTAGAATTAAGATGGTTGAGGAGGCTGCTCGAGTACTGAGAATTGGAGGAAAAGCTCGTATCTCACCATTTTTTGGTGAGATTGGACATAACCTACAGGAAAGTCTTGAGAAGGTTCTTCCGAAGGGGGTCGTACTTACAATGGAGGAAACAGGGCAGTTTAAATCTTTGTACGATGAGAATGATATGAAATGTCGTTTTCCTATCTTTCGTGTTGTGCTTGAAAAGGTTGCTGTCGAAAATTAGGGTATTTCCTCGGCATGTGACAGAATATTAATATTTTTTTTGATTACTTGTAAGGGGAATTGACAGAGACAGAGAAATAGGCTAGAATGGCGCTTGTATCCTCCTATGGCGTGAAAAAGCCTTCGGACGGACAAGTTTATCTTAATACTGTTTATTGCTATGCTGGCTATCCGTCTCAATCGTACAGGGAAACGAAATCGTGCTCATTTTCGTGTTGTTGTTCAGGAACATACTAAAGCTCCAGGTAAGCGTCATGTTGAGATTCTTGGGAGCTATGATCCACACAAAAAGACAACTCTCTTGAATAAGAATCGTATCTTGTACTGGGTTTCCCAGGGTGCTCAGGTGTCTGATGCCGTTCATAATATGCTTGTTCGTGAGGGTATCGTGACTGGCAAGAAGGTTGCCAAGAAAATGCCACGTCCAGTAGCCAAGGAAGAGCCAGTAGTGGATGAAGCTTCTGAAGAAGCAAAAGCAGAAGAGGTGGCAGCGGAGACCGAAGCTCCCAAAGGAGAGGAGACGACAGAGGCAGCACCGGTCGAAGAGTCCAAAGCGTAGCATTGATCCCGCACAATTTCTATATAGACGTGTGGATACTCTCTGATATGAGCCGATAGGCGGCTACGCCTCAAGGCATCTGCTCGCTGAAATTTTCCAAGGAAATAGTGTGGGATTGACAAAGGAATATTCCTTTGGTACCCTAGATACACAATCAAATATCCGTAGACCTGAGGCATGAGCTGCCTGCGCCGGATTGGTAGCAGTGGTAGCGAAGTAAGTCCCTCACGAGGAATAGATTTCTGATAACAGTCGAAAAGATAGTATCAGAAGCCTTTGAAAGAATTCTCAAGTCTGCGGTTTTCCCGCAGATTTTTGTTTAAATATACCGCTATGCAACAGACGAAACAACAGAAGGAAGCTCTCGTTTCTGAGGTGGCGAAGAAAATCAAGGAGTCCAAGGCTCTTGTCTTTGCCAACTTTAAGGGCGTGTCCGTGAAGGACATTACGGCTATTCGTCGTGAGCTCCGGAAGAGCGGTTCAAGCTGGCAGGTTTTAAAGAAGACCTTGCTCAATATTGCCCTGAAAGATGCAGGTGTCGCTGTTGACGCTCGGGCGCTCGATGGCCAGGTCGGAGTGGCTTTTTCTCAGGATGAAGTTGCTGCCGCCAAGGTAATTGCCGATTTTCAGAAAGCCAATAAGGAGGTTTCGCTTTCAATCGAGGGTGGTGCACTTGGGAGCAAGTCGCTTACTGCTAACGAAGTGAAGGCGCTTGCCAAATTGCCAAGCCAGGATGAACTTCGGGCGAAGCTCGTCGGAACACTCCAGGCACCCATTACCAGTTTTGTTCGAGTTCTCAATGGTAATTTGAGTGGATTGGTTCAGGTATTGAAAGCTATAGAAGAAAAGAAAGCCTAATTTATTTGTCATCAACTAAGTAACCATAATTTTAACGATATGTCAGAAGAAAAGAAGGACGTCGTAGTGCCAGAGAAGTTTGAGAAGCTCGTTGCTGAGATTGAAAAGATGAGCGTGCTTGATCTTTCTGAGCTCGTCCACGTACTTGAGGACAAGTTTGGTGTTTCTGCCGCTGCTCCTGTTATGATGGGTGCTGCTCCAGCCGCTGCTGCCGAAGCTGCTGAAGAGAAGACAGAGTTTGATGTTGAGCTCTCTGCTGCTGGTGCTCAAAAGATTAACGTCATCAAGGTAGTGCGTGAAGTGACTGGTCTTGGTCTCAAGGAGGCTAAGGATATGGTAGATGCCGCCCCAAAGGTTATCAAGGAGAAGATTGCTAAGGCCGATGCCGAAGCTATCGTCAAAAAGCTTGTAGAGGCTGGTGCTACTGCCGTTGCCAAATAAGTACCGTTTCGGTTTCAAAAACCCTCTCCGTAAGGAGAGGGTTTTTGTTTTGACAAAACAAAAGAGAGGAGTACCATGGGAAATGTTTTCTCATTTTTAAAATGCATACTATGTCGCTCGAAATGGTACTGTCGTTTTTTGTGCTCATGCTTATTTCACTGGGTACTTATTTTATTTCTCGTCGCATTCGTATGCCGTATACGGTGCTTTTGGTATTGGTAGGATCGCTTCTTGTGCCACTGACACAGCTCTCATTTTTTTCATTTCTTCAGGCCTTTCGATTGACGCCCGACCTGTTGTTTTATCTGTTTTTACCCGTTCTTATTTTTGAGTCGGCGTATAATATGCGGGTTCGCGACTTGATGACCAATATTCGGGCTGTCTCATGGTTTTCTGTGGGGAGTCTCGTTGTTTCAATGTTTTTTATTGCGGCTGTACTTTTCTTTGTATTGAAAGTTATCGGGATGGAAGTGCCATTTCTCGGGACGCTTCTTTTTGGAGCCCTCATTTCAGCCACGGACCCAGTAGCCGTTCTGGCGCTTTTCAAGGAATTTGGTGTGCCACGACGCCTAGCGTTTCTGTTTGAGGGAGAGAGTCTCTTTAATGACGGAACATCACTCGCTGCTTTTCTGGTGGTTCTGGAGGTGATTCTTCATGGGTTTACCGGCGTAGGGACGATTATCGAAGGTATTTTTATGTTCGTCACCATGGTATTTGGAGGCGTAGCCTTCGGTATCCTTATGGGTTTTCTTTTTGCCAAGATTATCGAGCGGGTTGATGATAACGAACATATTGAAATTACTCTGACCATGCTTGTGGCACACCTGACCTTCATTTTATCAGAAGTTATTTCTCATCACTTGGTTCTTTTCGGTCAGGAGATTCATTTTTCTTCCATTATTGCCACTGTTATGGCGGCCATGGTCATCGGAAATTATGGCCGTTCCAAGCTTTCGCTTTCGAGCCATCATTTCATGGAAAGTTTTTGGGGGTACTTTGCATTTTTGGTGAATTCACTTGTTTTTATCACCATGGGTTTTCTTTTTGCGAGCCTTCCAATTGAATTGAAGGATTTTATTGTCCCAATTATTTTGACCGTGATGGTGGTAGCTCTCGCTCGTGCGGTGTCTATCTATCCAATTGCTTGGTGGCTCAACGTAGGTAAGAAGGAGGCTACCATCCCTTTAACTTGGCAACACCTACTCTCTTGGGGGAGCCTGCGGGGGGCTTTGGCAGTTGTGATGGTGCTTCTTATTCCTGATGATTTGACACTGCCTCATTGGCAATTTGCATTTAGTCTCAAAGAGTTCATAACCGCTCTTACTATTGGTTGTATCTATTTCACTCTTTTCGTTAAGGCGTTGACGATTGGAACGATGATTCGTAGGTTTCGATTAGATGCTTTATCGCCGGTAGAGGAGGCTGGTTATCGGCAGGCACGATCGTATATTGTTTCTTACGGACAAACCAAAGTGGATGATTTTTTCGATAAGAACTACATGAATGATCAAACGTATAATCAGCTCTCCGAAGCTATTCGGGATCGACAGCAAAAGGAACGAGCGGAGTGTGAACGGCTTATTGATCAATCACCGAATGATTTTGAGGAGGCGCTTCGAGTGTATGCCCTTGGCATTGAGAAACACTTCCTCGGACTGTTATTTCAGTACCGTGAAGTAAGTGAGTCGGTCTACAAGCGTATACTTACCAAGCTCGATGTGCAGCTTGAGCGAGTAGAGGGGGGTGTAGCGCAGATTCAATCGCTTGATGAAGATTTTCAGCCTGACTGGTTTGAGCAAATCGCACGTGGCATGCGCCGACTTTTGAGCCTCAGTCAGGCGCCTGATGATATTTTGAGAGACCGATATCGCTATTATCGGGCGCAGGAAATTATTACCCGTAAAGTCTTGAAGGAGTTTGCTAAATTAAAAGCTCATCCATCCTTTGATTCACCGGCGTATGATGTTCTTTTGGAAAAAGTAATGGCGGATTATCAGATATTCCATGATGATGCTGCTGCTCGTAAAGTACAGCTGGTTCAAGAATCAGGGGCAATCGTAGAGTCATTAGACATTGATTTTGGAAATGAGAGTCTTCGCAAGGCCTTTGGAGAAGGTCTAAGAGAGCTTACTCGGAAAAATATGCTACCGAGTAAGCTGGCCATACTTCTTGACGCGGACTTCTCACGTTAGTGAGCAGGGCTTCCTGATTCTTTGTGCCTCGGGTATACTGAAGAGGTAATTCATGGTTGATATATATGGAATTTTTTGGTGTAAATTTGGTTTCGCTCATTGAAACTATCGGGTATATTGGGGTATTTGCTATTGTTTTTGCTGAGACTGGGCTTTTTCTCGGGTTTTTTTTCCCAGGAGACAGTCTTCTGTTCGTGGCAGGTTTTTTGGCTTCCCAAAACCTGTTTTCTCTCCCATTGCTGCTCGGGGGTATCTTTCTGGCCGGGGTACTGGGAAATGCTTTTGGATATGAATTTGGAAGAAGGGTTGGTCCAAAAATTTTCAGCCGTGAGGATTCGCTCATTTTTAAAAAAGCCCACGTTTTGAAAGCACAGGCTTTTTACGACAAACACGGACCCAAAACGATTGTCTTGGCTCGTTTTATGCCCATTGTCCGTACCTTCGCTCCTATCGTGGCCGGGGTAGCCAATATGCGTTATCGAACGTTTTTTATCTATAACCTTATTGGATCGCTCGCATGGACTCTTGGTTTGGTGCTGATGGGATATTCGCTCGGGAGTGTCATTGATGTAGACCGATACCTCCTTCCTATTATCCTTGTTATCGTGATTATTTCTTTTGCCCCAGCGATTATTGGGTTTCTCCGTGAAACGTACGAAAAAAAATCGCTTTAGGGCTAGGACTGGACAAAAAGTTCGAAAAGAGTAGAATGGGAGTGTTTCCGAAAAGAGGGTTTCGGCTGTGTTTTTCTGTAATTCTGGTCACGAAGTGACCATGCCGTTTGTATGTACCGACTGTTACGTAAAATTGCCGCCACGCCAAAATTAGTGGTGCCACACTCAGAGCTACTGAATCTTAGCGCTGAGGTTTTGGGAGAAAAAATTGAAGCATCGGTCAAAAAGCTTTTTAAGGGATCACTGGCTATTCGTGAGGTAGCGGCCGGATCAAGCAATGCCGAAGAACAAGAGTTAACTGCTCTTGGGAATGTTTATTATGATGTAGAACGCTTTGGTATCCACTTTGTTGCCTCGCCACGTCATGCGGATATGCTCTTTGTCACGGGTCCTGTTTCTCGGAATATGGCACAGGGACTTCGTCACACGTATGAAGCGATGCCAACCCCGCGTTTTGTAGTGGCGGTTGGGGATGGGGCTATCGATGGAGGGATTTATCGTGATTCGTATGGTATTCACAATAGTGTCGAAGACGTTATTCCTGTAGACTTCAAAATTCCTGGTGATCCACCATCACCCAAAGCCGTATTAGCGGCACTGCTTCAAATTTTTGAGGATATTGAAGTTGAAAATACTTCCGTTAATTCCTAATCTATGGATTCTCTTTTTGCATCTACGAGTATCATGGCGTTGCTTTCCATTTTTTCTGTGGGTGCTTTAGGGGCGCTTTTGCTGTCTCGGGCGGTAGCTGATCAGGGCAAGACAGCAGGGTATTTCTCACACGGCGTGGCGCTTATTGGCTCTCTCTTCGGACTGGTCCTTTCGGCTCAGGTGTTGATTGCTGGCCAGGGGATAGCTTTTTCCTTTCCGGGGGTATTGCCAGGTATATTTGATTTTTCCTTTCGGTTGGATGGCCTTTCGGCATTTTTTCTCGGTCTAGTATCACTCATCGCTGCTGCCTCAGCGCTCTATGGCTTCTCTTATCAGAAGCATTTTTATGGTAAGTATAATTTGGGTACCTTTGGTTTTTTCTACAATACCTTCATCGCGAGCATGATGCTTGTGACTATGGCTAATCAAGCCTTGTTCTTTCTTCTGGTTTGGGAGTGCATGTCTCTTGCCTCGTATTTCTTGGTTATCTATGAGTATAAAAAACAAGAGAGTATCAGGGCTGGATTCTTGTATTTCCTCATGACTCATTTTGGGACTCTGGCGATAGCGCTTTCATTTTTTCTTGCCTATCGGGTGACAGGGTCCTTTGACTTTGATGACTGGCGGTCCGTAGCAGGAACGATTGCTCCGCTCATGCACAACCTCATTCTTTTAGCGGCGTTGCTTGGGTTTGGTATTAAAGCGGGTATCATCCCAGTGCATATTTGGCTACCAGGCGCTCATTCTGCGGCTCCGACGCATGTATCGGCCCTGCTCTCTGGTGTAATGATCAAGACAGCCATCTACATGTTCATTCGTTTTTTCTTTGATTTTTTTCCAGGCGCAACTCTTGAGTGGGGTCTCGTCTTCCTGATTTTGGGTAGCCTTTCTTCTCTTTTGGGTGTGCTCTATGCTCTTTCGGAGCATGATATTAAGCGATTATTAGCGTACCATAGTATCGAAAATATTGGGATTATCCTTCTTGGTTTTGGTGCAGGGATTACGTTCTTTGCTCTTGGATTGGAAACGTTTGCTCTCTTTGCGCTGGCGGCAGCACTCTATCACACCATGAACCACGCCATTTTTAAGGCCCTTTTGTTTTTAGGTGCTGGATCGGTAGTAGCGAGTACGGGCACACGAAATATGGAGGCCTATGGAGGACTGATTCGTTTTATGCCGTACACTGCCTTTCTATTTCTTATTGGATCGCTTGCTATCTCTGCCTTCCCGCCTTTTAATGGTTTTGCGAGTGAGTGGCTTACTTTTCAGGCGCTTTTTGTTGGTATTGGCTCAACCAGTGTTGCTGTTAAGGCAGTGTTTATTTTTGCGATTGCTAGCCTGGCATTTACCGGGGGACTAGCGGCTGCTTGTTTTGTAAAGGCTTTCGGAACCACCTTTTTGGCTCGTTCCCGACAGGCTGAGCCGCGCGTGGTGTCTGAAAGCGGTGCCACAATGATAGCGAGTATGAGCTTGCTGGCTCTTCTCACTCTTGTTTTAGGTTTGTTCTCGGGAATAGTGATTGCCTCGCTCGTGGCCATCATAGCGAGTATAGGTTTGATAAATCAGGCGACCTACGAATTTCCTTTTGCTCAATTTGTTGCTGCTCGTGAACAGTTTGCCAATGTTTTACCACTTGATGCCGTCGCCATTGCTCTCGTTTTGGTCTTCGCTTTTGTAAGTGGTCTCGTTGTTTGGTTTACTCGTAAGCGCACCGTTACCCTAAGCCGAACGTGGGATTGCGGGACACCCCTTACGTCAAGAACAGAAATAACCGCCACGAGTTTTTCACGGGCACTCGTGACTATTTTTCGGGGTATTCTTCGGCCAACCAAGCAGACAGAGGTCGAGTATCATGATGAAAATATGCGGTACTTCATCAAGTCACAAGAAGTAAAGACATCTCTTGCTGACCCATATCATCAAATGATTTATGGTCCGCTCCATACTGTGCTCCATTTTGCTGCTTCTAAGATGCGACGGATTCATGGTGGCAATGTCAACGCCTATATTCTTTACGTGTTTGTAACACTCGTAGTGTTATTGTATTGGACGACCCGCTCATAATTTTTTACGTATGGATATTCTCATTTTTATTTTCCAACTCCTACTCATCCCGGCGCTTTCGCCACTTTCGGTAGGGATTATTCGCAAGATTAAGGCTCGTATGCAGAATCGAGAGGGAGCGAGTGTGTTTCAGCCATACCGTGATTTGTGGAAGTTATTTCATAAAGACGAAGTCATTTCTGAGGATGCTTCTTGGGTCTTCCGGTTTGCTCCTTTTCTCATTTTTGCCGTGACCTTGCTCATTGGGGCGAGTGTCCCGGTATTTTCAACCGTTGCACCTTCTCTCTTTGAGGGTACACCGTACGCGTTGTCGTTTTTGGCGAGCGGTGATTTTATTACACTTATTTATCTTTTTGCGCTCGGGACATTCTTCCTGGCGTTGGCCGGGATGGATATCGGAAGTGGGTTTGGTGGTTTTGGCTCAAGTCGTGAAATGACAATGGCTGCTTTAGCTGAAGGGGGTCTTTTCTTTTCACTTTTAGTGGCTTCTGTTATTGCCCAGACGGGAAATGTGATGACGATGGCAGAAAGTCTGGGGTCTTTACCATTTCAGTCCTATCTCCCACTCGTGATTGCCTTCCTTGCTTTCTTTATTGCTCTCTTAGCAGAAAACGGCCGTTTCCCGGTCGATAATCCCGCTACACATCTGGAGCTGACCATGATTCATGAAGCCATGATACTGGAGTACTCCGGTAAACGCTTAGCGCTTATCGAGTGGGCGAGTTGGAGCAAACTACTTATCTTTGTTGCTCTGGGGGCAAACGTGTTTTTCCCGTGGGGTATTGCCACATCACTCCTTCCTTCTCTCCTCCTTACATCTGGGCTGTGGTTTACCGTGAAGGCGTTACTACTTCTTTTCAGTGTTGCCTTTATTGAGTCAACCATGGCCAAGTTCCGTATTTTTCGCGTTCCAGACTTGCTGTTTACCTCCTTTGTTCTTTCCGTCATCGCTCTCTCAGTGACGATTACCTTTTAATGCGATTGTTATGATTGAACACTCTCACGAATTGTACTTCTCTCTCGATTTGATTGCTTTTCTTGCTACCATGGCCATGCATCTGGTCAAGACCCATCGCAGTCTTATCCGGCTGTATTTTGTCCAGTCACTTGTAGTGACTTCGTTTCTCTTTTGGATTGGTCTTTCGGAAGGAGATCGTGGATTGGTATTGGTTGCCGCACTGACTCTCTTTATTAAGGCCGGGGTGGCACCTATTTTCTTTAGCCGACTCATTCGGCGATATGGCACACGTTTTACGGCTAATAACTATCTTTCGACGCCAATGACGCTCGTCGTCCTGATGGGACTGGTACTCTTTTCATACTCGCAAGTATTTTTACCTCTCGGTATTTTGGTTCCTGAGGCGTTCGGCGTGTTGCCACTCAATTTGGCTATCATTCTTGTTTCTATATTCATTCTGATTAATCGACGAGGGGCGTTTTCACAAGTGATAGGAATTCTTTCTCTCGAGAATAGTATATTGCTTTTAGGTTCCTTTATTGGTATCAGGCAACCAGCCGCTCTCGAGATGGGCATTATTTTTGATATCGTGATCTGGATGATTATTGCTCAAATCTTTATCTCAATGATTTACCGTCAGTTTGGATCGCTCAACGTTGATAAGATGAAACGTCTCATTGAAGAATAATTTTATGCTGCTTACTTATCTCATTGCTGTTCCGTTTCTTGCCGCATTTTTCATTGCGCTCCTTCAATCGAAACACACGCGTCTTATCGAAAAGACAGTGCTCTTATCGAGTATCATTGAGCTTGGCCTTGTATTGGCGCTTATCCCCGGAGTTGTGGATCGTGGCGCAGTAGAGGCCTCTCAGCTCTTTTCTCTTGATGCGCTTGGAGTGTATGTTTCTTTCATTATTGCTTTGGTGGGTCTCTTTGCTAGTCTGTATTCAATTGGGTATTTGCGAGCAGAAGTAGAGAAGAGGATTATTGGACCGAGTCGTGTGCGCCAATATTTTCTGTTACTCAAATTATTCTTTTTCGCCATGTTTCTGGCCGTGGCTACTATGAGTCCGGTGGTGATGTGGATTGCTATCGAGGCAACCACACTTTCGACTGCTTTTCTCATTAGTTTTTACAACAAACAGTCTGCTACGGAAGCTGCTTGGAAGTATCTCATTATTAATTCCTTGGGGTTACTTCTGTCGCTTCTCGGAACACTCCTTTTTCTGGCTCTGCCACAAATGAGAGAAGGGTCTATTACCTGGGAATTGCTTCGTGACAGCGCTACTTCAATGGAGCCACTCATTGTCAAGATTGCATTTATCTTTGTTTTGGTGGGCTATGGCACCAAGGTTGGACTCGTCCCGATGCATACCTGGAAGCCGGATACTTACTCCAAGGCCCCAACTCCTATTGCGGCACTTCTTTCTAGTGTGCTGCTTAATGTGGCGATTGTAGCGGTACTTCGTTTTAAGGCGCTTACGGATACGGCACTACAATCTTCTTTTACTGCGGAACTCTTTTTGTTCTTTGGAGTACTTTCGATTGTTTTCGCTGCGCTCATTATTTTCATTCAGAAAAACTATAAACGATTATTGGCTTATTCGAGTATTGAACATGCAGGACTCTTGGTACTTGGTTTTGGCTTCGGTGGTGTGGGGACATTTGCGGCGCTGCTCCATATGTTCTACCATGCTCTTGGCAAGGCTCTTATTTTCTTTGTTGCGGGTAATATTTTTCTCAAATACAGCTCGACCAAGATGCGTCATATCAGTGGTATGATGCGAACGCTACCAGTTACTGGCCCACTTTTTTTTGTGGCCTTTATTGCTCTTCTTGGATTGCCACCATTCGGAATGTTTACGACGGAGCTTTTGCTTTTGTCGGCGGGCATGGAGCATTACCCGTATGTGGTAGCGGTAGTGATTTTGGCACTCGGCATCGTGTTCTTTGGGTTTCTGAAGCATTTGATGACTATGCTGTATGGTAAGGTGCCGGAAGGGATAACATCAGGTGAATCCAACCAGTTGACCCAAGTACCACTCATTTTTTTGCTAGCTCTCCTTGTGGTACTGAGCTGGTATGTTCCCGAGACTCTCTCTATGCTTATTCAACAGGCAGCGGCAAGCCTCTCAATGATTCAACTCCACTAACGTACGCTTATGACTGATCAGAATACCCTGATTACTCGGTTCGGACTTGAGAACTATCAGCTGAAACAAGAGGGACGAAGCTTTCTTTTTCAAGTATCCGAGCATGATTTGAAATCGTTAGTGATATCACTGAAACATGATCATGCTTTGCCACTCAAAACCGTTACGGCGACCGATGAGCGTGCCGAACAGGGTGCCTTTCGGGTATATTATGTTTTTGGTGTACCGAAAGATAATATTTTTCTTATCCCTTTTCTTTCTTTGGGTGGAAGTGAGACTTTCCCTTCGCTAACCCCAATTGATCATGAGTTTGCGGTGTACGAACAAGAAATCAAGACTTTCTTCGGTTTGACTCCAGCTGGTCATCCACAGGCCAACCGTATCAATCTCCACCAAGAAAATTATCCTGATAATACTTATCCGCTTCGCAAGGAATTTGCTTGGAACGCTGTGGTGACACCACCAGAGCATAAAGCGTATCCGACATTTCAGAAGTACGAAGGTGAAGGCGTCTATGAAATTCCAGTAGGACCAGTCCATGCCGGTATCATTGAACCGGGCCACTTTCGATTTAGTGTTTTGGGTGAGGAAATTTTGCGTCTCGAGCCTCGTTTGGGTTATGTACACAAGGGGACTGAAAAACTTTTTGAGCACTTGGCTTTGGATAAGAAACTGACCCTTGCAGAGCGTATTTCGGGGGACAGTTCGTATCATCATGCTTTGGCTTTTGCTCAGGCGGTTGAAGATATGGCTGATGTTTCGGTGCCAACGCGTGCTAAACTGCTTCGGGTAGTTTATGGTGAGTTGGAGCGGCTCGCTAATCATTTCAATGACTTAGCATTTATTATGCTGGATACCGGATTTTCCTTTGGCGGCAGCCACGGATCCCGGCTTCGTGAACGCGTCATGCAATGGAACGAACGCTTGACGGGCAGCCGATTTTTGCGTGGCGTCGTTGCTTATGGGGGTGTGACCCGTGATATTGAAACGGCTCTTGTCAAAGAACTACATGATGATTTGGAACTTCTAGAGAAGGACTATATGGAGGTTGTAGCAGTAACGAAAGAAAGTGATTCGATGCTTAACCGTCTTAAAGGGACAGGGACTCTCGATTCGGCCGTTGCGGCTGATCATGGCGCGGTCGGTATTGCTGCTCGGGCCTGTGGACTGGAAATTGATACTCGGGCGGATTTCCCATATGCGGCCTATGATATGGTTCAGTTCGGGGTGATGACTGAGAAGTCTGGTGATGTCTATGCTCGCTTTCGGGTACGAGCACGTGAGGTGACTCAGTCATTTCGCTTGCTCAATCAGGTGCTGGCGCTCCTCATTCATGAAACAAGTGAGTGCCGTATTGCTATGCCAGCCTTGCTAGCCAATCGTCATGCGGTAGGAACGGTCGAGGGATGGCGTGGAGATATTACTTACTTCGTGATGACTGACGCCACAGGAACTATTTCTCGTGTCAAAGTGCGCGACCCCTCGTTTTTGAACTGGCAGCTTTTCCCGTATGTTATTGGGCGGGACATGGTGCCTGATTTTCCACTTATCAACAAGAGCTTCAATCTTTCCTACACCGGAAACGATCTCTAAAAAATCAGACAGATAAATAACAAAACACCCTCGCGAGAAGGGTGTTTTAAGTTTAGGCGGCGATGATGGCAGCGAGTAGTTCTGCTTGGGTATCGACGGTTAGAGCACGCGTGTTCTTGAGGGAATCCTTACTATTAAGACCCCAGGAGACAGCGATGATATCAAGGTTAATCTTGTGACAGGCCTCGATGTCGCGAACTTCATCGCCAACGTAGAGTGTTTCTGAGACATCAAGGTGTTCATTTGAGAGGACGGTTTTGAGAGAGCGTGCTTTATTGAACAGTTGTCCATGATACATGAAATCGACAGGAAGAGCGTAATGTTTGACGATAGCCTCGATAGTATCTCTACGACTGGATGAAACGATACCAATACGGTAACCTTTGGATTTGAGGGCGGAAAGCGTATTGGTAGTACCAGAAAAAAGAGATATTTCTGGAACAAGCGAATGATATGTTTCCCGGCCACGATGAAGAATAAACGGAAGCAGGATGACATGCCACCCGAGTCGTTGCCAAACCAGGTCTTTGAGATGAAACTGTTTGAGATACGGAATTTCATCCTCTCTTAGGGGGGCGAAGCCAAACTCTCTAGCAAGATTATTGAAGATACGGAAAAAAACTGGCTCAATATCAACCAGTGTTCCATCAAGATCAAAGATAATCGTTTTTTTCATAGATGTACCAATCAGGGGATGAGATAGCGGACAAGAATAATGAGGGTAAGGACAAGATAAACCAAAAAACTCCATATAAAAAAGTGTCGCCCTCGCGCCTTAATCTGGAGGTCCATGCAGATTTCTTTGGCTTTGAAACCGCAGTCTCGAAATAGAAAAATTGTTTCGTAGAATCGAATCACAACTACCCAAGTGATAAAGAGAGTGACAAGGAGTTCGAGTGCTGGGAGTTCTGGACGAATAAGCTCAGCTGTTGGCTGGGTGTTGCCCTGAGTAAACCAAGTCGTCCAACTTGACCACTTCATCACGTAGACATGGATGAGGGTGGCGATAATAGCAAGCCGGAGACCAAAACGTTGAAGGAACCACCAGGGGCCACCAGTAACGAGGAGAATGATGCTTTTCCAGGAGAGAATGAAGAGGACGGCGAGAGTAATGGCACCGACAAGTCCGGCAAGAAATTCCGTAGCAGTAAAGTCAATCCAGGCTTGGGGAAATTTGATTGGCAGGAGACAGTAGCTAATAAGTCCATGAACGATGGCGAGAAATCCGGCGAGGATACCAATTTCTTTGCGGTAGGAGAGCCAGGTATCATAGCGGTCAAAATAACGTACGATGGGACCAATGAGAAAGGTAAAAGCGAGCAGTGTCATGGCGACAGAAGCCAAGGCTTTATTGGGGAGAAAAAGGGCATCTGTGGTGGTGGGAGTGCTCCAGAGAAAGCCGTGGCGGATAAAGAGGTAGAACCCAAAAAAAACAAAGAGGGTTGTAGCGATGAGGGTAGCGATGAGATAATCACGAAAACTCGATGGCTTGTGCATATTTTTTATGTTAATTCCCAAAGGATGGAACGAAAGTTCTGGATACGGTTTTTTTGGTCGAGTTCGATACCCTCCTTTTTGTAGAGTTTGAGCCGAGTTGTCCGATGTTTTTCGTCTACCCAGATGTGCCCGTCCGCATACACGATGCGGTGAAAAGGAATATTTTTTTCACCTTGTTCCCAGGCCTTTCCGAGTATCGCCGTAATACTTTGTGAGGCCATGGGGCCACCGCCGGCTGCTCTTGCGATGCGGCCATAGGTAGTGACTCTTCCTTCGGGAATGGAGAGAGCGATTTTTACGACGCGTTCACTAAAGGTAAGCATAGCGCTTATTTGGGTTGACGAGACTTATGAAAAGCAAGATAGGAGAGCCAGATGAGAGCAGCAAAGACGATGACGGCCATGAATGGGATAGTGATGAAACCAAAGGTAACAGTTGGTGCAAGTCCGCAGAGTGGTTCGCTGGGGGTGGGGGAGCAGGGAACAAGTGTGGCATTTCCCATGACATAGCGTTCGAAGTGCTCGGAGTAGTGATGAAGAGAAAAGAGGATGCCGATGCTCGCCATAAACCAGGTGAGGAAGTGGTTCTGTCTGTTCTTGGTGAGAAGCGAGACAAGAACGATGATTTCTATCGGAAACATGAAGATGCGTTGCCACCAACAATCGAGGCAAACAGGAGTGAGATAGATAAACTGATAGGTGAGGGCACCCAGTGTCGCGATAGTAGCGAAAATGCCAATGAGTTTCATCCAGGTGTCATAGGCAACAGTTTGTATCTTTTCTCGCCAGGCCGCGGAAGAAAAAAATAAGATGATAGAAAGCAGGGTGGCTGATCCAAGGAGTAGGACGAGAACCGAAAGAACGAGCGAGTATTGTTGGATCGTCATAGTCAAAAGCGATGAATTATGCCCGTATTATAGTGTTTTTTTCGGTTTTTTAAAAGGAATTTTGTTGACAGATACCAAAAACTGAGTGATGATGCTTTTTCTTGGTACAATGAGAGTATGGACTACGATGTTATTGTTATCGGAGGAGGGCCGGCCGGGATGATGGCGGCTGGCCGAGCGGCTGAGTGTGGCGCCCGAGTGGTGCTCTTGGAGAAAAACACGTCTTTGGGCCAGAAGCTCCTCATCACGGGTGGTGGGCGTTCGAACATCACGAATGCTGAATTTGATGAGCACCTGTTTCTTCAAAAGTTTGGAACGGCTGCCAAGTTTCTCTATTCACCTCTGGCTCAGTTTGGGGTGCAGTCCACTCTCGACTTTTTTCATATGAGGGGCATGCCGACCAAAGTAGAGGCGGAGAAGCGAGTGTTTCCCGTTTCTGATAATGCCCAGTCAGTTTGGGATGCTCTAGTTTCGTATATGCGAGAGGGAAATGTGACGATTCTTACCGGGATGGAAGTGGCGGGTCTAGAGGTGGTAGGGAGCAATATAAGTGGGGTACGGATGAAAAATGGGAGCATCATGCGAGCGCATTCATATATCCTTGCCACGGGTGGTCAGTCGCGGCCAGAGACAGGGTCAACAGGGGATGGCTTTCGGTGGCTTGAAAAGATTGGTCATACGATTGTGGCCCCACGACCGGCGCTGGTGCCACTCACCGTGCGTGAGACTTGGGCTCATGCGCTTTCTGGAGCGAGTTTTCCGGACGTAAAACTGAGTTACTTTCAGCAGGGCCGCAAGATAGAAAGCAAACGGGGCAAACTTTTATTTACTCATGTGGGACTCTCAGGTCCGCTCGTACTCAATATGAGTCGCAGTATCGCTGAGTTCCTCCAGTACGGTACCGTCCCCGTTTCAATAGATTTTTTTCCTGAGAAAAATATTGGCGAAATTGATCATGATATTCAAACGTGTTTTGAAGCGAATAAGAACAAACAGGCGAAGAATGGCTTGGATGGATTTCTCACGCCACTCCTTATCCCGACACTCCTTGGTCTCTCTGGTATCAATCCAGATACTCCAGTACACAGTGTGACCCGTGATGAGCGCTTGTCTTTGGCGAGGAAAACAAAAGATTTCCGCTTGACGGTTGATGGGCTTCTCGGAGCTGATAAAGCTATTGTTACTTCGGGTGGGGTAGCCCTGGAAGAAGTAGATTGGAAACATATGCGTTCGCGGAAGTTTTCCAATCTGCACTTTGTTGGTGATGTTTTGAATATTGACCGTCCATCCGGGGGCTATAGTCTCCAGCTCTGCTGGACCACCGGGTATGTCGCTGGCAATTCTATCGTTTTTAAATAGCGTATTTTCTTCTGAGAAAATTAAGGCGTAATTTTGTGTCTAGGACAGTTGCTTGATAATCTCTTTGCGGAGAGTTACATCAATATCGAGGAGAGTGGTGTTGAGATTTTTTTCGAGGAGCGGTCGGATATGATCGAGAGCGTGGTTGTAGACGGCGCCGCCAGTAGTTCGGAGAAACAGATCGAGGAGTTCGCTAGCCGCAATGACACCCATCTCCTCGTTTCTTTCAGTAGCAAAATATCCGATGATTTCATCGATGGCATGTTTTCGTTCTCCATCCGTCAAAATATCCCAATCGCGCTTTATTTCTGTCATACGTTTAAGGAAAAAGAGTCGTAAGTTTGCGGAGGGTATTCACATTGCGAGCGGTCATGTGCTTGTAAATCTCGGTGCTGATAAATTTCCGCAGACCACTTTTGCTGTAGTGCTTCCGGTCGCTCATGTGCCAGACAATAGCGCCTCCAGTGTAGAGTAGAGTGTCTATGTCAGGGTTGGTGACGATGAGCTTGAGGGTGCTTTTTTTGGCATATTCCTCCCAGAGGAAGAGGACATCCGTCCGCTGTTTGGTGTCGTTTGACCACTCTTTCGGAATGGCTTTTTCAATCGTCCGAATATTTTTTTCATCACGCACGATTACTCTCACGGCAAAGCCGAAGGATTCCTGGATGGCGGTTTCAATGTCTGATACGAGACTCTTGGTATTTTTTCTGTCCGAAGTAAAGATGATATTGCCGGAGTTGATATAGGTGGTGACGTTTGAAAATCCGAGCGTCTCAAAGACGGCTCTCAGTTTTTTCATCTCTACTTTGTTATTCCCTCCGACGTTGATGCCCCGGAGGAGGGCGACGTATGTTGTCATAGAGTATCTTTTACTTGCAATCCAGTATACCATTCTGAGAGAGAAATATCTCATCAGCTTAGAATTTTTCTTTGACAAAAGGAAAAAATCGAGACAAGATATGGGCAAGGGTAACTACCCGACTCTTCCTCCAATTCTCGTGCCGACAAGGAGACAGTCATGCGCGTTTGGAGTATCTGTATACTGATACTGTGGATTGGTATTTCAACCAGTTCCTTTGCTCAAGACTTCCTGCCAACGGTGCGGGAGTGTCACGAGGGAAGTGATTTCATCGAGCATGCCGCCATGTCACGGGACAATGGCTATTCGAAGAAAAAAATCGTTGGCCTGTTCGATGACAACGTCACTGTCCTGTCTGGAATGGATCCAGAGAAGCGTTGGTTCGTACGAAGTCCAGGAGCGACGCGCTTCCTCCGGGAAGCACTGTTACGGGTCTTTGATATCCCGAGGAAACCAAAGGATGCCGCCACGGTCTTTTTGCGATCCTGCTTGAATCACACGCAGGTCATCTCACCCGATGACCTCTAGAGGGTCACTCCTCACGTCGCACCAAGCTGTGCGGCGTTTTTCTATCTTCCGAGAAGGATGAAACTAGTGGCAAGGAGTATTTGGATGAGTATCGCTACGGACACTTTTTTGGAATTGCCCCAGGGCAGAAGAGAGACTATTGTCCAAGAAACAAGAGAGAGGACAGTGGCAAGTCCGATAACGATGAGGAGGTTTGGGCCTTCAGGATCGTTTAAGAATACAAACGATATCCTCGAGCAGAGGAGGGAGGTTATGCAGATGATGAGCAATGATGTCTTTTTCGACATAACATCGATTACAAGGAGGTTAGGGGCTGTGATTGCGGGATGAAGAGAGAATAACCCCTGTCTACCACGCTAGCTCATGAAACCAGTTTCGGTCAAAGTATTCTTTTCTGATAAATGACCCATCTAATGCCAAGCTAAATGTGAGGTCAACAAATGGCTCAGTCTCAGAATCAAAGTGATAGTAAATCTTGGTGAGGACTACGTCTTTTCGATTCTGGTAAGGGGGGAGAGGTCTTACTACCTTTTTTAGGACTCCATAGTATGTCTGAATAAGACTCTCTACTGATGCGATTACACCATTTAGCGTCCCTTTATCTGAAAGCATGCAGAATAAATCTAAATCACCATAAGTTTTCTTGAGCTTTGAAAGAAGGAGATTGCTGAATCCTCCTCGTCGAGATGCGCTTCCAGTTAAGAAAAAAGTAGCCCCCCTTTCTTTTCCCAGCGCAACAAGATCGTAGATAAATCGCTGATCTTTTTCATTGAGCAACGTTTCGTATTTAAGTCTCGTGGCATCTGTAATACTCGAGTATTCGTACGATGTGTAGCTATTCCTTACTTCATTAAAGCCTAGATGTAGTTCAGTCTTAGTTTCTTGGGTTGGCAACAATGTTATCGATGTACCTGAATCAACGTAGGGTTGGAGTGTATCAGTGCAATCTGCACACGGAATATAATGCTTAAACTTCTTCACTTTTCCCTCCCCATACATGAAAACCTGTTTAATTTTTGGCGATACTTCGTTTTTAACGGCTTTGGCTAAGGCCCTTTGTTCGGCATGTTCAAAGACCAATGAGTCTTCGTGCTCGTAGTTATGATCGATGTAAATGGCATGCTCTGTTATGAGTGCACAGGCAATAAAATAGCCAGTGACAGGGGCATGACTTTGCTTAATCTCATCTCGTAATCGAGTAGTAATAACTGAGACATTTACCATAAAAGGCTAAGATTGCGGGGTGAAGCGAAAGTTTAGTTGTAATCGCCAAAAGGTTCCACAGAACGATCTGGACGAATAAGGAAGCGAATGGAATATCCAGCGCCATTTTCTTCCTTGTGAAGGAATGACTTGAGTTCATTCTGAAATGTTTCAAGTGGTGACCATGAGCACTCCTGATCACGTTTTTCTGGATGCAGTTTTGAACCAAAAGGTGATTCAATGCCAGCACCAGTGTGAAGGTTCATACGGTAAACGCCAACTGGCCACCAGGAAAGATCGAGAGTATATCCCTCTTCTCTGAGTTCAAGTGGCTTCATTTCATTGCCAGCTTTATTTCCCACCCACATTCCATAGGGGACGTAAGGGTAGTATTTTTCCATGAGTTCGCGAGTTTCTTTTACTCGGTTATCGTCATTATCAAGCGGACTATAACCAGAGCCGACCCAGAGCCAGGCAGTTTCTGCACCGAGAAGTTCTTTGGAAAATTTTATCTGATTGGTTGAAAGTTCGACGAGCATAGATACTGAAGTTATGGGATAAAGAGATTAGAGGAAGAAAGGGGAGTTTCTATATTGTCGGGTAGTTTCTTTTGCGCTCGGCAGTGTAGTGCCACCAAGGATGAGCTGGTGCGCCGTTCATAAATTGAACGGCAGCGATAAATGTATCGAGGACGCAGGGGTCATGACGAGTGTGAGTTAGGGCACAGAGTTTTTGATAGAGCGCAAAGGCGTCTTGTTTTTTCAAATCGGCTGGCGTGTAAATTTCAAGTTTTTTAAAATCCTCAATCATTGCCGGGCCAATATTTGGGATGTCCTGTAGATTTATGACCGCGCTAGCCTTCATTGCTTTCATAAAATAGTGTTGAGGCTTGGGATGAAGTTGGAACTTATTTAGACTTGTAGTTTCCGCCTATTTTTATCAAGTGGTGCTTCCACTCAGCAAGAGCTATAGTAATTGTACCAGTAAAGGCGTCTTTGGGATTCCATGTAGTGATAGCATTTGCTCGATGCATGCCTTCAAGTAAGACAATTTTATCCTCAAAAATGATACCCGTAAGCATTGTCTCAGGAGGAAAGTCTTTTTTGATGTCTATAATTTTTTCATTATTCGTAATGACTGGATGAGTAACAAGATCTTTCAGTTGTAGAGTCGTTTCCCCGTTGTAAACTTTCTCGATCCACCCCTTGGTGGGTGTCCCGTAAAAATGTGGTACATCTTGTAGCGGGTCAGTAATTTTGTACAATGCCCATGAGAGCGACTCTGGATGATACGGTTCTATGTATGCTTTTCGCCATTCATCCCATGAGTCAAATCCTCTTTCTTCCCAGTGTTGTTTCCATGAATTTTGCCAGGCTTCTAAATCTCGCCAGGTATCAAAAACCCCCTGCCAAGAAGTGTCTTGAATAAAAGTGATGGAAGAGTATTGTTTCGGAATAGTGAACATAATTTGCTGGGGAGGATGGGATCGAACCATCGCATGGAGGCTTCAAAGGCCCCTGCCTTACCGCTTGGCTACTCCCCAATGTTCGTTATGCTTCATTCACCACTCGGCCGCCGAGCATGCTCAAAGCCTGGCTGATGAGAGGATTTTCTTCCTGGGCTACCGCTTCATTTTTGGCTGAATCGAGCACAATAACGAGCTTCATTTTGGCCCCTAAGATGGTATCAAAGGCCTTTTCGAGTGTCAATTGATTGGCGGCTTCTTCGAGGCGCTCTTTGTGAAAGGGATATTTGACCGCGATAACGATAGTGGATCCAGTCGTTTCCACGGGGCGGGCAGTGGAGAGTCCGAGGGTGAGTGAGGCGTTGAGACGCTTGGCGGTATCGAGGATAGCGAGCCAGTGCTCTTTGATGTGAGACAAGTCAAAACGAGCCGTTTTCTCAGCTACTTCTTCTTTGATTGTTTGATCAGTATTTATTTCAGTAGCTGTTTTTGTATATTCTTTTTTTGGTATTTCAGTTTGGCTTGCCCTGTGAAATTCCGCCTCTGGCGGACCAACTTCATTGGATTGGTCAGGGTTCGCCCTATGAAATTGCTTTGCACCAGCATCACTGGATTTCATGGGGTTAATTTTTGGAACTACTTTTTTTTCGTGGCTGGTTGCGGTGACTGTGGGTGTTCCCGGTTCTCTTGGAGTGGGCGCGACCTCTCGGGGCGCCAGGATATTGACGACGGCAATCTCTAAGGGGAGTTCCGTTATGACAGCGCTCTTGGTTGTGCTCTGAGCAATCTGGAATTGCTCGAGCATCAATACGATTTGTCCGGCCGTGAAGCGAGGAGCGAGCGTTGTGAGGCTCCGTCGTTCTTCTTCTGTTAATTCGCCAAGTACGAGGAGGCCGCGTTCAGCATTGGTATTAACGATAAGGAGATCACGTAAGAAATGAAGAACGAGTGAAGCGTAGAGTGATAACTCAGCACCACTCTGTGATACTTCACGAATAAAGGAAAGCGCCCCGTAGAGATCGTTATCAGCCAAAAATGTAATGAGAGTGGTTACGTTTTGTTTCTTGGTAGTACCGAGGGCGCCGATGATGATGTCTTCGGTGATGGGCGAGAGTCCGAGGGAAGCAACCTGCATGAGAAGTGACTCGGCATCACGCATGCCACCTTCGGCGGAAAAAGCAATCATGGCGAGAGCCTCAGGCGTAATTTTGAGTTTTTCTTCTTTGGCGATAGAGGTAAGCTTTCGAGTGATATCCTTTACAGGAAAGCGCGTAAGGTCGAAACGCTGACAGCGAGAAACAATGGTGTCAGGTACCTTGTGAAGGGCTGTGGTAGCCAGGATAAAAACGACGTGAGCTGGTGGTTCCTCAAGTGTCTTAAGGAGCGCATTGAAAGCGCCGATAGAGAGCATGTGTACCTCGTCGATGATATAGACCTTATGTGAGCCCAGACTGGGGGGGAGATTGACAGTCTCCCGTAGTTCGCGGATATTGTCGACGCCAGTATGGGAAGCAGCATCAATTTCAATGATATCGAAACTCTGTCCCTCGTGCATGAGGAGGCAATGACGGCATTTGTCACAGGCCTCGGCTCCTTTGCGGTTCTCGCAGTTGATGGCTTTGGCGAAGAGTCGAGCGAGAGTGGTTTTGCCTGTACCACGTGGACCGGTAAAGAGGTAGGCCTGACCAACCTTGCCGAGTTTGAGAGCGTTTTCGAGAGTAGTAACGATGTGTTTTTGGCCGATAACGTCAGAGAATTTCTGTGGCCGATATTTGCGGTAGAAAGTGGTGGAGGATGGCATAGAATCAATAATCAAAAACAGTCACCAAAACTGATTTGGTACTTTCAGTATAGCACATACCAAAAACTCCCCGGTGAGGGAGTTTTTTCGAGGCTAGCGCTTGAAGACGAGGAATTTATAACCAACGAAGTTCCAAGTGAGCACCAGGATAGAGGCGGTGAGGCCGCCGATGTTGGCCCAGGTCTTTTCGGCCATTCCTGTTGGAGCGCCAATGACATTGACGACAAATGCGGTGATACCAACATTGAGGAGGAGGCCAACGAGGCTGACCATGAGAAACTGAGCAAATTCCTCGCCGAGACTATGAGTTTCTTTTTTCTCAAAGGACCAAAATTTGTTCCAGACGTAGCTATTGATGATGGCTGCGAGTACAGAGAACGACTTGAAGACGACAATCATGTAACCACTTGAGACGTCACTCATGTAGATGAAAAGGTTGTAGATACCGAGATCAACAACGGTATTGGCCACGCCAATGAGACCAAATTTGGAAAGTTGAAAGAAGAATGGACGTACTTTGGAGAGAACGTAACCAAAACCGATACCCATAGCAGAAGCAAGTGCCAAGAGTGGCACAAAGAGACTGACAGGAATAGGGAGCTTCGCTCCGAGGTTGCTGAAAATATACGGAGCGAGGATACCAATAAAAGCACCATTAATGGCGCCAAAAATTAAGTCCCGGGCGGTCAGTTTCATAGCGTGTAAATGTTATGCTTGACTGTTGATTTCTTTTTCAATCTCCTCCATATCGCGCACCCAGGCATCGAGAGGAGTGGATTCAGCCTTAGCTGAGGCGATGTGATGAGTGTCATCAGAATCGCTCATGAAATCATCTTTTTTGAGGTCTTTCTTCCAGGTGTTGATAGCACTGTTTTCATCGCTGGCTTTACTCATTTCTGACTGCCAGTCTTTATGGGCGCCTTTCTGAATGATATTTTCAATGGCGGCCCAATTACTGTCGAGGTCACGAGGGAGAACAACTGCCACCTCGTCACCCGGAGTCGCTTTGAAATAGGTAATCGAAGCCAAAAGGACACGATGGGGTTTACCATTGGCGAGAACATAGTAATTCCCTCCTTCATCCTGAGTGACGACGCCGAGAGCATGCCGTCGTTCAATCGGGCCGATTTGCTTGTAGAGGAAAGTCCCGCTGTCGGTAATGGTGAGTTTGAGCATGTCGCCTTCAACAAGTTTTGACTTGGAGGCGTAATTCGCTGGGACAGGGTATTGTTTACCATCGGTACCAATCATAACCTGGCCATCAAAAGTCCCTTCAATGATGGTGCCATTGGTGGGATCACCTTCAATCTTTCGTGGTCGACCAGTTTTTTTCTTGCCTTCAAGCTGAAGGAGCATAGCTTTGGCTCCTTGGATAGTCTTTTCGGCATTACTTACCATGTCACGAAGCGCCTGAATTTTCATAGCCTGCTCCGCTGCGTCCTTGTCCTTGTTGTCCTCCTCCGGAGGAGTAATGTGCTTCACCATAGTTTTTGTGTTTCACTCAGTCTCAAGAAATTTTGAGCAAGAGTGCCCCCTTTGCTTTTTGTTTTTAATCGTGTCCTTATTATATATGAATCTTTTTTGTCAAGCAAGTTCCTTTGCAAGAAGGCCCGTGAGAATGGGTCGGTAGGGAGTGGTAATTTTAACCAAAATTGACCAAAGGGAGAATCTCTTGACAAAAAATGGGATTATGCGCTAATATAAAGCGATCCAATACGGACCGGGAAACTGATTTTTTAAGGGTATTATTTGTTAGTGACATGTTTTATGGCTTCTGCGAAAGCTCGTTCTCTCTCCACAACGACAGAGGAATCAAAAGAACTTTTTTCGACCACGCTGCAGGCTCTCTTGGAACACCTGCCGGTACGCTCACGGAGTATTGTGGAAGCTCGTTTTGGTATTGGAAGCGAAACGCCAAAGACGCTAGAGGAAATTGGAAAGTCGTATCAAATTACTCGCGAACGTGTCCGTCAGGTTATCGGCAGTGCCCTGGGATTTCTCTCGCAGGAACAATCTCACCCGTCCATTGGTCAGGTGGTGGATTCAATTGAGCGCACACTCTCTGAACATTTTGGCGTGATGAAGTCCGAGGACTTGCTTGAGAAGCTTTCATTTCAGAGCAAAAAGGAACGAGGTGCACTCTTGGCCTTTTTGGAGGCGTTGGCTATTGTCAAAGAAGAAAAGGCCACTAAGGATTTGGAACGACTCTATCGCTTGAAGGACTTCTCCTTGACTCGTTTGAAGAAGATTCTTGCTAATACTAAGGCATTGCTTGAAACAGCAGGGGATGCTCTTGAGGCTGAGGAACTGTACGTCCGATTTAAAAAAGTGCACAGTGAGGTCAGTGAGCAGGAGCTTTTTAGTCTGCTCGCAGTATCCAAAGAAATCAAGCAGAATGTTTTTGGAAAATGGGGACTCTCTGGCTGGAGTGATATCAAACCCCGCGGAACTCGTGAGAAGGCTTATTTGGTTTTGAAAACAGCAGCCAAGCCACTACATTTCCGTGAAATTGCTGATTTGATTGATAGTTACGGATTACAGAAAAAGAAGAAGAGTCATCCTCAAACGGTGCATAATGAACTTATTAAAGACAAGCGCTTTGTATTGGTTGGTCGTGGTATCTATGCTCTTTCGGATTGGGGATACAAGCGCGGCACTGTTAAAGAAGTTATCACGGATATTTTGCGGGCGGCAGAGAAGCCGCTGTCTCGTGAAGAGGTATTGGCTCAGGTACTTGAAATTCGTCAGGTCAAAAAATCAACCGTTATCATCAATCTGAATACTTTTTTTGCGCGGATTGGCAAGAACGCTTATACTGTCAAGTAGAGAGACCTCTAAAGGGGGAGAGATGGCTCCTGTTAGTGTTTGCTCGGATACAGTGTCGGGAGAGGGTGAGCTTTATTTCTTTGAAACGTAAAGTACTTAGGGTCATCAAGACTCTAACGGGGTCAACGCACCCCATATACCATGGGCACTCTTTTACCAAACTTTCAAGAACTCTTCTCCGTCATGGGAGGTGTTTTTTCTGCTGTTATGAGCGTGTGGTTTATTTTGTTCCCACCACTGCTCTATTTTGTTTTCAAACTGTTGTGGATGTTTCATGCCGGTGGGCATTTTGCGGGCGGACTGAAATGGGTACTTTTGGAAATTATTCCACCACGTGACATTGAAGCGAGTCCGCTTCCTATGGAATCTATTTTCACGGCATTTGCTGGAGTTATCAAATCTCCGACGGCTGCTGAAGAATTTATCAAAGGGGAATTTCCCACCTCCTTTTCTTTGGAATTGGTAAGTATCGAGGGGCAGGTTCATATGTACATTCGTACCCAGGTAGGATTTCGTAATCTGGTTGAAGCTCATTTCTACGCGCAGTATCCCAATGTGGAAATAGTTGAGGTGGAGGATTATGTACACCTCGTACCGAAGACCGTGCCTAACAAAGAATGGGATTTATGGGGAGTTGATTTCAAATTGTTTAAACCGGACCTTTATCCGATTAAAACATACAGGAATTTCGAGGAGACCGTAACTGGCAAAATGATTGATCCACTTGCCGGCCTGATTGAAACTATGGGCAAGCTCGGTCCTGGGCAACACCTGTGGCTTCAGTACATTATTACTCCCATTAGTGAGAAATGGTATTCAACGGGAAAGGAGACAGTTGATGAGTTTTTGGGTCGGGTTAAGGAGGCGAAATCTGGATTTCTTGGGATGTTCTTTGCGCATATTATGGATTTTGTTTCTAATATTGGCCGGGGACTCATCGGGGGTCCGATGGTCTATACGGCTGGTGCTAAACCGGAAAAAAAGGAAGAGCAGCCGCTCGAATTTCGTCTTTCGCCTGGTGAGAAAGATGTGCTCAAGGCACTTCAGGCCAATTTGGCTAAACAGATGTATAAAACACGTATGCGCATGGTCTACGTTGGTCGTCGCGAAGGATTCAGTAAGCAGACTGGCGTCTCATCTTTTATTGGTGGTATCAAGCAATTTAATGATCAGAATTTGAACAGCATGGTACCGGAGGACGGGTCCAAAACATACGCCTCCTATATTTTTACCGAGGAGCGGTTGCGTTATCGACAGCGACGGCTGTTTCGTCGTTATATTACGCGTGATACTGATCCGCAGAGTACTCGATTTCTTTTTAGTTCGGAAGAGTTAGCGACAGTATTCCATATTCCGGATATGGCGGTATTGGCTCCGTCGCTCACTCGGGTTTCGGCCAAGCGTGGTGGTGCCCCCTCTAATCTCCCTATCCAAGATTTCGAATAACTATGGCTTTACAGAATGACGTCACATTTTTTGCCAAGACGAACTTCCGTAATCAGGAACGTGTGTTTGGTATCAAGCAAGATGATCGTCGCCGACACATGTATGTGATTGGAAAAACCGGTATGGGTAAGACCAATCTTTTGGAAAACCTGGCTATTCAGGATATCCAAAAGGGTCATGGTATCGCCTTTATTGATCCGCACGGTGATACGGCTGAAAAACTCATCAAGGCCATCCCGTCAAATCGTATTAATGACGTTATCTATTTTAATCCGGCTGACCAAGACTTCCCGATTGCTTTCAATGTGATGGAAAAAGTCAGTCCGGAGTACCGTCACTTGGTGGCCTCTGGTTTGGTGGGAGTGTTCAAAAAAATCTGGGCTGATTCCTGGGGACCGCGACTGGAGTATATTTTGCGTAATGCTATTTTGGGTCTGCTTGAATATCCGGGAAGCACACTTCTCGGTGTCACTCGTATCCTGGTTGATAAATCTTATCGGGAGCGGGTAGTAGAAAAAATCACTGATCCAGTGGTTCGTTCCTTTTGGGTGGACGAATTTTCCAAGTGGGATCCTCGGGTGCTTCAAGAGGTTATTTCTCCGATTCAGAACAAGGTAGGGCAGTTCCTTTCGAGTGCTCTCATCAGAAATATTGTGGGTCAGACCGTCTCGTCCTTTGATGTGCGCAAGATTATGGATGAGCGTAAGATCCTCATCATGAACCTTTCCAAGGGTCGTCTCGGTGAGGACAATAGCGCTCTCCTTGGGGCTATGATGATTACCAAAATCCAACTTGCTGCCATGGGTCGAGTAGACATTCCAGAAGATACTCGAGCGGATTTTTATCTTTACGTTGATGAGTTTCAGAATTTTGCTACGGAGTCGTTTGCTAATATTCTTTCTGAGGCGCGTAAGTACCACCTGAACCTCATCCTGGCCAATCAGTACGTGACCCAGATTGATGAAAAGGTGCGTGACGCTATTTTTGGAAACGCTGGTAGCATCGTTTCGTTCCGGGTAGGGGCTATGGACGCCGAGTTTTTGGAAAAGGAGTTTGAGCCGGTATTCATGATGAATGATATCGTCAATTTGCCGAAGTACCAGATTTATCTCAAGCTCATGATTGATGGTATTGCTGGTGATGCCTTTTCAGCTACAACTTTGCCACCTATCAAGTTGGAAGATGCTGGAAATGAAGAAAAAATTATCAATTCTTCCCGGGAGCGCTATACATCGAAAAAAGAAGAAGTGGAAGAAAAAATTATGCGATGGAGTGGTATGCTCTCAGCCGAAGAGCGCCAAGCTTTGGTGAAAACAGTCGCACCACCAGTTGCCTCCGTGCGACCCAAAGAAACGTCGCGTCCTTTGGGGGTGCCATCCCAGTCTCAACCCCGACCGAAGATGCCGCAACCAACCGCTCAGTTTGGCGAGGGGAGAGCAGCTCAGAAGCCACTCTCGGCTCCAGTTGTTTCAGCACAACCATCACAGCCACCAAAGAAAATGATGCCCTCGGCCCAGAAGTATGCGGCGATTCCGAAAATCACTTTACCAACTCCCGCACCAAAAGATACGGTAACCCCCGATCCCTCTGGCTCCAATCCTGAGATCTACACAGCGGATGAGGCGGCTATTTTGCTTAAAGGCGTGGTGTCATCAGCTGCCAAGCCGGCTTTTGAACCACCGCTGGCACCAAAGAAGGCGTCGTTGGTAGATTTGGATGCCTTTGAGCAGGGTGAAAAAAAGAATCAAGCTCTTGAAGTATCACAGCATGAACCCGTTTTGTCTGACGCGGAGGCGCAGACGGAGGCGGTCCATGCTGAAGCATTAGTACCAGAGAAAATACTCTATCAGGCCGTATGTGCTACCTGTGGACTGGAAATTGAAGTGCCGTTCAAACCTGATGGAAGTCGACCAACTTTCTGTAAAGACTGTCTGCGGGATTATCAACGGGCGACTGCTAAGGCTCGCAATGAAATAGAGCGAAAGCAAACAGTTTCCCCAGTGGCTCGTCCAGATGAACAAAGCAGGACGGCCCGACCGTCTCGTGTATCCGAACGAAGAGATGTTCGCCATCAAGCATATGCCTCGACAGACGCCCCACTTTCTTTGGCTCAGGCCAAACATATAGAACCAAAAAAATTTAAAGCATTACGCCGTCGTCCGGTGGTGGATACAAACGGTATCCGGGCGCTTATTGATACAGCCAAATCTTCCGAAACAGCTCCAAATGAGACGGGAGTTCGGTTGTCGCCAGAGTGATTTTTTGTTACCATAGCAAGGTAAGTTGTGAAAAAGAGCCTATGAGTTTTAGAAGATGGCATAAAAAGGCCTACGCTCTTTGGGTCGTGGTCTCAGTTTTTGTAGTTGTGTCGATGATTGCTTTTCTCTTTGCGCCATTTTTCATGTATTAGCCTAACCAGGTTTGGTGGATTTCTATGGTGGCACAGAAATACTGGATTCGCATCGGGGGGGTAGGGATTATAGCGCTGGTTTCGTGGGCGGTATATGTCTCCTCCAAACAAATGACCCGTAATGAACGGATTCAGAATGAAGTGGCGGAACTTCAAGAGGAGGCCGAAAGGATACGAAGAGAAAACGAAACCCTGAGTGAAAAAATTGGCTATTTCTCGTCAGTTGACTTTCGTGAGCAGGAGGCAAAAGAGAAACTTGGAATGAAAAAAAAAGAGGAGCAGGTTGTCGTTATCAAGCCACGACCGGAAAATACGGACGTGTCTGTAGTTGAGAGTCCAAAGTCGGCAGTGGTTGTTGGTGGTCGCGACAGTGTTTCGAACGGAGAGAAATGGTGGAGGCTCTTTTTTGAAAATCATGATAATTGATGGTGCTTATGACAGATACGATTAAAAAAATACGTTGGTCTACCATGTTGTATGGTTGCGCTGCTCTCTTAGTGCTTGTGGTAGCAATGTCTCTTATTGTGACCTATTTTGTTCCGCGTACCAGCCACTTAGTACAATCGTTTGTGAATCGGGTCCCGTATCCGGCCGTAGTTGTCGGGTATCGAGGTATGTTTTCTTTTCATGAGCTTTCACAGAACGTGCAGTCTGTGAAGCGATTTTATGAGAATCAGGATTTTTCCAAGGTTGGTCTGCGTGTAGACTTTACTACTGAGGATGGCCAGAAGCGTCTCAAGGTACGGGAGAAGGAGATTTTGAATAAAATGATTGAGGATGAGGCTATTGTCGTACTGGCTAAGAAACGAGATATTTTTGTCAGTCCAGAAACAGCTCGCCAGGGAGTCGCGCGTAAGCTAGAAGAATATGGTGATAGCAAGACAGTAGAGGGTAATCTCGATCGATTGTATGGCTGGAAGATGGCCGATTTTGAAGAAAAAGTAGTACTCCCAAGTTTGTACCAGGAGAAATTAAATGAAGCCTTTCTCAAAGAAGTGGACCCCGTGACAAAGGCCAAGAAACGTATCGAAGAAGCGGCTGAGGCCCTACGGAATGGCGAGGCTTTCGAGTCCGTCGTTAAGCAGTATTCTGAGGGCCAGACTGCTGACAAAGGCGGTGATTTAGGCTGGTTTTCTATTGAGGATCTTGCCCCGGAATTGCGCAATCCTGTGGTGGCGCAAAAAGTCGGTGCTCCAGGGAGCGTGATTGAAAGTAGCCTCGGATTTCATATCGTTCTGGTTCAGGAGGTGAAGAAAGAAAAGAGCGCTCAGCTCTATCGCATCAAGCAGATTTTTGCCCGTAAAAATACGTTTGCTGATTGGCTGTCTGATCAGATGAAGACACTTTCTATCAAAGTGCTTGACCTAGATTACCAGTGGAATAATACCAGCGCTCGGGCTGAATTTCGGAAGGCGGAATGGCGTCAGTATGAAGAGGAGCTCTTGAAAAAGACTGGTGGCGATGCGGCATTTTCCTTTTAGGAAGTGAGGTACAGTTGCTGTTCTGAAGATGGGAGGTATCATTGTTAACAACAAAATTATGGATACACTGGAAAAAGAAACTATTGAAACACAAACGAAGAATCCCACAGTATCACGGTGTCAGTGTGCCGCCTGTGGTCGTGGTGAACGGCGATATGGGCGAGTACGGGCTTTCGCTCTCCTTTGTCTCATGCTCATTACGGGATTTTTCGGAGGGTTTATGGCACCGCGGATTGAGCGTCTTTTTGCTGAGCAAATTACCTTTCTTGGTATGGGTACTGACTCTTCGCTCAAGACAGAGCAGGTGCGTGTCATGGCCGAGGAAAATGTGGTGGCTGATTTAGTAGAAAAAAACTCACCGGGCGTGGTCAGTATCGTCATCAGTAAGGATGTTCCCAAGGTGAGAAATTATTTCAATAACCCTTTTGGTTTCCCATTCTTTAGTCCGTTTGGTTCTGATCAATCACGAAACCTTCCACAAGAAACAGAAAGACAGAAAGTAGGGAGTGGTTCGGGGTTTTTTGTTTCGACGGACGGTCTTATTGTTACCAATAAACACGTTGTGTCTGATGAACAGGCGGAATACACGGTTATTCTGAGTGATAAATCTGAACATCAAGCCAAAGTTTTAGCTCGTGATCCGAGTAATGATATCGCTGTCATCAAGATTGAGGGAAGTGGATATCCAGCTCTCGTGCTGGGTGACTCTGACCAGGTGCGGGCAGGAGAAACGATTATTGCTATCGGGAATCCACTCGGTGAATTTGAAAATTCAGTGAGCCGGGGGATTGTATCAGGGCTGAAACGAAGTCTCAATGCGGGTTCTGGTTCGGGCGATTCGGAGCACCTCTCTGATATCATTCAGATTGATGCAGCGATTAATCCTGGTAATTCGGGCGGGCCACTTTTTGACCTCTCCGGTGAGGTGATTGGGGTAAATGTTGCTATGGCCCAAGGCGCAGAAAGTATTGGATTTTCACTTCCAATCAATCAGGTCAAGCGTATCGTGGAGCAGGTCAAAACAACTGGTAAAATTTCCTTTCCGTATCTCGGGGTTCGTTCGATTACGCTCAATGATGATTTGAAGAAAAAAACTAGTTTGCCATTCAATTACGGAGCGCTCGTGCTAAGGGGTGATACGCTTACCGATTTTGCGGTAGTACCAGGATCACCGGCCGACAAGGCGGGTATTGTTGAAAACGACATTATCTTAGAGATTGATGGTAAGCAGGTAGATGAGAATCACGGTCTTATGTACTACATGGGTCAACACAGTGTTGGCGACGAAATTACTCTCAAGCTTTGGCATAAAGGTGATATTAAGGATGTCAGGGTTCGTTTGGAGGAGCGCCAGTAAATGAGAAGGTAACGATAAGAAAAGGGAAATCATGATTTTTCACTTCACAGTCCTCTTCTTCAGTATTGTTTTTGGTGTCGGCTTGGAATTGGTGTCACAAAGCTCTATCTTGGCCTCGTGGAGTTGGTATTTGCTTGCCATTGGTCCACTTGTTGTCATTTCTCTCGTGGCCAGTCGGCGCCTGACGGAGCGTTTTGCGGATGCTTTCATCCCTATTTTGTTGTCACTCTCAGCTCCGACGCTCCTATCACTCATCGATAGTCCCGGCAAACAGCAGGTGTTCGTGGTGCTCTGTGCTGCCATGTACTACTTCGCTCTTCTTGGAAACTACCGGCTGCGTCATGCCCCAACCGATAAAACTGCCGAAGCCTTCCTTAACACGGCTGCCATGGCCGCTATGTTCTTTTACTACGCTGGACTGTATGGGTTCTATCTTAACTTCTCCTTTCCTCTCTGGGGACTGATGCTTCTCTATTTCCTTGGTACAGCTTTGACGAGCTATGAGACGTTCATGAGTGTTGACGAGAAACAACGTCGCCGAGTGATACTTTACAGTGCGCTCCTCGGACTTATCATGGGTGAAATGGTGTGGGTGATGAGTCTCTGGCCCTTTGGCTATCTCACAACCGGGGCCCTTGGGATAGTTTGTTATTTTATCATCTGGGATATCTCATTCGATGCTTTTCGTGAGACGCTTTCGCTACGTAAGGCCGCCCTGCGCATCTTGTTTTTTCTGGGGATTATCTTCCTTCTTCTCCTGAGTTCGCCCTGGCGAATTCTGGTGTAGGGTTGCCAGAAATGGAAAAATGTGATACAAAGAGAGCGCTCTCTATGACATCATTTCTCATCAAAAAGGCCATCCTCTTTACCTTTTTAGCTGCCATTATCCTCATTTTAGGAGGTGTGGGCGGAGTGTTTTTTGAGCGCTCTGTTGTGCCTCGCCTGGCAGCCAATAAGCATCTATCGCAGTGGGACTTTTTTAAACAAGCAGCTGAGCACGTGACGGTTATCAACAAGACCGAACAGGTGGTGGTGCGCGAAGACGATACGGTAGAAAAAATTGTTTCACAGCCAGCGACCGCTGTGGTCAATATCGTAGCCCTGCCATCAGAATCAAAGGATGTAAAGGGGAATACGGCCACTCTGGGGGCGGCTGCAGAGACGGTGGTAACTACTACGGGAGTGCTCATGACCAATGATGGATTAGTCGTGACTTATAGTGAGTTACCGTTTGATACGCAAAAGACCCGGTATTCAATTTTACTCTTTGATGGATCGATACATGAGGCTGCCTTTGTCGGCCGGGACGTACTGACCAATCTGTCTTTTTTCCGAGTGAGTGACGCTACTAATACTCCAGCTATTGCGCTGGCCAATTCCGATGATGCCCGTGTGGGAAAGAAGCTCATTGCTATTGGTAATACCTTTGCTGAATACCAGAATCGCCTTTCTGTCGATATCCTCACCAACGTTAACCGTATTTTCAACCTTTCTGGTAAGACGGTGGCCTCTTCAGAAAAATGGGAAGGTGTTTTTGAAATGGGATTGGCTGAACCAGAAGCTTTTGTAGGTGGGCCAGTTGTAGGATGGAATGGGGAAATGGTAGGACTCGTGGGTACCCTCACTATCAACAATACGCTTCAGTCGTTCCTCATTCCTTCAAATGTCGTTCGGGATGCGTTTAATCATGTGACGAGTGGTACTCTCGAGAAGCGTCCAACGCTTGGAGTTTACTACCTCTCTATCACCAAAGCTCTGGCACTTGGCCGGGGACTGTCACGTGATCGCGGGGCGCTCGTGTACTCTCGTTCTGGCAGTACCGGACTGGCGCTCATCGCTGATTCTCCAGCCATGAAGGCGGGGATTTTGGCCGGGGATATCATCACAGCCGTCAATGATAGTGAGGTGAACCTCGACAATCCACTCTCCGAACTCATCAGTCGTTTCAATCAAGGCGACACTCTCAATCTCCGCATCTTGCGTGGAGGAGAGGAGCGTACTGTAGAAGTAAAATTGTAATTCGGGGTTTTCGATTCTTGAAAATACTATCAAAGTAAAGACTCAAGAGAGTCTTTTTTGCTTTAAAATAGTCATTATTAAGCACTTTACCTTGACTTTTATGTCAAAAGGTGCTATACTGATACGTTGGAATGAAATTCCGACGGCATCATCCACGAGGGATAGTGTCACAGCTTTCCTTCACAATCCACAACGCCTAACGCCAAGGAGGCATCATGGCAACAAGCTACGCGAACGATAAGTCTCCGCTGGGGCTCGATGAGTCAAACGGTATCGTGATCGTCAAGTTCTTCTTTCAGGGTAATTCGGTGCCTAGCGGTATCCCTGACCTCGGTTACCGCGGCAAATTCAAGACTGTCCGTGGGAAGAGACAGGACACCGGAGAATGCCTCATCAGGCAGAGCGGTGTCAGCCCCAAGCTGCTCCGTCTCGGCATCGCCAATGCCGAAGGCCACCAGTGGAAACTGGTGGACATCGGCCAGTGGGAACAGGAAATCACGGACAAGCACATGGCCAAGCTCATCGGAAGGGACACGCAAAACGTGGTCCAACTCGTCTACAAGGCCGCTCCCAACCCGGAGGAAATCTTGGAGCTTTCGCGGCCAGTGCGGGACGCCATCGTTGTTCTGTCGAACCGCTTCAGCTGGAACGACAGCACGTGGTGGAACCAGGATGGTCCCATCACAGTCAACTTTACTTCGCCGAGTGAAGACCCGCCGAAGTATCTGGCCGTGGTACGTGAAGGCACTTTCGTCCTCATCGAGGCTGAACCCAAGGCGGCCTGAGGAACGAACGTCCCGCAGTGCGGGGCCAAACGAACGGGTATCACTCCAATAGAGTGGTACCCGTTTAAATTTGTCTGAAGATACTATTCCTTGATTTCCCCGAATTCTTGTTCGGTTTCCAGTTTGGAACGAATGATGGGGGCGAAATAGGCGATGGTTTCGGCATTGCCGGGTTCACCGAGGAGAGCGCGGGTATCAACTTGTTCCGTTCGAAGGGTTTCCGGTGGTTTGCCAGTGAGGAGATTGATGAGATGCGAGAGGAAAGTGGTGGCGTACTGACCTTTGCCGAGTTCAAACGACAGGATGACGCCCTGGTCACATACCTGTATACCAGAGAGATTTGGACGGTCAGTACAGGGAAGGGTACGTTCACGAATTTGGAGAAAGGGGAAAGGTTTTAGATTATCAAAGGGTGGCGGGAAGATACCGTCGCGGCGCAGTACCTCCTCATAGGGCCCCCAGCTTTTTTTGTTGAAACCAAGAAAGAGCGGGAGGTTTTTTGGAGGCGTCTCACCTCTTTTGAGATATCCGGAGAGAGTTTCGTTATAGTAGCGTGAAGCCAGGGCATAGACCCACAGCACTATTTGGTCTGAGAGTTCCGCCAGTGCCCCGCTGTAATCATTGGGATGAACTTGGAGGTAACGAACGAGACGCAACTCATGACGAAAGATAATCGGAAACGGACTGATGAGTGTCTCAATTTCATTCCAGCGACCCCAGAGGGTGCCGCATTTTTCACGAAGCTGTTTGAAGTAGGTGAGTTCGCGGGGGGCTTGGTACGTCAAGACATCATACACGGCTTCTTCATAGGCACCTCGCAGAAGAGAGAGTCCCCAGACATAATTTCGGAGACGGGGAGTACCGAAGCGTTGCAGATAAAAGAAATTGGTGAATCCAGAATCACGCAGAGTTGTGAGATTGTGGGCGAAGGCATCGAGGGTGTGTTTCTGAAAAAATTGTTGATTGGTCCGAATGAGAAGCGTGAAACGATTCCCCCTGAGTCCGCCAGTTGCTACCGCTCCCTTGCCTTCGGTGACATCTTTGAGGAAAAAATAGGGCGAGGTAAGAGCCTTAAGCTTTTGTGGAGTAACTTTTCGAAAAGAAATGCGTTGGGCAGTGAGAGCGTCACGATCTTTGATGCCAGCATAGCCGATAGCGGTTCTTTCACAGCCTAGTTGTGCCACCATGTCATCGATGGCCTCAATCGTAGAGATGCCGCATTTGACGAGGGTGGCGTAGATAGTCGGAGCGTAGGAGAGTTCTGTCTCGGGAGTGAGGATATTTTCTCTTGTGACCGTCGCTATTTCACCTTCGGGACTGACTTCCTCCACGATAAAATCCCCAGGCCAGAGTTTGAGATAGCCCGAAGCGAAGGACTCCTTACCAGGAATGCTGATGCCGAATTCATGAAGAAGCGAAGCATCTTCGAGATACGTCCGACGCTCAAAGAGTTCAGGATGTGCGAGTGCCTCGCGGGCCAGTATCTCGTGTTCTTGGTTTTTGTTTGTTTGCCTGTCTGATTCGGGCATGAAATAGCTTACTAACTATTATTTTTCTAGACCAAGTAATTTTTTCATTCTTTCTACTACTAGGGGATTTTCGCCAAATTTCAAACCAGTTGCCCCATAACTGCCGTCGCTCCTTTCGTCTTGAGGAAATCTTTTTTCATCACTTGTTTCGCCATTACCTCCCTCGCCAGAGGCATCCCATCCACAGAGCATTATAGCTTCAAAAAAGGCTGTGAGCTCTGTGGGGGTCATGGCAGATAATCTTTCTTTTATCGCTACTGCATTTCTTTCAACAAAAGCAGAAACGTTCTTTTCGTCCCCGACTACTTCTTTTTGATTCCCGAAACCCCCTTGTTCAAAGACCATAACTATTATCATAAGAATTAGCTATTTCGAATAATACCTCCAAATAAAGTTTTTGAAAAATAGAAAACCCGCCTGTACAACAAGTAGGGGGTTCCCTAAAGCCGTGCGGCGGGTGATGAGCGGCTAAGCGCCCAGGGTCAGATCTTCTGCAAAGCTTGTTCGACTGCGATTAGACGTTGCCAGGCGCTATTAGCTCCCTTGTACGTCCCAGCCGTCAGGTTGTATTTGATCTCTAAAGCGTGGTAATTGCTCCAGAGCGCCCTGGTGCCGGCATCGAGTTGTCCCTGAGCTCCCAGCCAGAGCAGGTAGCGGCGCTTTGCGTGTCCGATACCCTTACGACTGTTGAAATATGCCCCGACGTGTTGTTTATTGCCCTTTCGATAGAATTCCTTCATGCAGATCTTGAGGAGTCGCAGGAAGAATTCCAGGTTCTGCTCATTGATGTGGGGCTTGTCGATGCTCACCATGATTGAACGGCGACCGTTCATCAGATTGGCATTGAGACGGAACTGAAAGAGGTCGCTGTGGATGGGATTGTCTGGCTGAGTCATTATGACCCTATAGGCGGCTCCCATACCGATACCGCAGACACTCTTGCAGAGAACGTCGTTGAACTCTACGCCTATTTCCTCGGCGTGGGGATTTTCGATTTCGCCATGGAACAGGGGGGCGCCCCAAATACGTATGATCTCACTCTCGAGTTTGTCGAGCGTGACTGACCAGGTGGCGCGATGACGTTGCTTTGAACCCTGCTTGAGCTCCGGCCCTGTGGGCTGAATCCACTTGACTGAAGCTTCTTTTTGGGTTCTTGCTGACGTGACGCTGATGTTAAGGTTCATGACTGCTCCAAGCTCTATAGCCCAAAGAATAGGCTAAGTAGCATACCTGCGCTACCAACAGTTCTATCACTATGATAGAAATAGTATTATACACCTAAAATAGATTTTTGTCAATAATAAAAAGGACTCTTTACTTTGACGGAAAGCCATTTTTCGGCTATTATAAAAGAAAATTAGGCTTATAGTATGAAACAATCACACCTGTTTTCTAAGACGAAAAAAGAAGCGCCGCGTGATGAGGTGAGTAAGAATGCTCAGTTGTTGCTTCGGGCTGGCTTCATTCACAAGGACATGGCTGGAGTGTATTCTTATCTGCCCCTTGGTTTACGTACCCTAAACAAGGTGATGCAGGTGATCCGAGAAGAAATGGATGCTATCGGAGGCCAGGAAATGGACATGGCTTCGCTTCAGGAGAAGACGCTCTGGGAAAAGACTGATCGTTGGGATGATAGTAAGGTTGATGTGTGGTTTAAAACGAAACTGAAGAATGGGAGCGAACTTGGTTTAGCAGTGACTCATGAAGAGCCAATTACCAATATCATGACCCAGCATGTGAGCTCGTATCGTGATCTGCCATTTTTAGCCTACCAATTTCAGACGAAGTTTCGAAATGAAACTCGAGCCAAGAGTGGTATCATGCGCACACGGGAGTTCATCATGAAGGACCTTTACTCGTTTGCGCGCAACCAAGAAGAGCACGAGAGACTATACGCTTCAGTGAGAGAGGCGTACATCACTATTTTCAAGAGGGTTGGACTCGGTGAAGTGACCTATAAAGCTTTTGCTTCCGGAGGAATTTTTAGTAAATACTCCGAAGAATTTCAAACGGTGAGTGATGCGGGTGAGGATGTGATTTATGTGGACGAGACGAGTGGTATGGCACTCAATGTTGAAGTACTGAACGATGAAGTGCTAGCTGATCTCGGACTACAACGGGAGAATTTGAAAGAGAAAAAATCAATCGAAGTGGGAAATATTTTCAGTCTCGGGACCAAGTTTTCTCAGCCGTTAGGACTGACATACAAAGATGAGACAGGAAACAGTACTCCTGTGGTGATGGGAAGTTACGGGATTGGGCCAGCTCGAGTCATGGGGACAATCGCGGAGATACTTTCTGATGGTAAGGGTCTGGTATGGCCGGAGGTAGTGGCACCGTTTCAGGTTCATCTCTTGTCGCTTGGGGCTGATGAGAGAGCAAGTGAAGTCTATGAAGCGTTGATTCGGGCTGGTATTGAAGTACTCTATGATGATCGAGATATAGCAGCGGGTGCCAAGTTTGCGGAAAGTGACCTCCTCGGGATGCCGTACCGAGTGGTGATTGGTAAACGGTCGCTCGAATCTGGCAAGGCCGAGGTGAAGAAACGTACTGCCACAGAGGCTGAGGAAGTATCGTTTGGTGATCTCGTTTCTTTTTTCAAGAAGTAGCCTTTTGATATTGTAATTTGAGCTTTGATACTTTTATGGCCACAAAAAACCAGAAGGAACGAATCATTATTTCGCTCGGTGGATCACTTTTGGTGCCGGAGAATATCGATGCGGAGTTCGTGGCAAATTTCAAGAAATTTATCGTCTCCCATATCAAAAAGGGATATCGCTTTATTCTGGTGACAGGTGGCGGAAAAACAGCGCGTCGATATATTGAAGCGGCCGGTCAGATTACCAAGATTACTGATGAAGATCGTGACTGGCTCGGCATTCATGCCACTCGTATGAACGCTCATCTCGTTCGTACGATTTTTCGTGAGTACGCTCATCCCCGTATCAATACCAATCCTCACGATCTTGAGGATTTCTATTCCGCTCCAGAACCAATTCTTGTGGCGGCTGGTTGGCGTCCTGGATTCTCAACAGATTTCGATGCCGTCGTGATTGGGAAGTACTTGGATGCGAAGAAGATTATCAACTTATCCAATGTCGAGCGTGTCTATGATAAGGACCCACGCACTCACGCTGATGCTACTCCGTATGATAGTATCACCTGGAAGAATTTTCGTAAGATTGTGGGAAAGAAATGGAATCCCGGGATGAACGTACCGTTTGATCCTATCGCTTCAGAAATGGCTGAAAAAGAGGGGATGGAAGTGGCTATCATGAATGGTGGCGACCTTCAGAATGTTTCAAATTACGTAGCGGGTAAAAAGTTCGTAGGTACCCTGATCAAGGATTAGAGGGGGTAATACAGTAATGATGGTGATATGGAATCAGTCAAGAAAGTATTATTGGCCAGTCCCCGGGGGTTTTGTGCTGGTGTGGCTCGGGCAGTGAAGGCGGTGGAGGATACCCTCGAGATTTTTGGGGCACCAGTGTATGTGAAGCATGAAATCGTTCATAACAAACATGTCGTAGAAGCTCTCGAGAAGAAAGGGGCGGTGACTATCGAATCGCTCACGGAAGCACCAGAAGGATCCGTAGTCGTTTTCTCTGCTCACGGCTCACCGAAGAGTCACTATGATGAGGCACGAGTGAGAGGCATTCGGTTGATTGATGCTACCTGCCCATTGGTTACCAAGGTTCATCTTGAGGTCCAACGCTTTATCAAGGATGGTTACCATATCATCTATATTGGTCACAAAGGACACATCGAGGGAGTAGGAGTACTTGGGGAGGTGCCCGAGGCATCAATTCCACTTATTGAGACAGTCGAAGACGTAGCCTGTCTCGATATTGGTCAGCCGGAAAAATTAGTATATCTCACTCAAACAACCCTTTCGATTGATGATACCAAGCAGGTGATTGAGGCATTAAAACAGAAATACCCGCAGATTATCGCGCCACCACTGGAGGATATTTGTTATGCTACGACGAATCGTCAGGAGACAGTCAAAGCACTCGCGAAAGAATGCGACCTGGTTCTTATCGTGGGTTCGCGTTCCTCATCGAACTCGACGCGCCTCATGGAGACGGCCAATGCCTGTGGGACAGTCGCATACCTGGTAGATGATGTACGGGAACTCGATTCTCGTTGGTTAGACGGTGTCGAAACTGTTGGGGTGAGTGCTGGTGCTAGTGCTCCGGAGCATCTCGTGGCAGAGCTCGTCGCTCACCTGTCTTCCTCTGGGGCGACGGTAGAAGATTTCGTTGTGAAGCCAGAGACCATGAAATTTGCTGAACCACTTGAACTCATGCATATTCGCGCCGCCAAAAACAAATCATAAATTTTTTATGCGAGTTGCCATCCAAGCTTCGGATCTCGATCATGCACGCATCGATGGGACGCGCGTCTATCTACGAGAAATACTTAAGCGTTTTGGAGACCTTTCACCAAAGACAGAGTTCACTCTCTATCATAAGGGAATTTTTAATCCTGTTTTAGCGCCACCGAAATTACCAAACTATCACGAGCAATCGGTGTCGTTTCCACGAGCCTGGATGCAGACACGTTTTGCTTGGGAGCTTTTTCGTGAGACACCCGATAAGCTTTTTCTGCCTATTCAGGCGGCTCCACTTGTCATGCCGAGTTCTGTTGATGTGACAACTACGATTCATGACTTAGCTTTCCGTCGTTATCCGGAAACCTTTCCGCTCTCACACCGATTGAAACTTAATTTTATGCTTGAGACAGCGGTGCAGCGAGCTCATAAGTTGATTGCGGTATCAGAATCAACCAAGCGGGACTTGCTTGAATTTTTTCCTGTAGTACCTGAAGAGCGTATAACAGTTATTCATCATGGTTTTGACGGAGAATTTTTTGGTGAGAGGGTGTCGGAAGTCATCGTGGCTGATACGCTTCAAAAGTATCTTCTCAAGTCTCGAAATTATATCCTCTATGTTGGAGCGTTACAGCCGAGAAAAAATCTTATTCGCTTGATTGAGGCTTTCCAGATACTGAAACGCTCTGTTCCAGAGGTGAAATTGGTCCTCGCCGGTGAACCAGCCTGGTTGTCACAAGGAATTCTAGAGGCTTGGAAAAGGAGTTCGGTTCGAGATGATATCGTATTACCAGGGAGGGTGTCGTTTGAAGATCTGCGTATTTTGTATCAGGGCGCTCGGTTTTTTGTCTTCCCGTCGCTCTACGAGGGATTTGGTCTCCCTCTCCTTGAAGCTTTTGCCGCAGGTATCCCGGTCCTCACAGCCGGGAACTCTAGTTTGATCGAAGTAGCAGGGGACGGAGCACTTTTTTGCCAAGCTGAGGATGCGGCTGATATGGCGGAAAAAATGCAGCGCTTATGGGGAGATGAGATGCTCCGGATGGAGCTTGTTCAGAAAGGTAATGAACGATTAAAGAATTTTTCCTGGGATACTTGTGCCAAACAGACTCTTGATGTAATTTTTCGTTAAATTTCAATTCCTCACTTTCTCACGGTCGTGAGAAAGTGAGGAATTCTGTCTCAGAGTAGAGGTGAGAAGGCAAAATAATGGGGGTTGACAAAAATACAAATCTGTACTAAAATGTTATGACAGATTTGGTTCTTTTTTCGCCGTTTAGCGGCAATTTCACCGGAGAGAGTAAGACATGAATGATGTGACCAGTCTTTTTCAAGAGGCCCAAGAATGTGCCGTCGCGCTTCGTGGTGTGAGTGAGGCCAAGCATTTGCTCGCACTCATCGTGCCGCAGGATCTCCTGGCCACGGTGGACCTCCTCAAAGGACGCTATCGTCTCCATCGGGCCGATGCGAAGCGCGGAAACGTGGCCCTCATCGTCCTCGGGCGGTTTGTCGAGGAACTCCACACCGTCATGGACGAGTGCATGATTGGACGCGGCAGGCAGTCGCTCGGGGTACTGGCGGGCATCTACCTGGCGACGACCTTGCCGCGCAACGGTGCCGCCGCCATCGCCTGAGGCCAATACCAGATAAGCGACGAGGGAATGTCTCGTCGCTTTTTTCATGCCTTGCGTATTTCAAAATTCTGTGTCAGAATGCTTTTGCCGAAAACGGCGTTTTTATTTACCCTGCGTAATCCAAGAGCGAGGGTGTGTTTTTCAAGAATCTCCTTTACTGAAAAGTATTTATGGCCAAAGATAACGTCGTACTCCGATTTGATAAGGTATTGTTTGAATACGGGCATAAGAAACCCATCCTCGATGAGGTGAGTTTTAGTTTACGTGCTGGCTCCAAGATTACGCTCATGGGCCAAAACGGCGCTGGCAAGAGCTCGCTTTTTAAACTCATCACGCGGGAAGAGCAGCCACAGGGCGGCCGTATTTCCATCGACCGAGACGCTGTGGTGGCGATTGGGCGCCAGACGATTCCGCGAGAGCAGCTCGATTTTACCGTTGAAGAATTTTTTGAACAGTTTTTTCAGGAAAAAAAATGGAACTTACCGGCGCTTATCAAAGATGTTTTGGAAGTGGTGAACTTACCGGTACCGCCACTTGATAAGAAAATCCGACAGTTTTCCGGTGGTCAGCAGGCGCGTCTCCTTCTTGCTTCGGCCCTTATTCAGGATCCAGATATTCTGCTGCTTGATGAGCCGACCAATAACCTCGATTATGCCGGTATTGAGCATCTCACACGGTTCCTCATCGATTATAAAAAAACGGTTATCGTTATTTCGCACGATGCTGAGTTTTTGAACGCTTTTACGGAAGGAGTGTTCTATCTTGATATCTTTACTCATCAGATTGAGCAGTACACCGGGAATTATTATGATGTGGTGGAGGAGATTGCTCGACGTATTGCCAAAGCCCAGAGCGAGAACGTGCGTTTGGAACGGACTATTCAGGAGAAAAAGGACCAAGCCAACGTCTTTGCGAATAAAGGAGGAAAGCTTCGAGCCGTGGCAAAAAGAATGCGTACTTTAGCCGAGGAGCTTGAGGAAAATAAAGTTGATGTGCGTCAGGAGGATAAAACTTTGCCGGCGTTTGAAATCCCTACCCATGGTATCGTTGGACCGATTGTCAATATCAAGACCGTATCTGTTCTCGGGGAGTTTGGTCCTAATATAAAGCGAGTGGACATGATCCTCAAGAAAAATACTCACCTCGTCGTTTCGGGTCCGAATGGTATTGGTAAGAGTACGTTTTTGGAGGAGTTAGCGACGGGCAATACGGAGCGGGCTGAAATTACTCCGGGTGTGACGGTTGGTTATTATCGTCAGGACTTTTCGACGCTTGATTTTGAAAAAACAGTAGCTGAGACATTACTTGAAGTATTACCAGAAAAAAATATTGAACTGGCCTATAAGGTAGCAACGAAATTTCTGGTGCCGGCAGAATTGATGCAGAACAAAGTAGAGAGCCTTTCCGAAGGACAGAAGGGACTACTCATGTTTGCTTGTCTTTATGCGCAAAAGCCTGACCTGCTCATTCTTGATGAGCCGACCAACCATATCAATTTCCGGCACTTACCGGTGATTGCTGAGGCGCTCGATCAATACCAGGGGGCCATGATTTTGGTCAGCCACGTGCCTGATTTCGTCGCCCAGATTCGTATCGATGAGGTGCTCGATCTCGAATCGTTAAGTTGATAATACTTGACGAAATTCTCAAAAAGAGGTACAGTATTCTTTCGCCTGGGAATAGGCCAAGGGCTTGTTTCTGTAGGCGAAGTTTGACAGATGGAGAATTCATGGACGAGAGAATCGGCAAGATCCCTTTCTTCGCTGACCTGACGGGTCAGTTGGAGGTGGTCACTGCGTTGCAGATGGAGGCCGTCGTTCCGGCAGGTGGCGTGCCTTCGGAGCTCCGGCGTTTCGTGCTCGGCACCCTGTCACATCCGCTCCGTGCGCTGTTCTACCTCAAGCAGAAGGCAGCGCGCGACGCCCAGGTGGCCGTGCTCGACATCGCGCTCGCGCCGGTTCGTGTCAAGGATGACGCGAAGACCAAGGCGCTTTCGCTGGCGCGCCGGTCCAAGTGGCTCGAAGCCACGTTTCACGAGGCGGTGCTCCAGGAGTTCCCCGGCCTCAGTGGCAAGCTGGGCTTCGGCATCGGTCCGCATTGGTCGGTGCTCGACCTCGATCAACTCAAGCAGATCGAGCAGCAGGAGCTCGGCCTGGGCAGTCTGTCCGACCTGATGAATCTGTTCGCCTCGCGCGATCGCCGCAGTCAGCCGCACTGAACAGAGCGCGGCACGCACAAAAGGAAGTCGAAATTCGGCTTCCTCTTTTTTTTCTGCGGACTAATTTTCCTCAAGAAATATGCGCCAAAAAAGATAGCCAACAGCGAGGAAGAGAGTGGTAAGAATCAGAATGAGTACCACAGGAAATTTGATGAGTGAAATGATGAGAATGCCGATACCCCAGAGTAACCCAAGCCAGAGGAGGGGATTCTTTAGATTCCAAGAGATGCGGAAACTGACGGAGAGAAGATGACTGAGAAGCGAGGTGAGCATCGTCGCCGCAATGAGTAGAAAGAAAAACTTCGTCAGACTGAAACGAACGGTAATAAATGTGGGGAGGAGAGTTTCGATGGTGAAGAGACTGATGAAAATCATATAGCCAACAACGAGCGTTTCGAGAGCAAGGGCGTGTATCACGGAGAGCCAGCCGCTAGTATGGGTAGTCCTGAATAAGGTCGTAATTTTTTGGAGAAGAGGAGTCATACAGTGTCGTTAGACGCCGCCAAGGCGAGCAAGGAGGCGCTGCTTGATTTGGGAGAGAAGTGAGAGGAAGTTCTGCTTGTTTTTGGCAGTCTCAAATGAGAGCGTCAGGTTGTTGATATCGATAGTGGTTTCAGGGCTATTGAGTTGGAGCTGAAAATCATTGCCAAAGCCGGGTGTGAGCGAGACAAGCGGTGCGGCACAGGTCAGATTTGTTCCAAAAAAATTAGGGAGGAGGGTACAGCTAATGCTTCGTTCGCTCGCTCTTGTCGATACGAGAATAGGATGGGTTTTTTCTCGCAGAAAATCACGATAGACGCCCAAAAGTGGCCGCTTCGTGCCCTGGTCTATGAGATAGTGAGTATTATTTTCCTGGTCGTATAATACGGTGCCGTCTGGATGAGCGAAGCCGAGAAGAACGATTCGACCTCGTTTGTATACCCCGAGCTCTTCCTCACTGGCGGGTATGACATCAGAAAAATTATACCCCAAGGCGAGAAAAATTTCCGCGCTTCCTACGGGCCGTACTTCTGTTTCGTTGGTGACAATAAAGACGCCGGTAGCATTAGAGAGAAGGGTTCCAACGCGGAATCCTAGCCAGGTATCCGAAATGGGGTGTTCATTGAGGAATGAAGAATCTTCAATTTGAGCCTGGTCATGAGGAAAACGCGAGAGGAAAGCGGCTTCGCTGACGTAGGGGTAGAGCGTGCCGTTCCGGAGGGCATAATACTGGCCATTAATAGCATAGTTTGATTCTGCTGGAAATGCTGTTACAGCCTCTCCGGTGGGATAGAAAAAACTTTGATAGGAGCGGCGAAGAGAAAACAGCAGCGATGCTGGTAGGGCAGATTTTTTTTCTAGAACTACCGCCACTTGAAGGAGTGAGAAATCGCCAATAACAGCCGTATCGGCGATGAGGGTACCACCTGACTCAATCTTACCATTGGTTCGTGGGGCGAGTTCTGGTGATCGAGGGTTCATGATAGCATTGCGACTCGAACCAGGAGTACGGAAATCAAAACTCTGTTGTAGCGTAGGAAAAAGAACCCGTAAGGCAAAAAGTGTGACCACGGATACAATGCTAAACCATAAAAGAACTCGGAGCACCCGGTATTTCTTATGGAGGTGTGATGGAACGAGAGAGAGGAAGGGAGACATACTGTTAGTAAACTTGGAAGAGAATATTGGTCGTGCTGAGCGTTTCTTGTTGAGGCAAACGATTGGCGCTTCGAGAGAGAGAGATGTTTTCGTATTGATTGAGCGTGAAAGTGACTGATTTCTTAAAGGCGAGTCGATTGCCAAAGGCAGCAATATATCGCCCCTGACTTTCTTCGGGAGTCAGTAGGTACACGTGGTCAAAGGGTGAAGTATCAAGGGCTGCTAAATCGTAAGGATTGAAGAAATAGACAGTGTTTTTCCCAAAAAGGTACTGACCAGGACCAGTGAGCATGGCGAAGCCATTGCCGGTCGCATTTTGATCAACGAGAATGAGGTCACGGTCTGAAAAAAACTGACTGAACGAGGCAATTTGTTCACGGAGTCCGCGATTTTCTGCGTAGGTGAGTTGTGACCACCAGGCAGGCAGCTGGAGGATAATGAGACCAAGAAATAAAAGCGAGGGAAGAATGAGATGCCGGCCGCGTGGCATGGTTAACGGATAGACTGGTTGTTTTTTGGAGAACAGGAGAGCGATGCATAGCGTGGCAGCGAATACAAAGAGCGGGAACAGCGTAAAGAGGTAGCGACGGAGCATCCAGGGGTAATCCGGAGTGACATTGGGCATGAAAAAATAGAGCAATGTCGGGAAGACTATGAGAGCCGGAAGGAGTAGAATGTATTGCTTGCGTTTGAGAAAGAGAAGAAAACCAAAGAAGCCAAGCAATGCAAGAGGAAGAAAACCATAGAGAAAGAGCACTGAACCAAGGCTTCCGGACTGGGCGGGTACAGCGGTCAGGGTGCCGTCGCTTAGTCGACCAAAAAACTTCAATAATGCCTTCCCGATAACTTTGTAGTAGGGGAGGTTGATAAAAAAATCACGAAAGAAAAAGAACGTGAAAAGAAGGGCGGGAAGAACGATACTTTTCCAGGGATAGGTCCGAATGAGTGAGCGAGTATGTTGGTGAAAGGCTATGAGTGAAAGTGTTATCAGGAGAAACAAAAACCCCTCAATCCGGGTAAAGGCAAAGAGTCCGCTTGAAAGGAGGATGCCAGCGTAAAAGATAAATTTCTTTTCTCGAAAAAAAAGAATAAGGTTGTATGTCAGGAAAACGAAAAGAAAGACTGCCAGGTTTTCTGTGAGGGTTAGTTTGGTGAACCAGCCTGGGAGGAATGAAGTGAGGGCGAGCAAAAGACCGACACTGGCATAGGCCGGAGCTGCAAACAAACGGATGAGTTGATAGAGAAAAACAAGAAAGAGGAAGAGAAGGACACTATTGGCGATAGCATAGCCATTGAGACCAAAGAGGGAAACAAAACTAGCGAGCCAAGCAGTGTAGCCGAGAGGGAATTGGGTGAGGAGGTAGCCGCCTTTCGTATAGGCGAAACCAGGAAAGTTGAGAGCGGCTCCTTCGCCGTAGATTTGATAGAAAGCATTACTTCCAGGGGTTGAAAATGCTAATTCTGTGTTTTGAGCTAAGCGGTACGCGGCTTCTGCGATAGAGCCCTGATCCCGTCCGGAAAAGAGAGTTGGTTCAGCAATAGTACCGATAATGGCAGCGTAGAGAAAAGCAACTAAAAATACGGCTTTCAATTCAAGGGGGGATCGTTTGACGAGGCGTGCCAGGATAAAAAGGGCTAGAGTTGCTGAAAGGGTAAATCCAAGAGCGAGCAGTGGAAAGAGAAAAAGCCCCCCCAGGGCTAGTGAGAGTGCGAACCACCCGAAGACAATAAAAGTTAGTCCAAAAAGGGTGAGAAGAATATCGGTTGTTTCGGTCAGTTTGGGGAGCTTCATGGTATTTCTAGTATAGCGAAGTTGGAGGTATATTTCAATTCAAAAATGTTTGCCAAGGGCTAAAGAGAAAGCTACAATAGGGAAGAAAGATTCAATTTCCTTTTGACATGAATCAAAATTATTTTCTTTGGTACTATACTCGGGGTCTTCAATCCTGCATCATCCTTTTTGGCAATCTGATTCGATCGGTGTTGCATCGATTTCATACGAGTGGGCATATCCTCTCTCTTTTTTCTCCATGGAAGCGAGATGTGTCATCCAGGAATTGGACAGGCCTCCATCCCATATTGGCCCTCCAGACCATTTTTGAAAATTTCATCTCACGTTTTTTGGGCATGATTGTTCGTCTTATGGTGATTGCTCTGGGCTGCGCTATGCTCGTGCTCACGATTCTTTTTGGTATAGTGGGATTTTTCATCTATCTCCTCTCGCCACTCTTCATGGTGGGTGGCGCAGTCTTTTTGTTCATTAATCCCATTTTTAGTGGCGCGTTGCTGCTTGCGGGCTTTACGGGGGCGGGAAGTGCTTTCATCGGTTATACGCATCGTGATCGTGAAGAACCACTAACGTATGATATAACCAGCCTCGCCAAACGCCGGTGGTTTGGTAAATTGCTTGGCCGGTTAGGGTTGGAAAAGAAGGAGCTTGATTCAGTCATTCTTAAGGATACAGAGTCATTTGTCGCGCACCTTTCGACGTTGGGGGTTCGGGAAGAAACCTATCAGCAAGCGGTGCGCGTGGAATATGAGGCGGCGGCTGAACGTGATCGTCAAGACCAATTATTTTCGTGGGAGCGTTTAGTTAAGCAGACACCGATCGGGAAAGGCTGGCGTTATGCCTATACTTCGCACCTTGATCGCTATGCGCTTGACCTCTCTGAGTTTGATCCGACCCAGTATGCCAAATTGAAGTTTATCGGAAGAGGGGAGGAACTGAAGTTGATGATACTGACTTTGGAGCGCCCATCGCAGAACAGTGTTTTGTTGGTGAGTGATCCCGGTATTGGAAAAATGACCCTCATTCACCATGTCGCTCGTTTGATACGAGAGAATTTTTTTATGGGGACGGCTTTGGGTGATACGCGGGTTCTCCTTTTTGATATCGGACGAGCCGCATCCGATGCGGCCAATCAGGGCATAGATGTTGATGGGGCAATTCGTGACTTATTGGCGGAGGGCTATTATGCCGGCAATGTGGTGCTTGTAATTGAAAATATTGATACGTATCTCGGTGAGGGGCAGTCTCATCAAAATTTGGCACCAGTATTGGGTGAATTTCTTTCTTTGCCAAATTTTCGACTGATTGCTACGACGACGACTGGTCGTTATCATGCTCTGTCTAGTACAAACGGACAATTGTTCAAGTTTTTTGAAACTATTTATCTACGGGAAACTAATGAAGAGGAAACGCTTCAGATCCTGCTCGCCTATGCTCGTTCGGTGGAAGGGAAAGATGTCATTTTTAGTTTGCCAGGACTTCTTTCGGTTATTGTTCAGTCCAGTCGTTACAAGTGGGAGGTAGCCTTTCCGGAGCGTGCGCTTGACTTAGCCCAGGAGGTGCTTATCTATTGGCAAGGAAATGGCGAAGAAAGCATCATCGGACCCAAGACGGTGGAAGCGTTTGTTTCGCTGAAAACTGGTATGCCTACTGGTGCTATTGGTTCTGATGAAAAGGATAAGCTCCTGAGGCTGGAGGAATACCTCCATGAGCGAGTCATCGGACAAGATGAAGCAGTTCGGCAAGTGGCAGAGGCGATGCGCAAAGCTCGAGCAGGTTTTGGTGATGCTAAACGGCCACTAGGGAGCTTCATCTTTTTGGGGCCAACAGGGGTAGGAAAAACAGAAACGGTTAAGGCCTTTGCTGAGAGTTATTTTGGCAGTGAGGAACACATGATTCGGCTTGATATGAGTGAGTTTCAAACTCCAGAAGCGGTGGCGCGCCTCATTGGGTCAGAGGCGATGAACATGCCTGGTCAGCTGACAGACCTCATAAAAGAGCATCCGTTCTCCATTCTTCTTCTCGATGAGCTTGAGAAGGCTTATCCTCAGGCGCTGGATTTGTTTCTTCAGGTACTCGATGAGGGCTTCATTACGGATGCTCATGGCAGTAAAGTGAGTTTTCGGAATACGATTATTATCGCCACCTCCAATGCTGGGGCCACCATCATTCGTGAGGGTATGGCAGCGGGTCTAGATATTAGCGAAATACGAAAGCAAGTCATGGATTCCATTGTAGAGAACAATATTTATCGACCAGAGTTTCTTAACCGTTTTGATGGAGTGATTTTCTTTGAACCACTGAGTGATACCGAGCTCCTTCGGGTGACGGAATTGAAACTGAGAGATTTTGCCAACAGACTCAAAGCAGAAAAGAATATTGCTATTGAGTTCGCTCCTGGAGTAGCAGAAAAGATTGTGGCAACCGGGTATGAACCGGAGTTTGGAGCTCGTTCTATCAATCGCTACATCGAAGATACGATTGAGGATGCGGTGGTCAATCAAATTATTGCCGGCACGGTGGCGCCTGGTGGAACACTCTCTGTTTCGGCTGATGATCTCTAACGATATGTCTCCTCTCAATATTCTTGTGGTCGCGCCAACACCATTTTTCTCAGATCGGGGAACGCATATTCGTATTTTGGAAGAGGCCTTGGCGCTTGAGCAGCGTGGACATCAGGTTACGATTGCCACGTATCATATCGGGCAGGATCTTCCCGTGATGCTGGGGAGTCATATCGATGTGAGACGTATCAGACGACTGCTTTTTTGGTATCACAAATTGGAAGCGGGACCAGATTGGCAGAAGATTATTCTTGATCTCTTATTGATTAAAAAAGTTTTTTTCCTGGCCCGGACGAAACGACCCGATATCATTCATGCTCACCTGCACGAGGGCGTTCTTATTGCGTGGATTGTTCAGAAGTTGCTTTTTTGGCGAGGGATCAAAGTGGTAGCGGACTTTCATGGCAGCCTGACCAAAGAGATGGTTTCGCACAGTTATCTGCGGGCCTCGGGTCTCAAACGACTCTTTCGTTTTATTGAGCAAGTGATTGATCAAATGGGTGATACAGCCGTAACAAGTTCTTGGAATAACGCCAAGGAAATTGCGCTCTATCGCAAAGAAACGGTACCGGTACTCCTTGATGGGACGCGCCTTTCTATGTTTGATAGCTTACCTCAAAAGCGGGATATTCGAACAAAGTATGGCATATCGGAAAGTGCCGTCGTGGTGACTTACACTGGAGCGTTTATTCGCAATAAGGGAATCCATTTTTTCCTGGAAGCCATGCCTATTTTAGCAAATCAGTTTCCATCCGTTCACTTTGTTTTGGCTGGTTTCCCGCTGGATCTGATTGCTTCAGATATCCCGAGTGCTTTGGCTGAAAAAGTGACTCTTATTAGTCCGTCCCCGTACTTTGATTTGCCGGGTATTCTCTGGATGAGCGATATTGGTGTTGACCCCAAGGATGAGGCAACACGTGAGGCAAGTGGCAAGACGCTTCAGTATATGGGAGCGGGATTGCCAGTAGCATGTTTTGATACGGGTAATAATCGTGAGTATCTCGGTGAGGGCGGAACGTATGCTACTGCCTGTACGAGTGACGCTTTGGCCCAAGCCATCGCTCTCCTCATAGCCGATGAATCACTGCGGAAGCGAAAAGGAGCGGTAAATCGAGAACGGGCACGGGAGTTTAGTTGGGAAAAAAGCGCCGAACACGTAGAGGGTATTTATCGAACACTACTTCAATCAGTATGAAGTTACTCCTTATAAAATTTGGCAAGGCGTGGCAGGTACTCAAACGGGATGGTCTCTGGCGAGGCGGAGAGCGTATCGCGAAGGCCTTCGTGGGGCTTTTTCGTTCGGTGAAACCAGGAGACGTACTGTTTATTTCAAACGGCGTAGGGGACAGTGCTCGGTATCGTACCGCCAATGTCGCCGAGGAGTTGCGGTTTCAAAATATCCGGACAGCGATTACGGTTCAGGATAATCCTTTTCTCTTGTCGTATACGGAAAAGTTTTCCGTTTTCGTCTTTCATCGGGTACTCTATACGGATCGGATTGCGCAGTTTGTTACTGGCCTCAAAGCACAGGGAAAGACCATTATTTTTGAAACGGACGATCTCGTATACGACCCAGTCTTTCTTAAGCACATGGACTACTATACCAAGATGAATGCGTGGGAAAAAAAGCTCTATGAGCATGGCCTGGGAGGTGAGATTGTTGCGGATGAGGCAGTGAAGGTGGCGACCACAACCACCACTTTTTTAGCTGACAAGCTCCGCGAACGAGGAAAGCATGTTTTTGTGGTACGGAACAAACTGTCTCAGGCGGATGTCGCTCTTGCTGAGAGAGTGATCGGCAAACTAGTTCATTCGGATGGATTGATTCGGATGACGTACCTTTCGGGTACCCCGAGTCACAACAAAGACTTTGCTACCATTGCGCCGGTACTCGCAACGCTTCTTGGTAAGTATTCTCATCTCCGCTTGGTATTAGTTGGCCCGCTCGACATCGATGAGTTACTGACACCTTATATATCACAAATAGAACGAGTGCCATTTCTTACCCGCGAGGAACTTTTCGAACATATCAGGCAGATGGATATTAATTTGGCGCCACTTGAAATCGGAAATCCCTTTTGTGAATCAAAATCAGAGCTCAAATGGTTTGAAGCGGGATTGATAGCGGTACCGACGGTAGCTGCGGCGACTCAGACTTTTCGTGAGGCGATCGTCGATGGGGTGGATGGCTTTGTGGCAGCCACGCCTTCGGAATGGCAGGAAAAATTGGAGCACCTGATTGTTTCTCCTGAGGATCGACAGCGAATGGGGGAACGGGCTCGACAGACGGTTCTGGCGCGCTATACTACCAAGTATTGCGATGAGGCCTATAATAATTTCTTAAAGCAGTGTATATGAAAGTATTGATTACCGGCGGGGCGGGGTTTATTGGGTCGGCAACGGCTAAGGCGCTGATGGAGCGGGGCGACACACCAGTGCTCATTGATAATTTTAACGACTACTACGATCCTCGAATCAAGGAAGATCGTATCAAGAAATTTCTCAAGGCCTATAAAGGAAAATTTAAACTGTATCGTGGTGATATACGTGATGAGAAGTTTTTAGAACGAGTATTTAAGAAAGAGCGGCCAGAAAAAGTAATTCATCTTGCTGCTATGGCTGGAGTTCGGAACTCGCTCAAAAATCCAGCACTTTATGCTGATGTCAATATCATGGGAACGACCCATCTGCTTGATTTATCAGTGAAGTATGGGATGAAGAATTTTTTGTACGCGTCTTCCTCCTCGGTATACGGCAACAATAAAAAGCTACCTTTCTCAGAGACGGACCCAGTGGATACCCCTATTTCGCCGTATGCGGCTACCAAAAAAGCCACTGAGCTCCTCGCTCATGTTTACAGTCATATTCATGGTCTACCGACGACGGGGCTACGATTTTTTACCGTATATGGTCCATGGGGTCGGCCGGATATGGCCTTGTTTGATTTTACTCGAGCTATTTTTGCAGATGAAACCATCAAGGTTTACAATCACGGCAATATGACTCGAAATTTCACGTATATTGATGATATTGTTTCTGGTATCCTGACATGCCTCGATGCTGACCTCTCGTATGCGGTGATGAACATCGGCGGAGACAGGGAGGAGAAGCTTACCCGCTTTATTGAGGTGATTGAGAAGAATGTTGGCAAAGTGGCTAAGAAGGAACTCCTTCCTATACAGCCGGGTGATGTCCCGTCAACCGTAGCTGATATCAAGCGTCTGCGTAAACTGGGCTGGAAGCCGACGACACGTATCGACAAAGGTATTAAGAATTTTGTTGACTGGTATCGAGACTACTTCAAAGTGTAGGTAGAAAAAAAAGAAGGCGGCCGGGTTCCGGTCGCCTGTAGGCGCTACGTGACGATGACGCAGCAACTCTTGGGGAAGTAGACGGGATCGTCCAGCAGGTGCTGGGTACGATGCCAGTGGCCCGTCCAGTAGACCACAGCCATGGTGCCGCCTGTTTTTTGGCGGAGGGCTTTTTCTACCTCTCCAACCGAGACGCGATAGAGCGTCTCATTTTCGGGATCTGGAACCGCGTCGAGTTCGAACCCAACAAAGGCTCCAAGGAATTCGGCGTGATGTTCATGCCGCGCAAGGCAGATGAACTCTGGTGTGGTTTCGACGCGAATACGCAGCATTTCAATGACTCCTGTCATTTCGCTCCTTCTTCTAGCCGTCTACAGGAGTGTTCATCGAAAACATTTCGGATGAATTCCTGAGATGACAATATATCTTCCCACAGATTGTAGTTTTTGTAAAGAGTGAGACTGTCAGAAAGTGGGGTTTTCGAGTAGAATAAGGGAGGATGAGAGCTGAGAGTGCGTCATTGACAAAGTGTCAATTTTGTGCTAAAATAGAATGTTAAAAGTTCTTTTCCAGAACAGATTGGATTATCGCGCGGCTGGCTCTGCAAAGGGCTGGAGTGAGGAAAGTCCGGACACCGAGCTACTCGCAAGAGTGGCAAGGGTAATGGGTAACCCCCATACGCCGTGAGGCGCGAGGTGCGAGCAGAGACGCCGAGTACGAAAGACGCTCGGCAACCCGCAAGGGTTGAGTCTCCACAGTAATGCGGAGAGTGAAACGGCTAAATCCTTACCTCGGTGCAAGGTCGTGCCAAGTTTTTCTTGGAGCTCAAGAAAGATGTGGAGAACTGCAAAGAGTTATCCGGTAACGGATAGACAAGATAAATGGTAATCTCCGCCTCCTCGGCGGAACAGAATCCGGCTTATAGATCTGTTTTGGAAAAGTATGATTAAGAACTTTTGAGAGAAGTGTGACTATATGAAACGTTCAGAAATCTACTTTAGTGCCGTTCAAGTGCCCGTAGACTTTCTCATGATTGTCTTCGCGGCTGCTTCGGCGTATTTTTTGCGCGGCCTCCCGATATTCGAGGGATATGTTTCTCGTGTTTTTAATCTCAGTTTTGAAGACTATCTGATATTTGCGGCAACAGTGGCGCCATTTTTTCTGCTCACTATTGCGTTTGAGGGATTGTATACCATGCGTGCGACGCGTCGCTTTTCTCAGGAAGTGTACAGTGTGGTTAAGGCTATTACGTTTGGATTGATTATATTGGTTATTGCTGTCTTTTTGAATCGAGAATGGTTTTCCTCACGGTTTGTTATTCTTGTTGGGTGGGCGATTGCCATCGTTTACGTGGTACTTGCACGTTATATTATCCAACGAGTTCAGAAGTGGTTTCTGGTTAACCGCGGTGTTGGTATTCACCGCATCCTCCTTATTGGGACCAATAAAAAAATGTATGCCTTGGCTAAATATTTATCCAAACATCGGGAGCTTGGTTATCGCGTTGTTGATCAGATTGATACTGCGAGCGTGGTCCAGGTCAAGGAAATCCGAGCAGCGAAAGGAGTTGATGAAATTATCGTTGGTGACTCAACGTTGACGGATGATGAACAGGAAAAATTGTTCGATTATTGCCAGATTAATAATATTACTTACAAATATTTTCCAACCACCTTTCAGACCCAGAATTATTCGATGAAGATATTTAATGGTGAGCCGATTATCGAATTTCAGCATACGCCGCTTGATGGCTGGGGCCGTATTATCAAACGTGCTTACGATATCGTGGCCGGCTTCATTTTGACGGTGCTCTTTTCGCCCATTATGCTCATTGTGGCGATTCTGATCAAGCTTGAGGATCCGGATGGCCCGATTATTTATAAAAATGAACGTATCGGAGAGAACGGAACGAAGTTCTTTGTGTATAAATTTCGCTACATGCTTTGGAAATACTGTGTTACCAAGGATAACCCTCACATGGCCGAAGCCATGGCCTTTGAGAAGGAGCTTATTGCCGAACGGAACGTTCGCAAGGGGGGTATCCTCTATAAAATCAAAGATGATCCTCGAAAAATGAAAGTTGGGGCCTTTATCGAGCGTTTTTCTCTCGACGAGCTCCCACAATTTTTCAATGTTCTCGAAGGAACGATGAGTTTGGTGGGTCCACGGCCACATCAAGAACGTGAGGTGGAGCGTTATTCTGAATATCATCGCCGATTGCTTACGATGCGGCCAGGTGTGACGGGTATGGCTCAGGTATCAGGTCGTTCGGATTTGGCCTTTGAAGATGAGTATCTTCTCGATGTATTTTATATTGAGAATTGGTCATTGTGGCTTGATATTATCATTTGTTTCAAAACAGCTGGAGCACTACTCAGACGCCGAAAGAATACGAAGTAATATGAAGAGTCTTAAAAAAACCATCCAGATGGGTGGTTTTTTTTGTATCCTCGATGGAGGCTAGTATTCGAGAAGGAGGGTGCTATAATATAAGTGTAACTTGCTAACTCTTTCCACTATGATGATTCTGCTTCGTTGGCTCACGAGTGCCCTCGCTTTTTTGGCTCTGTCTCATCTTTTTTCGGGTATTTCCGTGAAAGGCTTTGGAACAGCGCTTCTCTTGGCATTTTTGTGGGGGGTAGTCAACATTACCATCAAACCAATTTTGCTTATTTTAACCCTCCCGTTTAATCTTCTGACTTTCGGTCTGTTTACTTTCATCATCAATGGGTTTCTGCTCTGGATTCTCGGTGGTGTGATAAAGGGGTTTGAAGTTCATGGATTTCTCATGGCTGTTTTAGGGGCGCTTTTCTTGTCGGCGGTGAATGCAATTTCTCACTGGGCATTGCGACAAACCGAAGAAGAATAGATACTGCTAAATTCCTGTTGCTTACTGGGATTGGTTTCAGTAAGATATTTTTCCATGAAAATTATTTCTCAAATCACGAAGAACCCCTTTTTACGCAACAGCACCGTTCTTTTTGCTGGCACTATGCTGGTTAATGTGCTGAACTACCTCTTTCATCTTGTTATTGGTCGGATGGTTTCGCCAATTGAATATGGCGAAATCGAATCTCTTATTTCTCTCCTCACTATTATTTCGGTGGGAGCGGGGACGCTTACGCTTATTGCTACGAAGCATGCTGCTCGGATGAAGGGTGGGCATGACGTGGTGGGAACGCGGAATTTGGCTACCTATCTCAACAAACAGATTGTTCGATTCGGTCTGCCGTTGTTTGTTGTGATGATTCTCTTTACGCCGCTCGTTAAGGAGTTTCTGAATATCGAAACGAGTACGGGAATTATCCTTTTGTGGGGAACAATGCTCATTTCCTTTTTGAGTGCGGTTATTATAGGGGTGCTTACTGGTTGGCAAAAATTTTCTGAGGTAAATACTGTTAATATTACCTCAACCGTAATAAAATTTTTTGGAGCAGTAGGGTTTATATATATGGGCCTCGGGTCAAGTGGAGTTGTCTTGGGATTGCTTGTCGCTGCTGGCATCGGATACCTGGTTTCTTGGTGTCTACTGAGACGTCTCACGAGTAGAGAGGGAGCGGAAAGTTCGGCTTTTTCCGAAACGCCTGATGCCATAGCTCGATCAGTTAAGGAATATCTTGCCCCGGCATTTTTCGGAACACTTGCGGTGGCGATTTTCGGAAATGCTGACATGATTTTTGCAAAACACCACCTTACAGGGGAAGTTACTGGTGAATATGGAGCGTTGTCCGTGGTGGCAAAGACCATATTTTTTGTGACGGGGGTAGTGACAACAGTGCTGTTTGCTATGTCGTCAGAGGTGAGTACTACCAATCGGAGCAAGTCAGCTGAGACCTTTCGCTTTGCCGTCTGGTTGACGACGCTGGTTTCTGGTTCGTCCGTCCTTATTTTTTCACTGTTTCCTGAGGCAATCGTGGGACTTCTTTTTGGAGAAAAGTATCTTGCTGTCAGCCGACTCCTCGGGTGGTTTGCTTTGGCGGCAGGGTTGTATTCATTGGCGAGTTTGTGTATGCAGTATCTGCTTTCGCTTCATGAAACCAAGATAGTATGGTATTTATTGGCTTTGTCAAGCCTTGAAATTGGAGCTCTCGCCTTTTTTGGAGTGTCACTCTATGCTATAATTGGAATAACAATCTTGACTCAATTAGGGGCGCTTTTTCTTGGGATTTTTTACATTATCCAATCTCATCGGTATGTCCAATCTCATCTCGATAGTCGTTCCAGTTTATAACGAGGAAAAAAATATTCCTATCCTCGCCAAAGAGATTGAGCGAGTTTTTGCCTCGCTTCCTTTTTCGTATGAGATTATCTTTGTGAACGATGGAAGTCGGGATAATAGCCTGCTTGAGATACTTCGTCTCAGTAAAAATGATCAACGTATCAAGGGGATAGATTTTTCGAGGAATTTTGGCAAGGAGCCCGCTACCTCGGCAGGGTGTCACAGTGCCATGGGTGATGCCGTAGTGACCATGGATGCGGATTTGCAACACCCGGCTGATTTGATTCCAATTTTCATTAGGCATTGGCAGGATGGCGCGGAAGTTGTTTATACCGTGCGCAAGAAAAATGAAGGGGCAAGTTTTGTGAAGCGCCTTACCTCGGCTCTCTATTACTGGATTTTTAATAAGGTTTCAGAGGTTCATACAGAACCACGTTCGACGGATTTTCGGCTCATGGATAAAAAAGTCATTGATGTTTTTCGCTATTTTCCTGAGCGGGAGCGGATGTTTCGGGGCATGATTGATTGGATGGGGTACCGAAGAGTCAAGGTAGAGTTTACCGCCTCTGAACGTCGTCATGGTCATGCTGCCTATTCTTATCGCAAGCTCTTCCGTTTGGCGATGAATAGCTTCACCTCTTTTTCTTTACTGCCGCTGCGGTTTGCGGGATACTTCGGGGTGGTTATTACGACTTTGAGCGGTATACTACTTACTATCATGCTGCTCAATCATTGGTTTTTTGATCCAACACTTTTTACCCCTATTGCCATCTTGGCTACGGGGAATACGTTTCTCATTGGTATTGTGCTTATTTCGCTTGGGTTCATCGCCTTATATATCGCTCGTATACATAACGAAGTTATCAATCGACCCCTCTATATCGTGAGAGAAAAAATCAACTTACCGGATAGAACTACATGAAAGTGCTGTGGATGACATGGAAGGATCGGTCCCATCCTCGTTCTGGTGGAGCGGAAATAGTGAATGAGGAACTGGCCAAGAGACTCGCGGGCGCTGGCCACGAGGTTGTTTTTTTGGTGGCCGGATTTGGAAAGGCCGCCAAGGAGGATGTGCGTGATGGGTTTCGGGTTGTGCGACTGGGGGACCATTATACCGTTTACTGGTACGCCTATCGTTACTATCAGAGACATCTCAAAGGGTGGGCAGACGTGGTTATCGATGAGCTCAATACCATGCCATTTTTTTGTCGCTTTTATGTGAGGGAAAAAACATTTTTTTTCCCTCACCAATTATGTCGGCAAGTGTGGTTTTATCAGATGCCGTTCCCAATCAGTTTCATTGGGTACTGTCTTGAGCCCATTTATTTGTGGCTCCTTCGAAAGTATGACGTCATCACTATCTCAGAAAGTACTAAGCAGGATTTAATGCGATACGGATTTCGATCCGAGCGGATTCATTTGATACCGGAGGGTATTGAAATTACACCAGCTGCCGACATTGACGTGCTGGAAAAATTTGAGCGTCCGACACTTTTGTCGCTTGGTTCGATTCGAGCCATGAAGCGAACCAAGCATCAAATCGCAGCCTTTGAATTAGCCAAAAAAACAATTCCAAATCTTCAGATGAAAATTGCGGGCGATGTACAGTCTGACTACGGTAGCGAGGTACTTCGGATGATCGCTCGTAGTCCCTTTCGAAAAGATATTGAGTATGTTGGAAAAGTATCAAGAGAAAAGAAAATCGAGTTAATGCAGAAAAGTCATCTTATTTTGGTTACTTCAGTCAAAGAGGGGTGGGGCCTTATCGTGACTGAGGCGGCTAGCCAGGGAACACCGGCTGTTGTGTATGATGTTGATGGCTTGCGTGACAGCGTAAAAAATGGTGTGACTGGTATAGTGACTCGCGAAAACACAGAATATGGCTTAGCAGAGGCCATAGTGAAGCTCTTAATGAACGAGGAAGAGTATGCTAGAATGAGAAACAATGCGTATAAAGCAAGCCTCGAATTTACCTTCGATGCTTCGTATGAGCAGTTTCTTCAGATTATAAAGAATTAATTCATGTAGGCTGAATTGTATGACGAATGACACTGCGACGGCTGAGATTGTTGAGAAGCGTTTGGGGATTCCACCAGATTATCAGTACAATGCCCTTTTTCACGGAGGGATGTTTCAGCGGCAGTGGCACCGTAATCGTCTACTTCTGATACATGAGGTTTTTTATTCCAAAAACGATTCGGATAAAGTCTACTGTGATGTCGGATGTGGATCGGGCAATGTTGTTTTAGTCTTTCATGCTCGAGTGAAGCGGTTCGATGCCTTTGATTACAACAAAGAATGTCTCGAGTTTCTTGATAATAAGCTGAAAGAAGAGGGAGTGCAAAATGTAGAGACTCATTACTGGGATATCCTGACCCCACCACCCGTTGAGGCGCGTGGTAAGTATGATCGAGTTATTTTAAATGAGGTAATCGAACATTTTTATCGTCATGAGATTTCGACCATACTTGACCATGTAAAAATGCTCCTGAAACCTGATGGGGAGTTACTCATTACCACTCCCAACTGTGGTGTGAGTCCGTGGTTTTTGCTTGAATTTGCCGTTGATCATCTCGGACTGTTTCCGAAGTTATGGGGCGAACAACACAAAGTGCGGATCACTCGTTCTCTTTTCCGCACGCTGTGTGAGGAGGAGGGTTTTGTAGTGCTTCGAGAGGGAACCTTTAGCTTTCTTTCGCCCTTCTTCATTGTTTTCGGTCGAGCAGCTGCTGACTTCGTGGCCCGTTTAGAGATTCGTTTCTTCAAATATTTTGGGTCGCAGTTATATATCTGTGTGAAAAAGAAGTAGTCTTATGGAAACGGACCGCTTGCCACTTATTACGGTTACGATTGCTACGTACCGCTCACTTCCCTTTATTGAGAAGTGTTTGCAATCGCTCAAGGCTCAGACGTATCCCAATATCGAGATTATTGTTGTTGATGCTCTCAAGTATCCAGAAGAGGAACAACGGCAATGCCGAGAAGTCATTGAGCGATACGCTCAGTATGTACAGGATGGCCCAGAGAGAAGCATCCAGCGAAATCGAGGCATTCGCGATGCTAAAGGTGAGTTTGTGTTAGTACTTGATCAGGACATGTACCTGGCTCCGCGGGTAGTGGAGGCATGTTACGAAAAACTCACCAAGGAAAATTTGGTAGCGGTTAATATTCCCGAGATTTCTATCGGCGAGGGGTTTTGGACCAAATGTGTCGCTTTGGAGCGATATGTGAGTACGGTTCTTGAAGAGGGCATGAATGAGTCGTGTCGGTTTTTTCGTAAAGCCGATGTTCTTCGAATTGGAGGATATGACCCGGACATTGTTGGGGCGGAGGATTCTGATCTGCACTACCGGATGGCGGCCCTGGGGAAAATTGGGAAAATTCGCGAGTATATCAATCATGATGAGGGACGCACCAAGTTTTGGGGCCGAGTCAAAAAAAAGTACTACTATAGTGCGGCGTTTCGAGAATATCTCAAGCGACGACCAGTCGTGGCCACGGCCCAGTTTTTTCCTATTAAGGCTGCTTATTTCAAACATCCAATGGTGCTTTTGCGTCACCCACTTGTTACGTTGGGCATGTTTACTTTGCGCGGGGCAGAGGTTATGGCGGGAGCAATCGGACTTATTTGTAAGAAGGGTTGAGGGAGTTATGAAAAAATTTATTTGGAAAAATAAAAAAGTTTTCATTACCGGGGCAGCCGGTTTTATTGGCAGCAACATCATAAAAGAACTGCTCCGTCGGGATGCTAATGTTTTTGCTCTCGTTCAGCCGGGTGACATGGAGCGTGATTGTTTTTTCTCTAATGGGGAAAAGAAACGAATGAACTTTATCGTGGGAGATGTCCGCGACTTTGATTTCGTGAGCAAGGTTTTTATTGAAAAAAAGATTGATACTTGTTTTCATTTAGCAGCTCAACCCATTGTGATGGCAGCCTTTGAAAGTCCGTTGCCAACGTTTGATATTAATATTCGGGGGACTATCAATATTCTTGAGGCGGCTCGTTGTTCTCGCACGCTCAAGCGATTGGTGGTAGCGTCGACAACACATGTGTACGGAAATAATCGTGAGTTGCCGTATATCGAGAGCTACTCTACTCAGCCGACGCGACCCTATGAAACATCTAAGGCCTGTGCTGATATGCTCGCGGCTACCTACCACTACACCTATGGGCTACCGGTGGCGATGACTCGTATGACCAACACGTATGGCCCAGGCGATCTTAATTTTACTCGTCTCATCCCAAAGGTCATGCAAGCAGTGACTCGTGGTAAGAACCCGGAGATTATTGGTGGTACAGCGGTACGTGATTATCTTTATGTGAAAGATGCGGTGTCGGCCTATTTACTGCTTGCTGAAAATCTATCGCGGAAAGAGATTCGTGGACAAGCTTTTAATTTTGGTAGCGGGCAGATATTTTCTGTGAAGGATGTGGCTCAAAAAATCGTTGCGCTCAGTCCCAAGAAGTGTACGCTTCGGGTCCATCCTGAAATATCTTTACAAAAGGAAATTGATACCCAGTATGTTTCTACAGAAAAAGCCAAAGCGCTTCTGGGTTGGTCACCTCGGTACTCATTGGACCGCGGACTCAAGTTGACGTATTCGTGGTATGAAAAAATCGCATAACAATAATTGTATGTGGAAAGCCTTTATAGAACTAAAGGGGTGGAAAATTGAATTAGCGGTATTTTCTTTTTTTCTAGGACTTTTTATTCTCTTGGGTTGGCGGCTATTTGCTTTTGGTTCTGACAATCAGCTTTTTCTCTATGGAGACAACTTGGTGGCTTATAACAATTTGTACTATCTTTTTACCCATTTTCAATTAAAGGATGTGTTCGGTACGTTTATCGGACAGAGTGGTATGTTGGGTAATTATCCCATGTCAGAGCCGCAAAATTCTCTTTTTTATCTTCCGATCACGATTTTATTCATAGTTTTTCGACTCTTTCATCTTGATGTGGTGGGTCTTTACTATGAACTATTGATGTCACATACACTTCATTTTGTGCTTGGTACATATTTTGTTTATCGGATAACGAAGCGATTTCTTGCTCTAGACTTTGCGTATGCCGTGGCGGCTGGATTGATTTATATGGGAATTGGCTGGAATGTGGCTTGGTTTGGTACGGCCACACTTTCATACATGGTATTTCTTATTCCGTTTGCCATGTATACGTTTCTTTCTTTTCTTCGATCCAGAGATCTTCAATCGTACGCGATATTTGTACTGGCGCTGACACTTTTTCTGTATGGAGGAGGCATAGTAAACTTCTTTTTCGCTCTGCTGCTCAATCTTTTCGCGCTGTACGTTATCACAGAAGTGTTTCGTATCGAATTGTTTACTAAAGTGGTTACAGTACGACAGTCTTTGTTTCATGGAATTTTTCTTTTTTTGGGTGCTCCATTATTGGCACTTGGCGCCTATGCTCTGCAACTCTTTCAGACCTATCGAGTCTCTCAGGATATATCTCATTCTGATGCCAGTTATGATTACCTGGCCTATTTTGGAACCCATCTCTACGATCTTGTTGGCTTAGTAGTTCCAAAATTTGCTCTGATGAAATTTGGTTCTATTACCAATCCGGACATGATACTGGACTACTCATTGGCCAATATTATGTACTGTGGCATTTTGCCACTTCTCCTTGTTTGCGTTGGGGTGGCGTGTCTCAGGAAAAACGTCATCAATTCGTTTCTCTTTTTGGCTTTTCTCTCGCTCGCTCTTTCTTTTGGTGGAGCTTTTTTCCTTTATGATGCTACGTACTTTTTCCCCGGAAACGGTTTGTTTCGAGGTCACTATAAATACCTGATGTTTGTAGGTTTTTATCTATCACTTATAGCTCCCTTGGTACTCGTACATTTTCGTGAAGCCAGGGAGCATCCGCGCTACCAGGACATAGAGCGAGTTACCTGGCGTATTCTTATCGGAATTTTCTTTTTAGCGCTCCTCTCTTCGTTTGCTGCGGTCGCTTTCAAATATCTCGTCAAGACCTTTCCTGATGTGGCCTCTGCCGCGACTCTAGCAGTGACCTTTTCTAGCTATTTTTTTCGCATGGCACTCTTCGGTGCTTTGACTCTCGTGAGCCTTTTGTTGCTTGCTCGATATCGGAACAAAGCGGCCCTCTCTTTTGTTATGCTTGTTTTTTTGTTGGATACATCAATAAACTACAAGTATGAGGCATTATCTGAAACTCCGATTCGGGCACTGACGGATAATACGTTTTTTGAATGCTGCCAGGGGAAAACAGTTTTGAATGATATTGATCGTTATTCGCAGCTCTACTATATTCCAGAAATTCTGGGAGTTAACCCACTCTATCAGTATTCTGCTATTCCCAATGCTGGCTTAGTGGAATATCACGGCCATGTCGGTGAAAAAAATGGTTTTTCTGCGGCCATGTTGGCAGCGGCCGGCGTAGAGGGAGTGCTGACGACCCGCGTTCTTGATGACCCATCATTTACACTAGAATCGACGAAAACAGTGAATACGGGGAATTTTCGAGATCTCTATGTGTACAGTGCTGATGGTAATATCCATAACGAGTGGGGCGGTAATCCGAGTTCCATTGGGGTGACACTGCGATATTATAGCGTGGCTGATCCGGTACGATCGTATTATTCGAATCGGTATAAAGAAAAGACGTCGGCGGCTAACGCGCTTGATTATGTGGAAAGTAAAGAATTTGATCGCTTTATCCCGGCTTTGGCTGCTGGAAAGAAGCGTGAGAAACGAGAAGACCCATCCGAGCACGAAGTAGTGCGACCACAGTTTTTGCGGGATGATTCAACCTATAAAAAACTTGCGCTGCATAACCAGACAAAAGACGGTGTGTTTTTTATTAATATTCCTTACGCCAGAGTTTGGCAGGCGAAGGTGAATGGCAAGGAAGTTCCGGTACAGAGCGCCAATGGAGCATTTCTTGGCATCAAAGTTAAAGAACCGAATGCGATAGTCGAGGTGTACGTTGGTCAGGGACTCAGTTTTTTCTGGCTGGTATTTTCTGTCAGTATAGTTACAGGGCTTTGTCTGATAGCTTTGTTTCCGCAGAAAGTTGCTGATGTTTTCGGATGGGCGAAAAGACGGGCATTTAGAAACTGAGAAATATAACCAGTGATTGCGATTTCATGAAGAACATTTTGGATGAAATTCCGGACGAATATGATTTGACAGGGAGGTTTCTTACCAGTGTTGAGTTTGTGTCGGATACGGATATTCGTGATAAGCAGATTCTTGATATCGGTTGTGGATTTGGTTGGTGCGAGGTGAGCTTTCTCAAGCGCGGTGCTCGCCATATAACTGGTATTGAAATTTCGGAAGCTGATCTTGATACTATTCGTAAGAACGTGAACGATGAACGTGTGACAACGTTCGTTGCCTCGGCTACTCGTCTACCATTTCCAGATGAGAGTTTTGATACGGTTGTCTCGTGGGAAGTAATAGAACACATACCACGAGGGGCCGAGTCTCAGATGTTTTCTGAAGTAGCGCGTGTCCTTAAAAAAGGGGGCACATTCTATCTTTCAACCCCGCACCTGTCCTTTTGGGCTACGATGCTTGATCCGGCTTGGTGGCTCCTTGGGCATCGTCACTACTCGGTGTTTCAGTTAGTTCGATTTGCACGTCAGGCATCGCTTCGTGTAGAGCAGACACTCGTGCGGGGCGGGTGGTGGACTGTTCTATCGGTTCTTAATATGTATGTGGCCAAGTGGTTGTTTCGACGGTCTATGTTTTTTGGTGCCGATTTTGTTCATAATGAAAACATGGAGTATCGGTCCACTCGCGATGGGTTTGCCAATATATTTGCGCGATTTAAGAAAGGAGACAGTGCATCATGAAGATTATTTTTTTCACCAATACTATTTTGGAGCATGGCGGAGGTCTTGAAAAATATTTTATCGAGACCACTCATGCCCTCTTACTTCGTCATCCAGAAGATCAGATTACCGTAGTCACGTTTAATGAAAAACGTACCGAAACATTACAGCATCTGCTCTCGTTTTATTATTGGAAGAAGATGCCCATAGAGAATATTTATCGCGAAAAAACAGAGGACATTCTTCAGAAATTAGGAGGGGTTTCTTACGTAAAGTGCGATAGTTTTCGTATGCTTCGGAAAGTACTGACTCAGGCGGATGTTATTTATTCTAAAAATGAAATCATTGATCTGGCCATCCTTAAATTTTTTGGTGGCTACGGATTGCCTCCAATTATTGCCGGTATCCATACTCCGCTCTATTTTCCCATTGCTACATCATTTCATACTAAACTCCACAATGTGCTGTATAATAGTTGGCTCTATCGCTTTCTCTTGAGACAGGTAACAGCGATTCATGCCATCAACAAGAGTGCTACGGAAATCATTCGTCGAGGTCGGTTTCTTGGGGAAATATTTTTTATCCCCAACCCTTTTTTGGGGAAGAGTTTCCGAGTAATACATCACTCTGGTCCAGAATTTCGAGTTTTGTACGCGGGTCGTATTAGTCGCGAAAAAGGCCTTGATGTGGTATTGGGATGTATCCATAATCTGTTGAACTCTCGGGTGGGTGAAAATTTTCGATTTCAAGTGGCCGGAACAGGGGATGAGACATATATGAAGAAGCTTGAGTCGCTCGCACGCACTTTCCCGAATCGTATGACGTATCTTGGTTATGTTCCTAATGAACGCATACATGAACTATATGAATGGACTGACGTGGTATTGGCGCCTTCACATTTTGAAACAATGCCGTACGTAATATTCGAAGCTGGTGCAAGCGGCAAATTGACCTTGGCTTCCGATATTCCTGGTCCGCAAGATATCATTTTGAATGAGGAAACTGGATATCTTTTACCGCTTTCTGTCGACGTCTTCACGGAGAAGCTCCTGGCTATTGCCGCGGCAAAGGCTCGTGATACGCAGTACCTGTCTCGGCTATCCTCTTCTATAGAGGGGCACATTCGGGATCATTTTAGTCCAGAGATTATCTATCAACAATTTCGAGATATGATACAGAAAGTTTCTGGAAAACCTAAGAAATCATTGTAACGAGTATGGCTCATCTTGACATTTCAGTGGTAGTTACAACGTATAAGCGAGCAGCCATGGTGCGAGATCTGGTTTTGTCGTACATCGGTCAAACGGGAGTAAACTCGGAACTTGTTATTGTGGACGATTGTGTTGAGGACAAGGAAACTGAGCGTATGCTGCAACCTTTTCTTGCGATGCGTCAGGATATTCGTTTCATTAAAAACGAAACGAATCTTGGTTATAGCAAAAATTTTTTGAAGTCACTTATTGAGGCACGAGGCTCATACATAGTAACTCTTGGTGATGATGATATTTTGCTTGGTCCTCATGTGCTGAAAAAATATGTTGAGGTTTTCCAAATGTATCCCAATGTCGGTTTTATTTACAGTAATATTCTCCAGTTTAATGATCGATACGAGATGGATTGGGTGTACAGTCATTTTCCTCAGGATAGCCGTTTTGTATCGCTTGAAGATCGTTTACAGTCAATTTGGCTCAAGTCATGTTATATCCCAGGTATTGGACTGAGAAACTCAATCGATTTTGCTCGTTTGTATCCGGCAGAAGATTGGCTTTTTCCGCAGGTGGAATTAATTGGTAAGATACTTGGTACGGCCGAGGCCTATGGTATTGGTGAGTACTTGATTGGTGGACGAGCCCACAACGATCAGCTTGGGTTCGAGGCTGTCAAAGGGAGGCGGATTAAAAAAAATGAACGTCACGCTTCTCTCGAATTATTAGAAATTTACAAGCGAGTGTGTCAGTACTATGGAGAACAGGGAATTACCACTTGGCCAGAGGAGGGATTTATCCAAGGTTTTTTTGTTGAGAGTCATGCCTCTATTTTGCCGACGGAAAAGATTAATACGGGAAACCTGAATCTTATTCGTGTTTTTATGCGGGCAGTTAGGAAAAATCCTAATATACTCGTCAGTCCGAAGTATCTCTTTTTTATGAGTCTGTCACTTGTTATGCCTCGCAAAGCGCTGTTAGCGCTCAAGAATCTGTATAAACGATTATTAGTACAAAGACGTTGGTCGCGCGAGAGGCGTCTCTTTCATGAGCGGCTGCAGGTACTTGGAATAGGTAGTAAGTGAAGAGGAGGAGTTGGAAATGAGGATACGTCAGAATGAATGAGTCTATGATTGCTTATCTTAAACGACAGAAATATATACTGCTCCTTATTTTGTTTCAGATGGTAGTGTTCCATCGTTGGATTTTTCAAGACGCTCTTTTTACCTTTGGAGATATTGGAGTATTAACTTCTGAAAATCAGCTGGAACTCCTTCGAAATGCGCTCTCGATTTATGCTTCTGATACAGGGCTTGGTGGATTAAGCGTGGGATCGAGTACCAATCCTCTCCTTTTTGTATTCGGTATTTTTTCTGCTTTGGGTGTTGATTACATTTGGAGCATGAAGCTCATACTCTTTTATCCTACTGTTTTTGGGGTGGTGCTCTCGAGTTATATACTCATTCGTCATTTGACCCGAAACGATGGAGCGGCTTGTGTCGGCGCCCTGGTGTATTCCTATGGCACCTACTTCCTCATCACCCTTACCGGTGCGCTTTACCTTTCGTTGGCATATGCTCTTGCCCCATTCATCCTGCTCGCAGGTGTTCGGCTTCTTGAGTATCCGACTACCATTCGTCGCATAGTGTTGGCATTAACTATGGCACTTATTGGCTATATCGAATTTCGTATTCTCTATATCAGTATTGGGATTTTGATTACTTTTTTTCTTTCCCATTGTCTCTTCTCGACTGCTGGATTTTTTCGAACGCTCCGTCTTCATATCTGGGACTTCGTCGTTGCTGGGGTTATATTTGCGCTCCTTAATCTTTTTTGGGTGCTGCCGCTTCTCCTGGCTGGAAAGATCTCGAGCAATCAGTTATTTAGTCGCGGGTTGTTTGGTGATTCGTATTTTGATATTGTGAATGCCTTTGCGCTGTTTCATCCGTGGTGGACTGGTGCCATCCCAGCTATTTTCCATAAACAGGAGGCGTCATTTTTATTTTTTCTTCCGGTCGGGCTGTCGTTTGTCACGCTCTTTTTAACGAAGAGGCAAAAGGTACTTCCATTTCTCTTACTACTTTTTGTGGGTATTTTTTTGACTAAGCAGAGCGGCCAACCGTTTGAATCATTCTATCGGTGGTTGTATGGGGTATTTCCCGGTTTCAACGCTTTTCGAGAGGCCTCGAAGTTTTTCTACCTCTCTACCTTTGCCGCAGCCGTTCTCATAGGATATGTAATAAGTGGTCGTTATCAGTTTTCTCTGGGGGTGCGTAGGATTTTGATGAGTCTCATTATTATGCTTGTGGGGGGAATAAGTATGCAGGCCTGGGCAGTGACAAGTGATGCTCTTGGAACTATGTTTATACCGCATGAATACCCCGAGGAGTATGGTCGTCTCAATCAATTGATAGATTCGGAAAATTATGGTCGTGTGCTTTGGTTTCCGCATAGTAACCGCTTCGGTGCTTACTCTAACGAGCATCCTTCCTGGTCACTCCTTCTTGGTATGGAATCAGATTTCCGTGAATTTATTGATCCGAAGGAGAAGAACTTTGTTGAATCGCTGTACTCTCCGTTTACCAGTCAACTTTTTGGTGTCTTTTTGAGACAGGCGTCCGTGCAATACGTCGTTGTACCATCAAACTTGAGGTGGGATGATATAAAGTCCCCATGGAAAAATGCTGCGAATTATGTCAGTCGTCTTGATACCGTTCCATACTTGGAAAAATGGGAGGACGATGAACTTTCTCGAGGAGGTATCACCTTGTATAAAGTGAAACAATATCTCCCACATCTCTTTATGACGAGAGAGCCGATATCTTGGGAAAAGAATACCGACCCACTACCAGTCACATTTCGGATGGTGAGTCCAACGGAATATCGAATCGTGCTTCGCCATTTGACAGAGCCCGTCTATCTCAATTTTTCTGAAAAATTTCACCCCGACTGGAGATTACGGGCCGGAGCGTTTCGTTGGTTTGATTCATTAGTGTATCCACACTACGATATAGCAGGCAGTAGGGCGGAACGTAATGTTTTTGGTCTCACGACTTTCGTGATTGATCCTCGGGAACTGACTCATCCTGGCGTGACCTATCGTCAAAATAGCGATGGAAGTATTGACGTCGTTCTCACTCTCTACTTTGCCCCACAAAAATATTTTTTAGTAGGGCTCTATTTAGGAATCGGGACACTTCTTATGTGTCTATTGGCTATAGTGTATACTGTACTTAAGAAGGATAAAGGCTTAACTGAGAGATAAAATTATGAACAAGGAAGCGGTTAGTAAGCACTATGATCGAGCTTTGGTACTTCCAGTATACGGTTCACTTCAGACCATCACTCGAATGGTTGGGTCCCAAAATGAAGTACTCGATGTCGGCTGTGCCAGTGGTTATCTCGGACGGCTTCTCATCCCGTTTGGGAATGTGGTTTATGGGATTGATGGGAACAGGGAGGCAGTAGAAGAAGCCCGAACATGGTATGAGGACGTGGTTTGTATGGATCTCAATCAATTGGGAAATGAAAAACCATTTTCGGGGAAATTATTTGATATCATTATTTTTGCCGATGTTTTGGAACACCTCGTTGAACCAGATCAGACACTCCGTTTTTTTCAATCATTTTTGAAGCCTGGGGGAAAAATTATTGTATCTTTGCCTAATGTTGCGCTTTGGAGGGTGCGTTTAAACCTGCTTTTCGGAAAATTTAACTATACGGATTACGGGGTGTTGGATCGAACACACCTGCATCTCTATACTTTTGCTTCGGCTAGGCAACTGCTTGCGAACGCGGGATATCACGTGAGCGCATCTCATGGGGCGATGAACTTATTTCTTTTTGGAGTACTTGCAGAACTCTTTCCTTTTTTGCGATCACTCCTCTCTATTCATATTGTTCTTGAAGCAACGAAGCGGTTCCCGGAGAAAAATTGACGAACGTATGATGTGGTTTTCTGATGTGAAAAAATGGTGGACGATCCCGCGTTCCTCTGGTCTGATGCTGGTGGTTTTTGTCGCAGTCTTTTTCTATCAGGGACATATATTAAACTATGAGGGATTGAATCAGAATCGATTGGAACAAGAGGATGAGAATGCGATATCAGAGAAGCCAACTCTGACTACGCTGACCCCGGAAAAAGTATACGAACATCTGATTCAGGCTAAGGATGGAGATGTTTTTCGACTGGGGTTTGTGGCTCAATCACATACAGAACAGACCGTTGATGTCATATTGCAATCGACCCTAGGGGAGCGGATGATTGTGGGAAGCATCACTCTTATTCCTTCGAAGGATATGCTGTATCACGAAGTGGTATTTTCTGTGCCAAGTCGGAGTGATGACGTGATACTGCGTCTCCATGATGCCAAGGCAAGCACTGTTCAGACACAATGGTTACAATCACAGGTTTATGTGGCATCAATTTTCGCAACTCGTTTGGATATTGAGAGTACCGCTTTGGCGAGACGGCTGCATCCAACTCGCTTTGGATTAGCGTCCTCAGGAAATGAGACGCTCTCAGAGGTGTCGCATACCACCAGTGGCAAGACAGGGGTTTCCTGGTCCTTTGAGGCACGAGGGGATGCGATATCAGCTCTTGGTATCCCGGAAAATTTCTCTCAAATAGAGGGATACTTTTCCTTGTATAAGGAACGCTCTTTGTCGCCAGATACCATCCTTGTTCGAGCGACTTTTGATACTTCTGCACGTTTACGTACCCGATTGCCAACGGGGGGCTACCGATTGCCGCTTCTTTACCCACTTCAAAAAGGGGAACGATACCGACTCGTTTTTGAAACAGTAGCCCCAGACGTGTCGCTGAGCACGCTTTTGCTTAAGGCCTATGAAAATTCACCGGCTGTAGTTTATTGGGTATTTATGGCTCAAAATGAAGGGTTCATACTCAATTCAGCACGTCTCGAAGATGTGGGTAATGAGCTTATCTATTCATTTGGTATCCAAAACAAGCCAGACGATTTTTTGAACTTGTACAGTTTGGGCCAAAAAGTTCGCTTTGATTTGAAAAAGAAACGAGTCGTTGGAGCTAGAAAAAAGGATGAGTATTTTACCTATCGATTTGATACCCTGTATCCATTCGAGCGCTTTGCTCTTGAGGCACAATCAGGAAGCACCAAGAATGATGTGATGCTTGAGTATTCCTATGATAATGCGTCTTGGCTTCCCGTACTGACGATACGTGATGCGGGCCAACCCAATCGATTTAGGCTGTCCCTTTCTGGATCGCGGGAGACGAGAGTTGTTTTTGTGCGAATACGTTACATCGGAGATGAGAAAAAGACAGGGTCATTTTCGCTCGAACAGCTGAACGTTCATGCTAGAATCAGTAAAAGCAAACATTTATGATTGAGCGAATACAAGAAATCTTTCGCCGTATGATTTCCTGGGAGGGATTGGGATTTTTTATTTTGCTCGGAGTACTCTATGTGAATCGATTTCCTGACGGTCATATCATACTTGGAGCTGACATTCTGCAGCCCATTAATATGGCGGAGCGTTTTTTTCAGTTTCATTATGATTGGTCTGGCCGTGTTTCTCTGTTCTATAGCCTCTTTTATTTTCTTGATCGTATCGGAATCTCTAATACGACTCAAATTACCTGGTATCTGGGTTTGTTTTTGGTAGGTGCTTATAGCTCGTTTCTTATCTTTGTGCAAATTCTATTTCCAGCCACTTCTCGTTTGGTTAGATTTTTGGTGGCGCTTTTCTATGCCTTGAATCCATTTACCCTGTATGTTTTTACGGCTACTTGGGGATACTCACACTATCAGGTTATCTACATTTTTATTCCTGTTCTGACGGCGTTGTACCTACGTTCTTTGAGTGAACGAAAGAGCTATCGAATGCTTTTGTGGTTTTTGTTTACTGTTTTTTGTGCTTCGGGCAGTTTTGGAAATCCAGCATTTGCCCTTGCTTTAGGAATTTATTTTTTCTTTCTGACAATAAGTGTCGTGGCTTTTCATTTGGTTCCTTGTGATGGGGCATTGCTCCGTCGTTTGCTTTTGGTTGGTATTGGAGCTGTGGTGCTCAATCTGTATTGGCTCTTTCCGCTTTTCCCTCAGATGCGTTCTGGTATTGAGAATGTGTATACTTCGGAGTATGTCGATTTGGGTGAGCGATTGAGAAAGACCTCAAATGCTGTGTTTGATACAGTACGACTTCTGCCCACGAGTGAACAAAGCAAGTATTTTCCAAGTAATTTTCCCTATCCCATCCTGGTGTTTCTTAAGTCAGGTATTATTATTCTTACTTTTGTTCCGTTTCTGTTGGTGTTATTGAGTTGGCTCTGGTATCCAAAGGAGCAATCGCACCGAAGGTACAGGGTGGTTTTTTCATTGATACTCCTCGTGTTTATTATTCTGGTAGCACGAGTGCGTTTTCCATTCGAGATGCTTAATGCTTTTCTTTTTGAATTGCCTGGAATGAATACTTTGCGTGGTTGGGATAAGATGGCGACCTTTGTCCCGTTTATAATGAGCGTCCTACTTTTGATTTCCTTTTTAGTCTGGGAGGGAAGAAAATATTTCAGACACATGCTCCTCTTCTTTGGTTTGGTGGTTTTCGCTTGCGGCCTGCCGTTTTTTGGAGGTGGCATACAGACAAAACTGAGCTATATCCTTTCAGGACAGAAAGCGAAAAACTTTGAACTTGCCAAACAGAGTGCCCTGGTAAAGATTCCGGATGATTATTTTCTTATCGCTGATATTCTCAATCAGGATAGTGACGAATTCAAAATAGCGATGCTCCCGTATTCACCAGGTTCAAGTGTGGGCAGAGTGAGTCTGCCTGCCTGGAAAGTAAATGGTCCACACCCGATGCACGCTCTGTCACGCCATTCATTTCTTGAGACGTACGATAGGTATTTGCCTGACTGGCAATTTGGAAAAGATTTTGAGAGGGAAGGAGACCCTCGTTGGATTACACATCTCTATGGGTTATTGGGAGTGAAGTACGTTTTGTATCAGAGGGATGTTAAATCTGAGAGTCTCGCTGATTTTCAAGACGCTATTAACTCACTCGAACAGTCGGGAGAACTGGTACGTGTAGCTGATACTGATACGATTACGCTGTATCGGCTTGCTCAAAATCGGTTGTTTCCTCCAGTGTATCAGGTATCAAAAGTGCCATCGGTAGTGCTGACATCGGAATTGATAACTGAGGGAGCGGAGATGCTTTGGCAAGACCAAAGAGCCATACCTTTTGTGAGAATGAATAAGCAGCGTCTCCAACTTCCGGTAAAAAAAATTCAGGTTGGACAAACCATTTTTCAGAGTGAACGATTTGACCCACTGTGGCAGGCAGAGTATCGATCTGATACAGGGGACATCGTGTCTCTCAATCGCGATTGGTCGGTACGCTATGCTAATGCTTGGGAAATTGATCGCAATCTAGAGGGTGGCAGTATAGTACTTTATTTTATTCCCGAGCGTTACTTGGCTATTGGAGAGTTTGTCTCTGGTCTTGCCTTCATCGCAGTTTGTTTAGGGCTATATAGGGTATGCAGAAAGAAGGAACGCTAACAATTTACACACATGGCAAAAAGAGTATGAATCAGTCAAAATTCAATTTTGCACAGTTTCAATCAGAAATTCTTTCCAAGAAATGGGAGGGACTCTACCTCGTGATTGGCCTTGGCCTTGGTCTCTATTTTAATTGGACGGCGGTTGAAATTCTCTTGTTCCTTTTTTTTCTCTGGTCGCTCCTTGGACCAATCGCCAGTCGTTACTTAGCATTGATAACTTTGATTTTTTTCTCATTCGTTCCGCTCCTGCTTTTTTTTAAACGCCCCGAACAAGCTGAGGAGTTCGCTGTCTACGCGTACTATTTCTTCGGCATGGCTGTACTGCGAGCCATCCTTGAGGAACGTGAGAGAAAGAGTGCAAAAAAGTAGCGTTTATTACTTTTGGCCCACCTTTGCTGTGACGATGAGTACCTCTTTGAATCTTTTTCCGAAAATACCACACAGAAAACTGATAATCCGATGTTCGAAGCGGGGCGAAATCTGTGGATAATGAGCATACAGAGCGTGTTCGATAGTCAGATCGTAACGAGCAAAGAGTTGTCGTAATACGGTGGGGGAGAACCAGTAGGCATGCTCATCGTTGACAACCGGGTCGTTAGTGCCGTCCTTGAGGATGTGTAGGAAACGAGTGATACTAAATGCGTTTGGTGTCGTAACAATAAGCATCCCATTTTCAGTGAGGTGTTGGCGACAGTTTTCAAGGAAAAGCCCCGGGTTGTTCAAATGTTCGATGAGTTCACCGGCAAAGATAACCTCGAATTTTTTTTCGAAATGAAAATTCTCAGCGTTTTGACATGAGACGTCATATCCTTGGCTCTGCAGTGTCTCGATATCTTTTTGCTGTATATCGATACCAGTGACGTATCGAGCGTGTTCCTTGAGGAAATCATGGACCCAGATGCGTTCTTTGTGCTTGACGTTGAGAGTGTGCTCTACGCAGCCGATATCGAGCACGTCTTTGTTCTTGATGTAGGGGTAGATGGTACGGAGTACTTCATCCTTGGAAAAATCTATTCGGGACCCTGTGCTCATAAAAATACGATAGTTTAAATTTAAAGCTGCTCCCAGGGTAACATATTTTGGCCTTAATCGATAGAGGGGCTATTTGGTCGTCTGGTATTGAATTTTCCCTTATTCGCGCTAAAATATAATCATGCAACATATTTGGAAAACCTGGGTTGTTCCGCGTTGGCCGTACAGCATTTTTTTGATTTTGGCCTTCGTTATTCTGGGGAGTATTTTTTTTCGTGAATTCGATCACGATGAGTTTGAAGCACTCCATTCTGCTTGGAAAATTCATGCCGGTGAACTCATCTATCGTGATTTTCTTCAGCAGCATCATTTTCTTCTCTACTTTTTGTTATCACCACTGTTCTCGGTTTTTAATGAGGGGACAGCAGTGATTTTTGCTGCTCGCTTCGTTTCGCTTGGTTTTTTCATGGGGAGTCTTATGACGGTTTATCGTTTAGCGCATATGATATCGGGAAAATGCGCGGCGCTCCTGGCTGTTCTTCTACTCGTTACCACAGTCACGTTTTTTGAAAAGGCGATTGAAATTCGACCGGATGTGCCACTTGTTTTTTTTGAGCTTCTTTCTGTATTTTGGTTGCTCCGCTACTTTCGAAATCGGAAGATACGTGATCTTGTTTTGAGTGCGGTGGCTGTTTTTGTGGCATTTCTTTTTCTTCAGAAGGCGGTCTTCCTGATGATTCTTTTTGCCGTGCTCTTTTGTTATCAAGTCATAAGAAGACAAATGTCTTGGCGGGAGGTTTTTATTTTTTCTGGAGTGCTTGGTGGGCTTCTCTTGTCCTCTCTTCTCTTTGTTTCTTTGGTGTTTGGATTACGAGAGTATTTGTTTTTGAATTGGGAAATCAATATGCATCTCTTAAACACTTTTCCTATTACCCAGTATCTTGAACAATCTTTTCAGGAAAACCCTGTCCTTTGGGGGGTATTTGCTATTGGGGTTGGGAAGGGTCTTTGGAAGCGAGTATTTAATCCTTTTGTGTATTTTGCCTTGGGATTACTTCTCTTCATTTTTACCACCAAATCACCGTTTCCTCAGTACTATCTGCCGTCTCTGCCGTTTGTGGCACTGGTGGCTGCCCAGGTACTTAAGAGTCTGTTTAGTTCTGAGAGATGGAAGTATGGAGCGTATGCTCTTGTGGTTGTTTCCCTATGTGGTACCGGCTATGCCATGGCGCGTGAATGGGAGGATAATACCTCACAGCTTAAAAGGGTGCAGTATGTGCTTGATCATACTACGCCAAATGATTTGGTTTATGATGGAGACGCTGAATTTAACATTTTTCGACATGATTTGGACTACTTCTGGTTCTCGGTGAAGCCGGAAACGGGCGTGCTTTCTTCGTATCGAATCCTGCGACCGTACGAGTATGAACCATATCGGCTCATTCGGGAAAAAAAGCCGAAAATTATCTCCAATTCTTTTCTCTACATGAAACACCCTGATATCGCAGAGTGGTATACTAAGGCTAAAGACGTGAAGGATATATACGTAAGAAATCCAGAACCATGATGAGTATGCCGTTAAATTCTATAGCCGTACTCATCCCGTGCTACAACGAGGCAGCTACTATCGATAAGGTAGTAGCAGATTTTCGGCGAGTGCTTCCCGAGGCACAGGTATATGTGTATGACAATTGTTCGAGTGACGAGACGGCTGAGAAGGCGCAGAGAGCCGGGGCGATAGTGCGGCATGAACCAAGGCAAGGGAAGGGCAATGTGGTACGTTCCATGTTTCGGGATATCAAGGCAGACTGGTATGTCCTGGTGGATGGAGATGATACCTACCCGGCTGAACAGGTACAGGGGCTCTTGGAATTTGCTCAGGGTGGGAGTGATATGGTAGTGGGGGATCGATTGTCGAACGGGACGTATGCCAAAGAGAACAAACGGGGATTTCATGAATTTGGTAATGCCTTAGTACTTTTTCTGATTAATCGTCTGTATCATACGAAACTCTGTGATATCATGAGTGGCTATCGGGTGTTTTCCCGCCGCTTTGTCGCCATGTACCCAGCACTTTCTGATGGATTTCAAATTGAAACGGATATGACCATCTTTGCCCTCAATCGGCGTTTTCGTATTGTTGAAGTGCCAATTGAATATCGTGATCGTCCAGCTGGAAGTATTTCAAAGCTTAATACCTATCGAGACGGTGCTCGGGTTATCCTCACTATCTTCAATCTGTACCGGTTTCTTCACCCGCTTCGCTATTTCAGTCTGATTGCGTTGGGACTGTTCCTCTCAGGGGTGGCAGTGGGATTGCCTGTTATCATAGAGTTTCTAGAGACACGCTATATTGCCAAAGTGCCCTCGGCTATCTTGGCTTCGGGTCTTATGGTGCTTTCGCTGATGACTTTTTCCAATGCGCTTATTCTGGATGCGCTCAATCGCTCGGATCAGGAGTCATTTGAACGGCAGCTCAAACGCCTCAAATAGGGGTTTGGCAGAACGTCATTTTTCTGCTATCCTGGCTTTGTTATATAGACTTTCTATGTCTGAAAATACCCCATACCTCTCGATAGTCGTTCCTCTGTACAATGAGGAAGGAAACGTGGCGGAACTCCATCGAAAAATTCGTGAGGCGGCCGAAAAAATTAGTCGGCCGTTTGAGATTATCTTTGTAGATGACGGCTCAAAGGACAAAACGCTCGAGGAGACCAAGGGGCTTTCTCCGCTCAAGCTCATCGTGTTTCGTAAGAACTTCGGCCAGACAGCGGCTTTTGATGCGGGGTTCAAAGCGGCAGAGGGTGAGATTATCATTACTCTCGATGGCGACCTTCAGAATGATCCAGCTGATATCCCGCTTCTCCTCGACAAGATGGCCGAAGGCTATGATGTGGTATCGGGTTGGCGTCACAAACGTCAGGACCCATGGAGTAAGAAGATTCCGTCTCGCATCGCGAATGCTCTCCGCAAGGTGCTTATCCAGGACAACATCCATGATTCTGGTTGTAGTCTCAAGGCCTATAAGCGCACTTGTTTTGCGGATGTGGACCTCTTTGGTGAAATGCATCGCTTTATCCCTGCTATTCTCGAGCTTGAAGGATACAAAGTAGGGGAGGTTAAGGTTTCCCATCACCCTCGTATTCATGGCGTAACCAAATACAACTGGAAGCGCGGATTCAAAGGTTTCGTCGATATGGTGTCTATTTGGTTCTGGCGTAAGTATTCTCACCGGCCGCTCCATCTTTTTGGGGCGACAGGTGTTGTTTTGTCGAGTGTCGGTGTCGCGATTCTCGTCTGGATGCTCATAGAAAAGCTTTACTTTGGAGCCTCACTCTCTGAGCGCATCTGGCCACTCGTGGGAATTTTCTTCACTCTCGTTGGAGTCCAGCTCTTTATTTCCGGTCTTTTGGCCGATATTTCCGTTCGTAACTACTATCAGGTTCGTCATCGCATGAATTACAACGTGCGGGAGGTTCGTGAGCAGTAGATAAGTTTCTAACTATACTGGTATGAAAGTTACTTTCCTGGGAACAGGGTATGTTGGTCTTGTATCGGGTGCTTGTTTGGCAGAAATTGGTCACGAGGTTATCTGTGCCGATATTGATAAAAAAAAGATTGCCTTGCTCAAGAAGGGGATTATTCCTATTTACGAAATTGGACTTGAAGAAATCGTGGAGCGTAACGTCAGAGAAGGACGTCTCACCTTTACTACTGACTTGAAGAAATCCATCCAAGAATCAGAAGTGGTGTTCATGGCCGTTGGGACACCCGAGGATAAAGTGACTGGTCAGGCTGACCTCCAGTATGTTTTTTCGGTGGCGGAAACTTTCGGGAAGCACTTGAATGGCTTCAAGCTTTTCGTTGATAAATCAACGGTACCGGTTGGTACAGCCGAGAAGGTGGAAGAAATTATCAAACAGGCTTCAAAGGGAAAGCATCCGTTTGAAGTGGTATCAAATCCGGAATTTTTGCGAGAGGGTGCCGCGGTCAAAGATTTTCAGAATCCGGACCGGGTGGTACTCGGAGTGAAATCGGAAAGGGCTCGGAAAATGATGGAGCAAATCTACCGGCCGATTGCTAGGAATGGTCGCCCGATACTTTTCACGGATGTGCGAAGCGCTGAAATTATCAAATATGCCGCCAATGCCTTTCTTGCCATGAAGATTACGTTTATTAACGAAGTGGCGAATTTCTGCGATGTGGCCGGTGGGAACGTCAAGGAAGTGGCGAAGGGTCTTGGTTATGACAATCGCATCGGTGAGCGTTTTCTTTATGCTGGTATCGGGTATGGTGGGTCGTGTTTTCCTAAGGACGTGAAAGCGTTTATCGAAACTGGCCGGGAATATAATTCTCATTTCCGTATTATTGAAACGGTAAGCGAAGTGAACGAAGCGCAGCGTATCAAGCCTTTTATCAAATTGAAAGAAGTATTCGGTAATAAGTTTAAAGACAAAACCGTCGCTGTGTGGGGACTATCGTTTAAGCCGCGGACGGATGATACGCGCGAGGCGCCAGGTATTGAGAATATTAAGCTTTTTCTCGAAGAGGGGTGTAAGGTACGGGCTTTTGACCCAGTGGCTATGGCCAATACCAAAAAGATTCTGCAACATAAGAATTTAACTTATACCAAGAAGGCGCTTGATGCCTTGAAGGGTGTTGATGCCTTGGTTATTGCCACGGAATGGGATGAGTTCCGAGTGGTTGACTACAAAGACCTGAAGAAACTCATGAAGGGGAATGCTATCTATGATGGACGCAATGTCCTCGAACGTTCTGAGGCTGAAGCACATGGCTTCACTTATTTTGGCATCGGTGTTTAGGTATGAAAATTCTTTTTCTGAATTATGAGTACCCACCGCTTGGTGGTGGGGCAGCCAATGCGACGGCACAACTTCTTTCGGAGTATGTAAAGATGCCTGACATGGAGGTTCATCTGGTGACTTCAGCACAGGGGAGAACGGCAGAAGAAATTCAATTAGGTGGCCGAGTCTATATTCATCGCCTTCCGATTGGCAAGAATCCAGAGAAACTTCATTCGCAATCGCTTCGGGATATCGTCATGTATAGCGCGAAAGCCTTTCTCTTTTCTTGGCGACTAGCGAAACGAGAAAAGGATAGTCCTTTTGATGCCACACTAGCATTTTTTGGAGTACCCTGTGGATTTCTCGCTCTGCTTCTCAAGTGGAGATTCGGTCTTCCCTACGTGGTGTCACTTCGGGGCTCTGATGTGCCGGGGTATAGTGCCAAGTACAGCACGCTCTATGTTTTTATCCGGCCACTTATCCGCCTTATTTGGAGTCAGGCGTCTTCAGTCGTACCGAACAGTCAGGGATTGAAAGATCTCGCTCTCGTAACGGCGCCGAAACAGCCAATTGATATTATCTTTAACGGCATTGATACAGAGCGGTTTTTTCCTGCCCCAGAAAAGCGGGGAGAAGAATTTATTATCACTCCCGGAGCCTCACGGGTGACGAGTCGCAAGGGTCTCCGGTATCTTGTTGAAGCAGTATCCATACTTGCGCCACGCTTTCCTAAACTACGTCTCAAGATTCTTGGTGATAGTGATGGGAATGAGCGGGCACTTCTTGATGCTCTGGTAAAGGAGCTTCATGTAGAAGACAGGGTGGAGTTCGTTGGTCGGGTGCCACGAGAGGAGACAACCCGGTATTATCAGGAAGCCTCACTTTTTGTCCTGCCATCGTTTAATGAGGGGATGAGCAACGCCCTCTTGGAAGCATTGGCCTGTGGACTGCCTGCAGTAATGACACCAACAGGTGGAGCAGTGGAATTGATCGAAGAAGGGAAGAACGGTTTCATCATACCCTATGAATCCGGGGCAGCCATTGCGAATATCCTCGAGGTATTTCTCACTCACCCGGAGAAAGTACAGAGCTTTGGTGTAGCCAGTCGTGAACGAGCTCTCCAAATGAGTTGGGAAAAAGTAGCGCTTGATTTCAAAAAAATACTCGAGAAAAATAGAAGGAAAGATTTGGTATGAAAAAGAGACTTTTAACACTCGGGAAAATACTGGTGACGTTGGGGCTGGTTTTTTGGCTCATTGAGCGAGTGGACTGGGGAGGGGTGCGTCAAGAGCTCTCCGAGGTTTCCTGGCCGCTTCTCGGGCTGTATATTGTCTTTCAGCTCATTGGAAATGTCATATCGGCTCGTAAGTGGCAGATTATTGCTTCGTATAAAGAACTTCACTTCACTTTGAGAGAAGCTTTTTTTACCTACATGACGGGGGCCTTTATCAATAATTTTTTACCTTCGACTATTGGGGGAGACGCTTATCGTGGGCTGTGGCTCGCCAAGCGTTCTGGGGCCAAGGCCGCTTCGCTTTCGACGGTGGTATTTGATCGCTTCATCGGGTTGTGGACGACAGCTCTTTTAGCGCTCTTCCTCAGCTTTACCCTGTGGGATCATATACACGAGAGTTTACCGCTTTCCATAACATTGCTTGTTCTCTCTGCCTTCCTCGTGGTTGATTTTATTATTACGTATCTCTACTGCCAGACGTGGTTTCAAGGATTTGTTGCACGGATTTCTTTTCAAAAAGTGCGCCGACTTCTCGAAGAAATAATTTTCTATACCAAGAAACACGTTTGGTTCCGAACCAGTGTATGGTCAGCACTGTTTATCTTCTTTGGCTTAGGACTTTCCAATTATACGCTTTTTCATGCTTTGGGGAGCACAATAGCCTTTCTGCCTTTTTTGGCTGCTATTTTGCTTGTAGCGGTGGTATCGAGTATTCCTATTTCTATTAACAATATTGGTATCAAGGAATGGGCGTATGTGGCGTTTTTTGGGCTCATCGGAGTGTCGGTAGAAATGGCGGTAACAGCGGCTCTCCTGTCGCGTTTCATCCAGATGTTCCTTTCTTTCATTGCTTTACCACAGTACTTGAGTACGCGTGAGAAAAAGAATGTTGAAGGAAAATAAAAACAGATTCTCCGCGCTGGGGGAATCTGGTGACTAGTGGAGCAAGTCTTCCTCAAAGAGGATTTCCTGCGTGCCTGTCAATTCAGGGGGCCGATCGACGACAGTGAGCTCATCAGGCATGATCTCCAGGTCCCGAACTGAAGGGTCCATATCGACGGCATCGATGAGTTTCTGTCCCGCTTCGAGGACGCTTTCGGCATGAACGAAAGCGGCCGTGAGCTGGTGGCCATTGTGGTGACCACTTACCGGTATGCGATACCACATCGTGACCTCCGTTTCAGGGCTTCGATACCTCTATCTATGCTCTTTTTGTGACGTATCGTCAAGTATCACTGGTCTCCGAGAAAGCGGAAAACTTTGACGTAGTGAGAGGTACGGCCATTGATATCAATTTCATAGACTGGAGTGGTCCTTCCGTAATACTGGTCGAAACGAATAATCCCGGGGCGATTATTGGCGATGTCGCCGCCCATCATTTTGGTCGTTCGACTTTCTCGACCAGCTGAGACAACGATGTAGTCAAGTCCACGCTCTCGAAGCATGGTGTAATTGCGGCCGCGAGAGCAGTTGCCGACGAAGAATTTGCACACACCGTCTTTGTCGGTCCAGATGAGCATATTTTTAGCATCGGGTAGTTTATTGAGATATTGGGCTACTTCATAACTGCCAGCGCCCATATCTTTGACGTCAGTATGATATTTGGCTGAGAGAAACGAGGAGGCATATGAGAGCGGGAAGGGAGTGGTAAGAAGAGTGAGGACACCGAGAATAATGAGGAGACTGGCAGCCAAGACCGGTGTTGGTGCATTGTGAAGTTTTAGCTTTTTGTGCAAATACATAAGGGCGTGTTCGAGAACAATCCCCCCGATGATGGCCGCAAGTGGAAAGAGAATAATCTGGTAGCGGACAATGGCTGCCACATTATTGACAGTGCTACCAAGATAGTAGAGCAGGATGAAAATAATAAGGTAGAAAATAGTCCGAAAGGTGACTGATTCACCCCACTGTTTTTTGAGGAGAAATAAGGGGGCGGCGAAAAGAGCCAGGAAAACAATCGGGGTTACTCCGAAAACAAGAGGGTAGAAATTGGTGAGAAAAATACCAATGAAATCACTTTGGCCGGCGATGGTTTTGGGCGAGGAAAGAAGGCTGGGGAAGTCATAGAGCGGCATGCCAAGTATGCTGTTACCGGCTGTTACAAAAAGCGAAAGGAAAAAAATAGCCCCTATGCCGATTGCGAGAGATTGTTTGGCGTATTCCCTGAGTAGGGTGATGAGTGTCGTGGTGATACGAGATTTATTCCACCATTGATCGAGAAGTATGAGCGTAATAATAATAGCAAAAAGTGGCGCCACCTTAGCAAAGGCCTGACTGAAGAGGGTCGAGGTGAGTACCTTGTAGGGCTTTACCCAGACAGCCGGAAAAAGGAGGTAAAAAGTAGTAAGGGCGGTAAAGGTCAGAACGAGGAGGTATTGCAGGGACTTTTTGAGGTAGATCGCAAAAGGAATGGCGATATGTTTGGGATAATAGAGGTATTCGAGAAAGATGAGGCCTAAGAAGAAAACAAAAAGGATGTTAGCGACATATTTGGTAAGGAGAGCGAGGCCAAGAAAAATACCAGAAAAGATAAGGTAGCGAAATGATTTTCGTCGTAAAAATACGAGATAGGAGATAAGTGAAAGTGGGGTAAAGAGCCAAAGGAGGGCGTCGGGATTGATAATTTTGGACATGCCGATAAGAATCGGCGAGGTAGCAATGAGGACGTAGGAAAATAAAGCATTTCGTTTTCCGAGGAGTCGTTCGAGAAAAAAGTAGAAAAGAGGCAGAAGGAGAGTAATGACGATAAGGAGCGGTAAACGATAGGCGAGATAAAAGCTTTCTACGTCGTTTTTGAGACTGATAACTTCGCCGCCACTGTGAATAGTCTTATAGTCTTTGGTCGTCTTGAACCAGAGTCCTGGGCCGGTGGCGAGCGCTACGGTGATACCGGGTTTGTCGCTTATGTTGGTACCACGCCAATCGCGTTCCCCAATATTTTTCCAGTATTTACTGATGCGACCATCGAACCAGAGGGGTTCGTCAACAGCCGCATACTGAGTGAGGCGGTGCATGCCAAACGAAAAAAAGAGACCGGTGGCAAAGACAACCGTAAGTAGGGTTGGAAGACCTTGGGCGCGAATCCACTGTTTCATGGTGAGTGATTCCGCGTCCGGTTCGTTGATAAGACGTTCTTTGTCGAGAAAGATTTTACACAAGAGGAAGCCAGAAAGGATGGAGTATGACCCAAGGGAAATAATAAATATATAGTGAAAGTTTTTGGATTCCGAGAGGCCATAGGCAAGGATGAGGGCGCCAGGGAGGGTGATGAGGAGGAAATGCTTTAGGTGCTGTTGCCATTGGAACGATTGAGCAAAATAAGTGATTGCCCCAGCTGTCAATATCCCGAGGACGAGGAAAGAAACGTAGAACGTGTCGTTTGAGATGCCAAATTGAAGCAAGGAAAGTGACTTGCTTTGGGGTGATATAAACAGGAGGACGGCGATAGCAATACAGAATGATAAAAACGAAAAAACACGATGAGCCGTGTCAGAAAAAAAATCTTGCCAGGCGCTTGTCTTTGATTCCATAATATCCTAAAATAAAGGAAAATAGCTCACTTTTCTCCTGTATTGTAGTGCAAATAAGTAAAAAAAGGAAGTGAATCTTACCGCACCATCTCGGATAAAAATCGTTCTCCTTGTCGGGGTTATTCTCCTCGGGTTTTTTCTGCGATCGTACCATTTTGAGTCATGGTTGCATTTCGAACTTGATCAGGCTCGTGATGCTCGGGTTATAGACGACGCTTTGGTTGGTGGGCCAGGGGAATTGACCCTTCTCGGTCCCAAGGCTGGCGGGACATACCTTCGCCTCGCTCCGGGATTTTATTATCTCGAATACCTGAGCGGCTTACTTTTTGGTGCTACTCCAGCAGGATTGGCCACTTTCGTGATGTGGCTTTCAGTCTTCACGCTACCGGTATTTTTCTTTTTCGTTCGAAGGTATTTTTCGTGGTACTACTCATTCCTGCTTACGATGCTTGTCTCGACCTCGGCCTTTTTCGTTATGTATGGGCGCTTTGCGTGGAATCCAAATATTCTTCCCTTTTTTGTTATCATTGGTTTCTATGCCCTTTTGCGCAGCGTTGATCATGCTGAGGTCCATCGTGGCCGCTGGTTTTTGGGAGCAGTATTTGCTCTGACGCTCTCGACACACGCTCACTTCCTGGCCTTTCTTGCTCTTCCGGCGATTACCATTGCTTTTCTTCTTTTGAAGCGTCCTCGCTTCTCTTTTGGTATCTGGGTGGGGGTTTGTATGATGGTTGCCCTCCTTTATCTTCCTATGGCTCTCAATGAGTATGAGACCGGTGGCCGCAATACCCAAGAGTTTTTTCATGCTATTACTGAGAAATCCACTAAAGAAAATCATCCCTTGATTGAAAAAGTATTGCGTAATGGTTCGGAGCATGTTCTGGGGGCGCTGGTGATAGTGACTGGGTTTGAGCGAGGTACTTTCCCTATTTTCGAATGGCGTGATGGTTGGGTTGTGTATGGCTGCAACGAGAAGTGCGATCTGGGGAAATGGTATGGCGTGGCAGCAGCCCTCGTGTTTTTCTGTGCCCTCGTTTCCTATTTGATTCTCTGGTGGCGGGAAGAGCAGGGGCGCAAACGAGATTTTTTGTTGCTCGTTGGCCTATGGTTTTTGGTAACATTTATATTGTTTATACCTCTTTCGTATGGGTTCGCCCCACGTTTCTTTCTCCTCTCCGGTTTGATTTTTCCGATATTTCTTGGTTTCCTGTTTTTGCAGCTTGGTCGTCTCTGTGGTTCTCAGCGCATAGGTCGAATACTGGCACTTTTCGTAGTGGGATTCTGTGTGGTTTCAAATCTTGATACCGTATCGGGGCGCTACAGTGAACTCGGGCGCGCCTCGACGGAGGCAATCGACAGTGCACCGGATCGTATTTTGAAAGATCGTATTCGAGTGACTTTGGCTCAGCAGAATGAGATAGTTGATATGTTCGAAAGGCGGTATGAAGCTGGGAAGTACCCGGTGTATATGTTTAGTGAGCCGCAGTATCGCCGAGCACTCAAATACCTCATGGAGCGGCGCGGGATAGAGAATGCGGTACTTGGTTTCGATGGTATTTATCAAGAGGGAGTGTATTTTTTGGTGCTTCGTGCCCAATCTGACCTTGAAGATGCTTTGCGTAAATATCGGGCCGCTTATACGGTTGGCGAGACAACCTCATTTGGCACGTTGGTTGCTATAGAGCTATTCCCCAAGCCCGAGGCCATACAGGCGAAGAGACAGGATTTTTCAGTTGTGAAGCCCAGTGGTGATTCCAAAGCCCCACCGCGTTATACTTGGCGGGAGTTTTTTAGTCGGCAGCAACAGGGAAGCGATGCCGAAAGCGCTCTTGATGAAGCAGAGGGTTTGGAGGAAGATAACTCATTGTGATTTTGATGCGTATGTCTCTCACTTGGAAACGAACAGTGCAAATCCTGTGTCTGATAGTGGTACTCGGAGCCGGGACGCGACTGTATCAACTCGGAAATAATTCATTCGTAGCAGACGAATTTCTCGACATGAATAGTAGCTACGGGTATTTCCAAACAGGGAAGTGGCAGGCCTGGGACTTTAATTATGGTAAGCCGGCGGAGATGAACCTAAATGATGCTCGAGATGAGCGGGCCATTCTCTACAAAGTTCAGGTAGCAGCACTCTTTCATGTCCTTGCTCCAACGGAAGGAAGTGCCCGGCTCGTGAGTGTTTTTTGGGGTGTTTTCTCCATACTAGTTCTCTATTGGGCGGGATATTTTTATACGAGAAAGCGTACCGTTGGACTAATAGCCGCCTTTCTTTTTGCAGTGAGCATTTCCGGAATTATTCTGGATCGACGATTACGGATGTACGCTATGTTTTTTCCGGTCTTTCTTTTGTTTGCTACGGCACTGTTTGCCACGTTTGAACGAGTGTATACCGGAAAGGGAAAAATACTTCTTGGTTTCGCCAAGCGTTTTGGGCTTCACCCAGTGGCGTTGGCAGTGAGTATTGTTCTCGGTGTCTGTAGTTTATTGACGCACAGTCTCTCAGTTAATATCGTACCTATTTTCGGGAGTTATCTTGTTTTGTCGGCCTATGGTGTGTGGCGGAAAACTGACACCCTGCGGCAGAAATATGCCATTACGGTTGGTGGAGCCATGCTTTTCTTGGTCATCACCCTCATATTTTTTCCTGAAAGCGCACGAGTGTTCACCAAGGAAATAACCTGGTTCGATAATCACTACTCTTATTTCGGATATTTTTTTCGTGACTACTCTCAGCCGCTTCTCGCCATCCTTCTCGCTATTTTTGGTGTTAAAACCCTCTGGAAGGACCTAAAACGACCTCAGGAAGCGCTTTTCCTGAGCCTTGCTACATTGGTGCCTTTGGCACTTGCGGTCTGGTTCTGGAAGCGAAATGTTGGGGCACAATACATATTCTTTGCCCAGTCATTTCTCATGCTTTTGGTGGCCTGTGGTGTCTACGGAGTGTTGCGAGTGGTACGTGAACATCTGGGCGTGTTCGGTGCGCGACGTGTTGTGGTGACACTTCTTTTTGCTCTGCTCCTTATCCCTCATTACGGTTATTTCCTGGAAGAGAACAATACGTATCATGAGACGTCAACGGGCGGAAATCCGAATTATCGCAAGGTGTTTGACTATTTCAAAAAAAATAAAGGGCCCGAAGACGTGCTTCTCACTCGTAACTTTCGGAATTACTATTGGTCAGGGGCCAAGGTCAAGGTGTATGATTTTGGTGGCGAATTATCGCAAGCCAAGCTTTCTCTTGCGGAAGTGCAGACAATGGTAGCGGAGCATCCACACGGTTGGGCGATTCTCTCAACGAATGATTATGACTACATATCACATGATGCTGAGTTGTACTTCAAGAAAAACATGGAGCAAGTGAGTAATGCTCAGGTGCGGGGAGCAATCGAAGTGTATCGTTGGTAGATGAAATACTTATTGGAGATGAAAAACCCGGGAGCTCAGGCGAGCATCTCGGGTGATCGTTTTGTTCGGTTCAGAACGAGAACAAAGAACGGAAGCGTTGTCCGGCATCAGTGAGCAGGAGAGCGTTGTGTTTCAGCTGCTGTTGTAGCAACTCGTTCTTGCCCAGGACTTGAGCATAGAGTTCGAATGGCCAAAGCCAGAAACTGAGCGCGGAGGGAATCATGTCCGTCTCCTTACGCATCGGGACGGTGCGTCGTACCTCGAGTGTATGCCGCTCTCAAAAAAGAATCAAGCTCTAGGTTTGTGAGCGTTTATTTCTGGGAAGCAATTTGAGTAGGGGTGCGAGGTCATGCTCGGTGAGTATCCCAGTGCGTTTTAAGATGACGAAATGAAGAAGAAACAGTACTGATCCAGAGAGAAAAAAGCTGAGGGTTCCGTGAGGGAGAACTTGAGCACAGAGAGCGAGGAAGATTGAGCTCAAGCAAGAAACAATAACCATTCGGAGTGAAAGATGAACATGAAAATGATGTTCGGTGTAGTACAAAATTCCAGCCATCAAGACGAGAGAAACAAGTGTAGTTGAAAGAGCAGCACCAACAAGTTGGTACTGAGGAATCAAGAGAAAGTTAAGCGTCACCATACCAACGAGACCAGCTAGAGTGAGTTTCATGGGAATTTTTACCAGGCCGGCTCCATTCAGAGCAAAAGAGAGAACATAAAAAACAGTTAGGAACCCTACACCGATAGCATAGATACTCATTGGTATCACCGCCTCGGCGTATTTTGCCCCATAGAAAAAGTGAAGCGACTGGTTGGCGTAGGCGATGAGGAGCGTGACCAAGGGAAACAGGAGAAAGGTCATGAGACGGAGTGATTTATTGACGAGCGCTTCTGTTTCTTTGGTATCCCGTTCGGCGGTTGTTTTAGAAATAGCGGGAAGAAGGATAATAGTGAGAGCGTAGAAGAGATAGTACGGTATGCGTCCGACAGTAATAGCGGCATTGTAGATGCCGGTCAAATAGTCGCTACCAAGGAGTGCCTTGACGAAGTACAGATCGAGAGTAAGGATGAATTCATAAAAAAGAAGGAAGAGGGTGAGGGGCCAAGCATAAGCAAGGAGCGTTTTTCCGGAAAAAAGAGCTGTTGACTGAAACGAAGATTGTTTGAGGGTAGGAAAGTAGCGATGAGTGGCGATGAAATCACAGAGGAGAGCGACAGCAAAAACAAAAAGTGGTGCAGCGATATAGCCCGAGATGGCGCCATGTACTCCGTAGAAATAAGCAAAGCCGACAATAAAGAGTACGCGAGCCAGAGAACGAATCGTTTTGAGAAATGCCTGTAATCGGAAAAAATGCAGGCCAGTATAGTAGTAGAAATAAAATGAAGCCGCAGCGAAGGCTGGAATAATTAGTGAGGAAAATCGGAAAAGTGGCGTCAGGGTAGGGTCATGGAGTGCCCGGGCGATGAGTGGGGCCGCCAGAAAAAAAATAATCGTGACAGTAAACATGAGGACAAACTGGAGACGCATGGCCTGATATTTAATACCGAGAATCTTCTCTGGATGTGACGCAAAGACCTCACTCAGATATTTAGACATGGCTGTGGGGATACCATTGCCAATGAGAATGATAATCATTGTCGTGAGGGTTACCACGAGACCGTACCGGCCATACTCTTCTGGGCCGAGGATACGACCGAGGGAAGATTGAATAATATAGCCACCGATGTTGTAGATGACCTCGGACAGCGTTAACCAAACGAGAGCCTGGGAGAATTTTTTCATAGCGGAATTCAAGTTGAAATATTCGTTCAAAGAGCGAGTAATTTTTGGACTTCTTGGTTCAGAAGCTCTCTGTCTTTATTGGCGTCAATAGTAATCATTTTCCAGTCGGGAGCTTTTTCCTCAAAGAGTCGTGTCTTAGCCTCGAGATAGGAGAGGCCCTGTTCGGGGACGCGTTCGCGATTCATAATAACCTCGGGAGGGAGGTTGAAGTAGAGTGCCATATCAGCACGTGGTAAAAAGACATCAAGAACTTTTAGTCCGATATGGATAAGCCAGTGATCAGAGAGAAAAGCAATGTGAATGAGAGAATCATAAAATGATCGATCAGAAAGGAGATAATCATACCCCTGATTTTTCAATGAATGATACAGGAATCGAAAGCGGAGCATGTCGATGAGAAGAAATTTTTCACGAAGAAGAGTAGAAAAAAATGAGGCCGTAGTGACTGCCGTCTCATTTCCTGGGACAAAGGATTGTTGCCGTTTCCAATAGCGAGAGAGTTTATTGGCAAGAGAAAACTCGATAGCATGGAAATAAGCTACTTTTTTACCTTGGCTCACGAGCTTGGTACGGAGGAGCTCGAGTTGGGTGGATTTCCCAGAACCATCAACTCCTGAAAAAGAAATAAAGCGCATGGTGTTAGTACATGATAACCGAAATGGGTTGTAGTTTTACCACGGGTTTTACGACGCCATTGGCTACAACGCTTTCGATGACGTCCTCTGCTCGTTTGTAGTGTGATGAATCTTGTTCGATAACCTTCGAGGATTGGCCATTGTAGAGTTTTACTCCCCGAGTCGCTAGTTTTTCATGGAGTGCTTTTTTATTTTCCGGTACCTCAGTCTCGGAATTCTTTGCGGCCTTTCCAGCGCCATGGTTACAGGAATAAAAACTTGATTCATTACCATCTTGGCCAACACACAGGTAGGCTTCAGTGCTCATAGAGGTTGGAATAAAAGCGGGTTCGCCTGTGGTTTTGAAGGTGGGATGGTTGGCCATGCGACTTGGTCCGTAGGCGCGACTAGTACCATTGCGGTGTACCCAGACTTGTTTGTCATAGTGTTCTTCTTGGGATACGAGAATATGGGGCATGTCGTAGAGAAGGTCGGCCTCGATGGATCGACCAAGAACCTTCTCAGCGGTAGTGACAAAGTTGTGTGTAATCGTGGCCCGATTGGCGTGGGCAAAATTGGAACAGGCACGGCGGGCAGCCATATATAAATGACCGTCTTCCTGTGCGCCGTCAAAAGTAATGAGCGGTTCTTTTTTTCCAAAATCTGACTGGCGAATTTTTTGAGCAATAGCCTGAATGGTTTTTTTGAATGGCGTGAACCAGAAGAGGCGTCCGATATTCATGAGAATAGCAGTAGAGAGGTGTTCACGCTTTTTGGCGGTAAACATATACATGGTGTATTGTCCGAGGATGCCTGATCCACAGTGAACCATGAGGATATACTGACCTTTTCGAAGATTAAATTTTTCTGCCACTACCGGATCAACTATCTCGGTTACTTTCATGAGATCAAGAAAGTGGTTGCCAGCTGCCCCGATAATGCCCGAGCGAAACTGGGCAAAAAAGAGAAAGAGTGGCGGAATGATATTCATGATGCCTCGACGAGTAGGAGCTTCATCAAAGAAATTGCCACGATCAATGCTGTTTTCAGCCTCATTTTTTGTTTTGATGCTGAGATATTCGATGAGGGGGGCGATACCGAGGCGGCAGATATCAATAATGACGCGAAACGGCAAAATAGTCCCGACGTATTTTTTAGTGGGGACGGTTTTGGTGGCCACCTGAAAGACACGCTCGATCTCTGCGGGAGTAATATTAGTATCATCGAGGTTAAGACGAACGAGACGCATTCCACAGGCTGGGTCGCTATCGTTTACCTGAGGCAGAATAAATTTTTCAGATGTGACGGTGGTACCAGTAGCATTTTTGCGACCCGGTTTTGAGTGTACATCAGCCATAGCAGCGACATGATGAAAGATGCAGTCATTTCCAGCAACGCTTTCGAGTTGTTTCATGGTGTCATCGCCGGGCATCAGTTTTTCACCCACATGGAAGACAACTGGGACCTTCATCTTCTCGGTCCGGAATTCGCTTTTGTGCTCTGAAAGCTTGGTAATATTTGGTTCGTACATAGCTTTTGATCAAGATAATTTTTTGAGATGGAAAGATTTTCATTTTCTTTCTCCGTGTGATGTCGGTAACATTTCTTATGAGTGTGCCGGTAACAGTCGAACGTGACTGACATCCTGTGCATGACAGTTCCCTGTTTGGCGCAGCGAGTAAAGAAATGTTCGACGGAACGAAAGTGGTAAGAAAAGGAAAATCTTTTCGTTGATAAAAGGTGCACTTTTTATTTAGAGAGACGAATAGATTTCCTCGTACTGTTTGGCGGTGTTTTTGAGATCAAAATGATCCTTGACGAAACGTCGGGCATTATCACCAATTCGCTGTTGCTCTTCAATATTTTGCTTTAAATAAGCTATTTTTTCGATTAATTTAGCGCCATTATCCTTTGGGATGGTAACACAAATATTACTGTTTGCAAACTCACGAAATTGGGGTAAATCTGAGAGAATAACTGGTTTTCCGCAAGCGTAGGCTTCGATGATGATGAGTGGGACGTCAAATTTTCCGTTGAGATTTTCAACCGGAAAAATGACGAGGTCGCTTGAGTTGTAGAGGCTGGGCATATCAGAGATAGTATCCGAAAAGGCTACATAATCAAGAAGGCTAGCCTCGGCGAAACGTCGGTGGACAGCCACTTTCTTTTTATGATCAGCCTCATTTTTTACTCGGCAGGCAAAAACAAAGCGAAGATTGGTTTCGGGATGCTCCGAGAAATACGAGAGGAATGCTTCGGTGAGCATATCAGTCGCACCTAATCGGACATATTCTCCGGGATAGAGAACAACAAAATGTTCTGGTTTGAGTCCAAGTTCAGTCAAAACATTGGTATTCTTACCCATTGGACGGTAACGATCAAGATCGATACCTGGGTAAATCCGGGTCACATTATCAAATCCGAGTCGGTTGAGTTTTTCTTTAGATCGGTCCGTGTAAACAACAAGGTGGTCAGCAAAAAGGAGTTTGCGGAGGGCTCGATCAGAGTAGAGGTCATCACGAAGCGTAGCAACCGTTTGGAGTGTCTTGCCTTTGGTAGGTTTAGCGAAAAGTCTAATGAGGCGAGTATTTTGTTTGGTGGGAGTAAATAAATAATGAGTGATATCAAACTCGTTTCGGGCAGTACGCAGGTACGAAAAAAGTCGGTATTTTGCTTTGAAATTGAAATGACCCGTTTCAAACAGTGCAATCTGGTTGGCACTTTCGGGAAGTCCAGTCAGTGGCTGGTGAGAAGCCAGGAGAGTGAGCTGATGGTCACGGACTTCTTTGCCAAGGAAATAGGCAAAGTTTTTAGAAGCCTCATCCCATGGGGGCACGAGAGGACGAGTCGCGAGCAGGACTTTTTTGAACATAGAATTGCCAGTTAACGGTAGATGATTTTTTTTCCTGACGGAGTAGTGACGATAATGTTTGTTCGTGCATTCAATCGGGCGGTGATTTCGGGGGTAACTGCGGTGTTACTCCCGCTTGGAATAATGATATCGCGTTCTTCTAGCAGGACTCGGTCACTCTCTATTTGATAATGGAACGATTGATAATCACTGTGATTTTCAATGACAAAGGAGAGGCTGCTTTGGTCTTCGGGGACAGCAAAAGAAAGTGCCCACCAGTTCTTATCCTGGTCAGGATTAAGCTCTTGGTTATTTTGCCAAAAAAGATAGGTAGCGCTCGTGAAAAAGAGAGCGAGGAAAACCGCGAGTATAAGTTTTTCAGACGAGACGAATTTCATGGTGTTCGTTGGTAGATATGGATGCTTTCGGAGGCATAGATGCGATTGAAACGAGCTGATTTTTCGAAGGGGGTAATATCAAATTTAGGATTGACGACGACATAATTGGTACCAGTTTCAGTGTAGCATTTTTCCCCACGGGCGGTATTAGGGACTGAAATCATGAGAAGAGTGCATTGTTCGCGATTCGGGTTGTCCTCATAGCGCTTAAAGAAGCCACGGGAGAGTGGGTAGGTATAGCCACGTAAAAAGAATAATTTCATCCAGGAATCAGCGGTGATATAGTTGTGGTCTTTCAGAATAACATCATCGGCTGTGGTATGGACAGCGAGAAATCGAGAGGCGGTGAATGTTTCTAGGGCAGACTGCGCCTTACTGTTTGGAAGAAGCGTTTGGCCATTGTCATAACTTCCGCTACCGAGAGCAAAGAAAAACGAAGAGAATGCCATAATGAGAAAAAGAAAACCGGGAAGGAGGAGATGTTTTTTAGTCTGAGAAATGGCGAGAGCGAAAAAACCGATGAATGCTACGGCGGCGAGGAGTCCAAGGGGAAATGAGAGATAAGCGCCGATTCGGTTAGAGGGTATATTGATGAAAAGGAGATTAGGTCGAAATGTCATAACGCTGAGTATACCTCCCCATCCGAGTAGAAATGCACTGGCATATGTTTTACGTGCACTGAGGGCTGCGAGAAGGAACATCCCTATGAGACCGAGGGCGACGCGAGTTTCGCCAGATGAAAATGTGATTTGATAAAACGACAGACCAGTGCGAGTAGTCTTGGTAGGGGTGCCGAGAGCGGTGCCTACAGCGTGTGTTTCGATATAGGTCGGCAGCGCTATTCCAAAAAAGAAAATACAAGCAGACAGGAGTACGAGGAGTGGCTTTGGTCGAAGAATGAGTTCAAACCAGGAACGGAGAGTTTCGGTGAAAGAATTGAATCGAATGATGAGTGAAGTCACGGCTACACCGATAAGTACGAACAAGGTCATGAGGGTGCTTAAATGGTGTATGTAGGCAAGGGAAAAAGTGAGTAGCATTCCAAGCGCAAGAAAATCAGAGCGTTTCTCACGGAGAGCTCTATAAAAAGCGTAGAAGATAACTGGCATGAAAAAATTACCAAGGGTGTTTCCTACGACGCCACCGGAAACGAACTTGGCCTGAGGTGATGCCAGCGTATAGAGTGGCCCAAAAAAGAACAGGGTGGCCAGAGCAATATTTTCCCGAGTAAACAGCCTGGAATGAAGGAAGTGCCCTTTCAGGTCTTGGGCAAAGCTTTGAGCCAGCACTACCAAAGCAAGTGTTGACATGAGGTTGATGAATAGGAGAAAGAGGATGGGAAAAGCTGAGAGGAAGTCAATGCCGGTGAAAAGATAAATAGCAGCAAACGGCAAGTGTTCGCCAATAATAAAATCGGCAATGGGTTCGGGAGAAGCTATTTGGTAGTTACCGTTGATATCAGTGACAATGTCAGATTTTTCGTAGGTGGGTAATGTTCCAGATTCAGCAATAACTTTTGACCAGTACATGTGATGACCAAGATCAGTAGCGGTGGGAAGAATGGCGTGGGAGAGGTAGATTGTCTTGATGAGCACTGTTATTACAAGAAGTATGATAAAGAGGCCGGTTTGGGTGTGTGAGAAGGAGAGTGATGATTCCTCAGATGTTTTTTTGGGGGAGGTGCGCAAAAAAAATCTTCGATAGAGAAGTGATCCAAGGAAGAGAGTGAATACGGCTGAGAAAAGCGCGATTGAGAGGGAGGTGAACGTATAATGGATGCTGGTTTTTCCCATGAGAATCATGAGAAAATTCAAAAAACCCAGGCCAAGGGCAAGCGAGAGGCACCAGGTAGGGAGAGTAGAAAGTGGTTTTTCAAGAAATACGCGCAACAGAAAAAAACCTGGCAACAAAAAAAGAACAGTGATGGCGATACAAAAGACGAGGGTGATGATGAGGGGGGTCATAGCGAGGAACTGTGTTGTGTGATTCGCTCGAGGACTGTCACGTATTCTCGAGAAATAGTCTGCCAGTGAAAATGCTCACGAGTATAGCGTTTTGCTCGTTCGCTTAACGCCTCCCGCTCTGCTTCGTGGGCTACTAAATTTTCTATGGCTTGTTTGATAGCTTGGGCATCTCCTGGTGGCACGAGTACTCCATTCTCATTCTCTATGATAGCATCCTTTAAGCCCTGAAGATTTGAGGCGATAACGGGTCTGCCACAAAGAGCGGCTTCGATAACGGAAATACCGAAGCCCTCCATCGTTCCGGGCACCTCAATGTTTGGTGATACAATGATATCAGCAGTGTGGTACAGGAGCTTGATATCGTTCCAGGCAAGGTTGGTGAGAAGGATGACTCTTTCTTCGAGATGAAGTTCCGTGACGGCAGCTACGCAAGCCGGGTAAATATCAGCATCTCCCGGGGTGCTTCTTTTAACCACAGCACCAGCTGTTACGAGGATGATGTTTTCTGGGAGAAGGGGCATGACGTTTCTGATGAACCATTCATTACCCTTGTGTTTGACATAGCGTCCTACCCGGACCAAAACAAGCTTTTGAGAGAGGTCTTGTTGAAGCAGGGCTGAAAGGTCGCTGCGACTATATTGACCAGTGAGGGTATCAGGATCAATTCCATTATTAATGACTACGCATTTTTCAGTGGCAAGTCCGAGCTTTTCTGCTACAGCGCGGGTTTCTTTACTCACGGCGATGTAGAGACTGAGTGTTTTTAGACAGGGAATATTCAAGCCGGCGTAGAGTGTGGGCAGAAATCCTTTTTTGGTAGCAAAGGTGAGATCAAGTCCATGGAGGACAACGGCAATTGGTTTTTTCCAGGCGAAGAATCGAAAAGCAAAACCGAGCGGTGCCAATACGCCATCACCGAGGAGTATGACATCATAACGTCGCATAAGAAAAAGACCTTGGAAAAAAGCCCGAAGCGTGAACAAGGGCAGCAAGGCTTTACCACCACGATTGGCGAGAGTGCGTACCGTAGCATGCTTGGGAAGCCACTCGGCGAGTGCTGCATTTTGATTCTCAATTCCGCCGGTAACCGGGGGAAAAGCCCGAGAAATAAAAAGGATGCGCATGAAAATTCCGAGTAGGGATTATTTTTGGTAGCGTTCATTGCGAGCCTGATACATCATATCCTCAGTGAGTTTGCGGTTGGATTTGATCATGTCTGCGATAAAGGCAAAGATGAGGAGTTGGATGCCGATAATAAAGAGGATGCTTGAGGAGAGGAGATAGTTAAGATACGGTGTTACTTTGAAACCACTGCCGAAGTACTGCGCGAGGAAAGCAATAAATCCTATGATGGCAATGGCAATGAGGAGGAGTCCTGGGAAGCCAAAGAATTTCATCGGACGGACATCGCGCACCGCCTTGAGAATAATGCGGGCGCTGTTGTTGACGAAACTGTAGACACTTTTGACGATTTTAGATTTACGGTCAGCGAAATAGGTGACTTGGACTGGAACCCAAAGAATGCGGAGATTTTTCCCGATGGCATCAATGATGGTTTCTTGGGTATAGGTGAAGCCTGTTGGATTATTGAGTCGAAGGAGAGTTTCCCGATTATGAGCTCGAAAGCCGCAGGTGAGATCATGGGTTTTCACATTGAGGAATGAACCGACGAGAGAAGCGCCTAGTCGGTTAAAAAAATCTTTTATCCAAGGGATATTTTTGGCGCTTGACTGAGAGAAACGGTCTCCAACGACCATATCGGCTTTATTTTCAAGAATGGGATCAATGAGTTTTTGAATTTCAGCCGAATCAAATTGACCATCGGCATCAATGTTAACCATGATATCCGCACCTTCTTTTAAGGCATTCTCGGTAGCGGTAGCAAACATAACGCCGAGCCGACGATTGATACCGTGGCATAGAACGAAATCGGCCCCGGCCTCCTTGGCGACGGTGGCTGTTTTGTCGCTTGATCCGTCATCAACCACTTGAACGAGTACCTCATCAATGCCGCGATAGTGTCGTGGCATAGCGGTGATTGTAGCACCGATAACCGATTCTTCGTTGTAAGCTGGAATGTTGATAATGAGACGCATAGTGTCGCTTCAAAAATTATTTGGTACTTTTTTTGATGAGGAGCTTTGGATCAACACACTGAATATTGCATTTCTCTTTCGCTCCGTCGATACCACTTTTGATGAGGTCTTTCTGACACTGCTGAAGTTTTTCCTGGCAGGCTACCTTTCGTTCATTCCAGTAGTTGGTGTTTATTTCGTAGCCAAAATAGGGCAAGACGAAATAGGCCAAAGCAATGACACCGGCCATCCAGACAATAAGCTTCAGGAGACTAAACATAGATTTTATCGGCCAATGCCTTTATAGATGATGCCACTTTTAACAAAAGAGGCCTTATCGAGACAGTTCTTACCATCAATAATAACTTTGATGCCGTGTTTCTTCAGTAGGGCAGGGGTAATCATTTCCTTGAATTCACGATGATTGGTTACGAGAACCAGCGCCTCGGATTTCTTGAGGAGTGCCTCAAGCGAGGCGACGCTGGAACGCTTTTTTACATGAGGGTCAAAAGTGGAGACAATGGCGTGATGTTTTTCCAGGTGCTTGATGACTTTGAAAGCAGGTGATTCACGCACATCGTCAATGTCGGCTTTGTACGAGAGACCCAAAACTCCTACACGTGTCCCATTGACGGGTAGCTTGACTTGATTCAAAGCATCCTGAAGGAGCTCGACGGTATAGGCAGGCATACTATTGTTAATCTCACGAGCAATCTTCAAGAATTTATGGTCAAATCCCGACTGTTTAGCGCGTTCGATGAGATAGTACGGATCAACTGGTATACAGTGACCACCTACACCACAGGAAGGGAAATGAGCCATGAAAGCAAATGGTTTGGTGGCGGCACCCTCGATAACATCCTTAACGTCGATGTTTAAAACATCGAATGAGCGAGCGAGTTCATTAACGAAAGCAATATTGATATCACGGAAGGAGTTTTCAACGATTTTAACAGCCTCTGCCTCTCTGATCGATTTCATTTTTCGAATTTCGCCATCCACAATTGAGGTATAAAATGCATGAGCGCGATCGAGTCCAGTTTTATCAAAGGACCCAACGACACGTGGAATATTGGTCACATTCCATCTCGTATCACCGGGATTGATACGCTCTGGGCAGTGTGCGAGAAAAATATCCTTTCCGACAGTATAGCCAGCGGCTTCAAAAATTGGTCGGACAACCTCTTCACTGACACCCGGATTGACGGTTGACTCAAGGACAACCAGGGCGCCTTTTTTAGCGTGCCTAGCTATTAATTCGGAGGCAGAGATAACCGGTGCGAGATCGGGATAAAATGATTCATCAACCGGTGTTGGAACGCAAATCAGAAAAATGTCAGCCTTTTTTAGTTTCTTAGCATCGCTACTGGCATCAAAGGGGAACCGAGCGATATTTTCTTCCAAAAAAGCATCTTCGATAGGGCTGCGCTGTTTTTTGAGCAGAGCAATTTTTTCTTCGTTGGTATCATACCCGACAACATGGTATCCTCGTTCACTTGCTCGGACGGCGAGTGGGAGGCCGACATATCCCAAACCAATCACGGCCACTGTCTGTTCCGTTCTCGTCATAGCTTGAATTTAGGGGTAATATGCTCTATTGTACGAAATATTGCTCTTGCTGACAAGGAAAAAACTTGGGCTGATTTATTCTCGAATTGTCAATTTTCACTCTTTGAATGTATGTTTCTCACACCTAGAATAGAACGGGCTATTGTTCGAGCCACAGTACTCCATCAACCACAAAAACGCAAGGTGAGTGGAGTGCCCTATATTGTTCATCCATTTTCGGTAGCCTTTCTCTTGGCTCACTATAGTGATGACGAGGATGTTATTATTGCCGGCCTGCTTCATGACACCCTTGAGGATGTCCCGAGTTATACCGACGATATGTTGAAGCAAGAATTTGGTGAGCGAGTCTATTCTATTGTTAAGGAAGTGACGGAGGACTTTACTCAAGCCGAAAAGGAAGACCATAGCATTCGCGGAGCGAGTTGGCGTGCTCGGAAAGAACGCTATCTTGAAAATCTCAAAAATGACAGTGAGGAAGCGTTGTTGGTGGCGACGGCCGACAAGGTTCATAACATGAGGAACGCTCTTGATGAATACGCAACTCATGGTGGAGAGGTATGGGGAAAATTTAGACGGAACGCCGAAAACCTTGTTTGGTTCTACGGTGAAGCGAATCGCATTATTCGTTCGAGAGTCAGTCATCCGTTAGTGGATGAAATGGATCGTTTGGTGCAGGAATTGCAGTCAATAGTGTCTCACAAGGACTAGAAAGTAGGATGGGGAAGGTTTTTTTCTTTGAAACAATCTCTGCTACAATGAAGTCATATGCGTATTGGTATTAATGCTTCATTTTTGCGCAAACCTGGCACGGGTATCGGTCAGGTAACGCTTCATTTCCTTGAAACGTTGGCCACGCTCTCATATACAGAGAATCACGAATTCTTTCTCTACCTGGAGGAAGAATCGTCTCTTGTGCCGACCTCAAATTCCATACACCAAAGAGCGTTCCTGCCTCGCTTTTGGAAACGAGACGACTTGTTCCGAAAGTGGCTTTGGGAGCAACGTGTTGCTACTGAGGCTAAGCGGGACGGTTGTGATGTTTTTTTGAGTTTGTATCAGTCAACTACGATATTTCGCACCTCGTCCATCAGACATACGATGATAGTGCATGATTTGATCCCACGACTTTTTCCAGAGTACCTGGGTAATGGGCGTCAGCGATTTTTTTGGCGTGCTACAGAACGGGCTATTCATCGGGCTCACGCCGTAGTGGCAGTTTCCCAATCTACGTCGAACGATCTTATTGAATTTGGCGTGAATCGTGAAGTTATTACCGTTGCGTATCCCGATGTCGCTCCTATTTTTCGTCGCGAGGTATCAATCGATGAGGAGCGTCGAGTTTTGGAAAAATATCACCTTACCCCGGGCTATATCTATCATGGGGGCGGTCTAGAGATTCGTAAGAATACAGCGGAATTACTTCGGGAGTATGCTGCCTTACTCGCAGAATATAAGGGCGATAATAGCCAGATACCGAAATTAGTGGTATCGGGAAAAATATTCTCAGAATCAAATTCCTTGGCTACGCCAGTACGGTCCTTGGTGCGGGATTTGGGAATTACTGACAGCGTGCGTCTTCTTGGCTTTGTGCCGGAGGCTGATTTACCTGTCTTGTATAAAAAGGCACTATTTTTTGCTTATCCATCACGATATGAAGGGTTTGGATTGCCAGTGCTTGAGGCGTTAGCAGTAAAAACACCAGTACTTACCTCTGATGTCTCGTCATTACCGGAAGTGGCTGGGCCTGCTGCTTTGTACATCGATCCAGATCTCCCTGGTTCTCTGCGCTCTGGACTGAAGCGATTGATTCAAGATGAGTCGCTTCGTCTCACGCTTCGCCAATCAGCTGAACATGAAGCGGGTCATTTCAGTTGGACAAGTTTTACAGAAAGCGTTATTCGTCAGGTAATTCATGTATGAAAATTTTTGATTTTTTCAAATGGCGCTGGCAACGATGGATGCTGCTTTTGGGTACAGTGTCTACTTTGGTTGTCCTGATAATACTCGATAAGCAGGGGGTGTTGCCTTTGGATGGTGCCACCTTTCTTTTCTTGTGTTTCGTCTACTTTCTTTTTTCGCTTTATCGTCCCGGATGGTCATTTCTATTGGGTGTTGGACTCTTACCGCTCGAAACGATTAATGTCGCCCCGTCTTTTTTGGGCGGCATAATGCTTCGTCCCTATCAGATGATAGTGGTGATACTCTCCCTAGCACTGGTATTTCGTTATCTTCTCGGTCGTTTGCCATTTCGGCTGTTTCAGCCTCGTCTCTATGATGTACTGCCTGTGCTTATAGGCGTTGGGTCTTTTATTGGGCTCATTCATGCTCCAGTACTCGTTGAGGCCCTCAAACAGGCCCTCGTGGTAGGATCATTCGTTGTGGTGTACTTCTTGGGACGTATTTTTTTTCGAACGCTGCATGACGTGAAACAGGCAGCACCATTTTTTGTGGCTTCGAGCTTGGTCGTATTTGGGTATGCTCTCTGGCAAAATATACAGTATCGGCTTGGTGGAGAAAGTTTTCAAGTCATGATTGGTAGACCCAATGCTACTTTCAGCGAAGCTGATTGGCTTGGCTTATATGGCATCGTGGCTTTGGGAGTAGGAATGGTACTGCTTATTAATGCGCTTGATATTTTTTCGCAACGCCTGAGGAAAAAGCAAGGGGTATACCTGTGGTATTTTGCCTCGGGTCTTTATCTCAGCTTGGTGTTTATGGTGCTTCTCCTTACTGTGGCTCGAAGTGCCTGGCTTGGCGCGACCGCTCTCGGTGAGGTAATTTTTCTTGCTGTTTTGCTTTCGCATGGTATACGAAAAATACACGTTATTTGGAAAAAAGCCGCCCTTTTCTTCTTCATTGTGAGCACTTCGTTTTTTGTGGCATGGGGGACAATTGCTTTTTTTGATTTGAGTCCATTTCAATTTTGGAATCGTATACAGAGTACCGGGAGCGGTTGGCAGAAAATTACCATCGCTTGCATGAGTGCTGATACGGTATTGCCTCGAAAGATTGAAAGCATGAATGAATTGACAGAAAGTGGCTGTCGTCATATTGCCCTCGAAGAAAGAGAAGATGAAGAACGGGTCGGTCACGTTATCCGGGAGGTTTACCGGGATGATCCTAATATTGTTATTCGGAAGGATATTTATGGGCAAGCCTGGTCAGTGATAAAGCAACACCCCGTGCTCGGTATTGGCTGGGGAAGTATTACCAAATTTCTTGGTGCGGATGAGCGGGGAGCTGGTCTCAATGCGAGCAATGTCTTCTTGGAGGTATGGCTCGGTAGTGGATTGCTCGGGATTGCTTCATTTCTTGCTTGGTGGTTTCTTATTGTGTATGCAGCCATCCGTCTTTACCGAGAGACGCTTGAGCGATCAATTTGGATGTATGGGATATTTATTCTAGCGGAGTTTGCGGGTGTCGCTGTCTTTAATCTTTTTAATTCCGGAATATTACTCGGATTTTATTTCATGCTCTTTTCGCTTGGGGTATTGTTAGTAGATTTGTATTTTGAGTCTCAAAAGTAAGAAACAGAGGGGTTATGAATACAGTACGAGCTATTGATATCAGGCTTTTAGGAAAACAACGAACCGGTGATGAAACGGTGTTTTTCAATCTTACCAAAGAACTGTTGGGGATAGATAAAGAACATACCTATCTGCTTCTCACTGATGAGCGAGAGCCCCAGGCTATTAAATTCCTTCAGGCTCGACTGGGGTGTATTGGGCAATCAAATGTGCGTATAGTGTCACTGCGAGGAAAGAATCGTTTTGTCTGGAATTTTGTAACACTTCCATGGTATCTGTTTACGCACCACATTGATGTGTTTCATACCCAATATATATTGCCACTTTTTGTGCCAAACCGAACCAAGGTAGTGGATCACATCCACGATGTCTCTTTTGCGGCATACCCAGAACTTGTGGGTTGGCGTGACCGGTTATTTCTTTCTTTGCTTATCCCGCGTTCTGTGCAGCGAGCCAATCGGCTGATTGCGCCCTCGCAATTTACCAAACAAGAATTGCACGAGCGTTACCATGTTCCGGTTGATAAAATTTCTGTGGTGACAAACGCACTAAGCGAAGATTTCCTGGCTCTTCACCAAGAGGGGATGACTGCTCAATTGAAGGAAAAGTATCTTTTACCTGAGCGTTATATCGCGTATGTGGGCACGCTCCAGCCTCGCAAGAATATCCCATTTTTGCTGCAGGCCTTTGCTCTGTTGCGGAAACGGATTCCGGATATACATCTTGTGCTTGTCGGGAAGCGTTTTGGCCATCACTATGATCAAGCCATTGAACAGATACTGGAAGAGTATCAATTGCAAGAGTGGGTGCATTTTCCTGGGTATGTTGATCAAGGAGATCTCCCGGGTCTTGTCCATGCTGCCTCACTTTTCGTTTTTCCTTCTCTGTATGAGGGATTCGGTATTCCGCTGCTTGAAGCCATGAGTCAGGAGGTTCCTGTTGTCGCTTCTGATATTCCTTGCTTACGAGAAATTGGTGGTGAAGCAGTGACGTATTTTGACATCTCAAGCCTTGCCTCGTGTGAGGAAAAATTGTATACTCTTCTTACTGATATGAAACAAAGAGAAAACGGCGTCTCTCTGGGGAGAAGCCGGGTCTCGTTGTTTTCTTGGAAAAAAAGCGCCGTTAAACTTTTATCGGTTTATGATTCGGTAAAATAATTAGGGAAGTAAGGGATTTTTTATGAATATACCAAAAGTAGCCGGAGAGACCACTCTCGGAATTGGAAAATCATCAACGAAAAAGCGGGTCATTCGTATCGCTTTGTTTTTTGTTGCCTTGTTGCTTATTGGCGGAGGTCTTTTTGCCTGGAAAACTGGTATGACTCTTGATAAAGTTTCCGGTGGTAATGCCAATATCTTCAAAAGTATTGTTAAAACTCTCCCTGGGTCAGAACAGCTTCTGAAGGGCGAAAAGGAAGGACGAGTAAATATCCTGCTTTTGGGTATGCGTGGTGAAGGCGTCGAGGGAGGTGGGTTATTAGCTGATACGATTATGGTACTTTCCATTCATCCCAAGAATGGTGATACTGACACGAGTAAAGCGTCCCTCATTTCTGTTCCACGAGATTTGTACGTCAAAGTGCCTGGTCGCGATGAGCACCGCAAGATAAATGCGGTATTTGCTCTGGGCGAAGAACGTGCTCATGGCGGTGGCGGCATGGAGGATATGCGAACCATTGTGGGTGAAGTGACAGGGCTTGATATTCCTTATGCCGTGACCATTAATTTTCAGGGCTTTAAGGATTTGGTCAATGCTATCGGTGGTATCAATGTGCATTTGGATCAGCCATTTGAAGAGGGGATGCAGTTTCGTGGTCTGGAAAAGCGGTGCGATGGCGTACGTTTTACGGTTTTTAGTGGAAGCTATGAAGAGAAGAGGATTCAGCGAAAAAATGGTACATACTATGCCAACCCGAAGCGTTACCCGTTGTGTTTTGAAAAAATGACTACGCAAGCCATCTCAGAGCTTGAGTGCGGTGGTGACTTTAAACTACCAGCAGGCGACAATCAGCTCGACGGTGATAAGGCGCTGTGTTATGCTCGAGCCCGCTACACCTCGAGTGATTTCGAACGCGCTCGCCGTCAGCAGGAAGTTATCAAATTGATTAAGGCGAAAGCGCTTTCTCTGGGGACGCTTACTGATTTTTCTAAAGTCAGTGCCATGCTTGATAGTCTCGGTAACAACGTGAGTACCAACCTTGAAGCTTGGGAGATGAAACATTTGCTTGATTTGTATCAAAAGGTAGGAGACCCAGGAAGTATCAATCAAAAGGTGTTGGAAAATTCCGAAGAGGGCCTTCTCTATAATCCGCCCCAAACGAAAGAAACAGGGTATATCTTGCTCCCGATTGGTGATACCTACGATCGTATTCACGATCTCTTCAAGAACTCGCTCAACTACTAATTCTGTCCAGCGCGAGAGCCTGGCTGCTTGGTCCAAACGCATGGAACAAAAGGAACTCACCATTGCTGTTAACGGATACAGAAGTCCGGAGATACTCCGTCTTTGTCTCCAATCCATCTACAAAGAGATGGGGCATTCGGGGATTGATTTTGAGGTTATTGTTGCGGACAGTGCAACTGAGGAAGCAACGGAAATGCTCATGCGTGAGGAGTATCCCCAGGTAAGATTTTTTCCTTATCGTGAAAACGTTGGCTTTAAAACATTAGTCAATGTGTCGCTTGAGCAGGCACGAGGAGAGTATGTCTTTCTTATCAATAGTGATATCGTGCTGAGTCCAGGGGCGGTATCGGAGATGCTTTCATATCTTAAGGATCATCCCGATATTGGAATGCTCGGACCGAAGCAGTATAATTTCAATGGAAGTCTTCAGCAGAGCTGTTTCCATTTTTATCGGCCAGAGACCATACTCTATCGTCGTACCTGGCTGGGGAATTTGAGTTTTGGCCGGCGTCACTTGCGTTGGTTTACCCTTGCTGATGAGGATTTAAGTGAACCGAAAGCCGTGGATTGGATAATCGGTTCGGCGATGCTGGTTTCTCGTGAAAAAGCCCTTCAAGTTGGTCCCATGGATGAGCGTTTTTTTCTGTATATGGAGGACGTGGATTGGTGTCGTCGTTTTTGGGAGAAGGGATTTCGGGTCGTGCATTATCCCAAGACTTTTGTTTATCACTATCACGGGAAGGGGAGCGCTCGCGGTGGGTTCCTGGGCTCACTCCTCTTTAATCGTTTGACTTGGTATCATATAGAGAGCGCCTTTAAATATTTTTGGAAGTACTACCATAGGCCACTGCCAAGAGTTAAGTAACCACGAAACATTATGCCAGAGAACGAAACGCAAATTACTCCATCCAAAGAGTTACCATCTCTGCCGCTGCAGGAGCGGGGACATGTGTTGTTCAAGAAATCTTTTTTTCTTTTTTTCATCCTTTTTCTTTTTGGGCTGACCTTTTGGAGTGGGTATGAGCGTGGAAAAAATTCTTCCCATGAAACTTTAGGGGCTCTGTCGCCTGACGACGCTATAATTCTCAACAAAGAATCGGGAGATAACACGATTGATTTCTCTCTGTTTTGGAAGGTCTGGGGTATACTCAAGGATAAATACGTGGACAAAACTAAGCTTGATGCCCGTGAGCTGTTCTACGGCGCCATAGATGGTATGTTGGCCGCTACCGGCGATCCCTACACGACCTTTTTTAGTCCGAAAGAAAACCAGGAGTTTAATGAAGATATTTCGGGTACCTTTGAAGGAATTGGAGCGGAAATGGGTATTCGTGATGATGTTATTACCATTATTGCTCCGCTTGATGGGACTCCAGCGGAAAAGGCTGGATTGTTACCGGGTGATAAGATTGTCAAAATTGATGGTGTGAATTCTACGAGTTATTCTCTGGATGAGGCCGTCAAACATATTCGTGGACCAAAGGGAACGGAGGTAAAGCTGACGATATATCGAATTGGTGAAGAGGAGACGAGGGAGGTAGCTGTGAAGCGGGATGTTATTTTGGTCAAGAGCGTAAAATTTGAAATGAAGGGCGATGTTGCTCTTATTCGTGTCAGCCGTTTTGGTGATGATACCGAGGCTGGCTTTAAAGAAGCCGTCAAACAGGTGCTTTCAGCCAAAGCCAAAGGAATCATCATTGACTTACGGAGCAATCCGGGCGGCTTTTTGGAAACAGCTGTTTCTATGGCGAGTCTCATGTTGCCATCAAATGCCGTGGTAGTAATGGAGGAAGATGGTGGCGGCAAGAGAACGGAATTGAAATCGCATGGGGGTGACGTTTTGAGTGGCTTACCAACCGTGATTCTTATCAACGAGGGGAGTGCTAGTGCTTCAGAAATCCTGTCCGGTGCTCTCCGCGACAATCGCGACAATGTGAGGTTGGTAGGAAAGAAGTCATTTGGGAAAGGATCAGTGCAACAACTCATTCCATTGACGAAGGATATGTCCGTGAAAATTACGGTCGCACGCTGGCTTACTCCTACTGGGCAACAGATTCACAATGTGGGCATAACACCAGATGTGGAGGTAGGCATCACGGCTGATGATCGACAGGCGAAGCGAGACCCTCAGCTTGATAAAGCACTCGCCGAGATCCAGGCACTTCTGTCAAAATAGTACTTGACGGGGGAAATCCGCTTTTCTATAATGGTGTTTGCCGTAATCAGTGAATGAGAGAAGAATATGAAAAAAGTAATGATTCAACCATTGGGTGAGAATGTATTAGTTCAGTTGGAAAAACCGGAACAGCGGACGGCTGCCGGTATTTATCTTCCTGAAACAGCCAAGGAAGATCGTTCGCAATTTGGAACCGTGGTAGCCGTGGGAGGAAGTGAAAAAATGACCGTCAAAGCCGGAGACAGGGTAATTTTCCGTCTCTACGGTGGTGAAGAGGTTGCTTTTCAGGGTGAAAAATTTCTATTAACGACGGTTAAAGATATTCTGGCTGTTGTGAAGTAGCATCAAAAAATACCCTTGTAGTCTTTGAAGGGTGTTTTTTTGTTTTTAGAGGAAAATTATGGCTCAAGCAAGAACCCTGATTCTGGTTTGGCAAAGTCACCATGAAGGGTCCGGGCGGTGAAGATATTGAGATCGGCGAGACGAACGCCGGCTTGGAAGGAGACGAGATCAGATGCTCCATAGACGATTATGGTTCGAGCGGCAGGAATTTCTTTAGAGCGACGCTCCAGCTGATCTAAAGGGATATTTATAGCACCCTTGATGTGCTTACGCTGAAAATCCTGCTCGGTCTGAGTATCGAGGATATAGGTACGAGTTGTGTTGTCATTGATGAGGGCAAGCGCCTCACTGGGAGTGACGTAAGTGACTTTTGATTGATCGAGAAATGAGTTCGGATTACCACGGGACAAAACCTGGTTACCGCTTCGCTTCCATTCTTCAAAACCGCCCTTAAGCATATATGATGGAAAGGATTTTTGCTTCATGATGTTTTGGATGGCATCAATAGTCTGCGTATCAGCAGCTGAATACACGATAACCACGGTCTGGTTTTCATCCGGAGTAAAGGCACTGAGAGTGCCTGGTGACATGAGGAGAGAGTGTGGGATGTGCTCGGCATCAAAGCTTTCCTTGTCCCGTGTATCGAGAAAAACCACCGCATCTCCGTTATAAATTTTCTGTCTAATTACATCTGCGGTCATCGTTGGGAGGGTATTTTCCTCATCGGGTTCAGAAACAGTGTCGCTAGAGAGTGTTTTTTCGCTACCGTTTCCTTTGGAAGTAAAGAAGGTCCGACCAACATAAAATCCACCAACGAGAAGAACCAGGAGGGCGCTTATAGCCATGGCTCTCAAGTTTTTTTGCTCCTGACGGACATGATTTATCATAATGGTGTCTACTCAAGCATTGATCCGATGAAGTTTTCGTTGCCACGGAGAAAATCTTGAATGGGGAGGGGGGACTTTCCTTCGAGTTGAACTTCCTCGAGAAAAATGATGCCATCAGTAGTCTGTACCCCGATGTGTTCGCCAATTTCAAAAACCATGCCAAGCGGTTTTGTAATTTGCGGACTATGTTTTTGGAATGATATTTTGAGTAATTTGAGTCGTAAAATAGAATCTTTTTTTCGAGTATAGGTGAAAATACCGGGCCAAGGTGAAAGCGCTCGATAGCGATTGTAGATACTTTCTGCATCATCAGTCCACATTATTTTGCCATCTTGTCGTTCAATAAGCTGACAAAGAGTAGCCTGACTATCGTCTTGTTTCGTAGGGGTAATACGTCGCTCAATCCACAGGGGGAGCGTTTCTAAAAGTAAATCCGTACCGGCTTTTAGGAGCTTAGCGGTGAGGGTGGGGGTAGTGTCATCTGGTGCTATCGGTACTGTTTTTTGCTTGAGAATATCGCCTGTGTCCATGCCTGTGTCCATGAGCATGAGGGTTACTCCTGTTTCAGTCATGCCTGCGAGGAGAGCGTTTTGGATAGGCGAGGCACCGCGCCACTGCGGCAAGAGGGACGTGTGAAAATTAACACACCCAAAACCAGGGAGTGCGAGAAGTGCTTCAGGAAGTATTTTGCCGTACGCAGCAACAACAATAAGATCTGGTTTCCACGCTTGGATATTTGCGATAGTGGTGGCATCAAGCTTCTGTGGTTGAAGTAGAGGAAGACCAAGCTCCTCCGCCACAATTTTGACAGGACCTCCTTGGGGTTCTTTATTGCGACCGACCGGTTTGTCTGCCTTGGTGATGACTCCAACGATATTGTATTTTTCATCGTGAAGACTGCGTAAAATCGAGGCGGCGAGGGGCGGTGTTCCCATGAATACGAGGCGAATCTTTGGGGTACGAGAACGTAATGAGCGCTTCAAATCTTCTCTGACATGAAGGCCGGATTTGCTTGGGAGCTCAACTGTTTTAGGTGATTTTTTTTTAAGGGATGCGGAAAAAAATCGACTAATCCACTTGGTCATACGGATGCTTCGTTAATTTGTTTTTTTGTTTAGTGAAACGATTGATGATGAGGATGCCATCGAGATGATCAACCTCATGCTGAATAACGGTTGCCAGGAATCCCGTTGCCCGTAATTTTTTGGGCAACCCCTTTTCATTGATGTATCGGACCGTAACAGTTTCGGAACGAAGAATAGGAAAAAATTCACCTGGGAGACTGAGGCATCCCTCTTCGGATACTATTTGCTCTTGTGATCGCGAGGTAATTTCCGGATTGATAAGATAATAAACAATGCCTTCGACTTCAGCGACTGCCAGTCGAAGCGATATGCCGATTTGTGGTGCTGCCAATCCTACCCCTTGCTCCTTATGCATGGTTTTAATCATTTTTGGCAACAATTCTTGAATGTGAGGAGCAAGAGGATCCGTTACAGGCGCGGTCTTGGTGAGAAGAAGTTTCGTGTTTTCCCCGGTGACAAGTGGCAACATAGAGTCAAGAAATAAAGAATCAAAGAGTCAAAGGGTCGATATCGATATAAGAATCCTTTAGTTTTTGTATCAGTAATTTTTTCCAGCTTGCCGTAAACGACCGATCGTGGGGCATACGAACAAGAATTGTGGAGTGAAAGAGATTTTTTTTCTTGAGAGGGACTACTAGCCGTGGGGGTAATATTCGCCAACCACGGGGAAGTAATTCTTTTAAATCCTCGTAAAGAGTAGCGGCTTTCGCAGTAGTTTTCTTTTCTGTTGTATCCTGACAGTCGATGGCAAAAAAACGAGCAAAGGGCGGATAGAGTAATTCCTCGCGTTCCGTCAGGATGGAATCAAGCATCTGCTCAGAGTTCTTTTCTGTAATTTTTTGAAAAAAGGCACTTTCTGGCCGAAAGGTCTGTATTATAACCTGTCCAGATAATGGCTTGACTTGGCGTACTGCCCGGGAAAGGTCGCGAAAAAGCCTTTCGTCAGCCTGAAAATCAGGGAAAAGAAGCATGCTATCCGCATCAATCATAGCAATGAGGGATAGTTTCGGCAAGGGCGGATCTTTGAGAATCATTTGCGTACCGACGAGTATATCAAGGGTGCCAGCTTGACCCCTTTCGAAGGTTGTTTCGAGGGTATGCGAGGTACGAAGAGTAGTGCTATCAAGTCGTGCGGTGCGGGCCCTGGGAAAGAGTTTTGCTACCTCTTTTTCGATGCGTTCCGTTCCAAATCCTACGTTTCGAAAGCTGAGATGACCGCAGGTGTTGCAGCTTGGAAAGAGCTCTGTTGTGTGACCGCAGGCATTGCAACGGAATCGATCATCACGGGTTGCTGTCAGTGGATGATGACAGGTTGGGCATCGAAAAACAGTCTTGCATTGTCCGCAGACAGAAAAAGCATTGAGCCCTTGTCGATTAATGTAGAGGAGTACTTGCTCTTTTTTAGCGAGAGCATTGTGAATAGCTTGGGTGAGCGTCTCGGATAATGGTGAAAAATTACGCCGATACCGCTCGAGCTTGAGATTGACGATGGTGAGTGCTGGTCCGATGGGAGTATGAACAGCTATCGGTGCTAGTGGTTGAATATGTTTATGCTTTAAACGATAGAGGCTTTCAGCGCTGGGGGTGCCAGATGTCAAAAGTAGCTTCGCTTTGTGAAGCTGTGCGAGGTATTCTGCGACGCGTTTGCCATGATAGCGTGGACTCATATCCCATTGCTTGTAGCTTTCATCCTGCTCTTCGGTGACGATGATGCCACCAAGGTTATAAAAAGGAGCAAAGAGCCCTTGTCTCGTTGCGAGGATAATTGAGGCGGCACCAGTACGGATACGTTCCCAATTTTTGTAGGCAGCACCCTGTGAGAGCTGGCTATGAAGGAGGGCTATTTTATCATTAGGGAAGTACTGACTAAATAATGCGGTGAGGGCCGGGATAAGTGTTAGTTCAGGAACCAAGATAAGGACTTGCTGTCTATTCTTTTGAAATTCTTTGGCAAAGAGAGGTAACCATCGCTTATGCTCAATAAGCGAAGTGTCGAGGTACCAAGTATCATTACTTTTTTCTAGAAATTTTCTCAAAAGGACAAGTTCGTCTTTCGTGGGTCGAAGTACCCGATGCGTTGTTGATACCGCAATCTTGTCTCTAGCGATGATGCGTTTTGGCAAAAAATGCTTGAGTGTTTTGCCGAGCGGAGTGAAATACTCCTGACTTATTCTCTCCGCCAGGGCACATTGGTTTGCAGTGAGGGCGCTCAATAATTTAATATGGGATACCATCTTCATCCAGCTTGGTTTTTGACCAGGAAGAATTTGGCAACGAAAGACAACTCCCTCAACAGTTTGGGACCCAAAGGAAATGGTAATGAGCGACCCAACTTCTATGGGTTGTGTGCTGGCATAGCTAAAAAAAGGCGATCGGCTGAGAGGGAGAATCAGGAGGGGAGCAACTTCCAGGCGATAGAGCTGAGGGGTTTTCATATGGCGTATTTTAGCAGAAAATTGATTTTTTGGCTCTTTTGGGCTACTCTTTGACTATGAATAAGACCCGTAGACTTTTTGTTGGTATTCCACTTTCTCCTGGACTGAAGAAACGACTGGTTCAGGAAATGGAGGCTTTTCCAAAAAGCGCCTCACTTTTGACGCGCCCAGAAAATCTTCACGTTACGGTATTTTTTTTGGGCTTTGTTCATGAAAGTGAAGTGGCCGAGGTCTGTGCTCGAGTGGGGGCAGCCTGCGAAGGGCTGGAAGCATTTGAACTTGAATTTACCGGGGTACGGCTCATGGACAGCCCAGAGAATCCGAAGATGATTTGGCTTGAGGGTGTGGCGAGTGATGGTCTCAAGATGTTACGTGAAGAAATTGAAAAGGAATTTTCCTCTTTTGTAACGGAAAAGAAGGTGTATCGGCCTCACGTTACGCTTTCCAAAATTAAAAAACAGAAGTGGCTGCAGCTGGCAGAAGAGCCCGTGCTCAAAGAGCGATTGCACCTTATGGAATCAGTTGATACGGTGTGCGTGTTTGAAAGCCTGTCACTTGATGGTAAACGGCGCTACGAACCAATTGATACTTTTGCTCTATTGTGATTTTTTGACTCGGAAAATAAAGAGAGCGACTAGACAAGTTGTCTAATCGCTCGTAGGCGACCGCTCTTCGTTGAGAGGCGGAATATTGGCAAGGAACAGCATGATGCCTCCGCCGAGGATGCCACCGACTGAAGCCCAGCCGAGCCAGCCATTGGTGTTGATGTGGAGACCCCAGCACCCGACGGCCATCAGGGCTATGCTGGTTGCCGAGATGAAAGGCTTACGCATTTTTCTCCCGTGGTTGTAGCGAACTGGTATTTGTATAGCATATTTATTATAAAAAGTCAAGAGAAGGAAATGCAAATTCCCATACTCGGAGTTCCTATCAGTCTTGATTCCAGAACGAAAGTTTTGGAAAAAATAGAAAGCTTTCTCAGGGAGAATCGTTTTCATCGGATTGTTACGGTCAATCCCGAGTTTTTGGTTCTTGCGAGCCGAAATGCTCTTTTTCGGGAGAGTATACTCAATGCCGATTTACGGATAGCGGATGGGTTTGGTTTGGTGCTTGCGGGTTTGCTTCAGGGTGAGGACATCTCGCGCTTTCCAGGCGTCGATCTGGTGCATGATATTTTATCTTTGGCAGAGCGGGATGGACATGCTGTTTTTTTGGCTTTGAAAAAAGATGGTCTTTCCTCGTATGAAGAAATCCGTACGGTGCTGTTGCAAAAGTATCCGAAGCTTTTTTCTCTTGGTGTCAATAATGAATTGGGGAGTATTGGAAATTCTACGATAGTACTGTGTAACTTTGGCGCTCCCGAGCAAGAGTATTTTCTCGAAGCGCTGAGAAACAACCCGGGCGATGTTCGACTAGTTGTTGGTGTTGGTGGAGCATTTGACTTTTTGACCGGTAAACTAAGACGCGCCCCACAATGGTTACGTGTCATTGGTCTCGAATGGCTGTGGCGCCTCATTCTCCAGCCAAAAAGATGGAGACGTATTTGGAATGCGGTGATTGTGTTTCCAACGAAGGTGCTCTTGAAGAAATAAGTTTCTTGTATAAAAGGTAAAGGCCGCGCACCGTCTGGATCTGTGTCCATTTACGATGCGCGGCCTGGCCGAATGGCGGAGTCTCAGCCCTGGCGGTGGTTGAGCGAAGTGCCGCCGCTCCAGTAGCCCTTGTTCAGAGCCTCTTGCATGGCCATGATCAGACTCATGGCGGCAGTGATGCCGGTCACCCACTTCCCGACGATGATGTCGATCTCTGGAAGGGAAGTCCTCTTCGACACGAACCACCACATGTCGGCGTGGATGGCGAGCATCCCGATGGCGCCGATGGCGAGGAAGAAGAAGACGACACGGTGAGCGAGGGGGTTGTAGTTGAGCACGGGGTCTCTCCAGAATTGTGACCAAATCGGCCGTTGAAGAACGAGGTCGGCACGATGTGTCGACTTTGTATGATAGCATATTTTTATAAAAAAGTCAATAGTGACAATATGAGCAAAAAACGTTATAGTAAAGCCATAAAATCGCTCTAAAGTCACTCAAATGTCTCAAAACTCTGTCCGAGTCAGATTTGCCCCATCACCGACTGGTTATCTTCATGTGGGAAGCCTTCGAACGGCCCTCTATAACTACCTCTTTGCCAAGAAAGAGGCGGGTACCTATATTCTTCGTGTTGAGGATACTGATCAGAAGCGCTATGTCGAAGGTTCAATGGAAAGTCTGATACGCTCATTGGACAGTATGTTTGTTGGCGCTGATGAGGGTATGGTTTTGGAAAATGATGCAGTCGTTGAAAGGGGTACGTACGGACCATACGAACAATCCAAGCGTCTCTCGCTATATCGTGAACATGTTGAGAAGCTGTTGGCAAACAAGCAAGCGTACTATTGTTTTTGCACTCATGAGCGCCTCGAAGAACTACGCAATGAACAGACACAAAACAAACGAGCGCCCAAATATGATAAACACTGCCTGAGTTTGTCACAGGAAGAGCGTGAGAAGAAACTCGGCGAGAAAATTCCGTATGTCATTCGTCTCAACGTGAGTTCAGAGCGAGGAGCGGTAGTGTTTCAGGACATGGTGCGCGGCAAAGTGAGTATCCATACCAAGGATGTAGATGATCAGGTGCTCATGAAATCTGACGGCTTTCCGACGTATCATTTGGCCAACGTTGTTGATGATCACCTCATGCGGGTTACCCATGTCATCCGAGGCGAAGAATGGCTCCCGAGTACTCCGAAGCATGTCCTTCTTTATGAAGCATTCGGATGGGAGGCGCCGCAGTTTGCTCATTTGCCACTTCTCCTCAATGCTGACAAGAGCAAGCTTTCCAAACGTCAGGGGGATGTGGCGGTCGAGGATTATTTGAAAAAAGGCTATCTCAGAGAGGCACTCCTCAATTTTGTCGCACTCCTCGGGTGGAACCCTGGGAAGGGGAGTACCCAGGAGATATTTACCCTTGATGAATTGGTCAGGGCTTTTGATTTTTCTCAGATTCACAAAGGCGGAGCGGTGTTTGATCTGAAAAAATTAGACTGGATGAATGGAGAGTATATCAAAAAGCTCTCCGTTGATGAGTTATATAATCGAGCTTTCGAGTTCGGTCAATTCCAAAATGATTTTTTTGCCGTGGTAGGGGATGAGCGGAAGACAGAAATTTACCTCAAACGTGTTCTCGCTGTTGAGCGTGATCGGTTGATTCGACTGACTGATATCGGTATCCAGAACCCATTTTTCTTTGTGGATATTGCTTATGATGCCAAGCTACTTCATTGGAAGGATAATGATGAGATAATGACCAGGGTCTCTTTGGAACAAGCTGAAAAACTTCTCGGCGAATTCGATGATGTTACGTGGGGAAGCCTGGTAAGTATTGAAGAAAAACTCCTGACGGCGGCAGGGGATAAACGCGGGGATTTCCTTTGGCCGCTCCGGGTGGCGCTGACCGGGGCTGAGCGTTCGCCCTCTCCGGCTCAAGTAGTCTGGGTACTGGGAAAAGAAGAGAGTATTAAACGGCTTAGGGAAGCCATTTCAAAGCTTTCATAATGGTTCTTCTTGGACCAAAAACAGGACTGGTTTTTGTGGTATAATACATGCTACGACCATGTCATATCAAAAGAAAAAATTAACCGTTGCTTTCTTCTCGCTTCTTCTGCTGATGGGAGGCGTGGTAGTTGTGCGTGTTTCGGCCTCGGAAAGCGTAGAAACCCTTTCCGATGAAGCCCAAAAGGCATTGGATGAAAAACAGGATGAACTCGAATCTATCGATGCCAAGATTAAGGCATACAAAAAAATCATTGATTTGAAGGAGCGGCAGGGAGCCACGCTCACGGAGCAAATTGATGGACTACAGGCTCAAGCTGATAAATTACAGCTGGAAATTGATACCACGGCCAAACAAATATCGGAGCTCGAGTCACAGATTCGCAGCCTTTCTCTTCGGGTGGCAGAGAAGGGTATCGTGATTGACCATCAAAAAAAGATTCTCGCTGAATTGATGCGCGTCTACTATAATGACTATTCTGATGAAAACACCCCAACCCTTTTCGCTTCATCGTCCGACAGCTTGCTCTATTTCAAGTCTGAGGGTTGGACGGCCAGCATGAGTGACCAGGTCAGTGATTTGCTTGGTTCAGTGAAGTCGCTTCGTGATGGACTCAAGAAAGAACAGGATGCTGTGACACGCAAGAAGGCCGAAGTGGACACGCTTTACCAGGATCAAGCAGAACGTAATGCTAATCTGGAGGAAACCAAGAAGAGTAAAGCAGCTCTCTTAGCGAAAACTCAAGCAGAACAGACCAAGTATAACGGATTGGTGGACGACCTCCAGAAGCAGCGTGATGACATCGAAAACGAAATTGCTGACTTGGAATCAGGGTTGTCCACCGACGGTCTCCCGAGTTACTCCAAGAGCTTGCTTGCCTACCCAGTGAAGAGCGTCAAGATTACCCAAGGGTATGGCAAGACGAGTTTTTCCAAAAAAGCATACGCCTCTGGGAAACATAACGGAGTGGACTTTGGTGGAGCGTATGGGACATCCATCTATGCGGCAGCTGATGGTAAAGTAATCGGCACGGGCAACTTAGGTAAGTATGCCTACGGAAGATGGATCGCTATCGATCATGATAACGGTATGATTACACTCTATGGGCATTTGAGTGCCATTGGAGTCAGTAAAGGTGACAAGGTAACCAAGGGTGAAAAAATTGGTAATATGGGTAGCACGGGTTACTCAACGGGTAATCATTTGCACTTTACGGTCTTTTCGGAAAGTTCATACGAAGTTGTCCCATCGAAGACAGTGAAAGGATTAAATATCCCGATTGGTGCTACGGTCAATCCGATGAACTATTTGCCGTAGATTGATTATGAAGCGAATCAAGAGTCTGTATCCATTTCGCACCCGCTTTGCCCAAGACATCGTAGCTGAAGTTCTCATGCCAAAAAGAGAGACCGGTCGGGTGGCTATTATTGCAACCGGTCTGCCTTCAACGCCAGTGAAAAAGGAGCTTCTTCAATTTCTTGCCGATCAGGGGTATGTGGCGATATATCCGCGGTATCGCGGTACTTGGGAGAGTGGCGGCGTATTCTTGAATCACTCGCCAGCTCAAGACATAACAGACGTTCTTGATGAATTGAAACGAATGAGGAGTTTTCGCGATGCGTACACGGGAGAGAAAGTATTACTCAAGATTTCTGCGGTCCACTTATTCGGTACCTCGTTTGGTGGTCCGGCTGTGTTGCTCAATTCCAATCATGAATTGGTAAAAAAAGTCATCGCGCTCGCACCGGTTACAAACTGGAAAGTAGAAGGGGAGACCGAACCATTTCAGGAACACATTCGATTTACCGAAGAAGCTTTTGGTGCCGCATTTCGACCTAAGTCCCCTCTTGATTGGCAAAAGCTGATCACGACGGATTTCTATAACCCCATTCGTCACACTGAAAAGATTAATGGACGAAAAGTATTTATTCTTCATGCTATGGATGATACCGTGGTACCATATCAACCCTCGGTTGAACTTGCTAGGGTTACCGGGTCAACTCTCTACCTCAAGCCAACTGGTGGTCATCATCTGCACATGGCACATCTTTTCCTGTGGAAAAAGATTGATGCGTTTCTCAAGAAACGGTAACAGAAAATTTTTGTCTTGGACTCCCCTAGCAAATTTTGCAAAAAAGAGGGGAGTCTTTTCTTTTCATCTCAATCACGTATTGTGACCCCGCTCAATACTCACGAATGAGCAAAAAAAATCTAAAAGATACTGAGGCATCAAATGAGACGAATCGGCAGGGGTAGATGTACCACCACTCGTATTCAAATTCGTCATACGCGATTATACGCATTCGTTTTTTGCAAAAAATACGTAACGGCAGGTGAGTCTCGATGATGATTCATGGACCGTGTTATTCCCCATGGTCCTTTCTGTATATAATGTCTCATAAGTTACATTATGAGACATATAGTAAATCATCCTCTCACCTAAGCCACGGATTAGATACGGCCTTGGATATATCGGGTACGCTCATATATCACTCGGCTCTTTCCCCTGCTTGGCCTGGGTAAAATTTTGAACGGTGCATTTTGGAAAAAATAAAAAAGGAATTCACGAAAAATTCTTTTTATTTTGATTTGAAATTTTTCAATTAACCCCCCTGCTGATTTTTAGATTTGCCGGGGGACTTGCTCTATGATGCGTCTATCTAGACAAATCAATGAATTTTATGCTACAGTATGAAATCACGATTTTGTGATAGTTTCGTACCTGAACAACCTTTTCGGAGGAGAGCGAGATGGAATTGCTCCTGTCTTTTATGTCTTGGGGCGGCCTGTCTGCCGTGCTTATCGCTGTGAGCGGTCTTCACTACATGTGGGGTATCGTGAGCGGTCAGGTGCCGCGGCCGGTACGTTCGACGTGGGGCATTTGGGCAGTCCTTGGACTGCTCCTGCTACTCACATATTCGGGATCCGGAGCCAGGGTTGATTCGACTCTGCTCGCAGCCTGGATTGGTTTCATCAACCCGGTCATCATCTTTTTCCTGGCGCTCAAGTTCGGAACGTTCGAATGGAAGCGACTTGATACAGTGTGTGTTGCCATCTGCGTGGTTTCTCTTGCGGTTTGGTGGTGGACGAATGATCCGTTCATGGGCCTCATTGGTTTACTCGTGACTGACGCCATGGGGGCGTTGCCGCAAGTTCGTGCCACATGGAAACAACCTGGCGATGAGCCGGTGTTTCCTTGGGCTATGTTCTGTCTCGGTAGTGCTGTCAATCTCTTGGCAGTTGATCAGTGGACAGTGACACACTACCTCTATCCGGTGTATATGACGGTGGCGAGTGCGTTTATCGTGCTGCCCCTCATCGTATACCGTATCGCGGTGGTCATCATCCGAAGGTCGCAACAGTGAGACTGACCGAACTACCTTCGTTCATCTATTGATGTGAGGAGATTTCCGTGAGTAACTTTGTCAATCGTGTGCTCCCCTATGTGCCTGGTTCGCTTGGCACCTTTGGGACTGGCCGGGCCATGCTCATCCAGCAGTACCAGTTTCCGCATGAGTTCGATGAACGCGATGTGCACGAGGGGTGGCGAACTGACCAGTTTGAGAACAAGCGTGACAGCGAAGTTCTCATCAGGTACCTGCGGATTCCGGCTGATGAAGTCCCCCGGGGTGCCATGGTGGATCATCCCAACTTCGGCATGTACTTCGAGCAGTGGGCCAGGCGCTCGGGCGATCCGGACGGCATCCTCGCTTCCTTGATCGAGCTCGTGCGTGCCAATAAGCGGGTCAAGTGGACTGGTTTCCGCATTTCCGGCATGGTCTACGGTGGTCGTGCCATGTTCACGCTCGAACTGTTCGCCAAGCATCCCGAGAGCAAGACGGTGGTCTACTCTGATGAGGAGGCGCCGAACGTCGGCCAGCCCTGAAGTGCTACACCCAGTGATATACGGTATCGCTGGGTTTTTTGTTTGAAAATAAAAAAACCGGAGGCAGATGCTTCTGTCTACGGCTGTGCGTGGGAGCGACCCAGGATGAGAACGGGGAGCGGCCGAATGGTGACTGGACTGCCAAACTTGAGGCGCTTGCCGACGAGTCTCGGTGGACACCTGGTCCAGCGCATGTTTCTCGATGACCCTTGGAGATCACCATCCTGAATGATGTCACCCAGGTCGAGCCGCGCGCCGTAGGTTTCACCATCGGCCCCGTAGTTTCTCCGGTGCTGATGCACGCTTGGTTCTTGCATAGCAACTCTCCTCTGGTGAGTTGTGGATGGGTGCAGGGTACGATGTCTCTCTGTATATCAAAAGATAGGTACGTTGTCGAGAGAGGGAATAAAAAAAGACCGGATGTACGTGAGATACATACATCCGGAAAGTGGGCTAGGTTCAGCCTTCGAGCCCACCCCACTGCGTCACGTCTTCACCAAGCGAGACCCTGTTGCGTCCCCTGTTCTTGGAGGCGTAGGCAGCGAAGTCGGCTTGGGCGATCAATTGCTTCAGTGCTTCACTGGCCTCAGTCGTGGCCCGAAGCGCGATGCGGGCGATACCGATGCTCGCGGTGACGCCGACTTGGCCTTCCACTAAGTGGAGGCGGGTATCGTTCTCGACGGCAGATCGGAACTGCTCGGCCCGTTCCTGTACCAGGGCCTGGTTGGCCTCGGGCATGATGACGACGAACTCGTCGCCGCCGAGACGGGCCACGATGTCACTGGTGCGCTTGCCGAGATGCATCAGGGCATGTTCTGCCACGAGGCGGAGGACGGCATCACCGGCGGCATGACCGGCGCCATCGTTCACGGCCTTGAAGTGATCAAGGTCAAAGAAGATGGCGGTGACGGTCGGAAGTTGACGCTGTTCGCCACTCTTGCGAATGGTGTGCGAGATCTGGTTGATCTGGCGGGCGGCAAAGGCTTCGAGACCACGCCGATTGACCAAGCCCGTCAAGACATCGGTCATGGTGAGCTTCTCGAGCGAGCGGATCTGCTCGAGTTGATCAGCAATCAGCCGATCACGGTCGGTGACCGATGCATTGAGGACGATGATCTCGCGCAGGAGACGCTCCCGTTCTTCCGTCGTATTGGTATTGAGCAGAGTGTGGGCGAGCTTCTCAGCTGCCAGTTGGCGCCGAGTCTCGTCGCGCGACCCCTGCGCCTTTTCGAGGTCGATACTCGCACGGGTGAGCTGCTCCGAGACCTCTTGGTAAGTGCTTTTCGGCACCAGACCAATGATTGAGAGTAGGCGTTCGAACCAGGTGTTTGGCATGGGAATCCCTTCTTTGAGCGGTTGTTTGGGGTGGGTGAAATTTCAAGGTACGATTACCATTATATCACTTTTTAATAGAAAAGTCAATACATCAGGAGGGTGAATTTTCTGCTACAATGAAGGTAATTTTTATTTAGAATTTTTGCCCTGATTATGCGTATTTCTTATTCAAGTGTCGGGACCTATCAGACCTGTCCGCTTAAGTACAAGTATCAGCACGTCGATCGTATTCCTGAGCCCAAAAGCAAGGAAGCAGTCTTTGGGACACTCATCCACGCGGTACTCAAATACATTCACACCCCTGCCCTGCTCGCCCCATCCACTGATCAGGCTCTCGATTATTTTTCCAAAGGCTGGAACAGCGAGGTATATGATGACGAACTGGAGGAACGAGCAGCCTTTTCCCAGGGCGTGACCATGATTCAGGATTATCTGGATCGACACAAACCAAACGACTACACCATCGTTGATTTGGAAAGCCGGTTCGCTATTGAAATTGGTACCGAAGAATCTGGCAAACATATCGTCTCTGGAATCATCGACCGCATCGACCGGACCAAAGACGGCTACGAAATCATCGATTACAAAACGACGCGCAAAATGCCGTCACAGGATAAAGTAGACAATGATTTACAGCTCTCCATTTATCTCAAGGCCTTTCTTGCACGCTATCCCAAAGAGGCAGAACATCTCGATAAAATTACCGTCAGTCTTTACTACCTGAAGCATGGGGTGAAACTCTCGAGTACTCGGACTAAGGAACAGCTGGAGCGAGTCGATGAGACCTTTCTCGAAGTGATCAAGTCAATCGAAGAGGCAAAATTTGAACCTATTCTTTCGCCACTCTGTGACTGGTGCGGGTATCAAAAAATATGTCCGTTGTGGAAGCATAAATTTTCAGAAACAAGAAAGCTTGAAACTGAAGATGTGAAGGCTGCTATCGGGGAATATCTTGACCTCAAAAGCAAAATGAGCGAGGAAAAACTACGTCTCGGGAAGCTCCAAGCAATGATTCTCGATTACATGGAACAGGAAGGAGTAGACCGGGTCTTTGATGAAGCCGGCATCATCGGCAAGTCTCTCCGCAAGACGTATAAGTACAATGAAGAAGAACTGCGAGCCTTACTCGAGCCGCTTGATAAGTGGGAAAGTGTGCTCAAAGTGGACGGTGTCGCTCTTCGTACTATCCTTGCCACCCTCCCCTCTTCAGTGAAAACATCGGTCGAAAAAACAAAAGTACTCGATAAGGAGAGCACCAGTCTTTCTGTAAAAAAGAATAAGATTGAGGTGGATGACGAACTGAGTCTCTGAGTCTCTTGCTATTCGCCGGACTCAATCGTATCGGAATCATCCGGACAGGGAGCAAACTCGCACTCCGGACCAACTTTACTGACGAAGCTGCCATCTGGGCAGGTTTTAACCTCTTGGGTGCAGACAGCCTCCCGAGGTGCCTTTTTGGATTTGGTAGAAGGAGTAGCTCCCGAGGGTGCGAGAAATGGCTCCTCAGTGATGCCAGGATGATTCGGTAATCTATCGCCGCAACGGGTAAACTCACAGTGTGGACCACTCCGACCAACGTAGCTCCCATCGGGACACTGACGCGCCTCTTCCGTGCAAGCCACCTGCTGATTCGTATCGGACGAAAAAAGGAAGCCCGAGTACGAAATGAGAAAAGCGGCCAAAGCGAGGAAGAAGATAATAAAGAGAGCAATGAACGGTGTGTCAGGGTGAATCGAGATAACGTGTTTTGTTTTGTGTTTCATGAATTCAGTATATACCGAGAGAGAGGATGTTGTAAATTATATTTATCAGCGTATGAAGTCAAAGATACTTAATTTGTATTGAAACTTTTGGGTGAAGTTAGCGCTTGTTTTGGCCCGAGCTCACAGTATGGCTACTATTTTTCGAGAATTTTCTTTAGCTGATCTATGACGGCTTTTTCCCAGTATTTCATCGAATACCAACGTAGTAGTGGCACGGCGATTATACGGAGCCATTTTTTGTGGATGGTAACCCGATAGGTATAGTCAATCAAAGTTCCTTCGGTATGTGGAGACAACAACAACTCTTCATGTCCAGAAGTCCCAAATTGATAGCTGTCGTTATCTGAGATAAAACCCTTTCCCGGGATAATCTGAGTCTTCATCTTGACCTGAAAGCTTTTACCAAATGAGATTACAGTGGTATCCATTTCGACATTGTTACTCTCCCGTTTGGTAATCCGTATTGATTGAGCAACCTTTGGAAAGTGCTGAGGAAATTTTTCGAAGTCAGTAATTACACCGAATACATCAGCTACAGAGGCCTTGATGACCCATTGATTGTGAAGTGTTATTTCTTTCATGTGGAGAATCTCACGATTATTTTCTGAGACTTTGGGATGGCGTCAGCACAAATTATTATTCTGTTAATCGAATAGAAGAAAGAATATTTTTTTCAAGCTTTATATCACTTATGAATATATTCAAGACTCTGGATTTGTTATAAAAATATACAAAATATTCAATTCCTTCTGGTTGAGGTGGTCCATCTGTTATTGTTTTAGAACTAACTTTTAGTACAGTTGCTTCGGGAATGAGATTAATAACAGGTGTTACTTTATCGTAGACAGTTGAGATATCATTTTTGAACTGGGAACCCGGAGGGTATTCTGACGAAGCATCCTGCACTGTAACAGTACCACAGCTGAATCCATATATGTGCCCTCTAGCTGTCAAGCAATTATAAATTTTTGGATTAGAATCGTCTGGGGCTGGGAAATACCAGCCCTCTGGGAAAGACATTTTAAAGCCGAGTGAACTATTGGTGTAATAGGTCTGTTTTCTTGTAGTTGGCGAACCTACTGGTGTCACATTTTTTGGATTAGTAAAGAAAAAAGACGCCATCATTTCGGCCGGTATTCCGGAACTTGGAATTATAGTGATTTGATAAATCAGGTCGTTGTAATAAGCGTATACTGTTCGGCTTTCAGCTTCTGATAACGCCATGCCCGAGTCTTTGGTCGGCCAGATATCTTCAATCGTTGAGATATTTCCTATATGGCCACGCTCCTCCCGAATTCGATGTATTCTCCTATAAGGATAATTTTTTAAGAAACTTTCTACGTCAGTAATTTTTTTGCCATCGCTATCATTGGCTGTGAGTAAATCAATACTGAAAATCAGTTTCTCGGCCCTCATTTTAACCGGAGAGTTCGTTTTTTCTGAAGCTTGAAGTAGATGCCAATCATTATGAAGGTATGCTCGCTTAAGACCGGTAGTTTCATCTAGGGTCACACCGTTCTCATCATCTGGGTAGCGAAAACCGAAATAGAATTCATCGTTCCTATATGTTTTCCAATGAGAAGTATCACTTAGTATTGATGATTTATCTGGCTTTTGCGCCGGAGCGACACTCGTTGTAATATCGGGCGTAGTTATTTGAGTCGAGAGGTTAACCGAAATAAAGGCAACAAATGTTGCTAAGATGAGGATTATTAAAATTGATGAAAATGTATTTATTTTTCTTGAAGCCATACTTTTTTCTATCATAACACAAAAGCACCCTTTCGAGTGCTTAAAGTATTTGCTGGGGCGCTAGGATTCGAACCTAGGGTCATGGGACCAGAACCCATTGCCTTACCGCTTGGCCACGCCCCAATTTGACGCTTTATAGCGCCACTTCATCCTATCCAAAATAGCCCTCTCAGTCAAGATTAGACCCTGAGGTATCGTCTGATGGCAATAGTGCTTGAGAGTACTCCCAGAGTGACACCGAGGATGAGAAGTCCACCAAAAACAGGAAGGAAGAAACTGGTATAGAGTCCAAGGAAATTCCCCTGCGGGATAGCTCCCTGGGTGAGTGGCGAGATGAAGTAGGCGGCTACGAAGAGGGCAAGAGCGGTTGCAATTGCTGCCGAAACACCATAGAAAATCCCCTCAAAGAGAAATGGCATGCGAACGTAGATATTTGAGGCTCCGACGAGACGCATGATTTCGAACTCCTGACGGTGAGAATAAATAGTGATGCGGATGGTGTTGAAGGTGATCAGGACTGCAATGAAAATAAAAGCAAGTCCGAGAATCAACCCGACTTTTTGGGTTGTTTTATTGATATGGTCGAGGTTGGCAAAAATCTTTTTGTTTTTGTCGTAATTGATGCGACTGATGTCACTCTGGAAGGTTGAGCGCTGGATTTGATTGACGATAACTTCGAAATACTCCGGTTGAACAGCTTTGATCACGAGTGATGCGAGAAGCGGGTTGTCCCCTATCTCCTCAACGGCCTGAACAATGACTGGATTGGCTTTATTTTCTTCGAGAAAGGTATCGAGCGCCGCATCGCGAGAGACGTATTCGACAGAGGCAATTTCTTTTTTATACTTGGCGAGCTCATCACGAATTTCGAGAATACGAGGTTCTGGGACATCAGGATTGAAAGAAACGTTGACGCTCACTTTGTCCCGCATGGTTTGAAGCATGTAGTGAGTAGTCAGTCCGATCAGTGTCGAGAGACCGACGATAAAGAGTGAGAGGGTGAGGATGCTCACCGTTGCAAAAGACAGCCAACCATTACGGCGGAAGTTCTGCCACCCTTCTTTGAATGTGCGCCACAGTTTGAGAGTTTTCATGTTGCTCTGTTATCTCACGAAGTGAATGATATGTTTATTGTAACATATATTTTCCTTTGCTCTGATCCTGGGCGATATGATGTTCGCCGATGAATATCACGCGTTTACCGAGTTTATCGACAACCCCTTTGTTGTGAGTCGCGAGGATGACGGTAGTACCGAATGAGTTGATCTCAAGCAGGAGACGAATGATTTCGTTTGAAGAAAGCGGGTCGAGGTTACCAGTCGGTTCATCAGCGATAATAACCTTGGGACGATGGATGAGGGCACGAGCCAGTGACACCCGCTGCTGCTCTCCACCTGAGAGCTGGTTCGGAAATTTGTCCATCTTGTCTCCGAGTCCTACGATTTCCAAAATCTCCGGCACCTCGGCATCGATTTCTTCCTGGCTGCGACCATCTACTTCGAGGGCGTAGGCGACGTTTTCGAAGGCTGTTTTTTGTGGGAGGAGCTTGAAATCCTGAAAAACCGTACCAATGTTACGTCGATAAAAAGGGAGGTGTTTGCGATTGATATGGCTGAGGGGTCGCTCGTTGAAATATACTTCACCCTCAGTCGGATCTTCCTCGGCATAGATGAGCTTGAGGAGTGTTGATTTGCCAGCGCCACTAGCCCCCACCAGTGAGAGGAATTCGCCGGGATAAATGACGAGGTTGACCCCCTTCAAAACCGTGGTATCAGCTCCGTATATTTTGCTCACATTTTCAAAACGGATTATGGGCTTCTGTTCGGGCATAGATATATGAAAAGATGGTTTATGTTATTTTGATTTGAGATAACGGAGAGTGCTTTCGATGAACTCATCGAGCGAGCCGTCGAGAACCTTGGCGGTATCACTGGTTTCGGTATTGGTACGATGATCTTTGACCATAGTGTAGGGATGAAGGACATAGGAGCGGATTTGATTGCCCCATTCAGCACTTTTGTATTCCCCGCGGAGCTTTCGTTTCTCCTCTGCTTCTGCTTCTAGTTTTTGCTGGAGGAGCTTGGAGCGAAGGAGTCGCATCGCCTGTTCACGGTTTTGGAGCTGTGAACGCTCCGTCTGACAGGCGACGACCGTATTGGTAGCGAGGTGCGTAATCCGGACAGCGCTCTCAGTTTTGTTGACATTTTGCCCTCCTGCTCCCGAGGAGCGATAGGTATCAATGCGTAAGTCTTCGGGTTTGAGAACGATAGTCGTATCATCATTTTCGATAACCGGCATAACCTCGACTGAAGAAAACGAGGTTTGACGCAGGCTGTTGGCATTATAGGGAGACAAGCGTACCAGGCGGTGAATCCCAGCTTCCCCCCGCAGGTAGCCATAGGCGTAGACACCATCAATTTCAAGCGTCACACTCTTGATGCCGGCTTCGGCCCCACGTGTCTCATCGATAACGCTAGCCTTGAATCCTTTCCGTTCGGCATAACGGAGATACATGCGCATGAGCATCTCTGCCCAGTCCTGAGCATCGACGCCACCAGCACCGCTTCGAAGAGTGACCAGGGCTGAGGCATTATCATAGTCACCGCCGAGCAGGGTGCGAAACTCCCAGTCGTGGATGGCGGTTTCAGCGCCGGAGAGTTCTTCTAAAAGGAAATTTTCGGTTGCCGCATCCGTTGCTTCCGTGGCGAAACCGCGTAAATCACTTAACGAGTTTTTGAGTGTTTCAAACGATTGCCGCTCTCGTTCGATGGTTTCGATTTCCTGCATCACTCGGCCGGCTTTTTTGGGGTCATCCCAAAAACGCGGATCCACACTGGCCTGCTTGAGCTCTTCTCGCCTCACCTCTTTTTTGGCGAAGTCAAAGATAGTCCTGCAATTGCAGGAGTTTTTGTTGAAGAACTTCGATACGTTCAATCGTGTCAGTCATACGATGTAGAGTATAGCATATTTCTGCCCTCCCTTGAATCTTTTTTACGAGTAGTATAGAATTTCCAGAGTGCCGATGGAGCTCATTCCGCCAGCTGGCGGAGGTAGAGCGGCGCACTTCCACCAAAGGTGGATAAACTGCACGCGTCAGTTATTTTTTGAGAGCCGTCTTAGCTCAGTTGGTAGAGCGTGGCATTCGTAACGCCAAGGTCCGGAGTTCGATCCTCCGAGACGGCTCTCAAAAAATAAAGTTTTATTCCTGGTTTCTTCTCTGTTGATGGGTAGGAACCCCGTTATCGGCTCCAATATAAAACACCCTGAGCAAATCGGGGTGTTTTTTTATGGTCACTTAGCCAGCTCCTGATCGATGATATCCCTGATTACTTGCGTGCTTACGGCGCCATCGAGGAGTGTACCACCGATAAAGGTACTTGGGGTACTCGTGAGAAGGAGGTTGGTCCCCTCCTCTTTATTGCGAGATATTTGCTCGAGGTACTCACCGCTTTCCAGACAGGCACTAAAGGCTCGGCCGTCGAGTTTGAGCCACCAGGCATAGTCTTTGAATTTTTGTGTGCCTTTTACTTTGCTCCACTCTGCCTGCTTGGAAAAAAGGTAGTCTGCGTAGAGATCGAACTTGCCTTGAGCATGAGCACACTCGGCGGCGAGAGCGGCATTGGTTGCCTGGGCATGAGACGAAAGCGGGAAGTGTTTATAGACAACACGGAGTTCATCTTTGTAGGAGCGAACTGCTTCTTTGAGGTTACGATGGAGCGTGGCGCAATAGGAGCATTCGAAATCCGAAAATTCTACGATGGTGAGTCTGGCTTTTTCCGGGCCGCTTACGATAGTATGTTCATCGATTACTGGTTGCTTGAGGTACCGCCCTGCGGGTAAACCGATTTTACTCATATCAAAAAAGTAGCGACCTTCATTGCCGACAAACAGGCTTGATGCCTGAGAATAGAAATCAGTATGGAGGATATCTTTGGAAAAAATGAAGGCCGGCAGGGTTACTACGCCGAAGCGTTCGGCGAGTGTCTGACCGTAAGAATCACTTATATCAACTCGGGTGGCTTCAAGCGTTGGGATGACGCGTCGGAGCCAGACGAGCGCTTCATTCGGGTCACAAGTGGTACAGTTTTTATCAGTGAGCACCTGAAGCGACACCTTGGGGTCACTGTATCCCACCCAGGTTTTGCCGGCTGCCTCAAGTACGGTATGTGTTTGAGTGGCCCAAGAAGAAAAACCCTCGCCGCGCAGGAGTTGGACGAAATCAACAAACAGACTACCGATGAACAATCCACCAAGGAGGATGGAGAGAGCCAGGAGGTTCTGCTTCCTGGTTTGAGAAGTAGTAACTTCGTTATTCGTTTCTTCAATGGTAGTCATAGGAGTGAGTTCTGGGAGTTAGGGCCGATCCTCGGAACAAGAGGGGCCGTTTGGGGTGTCTGCTTTGTCCGTGGCAAGAGTTCCTCCTTCATGGATGAGTTGTTTTTGAATGATATTGAGGTCGAGTATGGTCTTGTCACGTGAGAGAGTATAGTCATCATAGCCCATAGTGATCCTGTCATGAACGAGCAATTTGATGAATGCTCCGGTACAGAGTGCCCCGATAAAAAGCAAAGCCAGTCCTCGGGGAGTATATTCGTGACGAACCATGTTGATCGATATCGTATGGAGCGAAGCGATTCCTTTTGTGAGCCAGTGTGGCAGAGTCATAGGGGTGAGGGGTTAAGGTGGTACCGTACCATATTTCCCCTATCTTTGACAATCCCTGTGTTTTTACCCCGAGTGTTTCGTCACCAGTGAATGAGTGAATTATGTAGGGCAAAGAAAAAAGCGCCTCGTGAGAAGCGCTTGAAAGGATAGGGAAGCTATTTTCCCTTGAGAGTATCCGGCGTACGGATGGTTTGCCAGCCACCATCTTTGGCGGGGCCGAACCAGTGGGACAGGTGTCCTTCGCAGTTGTTACTCTTCTGGCACCGTGTATCAAAGGTATTGTAGGCCGAGTTGATTTCGCGCCAGTAGTCGATACCCATCTGAAGGCGAGCCAGGCCAGTCAGTTTGACCTCCATCTCAACCAGGTAGTACCGCCCTGGTACGGCCTTTACTTTGGGGTCGGTCCAGCCGTGATAAATGGTGAGAGGCGATTTGGCCAAATCGATAACCAGTGACTCTTCATCTCGTGAGAGCATCCCACTCGTTGGTTGTGCCGAGGTCCCTTCGTACCATCGCGGAAAGCGCTGAAAGAGCTCTCCTTTGAATTGGAAGGCTCCACTCTTCCGACTGAAATCAGTGACCTCACTGACAACCACCTCATCCCCTGTTTCGGGGTTACGTTCAATGAGGCGGATGGCCCGGATGAAGAGCTTGGCTTCCTGGCCAGCCTGGAGCTGACAGGGAGCGACACTCACTGCCTGCATGAGTGCGAGCACCGCGTGAAAGTCCTCTGGCGCTGTTTTACGCCAGACCTTCTCGTTCTGATGTTGCGCTCCAAACGGTACCGAAAATTTATTCATGGTATCCGGCGCTGTTTGATTGAGCGCGCAGAGCGCGTCCGTAGTATCGAGCTTTTGGCCGATTGCAGCGGTATAGCTCACGACCAGAGCCGTGAAAATGGCGAGCGTTGCGATTCTTCCCATAGCTGTCTCCTTGTTAAGGAAGGGTGATGTCGTTTTATCTGCGACGGTAGATTAAATCACACAATAAGCTATTTGTCTAGAGGCAGGATATCATCGAGAACACTTTCGAGTTCATCGATACTGCGTGAGCCTATACCATCTGCTTTGCAGGAAGGATTGTTCAGTTCTGTTCGGACGGTCTCAACAACAGAGACGGGTGTCACTCTTCGGATGATATTATCGTTGACAGCGATATTTGGTCCCATACCACAACCGGAAAGACAACGGGAAGCCGGCAGAATCACCGCCTCTTCGGGCGCAAAACCAAGCTTGAGGGCGGTCATGACATTCTGTGCCCCTTGTCGGCAGCAGCTGGGTTCGAGGCAGACTTTGATAGTCGCTCGTTTATCTGATTTTTCAGTGAATTCTTCCATAGTTTTGCTACTCTACCATAGCTTTTGGTCCTTGACAATAGGACAAATATAGGATATAACAGTCTTTCGACGATAGCTTGAAGTATTGAGCAAATCCGAGAAATGAGAAGTAGTTTTACAACCAACGATGCTGCTCAAGGAGAGCATCGCGATCAGGAGATTTCATGAAAAACGTCGTTTATCGTGGTCCGCCATCGGAACACTATCGACGGATGACCATCGAATCGTACGTCATTCCCGTCGGGCTCGAAGAGACCTTTCTCAATCGTCTTCGGACCAACCACCCCGATGCTGCTCTCATCATGTACGGGCTGGATCAGCTCTCACGTGAAGGTTCGCACAGTGTGGGTGATGAGCTCCCGACATTTCCGGCGCCGTTTGACTCTACCAATCTCGCCGAACAGGCGAGACGAGTGCTCTGGCTTCGAGTGATGAGCAAGAACGGCCGGGAGCACCTGGCAGGGCTACTCGAGTGGCGAGCTATCACGCCAGAAGATGTCGCTCTCACGGGGGTGTACGTCGCTAAGCAGTTTCGCCGTCGAGGTCTCGGCACTGCTCTCATGCGTGAGGCGGTACGGGAGATGAAGGCCGCTCGCCACAGCTCAGCACTAGCCTTGGTTCCAGGCAAGAACTGGATTGCCAGTCATTTCTTGGCCAGTCGTGACTTCTGCTTTGTTCTAGAGGGCGATGATGGCACTGGGGATTCGTGTGTTCATGACCTAGAAGCACCACGGTGCTTCTACCGATCACTCAGGCAAGAACTGCTCTTTCCTGAAGACCACCTAACCTGACTGGTATTGCCAGCCAGGTTTTTTCTTTACCATATTGACATTCTGGTTTTCCGGCCTATACTGGAGGCATCAAATTCCAGTCCCTTTATCAACTGCGGAGAAGCACCATGAGCATCACAGCTCTATCCCCCACGAGTGACGTCGCCCGTTATGCGGCGGCGGCCTTTGCGGTTGTGCTCGATCAGCACGACCTACCTATCCCGGCTGAACAGGTCGTGGTAACCCACCTGTACCAGGGCACCTACGCCCTCTACTTCAATGCTCCTGGCCAGTTGGAAGCGCATGGTCTGTACCAGGGGTCTGCAACCGCTGGTACCGTCAAGCTCGGTCTGGTTCACAAGATGAACGACAAGGGGCAAACTCTGTTCCGGTGTGACTTCAGATCCTTTGATCACTTCGAAGGAGTCAAGCCGGGTCTAGTGTTCACGCCGGTGCTGTTGCTCAGGCAGTTGGTCGCCGCCTGAATCGTTGCTGCCTCTGCGAAAATATCGCCGAGGTTTTTATTTTGTCTCGCTCTGGTTTTCGATTGAGGCCACACTGGCGACTGGAGTATCTACGGCTGTTACAGTAGATGTCTCTGATGCGATAGCGGGAGTAGCGGGTTTTTTTGGAAAGTTAACGAGGGTCATGACCAACAGAATGAGGGTGAACGCAAATGGTATACCAGAGTTTGGTTCAGTAAACACAAAGGATGAAATAAATTCGTAGAGAAACGGCACTGGGAGGAGATAGAATCCTGCGCTATAGGCTTGCCCATAGGTCAACTGATGACCACGAAGCTTCGCTCCCAACCAGACAATCATTGCTCCAAAGAGAAGATAGATGAGATAGAGCACAAAGAAAAGAGCGTAGAGAAAAAACGGAAGTATGGCACAGCCAGCAAACAGGAGCCACTTTATCATCGAGCCGACCTTAGTGACGAACTCAGAGAATATTGATTGGGTCAGAGTAAAATTCTCATGCCAATTCTTGTCCCTGAGGTCATAGATGCGGAACTCTCCTTTGGCCGGGTCATGATAACCAAAACCGTATTTACTGAGAATGAGAATCGTGTCTTTGGCTGCGAAATCCCCCGTATCAATAGGCTTGGTGGTATCGATAACGATAAGGTTTTTTGCTGTCTCCTGATAATTCTGTTCTTGCCATTCCCCTGGTAACGCAATGGCATACGGCTCGGAGACATTGGTTGAAATAACTCCATCATTTACTGTGAGAACGAGCTCAGCGGGATAAAGCTCGGTAATGATACTTTGTTGTTTGTGCCATTCTTCAGAAAAAACAGTCTGAAAAAACGTTACAACGGCTGGAAGCGCCAACACTACTTTGGCAGCGATAAAGATGAGAAGGAGCATGGCATAGAATTTGACTCCAGACCGAAAAAGAAATTGGTGGGTAGTGAAAAATTCGGGTCGAACGATGAGTTGCTTGAGACGCGTGAGATACTCCATAGGACAAGAAATAAATTAGTTTACTTTTTTAAACAGATTGGTTATATGATACCACGCAAAAAGGGCGATTGCTGTCACCCAGACGAAATATCCGATACCGAGATGGTCAACGACGAGATCGCTTCCCCCGCCCATTCGCGGTAGACGTGTTACAAGAAAAGCGGTTGCGGTGAGGACCAGAGCGGAAAGAGCTGATGCGGCAGCAGAGCGTGGTTTGTGATACCCGGCAAAGAGGAAAGACAAAAGAAGAAAGACATGAGCATACCAGCTAAAGAGGCCGGCCTGAAAAAATCGCCAGTGAGTGGTGAGGGCAACCCAGCCAGACTCCTGGCGGGCTTCGGGTTCGTCCCAGCCGGTCCCGCAGTAAGTCGTGATGTCAGTACGACTCATCGTATCCGAGCGAACAGGTGTTCCCGAATCAATGCGAACGCAGGAATAATCGGCACCATTCTTGAGGCAGCGGTATTCATCACGGGTAGCCAGTGAGCAGAACCCGTACTTTTCATTGTCGAGAGTATCCGGTCGGTAAACCATCACCGGGAGAACAAGCGAAAAGATATAGAGAATAATAGCAGCGAGAAGGATGTTTCTCATAGATTTATTTTATCATATTTTTTAAGACCCTTCTTTCTAAAAGTCATTTGACGAACAAAAAATATTGTGCCAAGGTAATTCCATTGGAATGGTCCTTTTACGCTGGAGTAAGCCATGAATGAATACCAAGGTTTCGTGCTCTACCGGAGTATGCATCCAGATGCTCCCTGGCTCCTTGCCTATCCCTACGATGTTTGCCGCTGGGGGAGCTTAGAGAGAGCCTTCCTGCTTAAAGAAAAAGCGCTCTTCGAGAAGGTTCCTGCAAAAAACCCTCTCGACCCGAATCCTGATGATGAGCGTTATTGGCCGCGGCTCAAAACCTTTGCTACAGAAGGGAAGGCCAAGATGTTCATCTCTGACTCCAGTCGAGGTAATCTTTGTGACGATAACACGGAAATCCGTCAGATTGTCCTCATGGAGGATGGTATCAGGTTTGTGCCTCTATCACCGAAATCAAAGTAAGTAAGGACGAGGCGCCTCGGTCCTGACAAGAGACTTATCAGTCTCTTTTTTTATTCTTTACTTTCAAATCCGATTTTGTGAGACGGTGCTTCCGATGGTTCGACGCTACCGAAATGCGTTTCGTATCGGGCAATGTTTTCCGCCAATGCTGTAATCATGCGTTTCATGTGGCCGGGACTGACGATGATGCGGGCATTAAGGGTGCCAAACTGCTCGAAAAGATTGATGAAATCCATAACAAACTCTTCCTTGGTGTGATGAACCCGCATCAGGTTGGCGTATTCCCCTTTGAGTTTCTCGTCGCTCGCTTTGATCTGTACTGATTGTTCGCTAGATTGCGGTTGTTTTTCCATAAAAGTATCATTATTTTCCCCATTATATCACCAATTGTTCTATTGACAAAATGTATATTTTAGAGTATAATAAATGGTCGAGTGAGGTGCTGTCCTGTGTACGGGAGGCATAGCCTCGACATCACCTGGTGACTCCTGTCGCCACCTCACCCTACTCAGTTCTTTGGAGAGACAGATGCAAGTTTCGCACATCGTAGCGGCAATCGGTGTCGCCCTGACCATCGCAGGCTTCGTCTACATCTACCTGCAGGCGGCACGGCAGGCGACATGGACGCTGCACCCCGCCAATCCCAGCTTCATCAATCGGTTCAAGCTGCGGCACTGAATCCAGGCCCGGGAGAGTATTTGCTCCCCGGGCCTTCAACATTCTCTTGACGAAACAATGAAAATACCGTACTATTGTAAGTCCAAATAAGGATAGCTTCCTTGTTTTACACACCAAACCAAAACCACCAAGAGGAGCTCATGGCTATTCCCCTTGATTTGACGGCTGTCATGGCCGTTTCTCTCATCACTCTTCGTCTGATGAGTGAACAGTGGCGATTGAGGCGCCGGACGGCGATGATCGTCATGCCGGAGAGGCGTGTCAATACTCAGGGGCGGCAACTCAGTCGAGCAGCGCCTCTTCAGCTGCCAAGCCCCAGGCGTCACATCCCAGACTTAGAAGTAAGGCAACTTGACCCTGATGACACCGTGCCAATGGTCTTCATCGACCATCCTGCATTCAAGTCTCAAATCTGAGCAACGGCTCACCATAACGGATACCGAAACTGCGGTCTCCGTTTTTTATTTGACGAATAAGTATCTCTGTGACAAGTTACAGGCAGGAGCAGGGACGCCCTGTTTGTTCTGTTGGAGATGTTCATGACCAATCAAAATATTGGTATTGAGTTTGTGTTCCCGAATGAAGCCTGGAGACTTCATCAGCACGGTATCGAGGTCCTGGCTAGTCTTTTTCACCAGCTTTCCCCCTATCGTGACCGACCACTTACGGCGGTAGACTTCACGAAGTTGGCTGATGAGAGTGCTTGTTTTCTGGTCGCGGTTGATTACGCTCGTCAGGGCCATATCGTGGGTATTGCTCGCCTGATGGTCAAGCGTGATCAGGAACTCCGCTACGGCGAAATTCATGATGTGGTGGTTGACACTGCCTATCGACACCATGGTATTGGCCGGGCCCTCGTAGAGAAGCTCATTGCACTGGCGAGGCTTTTTCACCTGGGGATGGTAGAGCTCACCTCTAAACCAGCTCGGGTAGCAGCGAATCAGCTTTACCAGAAACTAGGTTTTGAGCTGGTAGAGGCAGCCAGTCCTGGGGTAGCTGGTAGTACCAATCGGTACAGTCTCCTTTTAACCTGACAGACGATACGACCCAGACGAATTCCGTCCGGGTCTTTTTCTTTCTTTCGGAATTGATTCAGTTATTCTACTTTTGTGTAATCAGATGGGAAACGCTTGAGTGATTCGACGCTGGGTACTTCCTGGTAGTCAAAAATGGTTGTTTTCCACTGAGCATCTTGACTATTTTTGAGAGCAATCATAGTCACGAGCTTTGTGGTTGAGTCAACCAGTATTTTGATATCGGTTGGATCGTATCCCCGAGAGAGAGAGGTGAGGAGTGCTCGACCACTGGTTTCATAACTGACAACATCAGTCCGGCTAGTTTCTTCGATACGGGACCAGGGAGTAATCGGCGGTACTTCGCTTTGCAGGAGTATACCGAGTGTGGATTTGGTTTGAGTAAGTGAGAGTAATAGCTGAGCTCGTCCTGACATAACATCAAACTCCGTAAAAGTTTTGTTGATATTATTGATGGCGTAGAGCTTACCATTTTTGATAATGAGAGTGGTAGAGCCCTCTGAATCACTTGAGTCTACTCGTACGAGTTGTCCTTTTTCGTATAAGAGGGTCTCGCCACGTGTACCAAATTCGTTGGTTGGGGTGATGCGGTAATTGCGAGAAGAGAGTTTCTCGAGAAAAATTGTGATTGGATTTTCTATCGATTGCTCAGGCGCCTTCTTGACTCTTTCTTCAGTTGGCGAAGCTTGCTTGTTTTGATACCAGTACCAGGTGCCTCCGGTAGCAAGGATGACTACGGTGACGAAACCACCAACGAACCAAAGCTTCTTACGACTTTTGAGTGGTTGAATTTCTGGTAGCACGGGCGGTGTCATGGGAGACGTAGGAACGATGGGCGTTGGTTCCATAGTGATTGTGTTTTTGTGATGCTCTCAGTATATCACCTGATACGTGGGTTTGTCAGCGATACAAATGTGTGATATCGATACAGTATCACTCCACTGAGTGTTCGGCTGCTTCGAGTAGCTGCCACGTTTCAAGGAGATTCCCATGTTCTTCCAACGTTGCCAGGTTTGTGGCAATCGCACAGCATTCTTTTCCCAGTCACATGATTGCACGCCGCGTGCTTCAGTCGTGAAGGGCGAGGATGATGACGGTGTCGATGTGACACAAAGTCCCTTCCATAGCTCACGAATGTTCACTCAAAGCCTACGCGGTGAAGATGTGCCGGTGGGAGTTGGCCTTGGCACACAAGGGGTCAAGTAGATCTATCACCTCATCTGCACCCCATCTGAGCACCTAGCTGGCATCAAACGATGACCAGCCTTTTTATTTCTAAAAAAGAAAGGAGGCGCCCCGGGGTTCCCCGAGCCAGCGCCTCCCACACTCGTTCCGCCACATCGCGGCAAAGTAACGTGTCGCCTTACTCTGCAACAATCCAAAGCATCGGTAACCGGGAGGGATTCGTCCGGTTTCCAGTAGGCGTTGCCCCACCATACACCTTAGCTTTTGGTCTGGGTAGCACTCATCGCGAGTGCTGTACTCCCCTCGCAGCCGTTGCCAGTCAAAACACCTATTTCCGGCTGGTTTTGGCTTCTTTGGAACTCAAACGTGTGTACTAAAAATATATACTGGACGTCACTGGGTTGTAAAGCGTCTATTGACAATAATAGTATTATTGAGCATAATATTATGTTGGCAGTAACACGTCTTACGTGTCGCTTTCTCCAACACCAATTCTTTCCCAACCAACAAGGAACGCCTCCATGTCAATCGAAATGATGCTCTTCATCGCCGTCGTCCTGATCATTGTGGTCATCATCCTGTGGCCGATGTTGAAGAAACAACCACCGGCCAAGCAGTACCCTCACCGCCAGGCGCGAGGAGTTCCGATGACCTACCGTGTCTCTGGACTGAGGTTTGGCCAGAGCACGACTCGGCTAGTCCCTGCCACCAATAATGATCCCATCGTCGATGGTTCTGATGCCGATCCGGCCGTGATTGCAGTCGCTGAGCTAGCCCTCAGAGCCGGTCACGAACTGGTTGAATCGTTGCATCAGGATCTGACCACACCGCAGACGCGTTGCACCGTGATGGACCAAGTCGACGCAACCGGTGAACCGGTTTTGTCACAAGACGAGGAGCAGATGTGTCGCGTCGAGCGAGTTCAAGTCGATGTCGCTGTCACTCCGCTGGAAATCACTACCACGCCGATGGAAGCTGATCGGCAAGAAACCTGAAGGAGGTCACTCATGGCCAAAAAATTGACTCCTGGCCGCCTGGCTGCCCATGTGCAGTTCAGGAGGTCGGTTCTGAAGCGATTGGAAGCAGAGGACAGGGATTTGATTCGTCTGCTTCTCGCTCAAGTGCCGGAACAGCTCAGGCCACTGTTCCAGGCTGATCCGTATCTCCTCGAGACCCTCGTCGAAACCGGTTCCTGTGTGCGTCAGTACAAGGAGCCACGGGGCGAGGCACGAAACCTCTTCCCGAGTATCAAGGTGCTTCGTTCTCGACTGCGGAAGCTCCGTGCAGCATGGGCTGGCCTCGTCAGGATCAGGATTCGTCAGACTGACCACACCCATACCCGGGTGCGCTTCACGGTCATCGACGTCCCGAAGGTTTGAGGATTGCACATGGATGCAACCAAAAAATCAGACACGGCAGGGATTCTCGTTGATGCTGACCCGGGAACGCACTGGCTGGTACTACTCGTACTCAATCAACGCTCCGGCCAATCGCATCAAACCGTGATGGGCCCTTTTCAACGAGAGATTTGGCTGACCGGCAAGGGAAGTGCTTCACTGGCATCAATACCAGCATGACAGCCGGTCATCACTTCTTTGCCACCTACAACATCGTCACTATCGCGTGACCCATCCACTACCGACCACAATGCTGGCCGGTTTTTTATTTCAAATTAAATTAAAAACCACTGAAATTTTTCAGTGGTAACGTTTTTTCGGCGCTGAAATCACAGGCGACGACCGTCGATCACGCGACCTTCCAGCCGACGCAATTCCTCTTCCTTCTTCAGAGTCTGGATATTGCGCTCGTACGGGATCACGTTGCAGAACGTACCCGTCTTGTCGCAGATGAGCATGACGAGCGTGTCTTGAGGCGAGAGACACATGATGCCCACGGCCGGCTGCCTCTGTCCGTTGTCGTACGTGAGCGTCATGCCGAATTCGCGCCACACCGCATCGCGGTGGCAGTGCTTTTTCACGTGCGAAACCGCCAGAGCCGGACCACGAGACATGGCCTCGAGTTCAGCATCGCGCCTTGAGGTACTCGGGCCGCTCGCGCAACCAGCGAGTAGCGTCACGGCGAGAGCCGTAGCCAATACGAATTTCATGGGAGTCTCCAGCGCTGATCCAAGCGCAAAGTAGCGTGAATTGGAGGGTGGATCTTTCACTCCAAAGAAAAAGGACTGAATGAAATCTTTCCATATTTGGGTCAATTCGTCAATGCTACCTTATTGACGAAGGGTTTGATTTATGCCAAGGTATGAACAATCAGTGAGAGCGTCTCTCTGAATAAACCAGTCCTTTTCCGTGGAGGTTGCCGTGAAGATGGATACGATTCCTGAACTCCCCTCACCAATCAAGCGCTTTGCGTGTCGGGCGTTCGTCGCAAGCTGTGCCAGGCTTGGAGTGGACATTCCACTCAATCAGGTTACGGCTGTCACCGTCGTGGACGTCGACGGCCCCAATCTGCAGCTGTACTGGTGGACTGGCTTTCCCGTCACCCATCATGCCGAAGGGAGGTTCTATCCCATGAATGGTGGTGGACAAGTTCTGGTGTGCTTCGTCCGGAACTCTGCCGGAAAAAATGTCCCGTTACTTCAACCGTATCGGGACGTCTTTGCTGGGAGCACCCACGGTGTGCCAATCATGACCGCACCAGCGAGCGTCACCCACTGACACTATTCCACCCCACTCCCGAAACCAACCACCGGAGATAACCATGGGTAGCAACAGGGGCAATCGTCCGAAGCACGGGCCTGGCTACGTTTGCTTCAAAGACGGCGTTCCCGGCAAAGGCAAGAAAGCCAAGGCCGTGCGGCGCAAGCAGATTGCTGACGGCAAGAAGCGCGCCAAAGAGATGGCGCGTCTCGCGCGCACCTAAACGTCAACGACGCCACAATCTGCCGACCACAATGCTGGCCGGTTTTTTCATTTCCCTATTTTTTCGAATATCGATACTTGACAGTCTGGATAAAGTTCATTAGGTTACTCTCATACTCAAATGCATTGGGCATTTGGGTGTTCTTCGGAGCGATAGCATGATACGAGACATCAAGGTGGGTGATATCACGAACCCCGCCAATAAGGCCGACATCATCATCGGTATGAACACCACCCTTTCCGATGTACTGGGCATCGGCCGGCCGTTCACCGACAAGATTGCCACCATTCATCCGATTGTGCGTGGCAGTGTGCTCAGCTTTGAGTTCACACCGGAACGCAACCTGCACATGATCATTTGCCACGACATTGGCGCCGGTGGCTGGAACGCTGCCGACATGCAGGTGCGCTATGGCATGGACTACCTCTGGCACAGCGAAGCGATTCAACAGGGCGGGTTGGATTACCTCCTGATCGGGACGCAACGCCGTTACTCCATCGTGCAGATCGGTACGGGCCGTGTCGGTAAGCGCGATGGCGCAGATCCCGCTGCCATTCGTTCGGCCATGGCGGCCAGCTTTCTTCCCGTCGACCTCTACGTCTACGACCCCGGTGCTCGTGAGGCGGTGGAAACAGCGTCGGTGGTACCGCTTCGCCCCTACCGCGCGTGGCACCCCATTCATGGCGAGGAACGTATCGCCGCCTGATTCGTCCTTTGCGGCACACTAAGCACTACCGACCACAATGCTGGCCGGTTTTTTATTTGAGCAAAAGCGAGGCTGTCCATCACCATTGATTTTTTTAAGAAAGCATGCTTTAATATTTTGTTGGTGAATTTTCTCCAACCAGGGTCGGCTGCATCCGTCTCGTGTCCTTTGAGAGGTGTTCGATCAATGAGCGCACTCCTTTTCTTTCTCCTGGCTCTCAATATCGCCATCGCGACGTGGAATTGCTACGTCGTGGGCGTGTCGCGCCAGGTGATTCGGTCGCAAGGCGGCAGCTTTATCCGTTTCGTGCTCTGGAGCGCCAAGTTCCAGGCTGGTATCGGGTTCTCGATGCCACTGCTCATCCTGTTCGCCTACTTGGCCACTGCCGGACTCACGGTTGGTGAAGAGCCCACGCTCACGCCGGAAGAAGCCAGACAGTTCATGAGGGCCATTTTCGATCTGTGGTACATCACGATCATCGTGCCTGTTCTCGGCACGGGCCTCGCAATCACGATTCATTCGGTCAAGGCCGCCTATGAACGACGTGATTTCGCTTCCGTCGGTTCGGCCGCCTACAACGTGTTTGCCCAGGCTCACAATACCTGGGAAGCAATCCAACATACGGGTGAAGCGGTCAGTGATGTTGGTGACTACGTCGGAGAACTGGTCTCCAAGAAGAGTGACGGACGTCTGATCGTTCTCCTTCTCCTGTTTGCCGCCGTGGCATTTTCCCTCATTGGTGGCTTCATGATTGCCAACTGGCTCACCAACTTCTTCGAGCGGAACTACGCCGAAGCACCGGTTCCAACGCGTCGGTTCCGTCGCGCCTGAAGTCACGCCCCTGTTGTCATACCGACCACAATGTTGGCCGGTTTTTTTATTTCCTTCCCTCTTAAAAAAAATCTTGACCTAGAAGAGTCCTGGTGATAGCGTATTGGTGAATCTGGTCATTATCAGAGAAAGCCTGAAAGTAACTTCATTTCTCAGAGCGAAGGAGTTTGCATGTTCAATGAAAATACTGACCATGATCGGTCGGCAGAATCCAGAAGAGGGACCCGCGTAGAGAGGCAGGCTGGTGTGTACGGGCGGCTGTTTGTTGGTCTGTACTTGGCTACCGTGGCTCTCTCGGAGCTGCGCGAGCGACAGAGTGATCATCCGCTCCTCGACCATGCCCCAGCCCTCGGAGAGCTCGCTCAAGGCGGACATTTCCTTCAGGAGTTTGCCCGTTATGGCGGCAATGACCCGTCAATCAATATCAAATTACAGGCAGTGACGCAGTATCGTCTGTCGCTCCAACGAGCGCTTCAAGCACTGCGGTAGGTATGTGATCAAGCCAAGCTGGAACCTCAGCAAAAACGACCGACCTCCATGGGCTGGTCGTTATTTATTTCTTCCCGAAAGTAGAGAAGCTGTTTTGAAGTCACTAAAACTTTTTCCCTAAGTAGTCCTTGAAACAAATTTCCGGAAACGTGACGGCCAAATCGGCACCAAAGGGCGAGAGTGTGCCATTGAGTATCACTTCGATACCCTCGGTGTTGAGGCTGCCGTCAGTACTATAAAAATTCATGTCGTTGCGAGTGATGATAAACTTGCCTGATTCCCAGGCTCTCGGGTACTTGTTTCTCTCCGCTTCTTTCGTCCCTTCGATGGGACCAAAGTCGCCAGTGAAGGGAGTGTTTTTCTCGAGTGCCCCATAGAGGGCCGTGAGGGCGGCTTCGCCATTGCCGACTCGGGTGGCACCATGACCGAACTGATGCTCAGTCAGTGTACACAGACCCTGGGCCTCGATAACCAGATCGATATTGGGCAATATGCCGCCAGATGGTGAACGGAATGTGCCCATGGTGGATTGTTTGACGACCTCGAGATACGCTTGTCGATTTCGCTCGAAAATTTCGTGGGCCGTAAACTTCCTTCCCTCCCTCCGCTCGATTGAACCTGCCGGACGTTCAAATGGATTGGTCATAGGATATTTCATCGGATATTCCTCATTATACCATTACCATTTCTATATAAATCTCATCACGTAGGACGAGTTGGCGGCGACATCAATTTTCATGATGCGTAGAGTTTTAATTTCTTCGATTAAAAAAAGTCTACTACTTTTCAGTAATAGACTTATAGCCATATAAACGAAGTCCTAAATCCCTTGGGCGCCTGACCTTCGTTGAGATGTTCGACTTGACCGTGCGCTAGTCCGCGACTTCGACCAATGCACTTTCCTGAATCGGGGTACCGTATGGCGGCGGCTCGAAATTGGGATTGCAGCCGGTGCAGTAGAGATGCAGCACCTGACGCACCTCTCCCCCGCCAGCAGAGATTCCGAAGTAATGGATGGATCGACCGGTCCTCACCGCGTTGATGTCTGCCCCGGTCTTTTTGCAGGTCCAACCAGTCTTGGGGTCATTGACCCCATGTTCATCGAGCCAGGTCAGGTCCGTCTGAATCGCGTGTGCCATGAAGGCCTCCAGTTGTCAGGTTGAGAAAAAACCATGCCAGAAAGCTAGCATGATTCAATAAATCTTTCAAGAAAGGACTCAGTGACTCAGAGCATTCTAATGCACTCTGAATGACAGAGTTGACTTTCCACGTGAGGGCCGGCTTTTTCCTTTTTTAACAAGGTGTGCTACAGTCTCTTGTTGGTACATTTTTATTACCAACCCAAAGCAGTAAGGCCACCTTGTACCTTTTACATAGGGAGAAGTCCGTGTTTCAATCGTCTTTCGGCAGCATCTCAGAATCTGCACATGTCGCGCTCCTCTGGTGCTTTGCGCACCCCGCCATCGCTGGGCTGTTGTTGTCCGGCTTCGCATCCATCATCATCGTCTGGCTCCACATCCCGTGGCAACTCGAGTACTACAGTCAGGGCGGCCAGATTACGGTTCGACCGTTCAACGCCCGGAACGAAATTCCTCGGCACGTGTACGGCCGTATCCGTGTACTACGCTTCGCCAAAGAATACAAGATCAATCTCACGCTTGGCCGGCGCATCGGTCGCACGCTCTTGGAATTCCTTCTGAAAGTTCTCGGGATTCCGAACCCGTGTAGCTTCCGATGGGAAACCTGCATGTTTGCGATGTGGGTCTACCCGCTTGGCTACAGCCGCCGGGAATACCTCGGTCTCTGCTTGAAGCATCGGATGTGGCCTTGGAAGCGCACCAAGACACTTCAACGCATCCTCGATAAGAACGGTGGCAGTCTCCCTGGTCTTCAAGAGGCCACTTTCCTGACGTCACTCGTCAACCGGCTTTACTCTTAAGGCCGAATCCAGCTGCGCTGGCAAAACAAAACGGCAAGTCCCACGACCTGCCGTTTTTCATTTTTCTTATTTCGTAACTTCATCAAACCATTTCGAAAATGAATTCATCCGATTTTTTTGTTCTTCGGTCATTTGAAAATACGTCTCAGGATTTGCTCCAACGACTACCTCTCCATGGCAGATGACGACTTTGTCATCGGTGCCGCACCCATTCTTTGAAAGAAACGGGGACTCATTTTCATGCTCTGCTTCTTTGTAGACTGGTGCTATACGAAATTTTTTCGCATCAATACCAATTATCTCGCGGTCAAGGTAGTACAACGAATCCGCATCTTTGAGATAGTCAGAATCGCCCACTCGTTCAAATGTTTTGATATCCAAGTTCTTGAGCCACATGTCATAAGCGAAGACCTGATCATCATCGTAGGAGTAATCGTAAAACGAACTTGCTTTCAGAAAATGAAATGTTCGGGGATTGGCTCCCTCGATACGTCTACCAGCGTAATACACATGATTCTTATCCCACGCGTATTCATCACTTTCTTGAGCTTGGAAGCTTTCCGCATCAGCACCATCAAGGGGTGTCTCATGATAATACACACGATACTTATCTTTGGCGTAATAGCTTCCGGGCAGGTCAACGAAGCTGTCGGGGTCAGCATCGAGTATAACTGATCGTTGAGAGAGCACATAGGTATCATCAGCATAGTAGTCGCTACCGATGGCGTGGAATGATTTTGGATCAAGTGATGACATGATTTCCGAACCAGAAAAGACATGATTGGCATCTTTACCGTATCCGTAGCCAACGACTTCGAAAGAGGCAGCATCAGCACCATCGAGGGTTTGAAAAACACTCGTTCCGTGAGCCGAGGTCGAACGTAACACACAAACCATTCCCTCCTTGAGAATATATGTTCCCGTCTTCCCCTCAACGACCTCATAGCATGGGTCTTGATACGAAGCGATGGTCTCCTGGGCATAAGTAGTTGAGAAAAGTGCCGAGATAATATAACCGGAAAGCATCAGAGCAAATACCAATGCCTGGTGGTAATTTCTTCGCCAAAAATCAAGGAGGTAGAGCGGGAGTAGTATCGAAATCATCGGAATAAACAAAGCTCCTGTGAGACCAAGAAGTATTTCAACTGGTATCATGAGTCTCTCCGGTAGGAGAGATCGTAGGGTTCCTGGACTGGTGGTATAACTCATCACTACCAGGATACATGCTAGGACCGTACCGAGTGAAATAAACCAGCGTAGACCGTTTAAAAATTTTGGTACCCATGGATAGCCACTGTTCCAAAAAAGGAGACAGAAAATTACCACGATGATGGTCGGAGACCAAAGCAGGGAAAATAAGGCTGTAGATATATCAACACCGTTATAGCTCACATCCAGTATCCACAAAGAGTAGAGACCCAAGGAAAAAATAACCGCAATGAGTTTTTGGTACCAAAGGAGAGGTTTCATGCTATTTCGTATTTTCAAATGCGATGCGTCTTTTCCAGAAGATCATTTCCAAAAAGATGTTTTTTATTTCAAGTATTGCGCTACAATCCCAAGTGTTTTACTTGATGTAACGATGGGTTTGTTGTTGATAGTAATCGAGTACGTATTGTTTTCATAATTATAATGTTCTTCAGCCCCCATACTTTCATACCCCCACTCATTCATGGTTCTCATGTATGAATCATAGCTCATTTGTTTCGGTGAGCCCCCGTTGATATGAGAGGTAAAATATCTTGATGAACCCACGTTGACAGCACAATTTTCTCGAGACGTAACGTTTTCTCCTACGGAGTAGAGTATTTCTTTTCCATCACGTGAAAAGGCGCTTATCCCAGCTGGTTTCCATTGCTGTTTCAGTCCACCGAGGAGAGCTCCCGTGACAGGATCAAGAATTTTGTATCCGCTCCAGGCATCACCGCTGAATTCATTGCAGATGTCTTCCACATGACTATTTACAACAGACATAAGCATTCCATTCCTGCTTACGAAACCGGACATATTACTATTTGGTGTCTGCAAAATCTGATTTGTTTCTAAATCGAAGTACCACGATCGAGCAAACTCTCCCAGGGGTTCATACAGGATAATTTTGTTATCTTCTCGCCAGACAATAGGCCCGTACATAGAGCCATTGACACCCGTGAAAAGGATAGTGTCCTGGAATGTTTCAAGGTTTAGACGATGCACAAAATATTCCTTTTCGTCCTCTCTCGCATAAAATTGGTCCCAAATAAAAAGCTCCTTGTCGTCAGGAGAAAAGATAGCGCCAAGATAGGTGCTTTTTGTTGGGGTAAAAATATCCTTAAGCTCTCTCGTTTCTAAGTCAAGAAGTTGTAATCTACTTTCCAGATTAATGAGGAGCGTCTTTTTGTTGTGGCTCAACGACACGTCGATTGGATATTCGTCTACCCTACCGACCGTAGCGAGTTCCTCATATGGCTGTGCACCTACCTTGCGCCATATTCGAATCGTTGGATAGCTTCGCCCGGATGAGCCTTCACTGCTCGTGACCTCTTCTTTATATATAATCACGGGGACTTTTCCATCCGACCAAGAGACCGCCTGTTCTAAATCAACCTCGTGTTGAACAGCAATCGACGGCAAGGCGCTACTATCAACTGTTTCATGAACCTCACTTTCATGATTTTGACGCATTGCAACTGGTTCGGTGTACCAAATATACATGCTGCCAATAATTACTAGTATCAATATAGCGGCATATGTCCAAAGAATCAGGGATTTCATAAAATAATTCTTTTATTCTTGTGGGTGATGGAGATGATAATGAAGTTCTATTGTGAAATCTTCTCATCTGTAACTATGAATTCTTCTATTTATTTGGTAGTATTGTCAAAAACTTTTCAAATTTTTTATTTCAATCGTACCTACAGATTTATTGAATTAATAAACTGTGGATCGCCAAGAATTTTTTTAAAGTAATCAATATTGGAGTCAGGAAATAATTTTTGTAATTTTCCTATAATCTGTTGTTTATTTACTACATCCTCTTTTCCATCTATAAGCTTGATTTGATCAGTAAAAGGACCAGCCGTAATTTTCTCCACACGGTCCAGAGCAGTAAAAGGACTAGTGACTACAAAAGTATTAATATACGCATTTTCTCTAAAACCACTAAGTTTTTCTTGCTCCCTCTCTATAAATTCAGGGTTTAGAAATGATAAATCATTCACTGAATTTATTTTTAAATAACCAGCGTCATTAATCGCAAAAATATAATAAGCATAATTCCCTGGATTTCCGAAGTAATATAATTCTTTGTAATAAAAAGTTCTTGCTCCTACATTGCCTTCATTTTTATCATATTTTTCAGGAATTTCTGAGAATCGATTTTTGCCTAATTTGATAGATAATCCATCATAAGGTTTAATTTCGGGATTGAAATCAGCTTTTCGAGTTGTTACTGAGTATGCAATTACTTTTGATTTGGAATCCACAATTGCTGTTATGTAACAGTAGTTATTAACAAACACATATTCAGTAAATTCTACTTTCTTTTCTTTTATTTCTTGAATATTATTGTTTCCAATAATATTATTATCTCCAGTGATTTGAACAGTACCACCAGAAGAATTACTCGGGAAAAGATAATAGTTTATACCCCCTATGATAACTCCTAATAAAATAGTTCCAATCACGCTTTCTTTCCATGGAATACCTTTTTTAGACTGCTTTCTTAAATTCAATGCCTGTTCCGTTGTCCTAAAAATAGTTGAATCTACAGGATTATTTTTATCAGCCCTAAATTTAAGCTCCAGATTTGCTTTATGATAGATGGAACTTGGAGCATAAGCATTATCAATGCTATCACGCATCAATTGTTTTAATTCCTCGTCTGTTTTGTTAGTAAGATTTGCTGACATAATTAATAAAAAGCGAGGTTTTAAAGCCTCGCTTTTTATTATAATCCCTAGTTGTCTTAATTACCATTTTCCTTCTTGTCCTCTACTTCAGCGTCTTTCGGAGCTTCGGTCGCTCCTTCGGGTTTGGCCTCACCAGTGGCTCCAGCTTTCGCGGCATCGGCTTCAGCCGAGGCTTTGTAGAGCTTCTCGCCAATCTTCTGAGCGGCCTGGGAGAGAGCCTCGGTTGCTTTCTTGATGGCTTCGAGGTCGTCACCGTTCTTTACTTTGTTAAGTTCAGTGATGGCTTCCTCGACGGGCTTCTTCTCATCGGCTGTCACCTTATCCCCCGCGTCCTTCATGGCTTTTTCCGTCGTGTAGGACAGAGTATCGGCCATGTTGCGGGCTTCGATCAATTCCTTTTTGCGCTTGTCTTCCTCGGCGTGCATCTCGGCATCTTTCTTCATGCGTTCGATTTCGTCTTTGGACAGACCGGTTGAGGATTCGATACGGATGTTCTGGCTCTTGCCGGTAGCTTTGTCCTTGGCGGACACGGTGAGGATACCGGAGGCATCGATGTCAAAGGTTACTTCGATCTGTGGGACACCCCGAGGAGCCGGCATGATACCGTCGAGGATGAATTGACCGAGAGACTTGTTGTCAGCAGCCATCTCACGCTCTCCCTGAAGAACATGAATCTGGACTGACGGCTGATTGTCAGAGGCGGTCGAAAAGACCTGGCTCCGGCTGACCGGGACCGTGGTATTGCGGTCGATGAGCGGGGTACGGACACCTCCCATGGTTTCGATACCAAAGGTGAGCGGCGTGACATCGAGGAGGAGCACATCTTTGACGGAGCCTTCGAGTACTCCACCCTGGATAGCAGCACCGAGGGCCACGACTTCATCGGGGTTCACGGTAATGTTGGCCTTTTTACCGAAGAACTTCTCGACTGAGGAGAGGACAAGCGGCATACGGGTCATACCACCGACCAACACCACTTCGTTGATATCGGAGACCGAGAGCTTGGCATCAGCGAGGGCTTTCTTGACCGGTTCGAATGAGGCGGTCACCAAATCGCCGACCAACTCTTCGAGCTTGGCCCGAGTGAGTTTGATCACAAGATGCTTGGGACCGGAAGCATCGGCAGTGATAAACGGCTGGTTGATTTCTGATTCCTGAGCGGTTGAGAGTTCGATCTTGGCCTTTTCAGCCGCTTCCTTGATACGCTGGAGCGCAAGCGGATCTTTGGAGAGATCGAGTCCTTCCTGCTTCTTGAATTCATCGAGAATCCAGTGGATGATGCGCTGGTCGAAGTCATCCCCTCCGAGGTGAGTATCACCGTTCGTGGAGCGAACTTCTACCGTGTCTTCAGAGACTTCGAGGATGGAGATATCAAACGTACCACCACCCAAGTCATAGACGGCAATCTTTTCATCCTTCTTCTTGTTGAAGCCATAGGCGAGTGCGGCCGCAGTCGGTTCGTTGATGATGCGGCGGACATTGAAGCCAGCGATTTCTCCGGCTTCTTTGGTTGCTTTGCGCTGTGAGTCATCGAAATAGGCCGGGACAGTGATGACCACGTCGCTAATCTTTTCTCCGAGCTTCTCTTCGGCATCGGCCTTGAGCTTCTGGAGCACCATGGCGCTGATTTCCTGCGGGGTGTAGTCCTTGCCGCCCATTTCTACCTTCACTCCCTCGCCAGCTTGCTTGATCTTGTATGGAAGTGTCTTGATATCGCGGCTCACTTCCTCGTCATTGAAATGACGTCCGATGAGACGCTTCACCGAGTAGAGCGTATCAGCCGGGTTGGTCACTGCCTGACGCTTGGCGAGCAGTCCCACGAGACGTTCACCGGTTTTGGAAACGGCAATCATCGACGGAGTCGTACGATTCCCTTCCTTGTTTTCGACAATCGTCGGGGTACCACCTTCGACGAAGGCCATCGCCGAGTTGGTCGTTCCGAGATCGATTCCTAATATCTTGGCCATATTCTTATTATTACTTCTTATTTATAATTACGAGCCTCGCTCATGAGCTCCCCCACCACTCCGGTGAGAGAGCCGAGCGCGAGGCTACTTCACCGAAACCGTGACCTTCTTGGGCTTCACGGATTCCTCCTTGGGCATCGTGATGGTGAGAACGCCCTTGTCATAGTGTGCTTGGGCGTCATTCCCCTTCACGGCCATCGGGAGGACAACTGAGCGAGAGAAGCTCCCCGTGCGGACCTCCTTTCGGTAGTAGTCCTCACGCTTTACCTCCTCTTTGGACTCGGTGCTGCCGCTTACGGTCAGAACATCGTTTTCAATAGTGATGTCGACCTTGGCCGGATCAATACCGGGTACCGCCAGTTCTGCCACGACGTTGTCTTTGTCCTGATAGACATCGAGCGCCGGGAAGAAGTCTCCACCGAAGAACTCGTCACCGAAGAAACGGTTGAGTTCGGTTCCGGGAAACGGAATAAGATGGCGTGTCATATGGTTCTCACCTCCTTTCTCATTGAGTTTGTTAACGCTTCCTTCCGAAATTTATTTCACTGTCACTCTCACCGGTCTCACAATTTTTTCTCCAACCTTGTATCCTTTCTGGAGGACTTTGGTCACGACATGCTGCTCATCTGGTCCCTTGTCACTTCCCTCCTCAGTGCTGACCGCTTCGTGGAGGGCTGGATCAAAGAACTCACCAGGGGTAGCATCGAGCGTCGTGACACCGTTTTCTGTGAGGACCGTTTCCAATTGTTTCTCAATGTACTGAATACCGGTCACCCACGGGCTATTCTTTTGTTCCTCTGGCACATGGAGGGTGGCAGCGCGGAAATTGTCGAGCACAGGGATGATATCGAGGATGAGTTTTTCGATGAGGTAGCCCCCGAGTTCCTTCTGGGATTCCGCCTGACGCTTCTTGTAGTTTTCAAAGTCCGCCTGGGTTCGCTTGAGGTCGTTCAGATACTCTTCTGCTTTGACTTGCCATTCTGATTTCTCATCAGTACTTTCTTCGGTCGCTGGCTCATCTCCTGACTTCTGCTCTACCACTGCTTCGTCTTCTTGGTGCTGTTTCTTGGCCATAATTTTTGAGAGGTTATTTTGTTAGGATGAGCGAGTGAGAGCACTCTTCGCGATTTCAAATTGACGTTGTCGTTCTTCTTCGGTCATGGGTTCTGGTGTTTCTACCTCGGTCTCTTGGTCTACCATACGTGCGGGATGAGGATAATCACACCCATCGACGTTCCGAGAAATTTCCGCATGTATTCGATGAGCGATTTGTTTTTGGCGTAATCCATTCGCTTGGGTCCAATAATGGCGAGCATCCCTCGTCCCTCGTCTGTTTGGTATGGCGCTACAATCATGGAGCAGTTGTTGATACCTGCGATGGGATTTTCATTGCCGATAAAGATTCGAGTCTCGTCATCTTTCAGTTTGAGCATCACCCCGTCTAATTTTTCATCCAGCGAATCAAGTGTTTCAACGAGACGGCAGAGTTCATCCATTTCTTGAAACTCAGGGTTATCGATGAGTTCTCGCATACCGAAGTCGTAGAATTCATCCTTATCAACGATACCTGAAACAGCGAGATTGCCGGAGAGCGCAGAGAGGAGCTTGGCAGTACTTCGTCCCAGGCGCATGTGCTTCGCTTTGAGCTGGAGCAATTCTTTCTGGAGACGACGCTGATCATCACGTGAGAGATCGGTATCGCCCATCATTTCTTCGACGTACATCCGATATCCTTCATCAGTCGGGATACGTCCTGCCGAGACATGGGGCTGATACAGATATCCTGCTTCCTCGAGAGCGACCATGTCGTTGCGCAGTGTCGCGCTACTCACTCCGAAATCATAGTGTTCGAGGAGCGCCTGCGATCCGACCGGCACCGCGGTCTTGGTGTAGAGCTCAACGATGGCGGAGAGGAGTTGTTTTTGACGAGTATTCATAGCAATATTTTTGTTACATTTCTATTATAAATAGTGATTAGCACTCTGTCAAGAGGAGTGCTAATTCTCTCTTTTTCCCATCTCTTCTCTCTCCTTTATTCCCTCTTCCGCATTTCCTCACTTTCTCACGGTCGTAAAAAAGTGAGGAAATGGAGTGCTATTAAAATAGGTGGTGGTAACTGGTTATAGGTATGAAAAAAGCCCAGAGGAAAGCCTTCCTTTGGGCTATGTGACTAGCATAGAGCTAGCCTGCCTTGCATGCATGCTTGCACGTGATGGTACAGCGGTTACTTCCAGAGCTGAAGTAGCGTCTCGCATCCTTCGCTACCAGCATGACACGCTCGGGCGTGTGTCGCTGATGCGCCGCTTCGTGGCAGTGAATCGTTCTGGCGGGATGACGCACAGCATGTGCTGGCTTCTTCGAATGACTCTTTCCCATAGTCGCCTCCTGCCAATCAGTGACAGGGACGGTTCAGGGCTTCAGCCACACGCTGGCACAAATCGCAGTTCGGACAGGGCCTCGGTCCGCGAACGCAACCGTCCACCCTGAACGACCATGACGAGGTGCGCAGATTCGTACGGTCACCACGGCGATCACACCACGTGCTTTCGACGGGCAACACCGTTACGGCATCAACATCAGCCGGTGGCTTACCTGACATGTGCATGAGCTGCATCGTCACTCCTTCGCTTGGTGTTGGTGGTAGGCATTGCACGGGGCACGTGCCGGACAGGTCTGGCAAAACTGGCTCTGCCGATGCTGTGCGGTCATGTCAAGCCGAATGCGCAGGCCGACACCGTTTTGCTCTGCCAGACACATGACCACTGGAACATCCAGTGGAATGGATTCTTTCATGAAGTCTCCTTCAGTTGAGCCCGCGGGGGCGGGTGGAACGAACGAATTGCCAGCGTCGATACGGCCTCGGGCCATAGACACGGGATGGGGAAGTAGCTGTCGGACAAAGACGCGGCTCCGCCGACATCTCGAACTGTTCGAGGATGGCCCGAGCGACATCGTGTGACACGTAGACCACCTCAACCTCGAACAGGCCACCGAGGACTACCCCCTGAGGTTCATCCTCTCCCTCCGGGGGTGACAGATCGAGCACCTCGAGAAACGGCAGTCGCATAAAGTTGTCGTACAGACAACCAAGCAGAATGGATGGTGCAATCAATTCCTACTCTCCTCTTTGGGTTTCACTCTGAAAAA
>CAZIZG010000001.1:13375-21373 GCA_964543815.1 uncultured Bdellovibrionales bacterium | reverse complement strand
AAAGGCTGCACTGACGGGGTCCTTCACGTCCTCGCATCCGCGTGAACACGTCCCCGACTGTAGGTTGTCCGGATGATGGGGATCATCCCAACGACCATAGGGCAGTACGATGTTCTTTCCGCAAATGATGCACGTATTCTTCGTGTTTAGTCCTTTCGGTGTCTCCTGTCCTTCCTGCGCTCCAACCTGAAGGGCTTGGAGTTCTTGCAATGAATGGGCAGTCATGGGAGCCTCGTTGGTAAACAACTACACAAGCGGGTCGTACCCGCCATCATTCCAAGGATGACAACGGAGTACCCGTCGTACACCCTTGAAACCACCTCGCACCACGCCGTATTTCAAAACAGCCTGATACGTATACTCACTACACGATGGATAGAATCGGCAGAAACGTTCACCGAAAACTTTGCCCACGATACCATGATCGAAGGAGAGGGTTTTCTGATAGAGACGAATGAAGCCAAGTACCACACGTTTGAGCATACCGTCATTGTCCCCTGAATCCCCTATTTGTCAAGCCTATGGTATAATTATGACGAAACAAAAAACACCACGGTCATTCAGTCATCAGGGTGATGAGAATGACGTGGCAAGCAAACATGAAAAAAACCGTCGAGCACAAAAATCTCACCTGGATTGATTTTGAGGATCCGAAATCAACCGACATCACCTATCTCCAGGAGCATTTCAATATCCATCCCCTCGCCATCGAGGAATTGGTGACACCGACCTATCAGCCCAAAGTCGTCCAATACGACGGTTGTTTGTTTTTTTCCATTCATATTCCCCTCTTTGATACCAAACTCCGTACCACTTATCCGGGTGAGCTTGATATCATCCTCACTAAGCACCACCTCATCACTAGTCACAAGCACAACATTTATCAACTCCAGTCGTTTCTCGAACTGCTCGAACACAGCGAAGGCAAACGTCGCCTTTACCTCGAGGATAATCCAGCCAAACTCCTTCATCACTTGTTGGAAATTCTCCTCAACTCCTGCTTCCCGAAGCTCGACCACATCACCGAAAAGCTCGACTATATCGAAATGCAGGTTTTTTCAGGCAAAGAAAAAGAAATGGTACTCGAAATCTCTGTTCTGAAACGAGATATTCTCAATTTCCGTCGCACCCTCAAACCACAGCGTGCAATTATCGAATCCCTCATTCAAAAGGACCATCCTCATATCCCTGAAGAGCTCAAAGTCTATTATCAGGATCTCATCGGTACCAATATTCGCTTGTGGAACCTCCTGGAGAGCCAGAAAGAAACTATCGAGGCACTCGAAGATACCAACAACTCCCTCCTATCGAATAAGCTCGATCAAACGATGAAGGTACTTACTATCTTTTCGGCTATTCTCCTGCCACTCACCGCGTATTCCAACATGATGGCCATGAATGCTACCGTACCATTTCTGGGTAACCACTATGGATTTTGGATTCATCTGTCTATCATGGCCCTCATCTCGCTTGTTACCTTTGGAATTTTCCGTTGGCGGCGCTGGATTTAACATCACTTCTCTAAAATTAAAATGGACCTGAGCCGTTGGCTTGGGTCCTTTTTTGTCAGTTCACGACGCGGGTTTCATCCGGTCCGCGGCTGTAGTCACCGAATTCATCGGCCGTCAAATCGATGAAATATTCCACCTTGGTCCTCAGTTCATCTGTCATCGGAAAGTCGTAAATCGCTGCCACTTCATACAGGAGTTCAGCTATCTCTTGGGCTGTCTCGACATCAGATGTCATACAGAGCTGGAATTGTTCGACTAACAGACCGAAGAACTCCTGAGCGAAGGGACGAAGCGATACCCGATCCGGTGAGAGCATTGCCCATTCCCTGAGGCCTTCGCGGTGAAGACGTTGAACGAGTGTCGGAAGCTCACCCAAGGCGAGGATGGAGCTCTGAAACGCGCAGTGTTCGGCAAACACCCTAAAGGCCGCTAGTCCCGGGGTGTCTTGTAACGCCTGAAGCGTATCGGCTGCGTATTTTTCTTGACTCAATCCTTCGCCGCGCCTTTTACGCTCCTTCATTTCCTGCATACCAGTATCAATCCGTTTCTGGTATTCATCGGCCGTGCCCTCGAGACGATGACCACTTTGAATCATGTCAAGCGTCATTGAAAAAGAAACCACCTGCACGAAAAGCACCTGCATTTCATTCATGACTACTCCTCGCACGTTGGGAAAGGTACCACTCTGATTGGCCGCAGTATAGTCGTGAGCGGACACTTTGTCAAAAGAGTAGAAAGGGCGCTATACTGGGACAAATGAGTATCTGATACGTTATGCAACTCTATAACACTCTCACCAAGAAAAAAGAAGAGTTTGTCCCGCTTCATACTGGTAAAGTCGGCATGTACGTCTGTGGCCCAACCGTCTATGACTATATTCACATTGGCAACATTCGAGCCTACGTGTTCGCTGATACGCTCCGGCGTGTTCTCGAGGATATCGGTTATGAAGTTCGGCTTATCAAAAATATTACCGACGTCGGCCATCTCACCGCTGACGATATCGCCCAAGGCGATAGCGGCGAAGACAAGGTAGCCAAGAAAGCGGCCAAAGAGCACAAAAAACCGGAGGAGATTGCGGCGTTTTATGAAGACTACGCCCTCGCGACAGAAAAGCGAATGAATATCGAACCCGCCCATTACTTTCCCCGAGCAACCGCTCATGTCAAACAAATGATGCGCCTCATCGAGGAACTCATTATGAAGGGACATGCCTACGAAAAAAACGGCAACGTCTTTCTCGATGTCACGACCTTTCCGGACTACGGCAAACTCTCGGGCAACACCCTCGATCAACTCCAGGTTGGTGCCCGACTCGAAGAACATCCCGACAAACGAAACCCCTGGGACTTCGCCCTGTGGCTCAAAGCGCCTGAGGGACACATCATGCACTGGCCCTCTCCGTGGAGCGAAGGCTATCCTGGCTGGCACATCGAGTGTTCAGCCATGGCTATGGAGTACCTCGGCGACACGCTCGACATTCATACTGGTGGTGAAGATAATATTTTTCCTCATCACGAGGCCGAAATCGTCCAGTCAGAAGGGGTAACCGGGAAACCATTTGTCCGTTACTTTGCCCACACCAGGCATATGCTGGTTGACGGTACCAAAATGTCCAAATCCAAAGGTAATTTCTACGTTCTCGAAGACCTCATCGAGAAAGGCTATACTCCGATGGATTTCCGGATGCTCCTAAACAGCGCTCACTATCGGTCACAGATGAACTTTACCTGGGAATCACTCGAGCAGGCCAAGAAAAATAAAGAGTCGCTTTTTTCTGTGGTAGATCGCTTGAACACACTACCATCTGAGACCAGTGATGCGAGCGGATTTGACGGTAGTGAGTATCTCGAAAACGTACGGTCGGCGATGCAAGATGACTTGAATACTCCAGAGGCTCTCGCCATCACCTTGGAACTCATCAAAAAAGTCAATGCTGCCATCGATGCCAAAGATACACTTAGTGTTTCTGGGTTAAAAAGCTGTTTTGAAAAAATATTCTTTTTGTTTGGTCTCACCAGCGAAACAGTCATGATCCCAGCTGAGGTGACGGCCCTTGCCGAAGCACGTGTCGCTGCTCGTCAGGAAAAAAACTTCGCCGAGTCAGATCGGTTACGTGATGAGATTGTCCGACTCGGCTACAAGATGGAAGATACCGATGCAGGATATCGCTTGAAAAAGTTGTAATACATACCGCCTGAAAATAAAAAAGGGAGTCCCGATGGGGCTCCCTTTTGATACGCCGTAGCGCGTTACTTCTTCTTTGGAGGTGGTGGTGATGACTTGCTCTGACGACGCCTCTCGTCTTCGACTTTCTTGGCACCGAAGAGGCAACTCACTGCATATTGGGCATCCATCACGCGAGTGAACTCTTCGTAGTACTCCGAAGAGGCTAAGGCCTTGGGAATCTCGAAGCAATTCGAAATACCACCGAAAGACGGGTTGGCAACGGTTGTTGTTGCAATACCACGAGCCTCTCGCTCCGCTTGTCCCCGTCGTCGTTCAGCATCTTCCAAGGCAGTGAGACGCTTGAGAAGCGGCGCCAGATCAGGGGTCGCAGCTACTGGGCTAGAGGGAGCCGATGGAGGCGACTTGCCCAGAGTGCCACAGGCACCGAGCAGTCCAACCAGACAAAGTAGAAACAAAGAACGAAAAACATGCACGGTTGTGCTCCAGTGGCACACTTCCCCCGTGGAAGTGTTCTATGCATTAAAGCACACTTCGCATTATTTGTCAATAATTTGAGGTCTTGGGGAGCATCCACCCACGGGAACGAATCAGCCACTGAAACACGATCAGTCCAAAGTTCCATGGCAGCATAGACAGGATAACAATGAGAATCATAGGTGGGTCACGAAATAGTGTTTCAGCTAGAAATATAGCCAGGGTGAAATTCATATATGACAGTGAGAGAGTGACTGTGAGGCGGTCTCTTTGAGAACGCCAAAAGCATATGACGTAGGAAAAGATATGAAAGACCACAAATGAGACAGTCAGAGCAAGAAATATTGGCGCTATATCTCCTCGGTGAAATCCTTCGAGTAAGGCTGTGCTGTGCTTTGAGGTGATGGTGGCAATGAGCAACCAAAGCATGAAAATTGAACTGATGCGTACCACATGATGACTCCGCCCAATAAGAAACTGTCCGAAAGAAGACATGCGAACTATCTGCGCCAAAACAATTGGTACCAACATCACGACAAACAGGGTACGAAACATGATGAGGGGATCGTAGAGAAGGACATCTCCTCCCAGAAAGTCGAGAACAAACGGAAGGGTTCCAACTGAAAAAATAGAGGTAGCAAGAGTAAGAAGGAGCGAAAGAGGTACGTTTCCTCGTACCATATCAACAAAAAGGGGTGAGGTCATTCCAGCAGGCATGGCAGCAATCAAGACAAAAGGTACTGTCCAAGCTGGAAAAAACTGACTGGCGATAAGAAAAACAAATAGAGGGAACACTACTAACCGCAATAGAACAACCATCACGACTAACTTGGTATCGCGGAGCTCAGTGAGCATTACCTTTAAATCGAGCTTAAGTCCGCTGGCAAAAAAAACAAGTTGGAGCAGTAGGCCAGTGTACGGATGAAAGAAATGGAACCAGTCGGAAAGATACAGGCCACTTCCCAAAGCAATTGCTAATCCGAGAAAAGGAATGTCATCAACGAGATGGTGTGCCTGCTTACTTGGCATAAAATATCCCTCGCAAGAAATTGGTTGAGCTCTTTGTTTTTATAGTGTAACATACCCTCTTTTTACCCAGTCACACATTATTAAAGAGGCTCGTATTTTGGTATAAAAGTGTGCGAGCCGGGCACCACGATGGATGTCCGGCTCTTTGGTGAATTGACTCCTCTAGCGAGGACTGTTCGTGGGCCACGGACCCTCGACCCCGATATCTTCGTCGGAGCGAACGATTGGCGCCACCTGGGCTGCTTGGAAGGCTGCCTCGCTCCGCTTGGCGCTCTGTGCCGCCCGCTTCAGGCGTTGCCAGGCGAACCACGCGAGGCAGAGCACCGTGATGAGGCCGATGCAGGCCAAGGCGTCCCAAATCTCTTTCAAAAGTCTCATTTCCCCTCCTGAGAAAAGGTTGATGTGAGCGTCTCGTACTTTTGGCACGATTTATATATTATACTCTTATTTCATCATTTTGTCAATATGAGCTAGCTATCCACATATCCCCAATGGCTGGCTCACTTGCGTCTCGCGCGCTATACTACGGTATGTTCGAATTTTGAATTACTCCGATGGCCAACAAAGCTGACCACCTACGTGTCCCACCACACAATATCGAAGCTGAAGCTTCCGTGTTGGGTTCGCTCATGCTCGACAAAGATGCCATCATCAAAGTGGCGGACCTCCTCAAGGTGGGAGATTTTTACAAAGACGATCACAATTTCATCTACGAAACGATGTTGGCGCTCTACGAAGAGCGTGAGCCGATTGATGTCCTCTCACTTTCTAACCGTCTCGAAGAAAAAGGACAGCTCGAACGCGTGGGTGGTTCAAGCTACCTCGCCTCACTCGTCAACACGGTGCCGTCAGCCACTAATGTCGTCCACTACGCCAAGGTTGTCCAAAAAAAGACCCTCCTCCGTCGCCTGATTACGGCCGCGAGTGATATCGTCGAACTCGGCTATGACGAAGCAGAGGATGTCCAGAAACTGCTCGATGAGGCGGAACAGAAGATTTTCTCTGTTTCACAAAAATACATTAAACAAGATTTCGTACCTATCAAATCTATTCTTGAAACAGCCTTCAATCGCATCGATGAACTCCACAAAAGTGATCATGCTTTCCGAGGGGTACAAACGTTTTATCCAGACCTCGACAATCTCTTGGCTGGCCTCCAAAAATCCGATTTGATTATTTTGGCGGCTCGTCCTTCGGTTGGTAAAACAACCTTTGCTCTCGATATCGCTCGTCAGGTTGGTGTTCATGGCAAAGTACCCGTTGGTATCTTTTCCCTTGAAATGGGCGCCGATCAGTTAGTAGATCGTATGATTGCCGCTCAGGCCGGTGTTGATTTGTGGCGCCTGCGTACCGGTAAATTGTCGAGTGAGGGTCCAGGTAATGATTTTGAAAAAATTTCTGACGCCATGGGTATACTCTCTGAGGCCCCGATATTCATCGATGATTCAGGGTCGCTCAACATCATGGAAATGCGTACTATGGCCCGCCGTCTCCAGGCCGAACACAATCTTGGTCTCATCATCATCGACTATCTCCAACTCATGGAAGGTCGCAGTTCACGGGGTGATAACCGTGTCCAGGAAATTTCTGAAATATCTCGTGGGCTGAAACAACTCGCCCGGGAACTTGATATTCCTGTCATCGCTCTCTCCCAGCTCTCTCGTGCTGTTGAATCCCGTCCTGATCAGGTCCCGAAACTCTCTGACCTTCGCGAATCCGGTTCTATCGAACAGGACGCCGACGTCGTCATGTTCCTCTACCGTGAAGACCGAGTAAAGCCTGATACTCCGAACAAGGGCATCGCTGATGTCATCGTCGCCAAGCACCGTAATGGTCCAGTGGGCAAGATCTCACTCTACTTCGAAGAGAATTCCACTACGTTCAAATCACTCGAAACCAATCACTAGTGCTATGCAGTATCCCAAGGCTTTCCAGTCTCTTATTGCTCATTTCTCTGCCCTCCCCTCCGTCGGACCAAAAATGGCGGAGCGTATCGTCCTCTATCTCTTCAAGCAAGATGCAGACAAGCTACAACACTTCGCCGAAAGTCTCGAGGAGCTCCCTCGCCTCAAAAGCTGTACCCGGTGTTTTCATATCGCCGAAAGTGAACTCTGTACCATCTGTGCCGACAGCCGCCGAGATAACACAGCACTGTGCGTCGTCGAGGAGCCGCTTGATATCATTGCTCTCGAGCGCCTCGGCATCTATTCTGGCCTCTATCATGTTCTTGGCGGCCTCCTAGAAACTGGTAAAAATGATAATAGCGGCAATCTCCGCATCGCTGAACTCCTCAGTCGGGTTGCTCACGATGGCATCAAAGAAGTGATTCTCGCCACTAATCCAACGACTGAGGGTGACGTGACCGCTTTGTACCTCAAAAAGAAATTGGAGCCCTACAACGTAAAAATAACGCGTATTGGCCGGGGATTAGCTACTGGTGGCGACATCGAATACGCTGACGAACTCACCCTGAGTGCTGCCTTGACAAATCGCAAGGAACTGGCATAATTTTATCAGTTATTTGAGTCGCGGGTAGAGGCCCGCTTTTTTGTCACCTCAAAGGAGAAACCCCCTTGAACACCCCGTCCCTTCCTTACACTCTCAATGCTGTCGACCTCGAGAACATCCTCCCTCATCGTGGGCTGGCCGTACTCATCGACACTGTTCGAATCGATTCGGCAGTGAGGGCCCTCGGCTGCTTCCTCATCAAGGAAGACGATCCGCGAATCACCGGGCACTTTGACATCATGCCCGGCGTGCTCATGGCTGAGAGCTGTCACCTCACGGCGGCAGC
>CAZIZG010000001.1:0-13275 GCA_964543815.1 uncultured Bdellovibrionales bacterium | reverse complement strand
CCAATCCGGCTCACCAGACATCCCGGTTCTCAATCAAAGCGAGATTCGGGTGCGCGAAGCAGCTTATGCAGGCGATACCCTCCTCTGCTACGTTCAACTCCTCGGTCAAGACGGTCGAGGTTTCCGTTTCCAGGCCAACCTGGGCAAACAAGGACCAGATGGACAGGAGCGGATGATTGGCGAGGTCATGTTCTCCGGTACCAATCTGCCACGGCGCGTGTTTGAGCGTATGCGGCCTCGCCGCCCCGCCGAACATCCGGCCGGCCAACTATCGATTGGAACCATCACCAATCTGGCCTTGGGAGCTCACCTCTCGGCTGCCCCGGGTACTTTCCGCGGCGAACCGCTGGTTTGAACCAATGCATGACACGTAAACAAACGTGTCTTTTTTCTATCAAAAAACCCGCTTGGGAGGGCGGGTTTTGAATCTAGGCAGCAATCTTGGTGATTTGTACTTCGGTGTATGGTTGACGATGACCGAAGCGTACCAGGTAGCGCTTCTTAGGTTTATGCTTCACGCCCTTAACCTTGTCGTGGCGATCCTGAGCAACCACCTTACCCTCAACGACCGCTTTTTCCAAAACAGGGGTACCGACATGGGCTACCTTGTCATCGCCAACAAAGAGCACCTCGAACTTCACCGCGCTGTCAATTTCAGCTTCAAGTTTTTCAATTTTAATCTTGTCTCCCTCGGAAACCTTGTACTGCTTTCCGCCGGTTCTGATAATCGCGAGCATATGCCTTTCGTAAGCCATTAATATACCTGTCCACTGTACCGGATTTTCCTCTATCTGTCAACAGAGTTATCCCAAAACAGCCTTAATACGCCGTACCCCGGCCGAAGAAGCCTCTTCTTTGGTAATTTTGAACGTACCAAAAGCTGCAATATCAGCGGTGGTGACAACGTGTGGTCCCCCGCATAATTCGCGAGAATATACAGTGCCATCCGAGGATGAAACCTGGTAAACAGTGACTTTTTCTGGATACTTTTCCCAAAAACTTCCTTCTACCCCGGCCGCTCTGGCCGCCTCCTTATCCATAACAGTGGTAGTAACACTGGCACCAGCAGCAATAGCCGCGTTGACGTAATTTTCCACACGATCCAACACTTCCCGAGAAACTTTTTCCGGATAGGTAAAATCAAAGCGAGTACGCTCTTCGGTAATGTTGGATCCAGCCTGATGCACTCCTTCGCCGAGTTCTTGACGCAATGCTGCCAGCATGAGGTGAGTAACCGTATGATACGCCGTCACCTTGGGACTATGATCAGCAAGACCGCCTTTGAATTTGCCAGCACTGGCGGTACGTGACAAGTCCTGATGTTTCTTAAACTCCTCTTGAAAAGCCCCCTCATCGATACTGACATTTTGTTCCTTGGCTAATTCTTGGGTCATTTCAAGCGGAAAGCCATAAGTAGCAAACAGGTCAAAGGCATCTTTTCCAGACAGCTGTCCGCTCTCGATACGACGTTCAAATTCCTTTAATCCCTTGGTAAGAGTGGAACGAAACTTATCTTCTTCGCGAGTGAGCTCCTCTAAAATGAGCGCTTGATTGCGATTGACTGAATCATAGACCGGTGCAAATAAAGTGATGTATTCCTGTCCAATTTCTTTCAAAACCGATTGTTCGTACCCCATTTTGTAAAACTCACGAATAGCCCGACGAATGAGTCGCCGCAGGATATAGCCCTGATCAACATTTTTTGGCGTCACTCCATCAGCAATCATGTGGGTTGCTGCCCGGACATGATCAGCGATAATACGACCAGAACGTTCGATATAACGGTCAACACCAACAATGTTACGAATATGACCAAGGATAGGAGCAAAAGCATCGGTCTCGTAAACATTCTTGAGACCATTCAGAGTCACGATGGTACGCTCAAGTCCCATACCAGTATCAACACAGGGGGCCGGTAACTTATCAAGTGTCTTCTCGTCCACACGGTTGTACTGCATGAACACATTATTCCAAATTTCCATCCACTCCTTAGAATGAGTGCCTTTATTGCCCTGTGGCTCACCCTCGCCCACCCAATAAAATATCTCCGTATCCGGACCACAAGGTCCCGTTGGGCCAGCCGCCCACCAATTGTCCTCGGCAGGCAAATAGGCAATACGCTCCTCAGGAACACCGAGGGACCGCCAGAAATCTGCCGACTCATCGTCTCGTGGGGCATTTTCATCTCCCTCAAAGACGGTAACCGAAAGCATTTTTGGGTCAAGGTGAAGCCACTCTGTACTCGTCAAAAATTCCCATGACCATGTGATAGACTCTTTTTTGAAATAATCACCAAGTGACCAATTTCCAAGCATTTCAAAAAAAGTAAGGTGAGTATCATCGCCTACATCATCAATATCACCGGTACGGACACACTTCTGAACATCAACAATGCGTTTCCCCATCGGGTGAGGCTTACCCAAGAGGTAGGGAACCAGGGGCTGCATACCGGCCGTATTAAATAGCACTGACGGATCATTTTCCGGTACCAGTGGCGCCGAGGGAATCACCTGATGATTCTTTGTTTTGAAAAACTCGAGATATTTCTGACGGAGGTCGTTGGTATGCATACAAAACATTATTAAACGGCATTCATCTTTTTCTTCTGACGATTTATTTCCTCCCCCAAAAGCGCTATTTCGTGATCCATTGAATCAAGTGAAAATTCTTCAGACCGGAGGTCTTCCTGAAGACGTGCTATTTCCCCCTTCATATGTTTAACCCTCAGAGCCACTTCTTCGCGCTTACGCAGAAGACGACTCCGATTATTTTCCAGAGTGAACATTTCAAGCTGGAGACGCCGCGACTGGGCCTGGCGAGCGGCATCACGTGTATCATGCATAGACAAAAAATAGGAGTTGAAGGCTATTTTAGCAAAGGTAGCAAAAATCAGCAACTCACGCTTATTCCTCACCCGGCTCCATTACGACAGTAACCCGGTCGATATTACTCGGAATGGTTGAGGTAAACCACTGGGGTTTAAAGATAATTGATAGTTTCTTAATCTCTGGAAATGAACTAAGAAGCGTGTTAATACCCTCCTCATCTTTACCCAAAATGGCATTTTTAAATTTTTCTTCATCTACCGCAGACTCTGATGTAATAAGTGCGTGTGCCTTGAGACGAACCGTTTGTTTGTCATAATCGGTTGGGGACTCACCATAGGTCAATACCATAGAAACAGGATGGAACATTACCCCCCCAACAGTCTCTTTTCCTTGAGTTTCAATCTTTTGCTTGATGACATCCTCCGAAAAAACAAAACTACGGATAACATACGTATTTTTATATTCAAACGAGGAAGCCACCGTTCCAGAGAGTGGCAGCTCGGCATCTTTGAGGGCTACAATGTCGATATTCTCCTCTAATATTTTTTCGCCCGCCTTGAGTTCACTCATCACGCTCGCCAAATAATCTTCTTTTGCTTTTTGTTTAGCGCTTTGAGCCGCCTTTTCCAGATCTAACTTGGAGATAACCTTTTGATCACTCTTGCCACTAGCATCACTACCTCCAGCCATAGCCTTGGTCGATTGCGCCGAAAACTTATCATACTTCGGGCTCCCTTTAAACCCAGGAATAACAAAGGTGGTTCCAGTGATATTGTATTCTGTTCCAGGCTCATCAGCTACTACCACAGCCTCAACAGTACCCGGTTGACCGTTTTTCATCCCAGGTACCGTTATCCCTTCTTGGAGTCGAAAAATTTTTCCTTGAGATGATTCAAATCTGGTCGTAGCCACGAGAGATTGGGCATCACTACTGTAGGCATTAGAAATAGTAATGGTACCTCGCGCTTTTTGAGCTGAACCAGGCGCGACCCCCGTCGCCTCCACAGAAAGAGTTACCCCCTGTTCCTTACGCACGACTCGGACTGGTATGGTATTTTTATCATCTACAGCATCCGGTCGACCCTCAAACTGCAAATCAACACTCTGAACACTGCGATAGGGAACTACATGCAATTCGGCTTTCGGAAGAAAAAGAAAAAGAGTAACACCAATAAGTGACAAAAGGGAAACCCCGCCCAGTAAAAAGAAAATCCCTTTGACCTTTGATGGCGCAATAACATGTGTCTGAGTAGTACTTTCTTGTCGCTCTTCCCGAGAAACGACCGGGCGCGATACAGGTGTACTATTCATGCTACCATTGGAGAAAAAATTCTTGAGTCGTTCTTCATGATGATTCTGAACCATTTCGCGAGAAGGTGAGATGACTGATCGTCCTCCCTCCTCTTGACGGTAGGAAGGAATGGATGCCGGCTGAGAAACTCTTGGTGGCCGCTGTGGTGAGCGCTGAACCATAACTGGAGCACTCGGTATGGATTCTTCAAAAGAACGTTTGGAGTTAAGGCTGGTAAGCTTCCCTGGGGTGACATTTCGAATCCGGAGGGTACGCTGGACCGGAGAAATACCGTCCTGCTTTATCGGTGGTGTCGATATCTCTGAAGCACCACTGTAAAAATCACTACTGCCAATATCCTGAGAGCGAAGAGTAGCGTCACTCCTATTATTTAATACTACTCGCTTCTTTTCCAGGCTCGGCACAATTTCAAGATGCTCTGCCTGACGCGAAAAATCATCCGTGTAACGTTCGGTGACCAACCCTGCCTTTTCAGCTAACACCTTACCAGCCTCGTCCTGAGTCACAATAACAATACGCTTCCCTAATTTCTCTGCTTCCCTTTCAAATAAACGTAGGTTGATAATACTTTGTAATACCAACGCTCGTTTTGGAAAGACAAAGAAATTTTCTTCAGCCGATGAACGTCGCAAACGACCAATTACAGAAATAATCTCCTCGTCACTTTCTATATAAAACGTTTGTGGCATAAATTTGACCGCTTTTCTATTTATTTTCTATTGATTCCATACTACGCTGCAATATGCCTGAAAGCATTTTTTCTTCTTCAACGGAATCAAGCAAAGCTAACCGTGCCAGCCCAATAGGAGTCATATCCTGTGGATTATTGAGCTCTCCTGTCTCATCAACGATACTCGTCACATCTCGCGGCTGGAGAAAAGCTACCTGGGGAGGTTTAGAAAATGGCAAAGTAGCGGCCCACTCTGGTGAAAGCAGTGCCTGTTTAATACCTGGTAGAGCAGACCCGCCACCACACAAGAAAATACGGGCAGGAAGCAAATCAGTTTCAGCAAACTCTATCAATGAGAGCTCTACACCACCGAGCCAAATCCGACAATCATCCGCAAAAAGTGCCGCTACCCGAGCAGCCTCCTCACCACTCAATCGGCCATTGGCATAATCAATTTTCATTTGCTCAGCTACCTCAAAACTGAGTTGAAACTCTTGAGCGAGTCGTTTAGTAAAAGCTCGACCACCAAGAGCAAACATTTTGGTTCCTTCAAGGCCGCCATTCCTTACAACCGCAATATCCGTAGTTCCGCCACCAACATCAATAAATATCGCGCTGAAATCCATCATATCTTCTACTTCGACAGATCGTGCCACAGCATAAGGCTCTGCTGCGATAGAAAGGAGATCGAGATCGAGTTCATCAGCTATCGTTTCGAGTGCCCCCAAATGAATCATCGGTGCATAGGCATTAAAAACACTCATGGAAACAGAGCGCCCCTGGAAATTAACTGGATTCAAAACATGATATCCGTCGATACGCACATCCACCACCGCTGCATTGATAAGTTTGACGTCAATATCACTTTGCCCTGTTTCCCAGGCCAGTTGCTTTTTGATTCGCTCATAGGCCTTTTCCTGAACCTTTTGAATAATCATTTTCAGCTCAGGAACTCCGATATGCATCTCAGGGTTAACGCGCTCATAATGAACCGTTGTTGTTGTTCCCTTCACAAGCTCTCCAGCGATACCAATGATACTTTTTTCAATCCGCTTTACCCCAGCTTTTTCTTTAGCCAACTGAATTGCCTGACGAGCAGACTCGATAACACCACTGATATCAGAAACAGCCCCACTCTGCATATTGCCAATCTTCTGGGCGGTTCTCCCTACGCCAATAACCACTCCCCGTTGTTCATTTTTTTCAACACGTAAAATGAGCGCTTTGACCACTTCCGTACCGATATCAAGAGCCAAAACCAAATCAGAATCTTTTCTAAAAGAAATATTCCCGAGTAATCCCATAAAATACGACTATTAGTTTTTCCACTGGCTCCATTTCCCTACCGCAGGATGTTGCTTTTCTATTATAACACTTCTTTTTATTGTAGACGCTCCGGATGAATCAAAGGCAGAAGCGCGGTTAAATCATCCACCCGTAGCAACCCGGCAATGGCACCATAAAATCCAACGACACTACCGCTATTGGCCATACCATAGCGTAACGCTTGAGACAAAGGTAGCCCCGAAAGAATAGCGGAAAAAAATCCGGATCCAAAAGCGTCACCGGCACCAGTACTGTCCACTACCTTGTCTCTGGTGTGAATTGGACAGTACCAATATTCTGTACCATCATACCCCCAAGCGCCACGCTTCCCGTCAGTCATACCAATTACCCTTGCTCCCAATGAATACAACGTGGCCAACAAAAATCGCTCGTCGTTCAATTCATCATCCGATGGTCTCGTTTCAGCATGAAGCAATAGCTCTATGGCTTCGTCCTTGTTTAAAAGCAACACGTCTACTTCCTCAAGAAAATTTACGATGCGTTTGGCATCATCTTTGATATTATGTTGTCCTGGATTGAGAGCGATCTTGGCATCATACGACTGCTTAGCAGAAAGAATATTGGCCAAATTTTTCGGCCAATCGCCATTCAGAGCACTCACAAATAACCACGGGGCACCCCGCAGACTATCTGGTGACACTTCGAGCCGCTCATTCGCATCCCGATTATGAAAAATGGTGCGCTCACCATTTTGTTCCATTACTACGATAGCAGAAAGATCAGTTTTGGCATCACCAAGACGCTTGATAAGCCTGGTCTCTACACCCTCTTCATCAAGTGATTGGGTTATGGATTTTCCCATATCGTCATCACCGACACAGCTATACACCGCTGCCTGATGGCCTAAACGAACTAAGCCACAAGCAACGTTGGCCGCCACCCCGCCCACGGCCTCATATCGATCTTTTACCCGATACTTACCGCCCAACTCAAAAGCAATTTTTTGCTTCGCAGTGATATCATCCGGTGTATCAAGGAGCAATGCCTCATCAGTAGGAAAAAAAATATCCTTAGAAACTGAACCGATACAAATAACTCTCGGTAATGAAGAACGAAACCACATAAACGAAGACCTGGTGTTATTGATTTATCTCTGCTACGGGAATCTTTACCGTTTGGAGCGAAAGATAGATTTCGGACAAACGATTGTATTTACACAACCGCTCACCTCGTGAAAGTGATCCCGATTTAATAAATTCAGCACCCGTACCAACCGCTAAATCAGCAATAAAATCATCCATAGTTTCACCAGACCGATGAGAAATAACACGATTCATGCCGTGTTCACGAGCCAGGCGCATACAATCAAGGGTCTCAGAAACCGTACCGATTTGATTCACTTTGATAAGTACCGCATTGCAGGCCTTTTTTTCGATTGCCTTCTTAAGTCGCTCCACATTCGTGACAAGTAAATCATCCCCTATGAGCATCGGTATCTGTTTCCAGGCGGTTGTTTCTTTTTCTAATTTTTCCCGCATACTGGCCCAGCCATCCCAATCTTCTTCGTGAAGACCATCTTCAATTGAGACGACGGCATACTTTTCAATCCACTCCCGATATACGTTAACCAGACTCTCACGGGAAAGCGTTACTCCTTCAGGCTTCAGTACGTACTGATCCTCCGCTTTGTCATAAAACGAATCAGCTGCTACGTCGAGACCAATAAAAATATCCTCTCCGAGGCGGTACCCAGCATCAGTCACTGCCTGACCAATTATCTGGAGAGCCTGAGCATGACTCTCCATACGTGGTGCAAAGCCACCCTCATCGCCTACCGATGTCGTAAGTCCAGCTTGTTCCAATAGTTTTTGAAGAGCATGGAATATTTCACTTCCGGCTCGTAACTGTTCCGGAAAGTCCTTAATCCCAAAGGGAACAATTTTAAATTCCTGAGCCGAGAGACCAGAGTCAGCGTGCTTTCCTCCGTTAATAATATTAAACATCGGGACAGGGAAAGCAGCACGAGCTTCCTTCTTGCCATACAGCTCGGCAATATACTCATGCAACGCCTTGCCTGACGAGAGAGCTGCAGCCCGACATACGGCCAAAGAGATACCTAAGATGGCATTTGCTCCGAGTCGTCCTTTGTTAGGGGTTCCATCAAGAGCGCGCATCGCATCATCAAGAGCGCGCTGATCTGTAACATTTTTTCCGACAACTACACGAGCCAAATCAGCATTGACATGCTCAACTGCTCGTAACACCCCTTGTCCATGGTAACGTCGTGAGTCATTATCTCGTAACTCTACTGCCTCAAAAGCGCCAGTAGATTTACCAGAGGGCACGCCAGCCTTAGCTATAGTCCCATCATCAAGAGTCACTTGTACTTCCACCGTTGGATCACCCCGAGAATCAAGAATCTCTCGAGCACGTACCGCCGTTATGATAGCCATAAGTATTTCAACCAATCATTATGTGTAGTATATCATGCCTTGAGAGCGACTAATCCCGGCAAGGCATCCCCACTTAAGAACTCAAGCATTGCTCCGCCTCCAGAAGAAACAAAGCTTACTTTATTGATAACCCCAGCCTGTTCCAAAACAGCCAGGGACTCACCCCCACCAATAACCACATAAGCCTGGCATTCAAGAATGGCGTGCAAGATAGCATCAGTGCCAATATCATAGGGTTTTTCTTCAAATTTTCCCATTGGACCATTCCAAACAACGGTCTTGGCTGTATTGATAATCTGAGTGAAATAACCAATGGTTTGCGGTCCAATATCGAGCCGTGCTGCAGAGTCAAAATCCTTTGGAAGGAGTACCTTGTCAGAAAAAACAAGTTTTTGATCAAGTGCCTCATTGGCAATCTTCCCTCCCACTAGAACAGCATCGTAATTTTTCTCAAGCGCCTGAATAAGCGGTAATTTCGTCTCAATCTTGGCACCACCAATAATAGCAATCGCTGGATGTTCCGGTGAAAGGGCCACGCGTTCCAGTTCCCTTACTTCCTTAAGTAAACGTAGTCCCCCATATGATGGCAAGAGACGCGTGATAGCCTCAACTGAAGCATGGGCCCGATGACACACACTAAACGCTTCATTGACAAAAATCGTGAATGGCTTGGCCAGTGACCGAGCAAACTCTTCATCATTCGTCTCTTCTCCTGGATAAAAACGCACATTTTCCAAAAGAAGCACTTGGTCGTTGGCCAAATTAGCTATCGCAATTTTAACCTCATCACCGATACAGTCGGGGACAAAGATGATTTCCTTACCAAGCGATCGACCGACTGCTGACACTAATTTTTGAACTGAAAAAGCCGTGTCACGCTTTCCTTCTGGCCGACCAAAGTGAGTTAAGAGGGCTATTTTCGCACCGTCGAATGAAGCGATGGTATCAATCGTTTTTTTGACGATATCGAGACGAAAATGTTCTTCCACGGCTACCGTGTTCGTCTGCTCAATGTTAAAATCTACCCGGACCAATACCATCTGATGAGAGAAATCAACACCCTCGATGCTGCGAAGTTCCATAGCTGTTACAAAATTGAAATTATTTACCCATACCCAAAATAGCTATCATAGTTCCGATGAGTGCCGTTAACGATGTAAATATCCAGGCCCTCATAACAATCTTTGGCTCTGGCCAGCCCTTAGCTTCGAAATGATGGTGAATAGGGGCTGCTAAAAATACTTTTCTACCAAAATATTTTTTGGAAAGGAGTTGGAGAGCGGCGCTACCAGATTCCAGAGAGTATATCGCTACAATGACAAAAAGTGCCAAAGCCGAATTGGTAAGCATCGCCACTACCCCAAGAGTGGTACCCAAAGCAATAGCTCCCGTATCACCCATAAAAAAGCGAGCTGGGTAGATATTGAACCAGAGAAAAGCAAGTAATGCTCCGGCCAGGGCGGCACAAAAAGCAGCGAGGTCCATCTTGTTGTGAACAAAGGCGATAAGTGAGAACGCACTGAACGCAATAAGAAGCACTCCTCCATTCAAACCATCTAGGCCATCAGTTTCATTGGAAGAAATAGCTGTAAATAATATCACGAAGAGAAAAAGTGGAATATACCACCAACCAATAGAAAAATCACCGACAGCTGGTATATGCAGCTTATCCCAACCAAGCTTCTCGTAAAACCACCAAGCGCCGAGACCAGCAATAGCAAATAGCCACCAAAAACGAAAGGCGAAACGCATACCCCCTCCTTTATTGGTACCAGTGCCTCGAACACTCATGTAATCATCAAACAGTCCTAGAATGCCAGCCGTTACCAAAACAAATAAGGGCAACCAAACCTGAGAGCGCTTAAAGAAATCCAAGCGTGCAATAAAATTCGTGTTCGTCCAGTCAGCAATAAATGGAAAAAGGGTATGGGAGAGAAGTACCAAAATCAGCACTGAGACCCAAACAATCACACCACCCATCGTCGGCGTTCCAGCCTTGGAAGCGTGTAATTTATTTACAAAAGTTAGTTGTTCGCCATTCACTGAAGTTTTTTTAATTTTAATGGCAAATTTGTAACGATAGAGAAAATGGGTCCAGAGCGGTGTTAGGGCAAATGCGATAAGAAAAGCAAGGAGACCAGTGGTAAGTACCTTAAGCACATTGATAACATTCGGGATACTCTGGATTTGAGCAATCTGAATTGTTTCCATAAAAATTTCAATTACTGATTTATGTTATTTCCAATCAAACGCCTGGAAACTCCAGTCAAACATCGATCGTATACTCTGCCAACGCGACTGATCATCAAGCACTACCGCTACTATTTTGTGGTGCTCGGTCGAATCAGTAGCGACCGCCAGCAAGGAATAACCGGCAAGTGGCGTAAATCCTGTCTTGGTTCCGATGAGATTAGGGAGTTGCCCTAAAAGCTGATCGGTATTGAAAATTTCATGCTCGTATTTTCCGTCTGCTGAAATAATGAACTGTTTTTCCAAACGCATGATCTCCCAAAGCTCCGGGTATGAAAGAGCGTGAGCAGCAATTTTGGCCACATCCGCTGCTGATGAGTAGCACTCATGTTCCCGACCATCAGGCTCCAATCCAGATGGGGTGCAAAAATGCGAATGATTCAATCCGAGTTCTCTGGCACGCTCATTCATGATATGAGCAAATCCGTCCTGGGATTTCCCAAGGTGTTTTCCCAAAGCAATAGCAGCATCATTGGCACTATTCATGAGCGCTGCCTTCAGAAGATCACGAACTGTCAGCTGTTCACCAGGTTTTAAGCGTACGCCATTACAAAACCCTGAACGTGGGCAACCTACCCGAGTCCCCTCGGAGTATATCGCCTCTTCATCAATCGTTACGAGTTCATCAAGGTCCTTTACTCGCTCCATCACGATGGCGGCCGTGAACAACTTCGTCAGCGAGGCAATCTGCCGCTGCTCATCAGCATTGCGGGCATACAGTACCTTACCCGACTCAGCATCCATAATAATTGAGGCGTGAGCTGACACAATGTTTAATCGCGGAGAATACTCTTTCAGTTCAGGCTGAAAACTTGTCGCCAATTCCCTGCTTTCCGCTACCACCGGCTCAACAATCTGCTCAACCCCCAACACGGCCTGATTACCAATTGACTGATCATCAAACCGACCATCTTTGTTCTCCCAAACAGACGACACTGACGCGATCAATGACTGTACTGTTGCACTATCCTTTTCCAAAAAAAGATACAGGCCAAGTACAATAATAACTATCAGGAAAAAACGCATATTCACTCTGTTTCAGTTTTATTTTCTCCGTTCTCACCGATTTCATTTTCTTCTTCCGATTTTTTACCGTCCTGTTCAAGAACCAAACGCAATCGTTCATCACGCGACAAGAGTTCGTACTGGGGAAGCTCTGATACTTCCTGTATACCCAAAACTTGCAGAAAGCGAACGGTTGGACGATACAAATACCCTCGGCTATCGCTAGGATTCCCTTCACGTTCAATCAAATCACGAAGCAACAGGTTACGCAAAGTAAAGCTGCAATTTACTCCCCGAATAGCATCAATTTCAGCTCGTGAAACCGGAGCTCGGTAGGCGATAATAGCCAAAACTTCGAGAGCGGCCTTACTCATACCCTCCTGCAAGGTGCTTTTGGTTAGCGCCTCAACATGGGAGGCATTAGCAGGTTTAGTCGCAAGCATAACAGTGCCATTCTGCCTGATAAGCATCAACCCACCCTCTACCTCATCATTATATCGCTTGGCCAAATGATCAATTGCTGTCTGTACATCTTTTTCACTCAAAGAAAGCACCTCTGACAGTCGTGCAAGGGAAAGCGGTTCTCCACTCACAAACAAAAGTGATTCTAAGGCTGAAACGTGATTGACTTCATTCATAAATTCAAACAAGTCTTTTAATGCGAATATCACTGAAAAATTTTTCCTGCTCAACCGATATAAAACGTTGCTTTATGAGCTCGAGTAGGGCCAAAAACGACACAATGACCTCTACCCTATTTTCCGTGTTGCGAATAATTTCATGAAACGATGATTCGACGCGTTCCGCTAATGTATGCTGTAGATGAGAAATTCGTTGCTCGAGAGAAACAACCATTGCCATTTCCTTCTCTGGCAAAACTTCAAATACTGGTATGTCACCCAAAACATTAGCAAAGTGGTTTCTTAGCGAATCAACCGTAATTCCCTTTGGCGGATAAAACACTACTTGTGCCCCAAGAAAACCTTCCCGAGTATACGCTCCTCGAGACGTCAGAAATAATCCACCCAACCGTTGTGATGCCTCACGAAACAACTTGTAGGCTTTCAAATGATATTCTAGATCCTCCATGGACTCCTCCTCTTCATCACTAAAAGAGAGAACAGGAAGCAGAGCACGAGACTTAATAAGTATCAATCGAGCTGCTACCGTTAGAAACGCTGACAAGTTTTGCAAAGAAATCGACTGCTCGTCCCGAATATAGCCTAAGTATTGATCTGTCACTTGCGCCAGACTCACCTGAGTGATATCCAATTTTTCCTTTTCGATAAGCGAAAGAAGAAGGTCAAGTGGCCCCTCAAATGATTCAAGATGAAATTGATAGGCCATAACAAAAGAGGAAATGGTTTAGGTCCATCTCCCCTTGAGGATAGCATTTTTTGGGCTCTTTTCCAACTTCCCCCTACACAAACAACCCTGCCATCTGTGTCACTATGACCAGGGCAGCGAGTG